>JAIOYP010000065.1 GCA_021741155.1 Flavobacteriales bacterium | reverse complement strand
ACACCAAATGAACTGTCAGACGGGAAACGGTATGTCCATTGGTTCGTTGTTCGACCATATCCGAAAGGTAAACTTTTTAGAAGCTGAAAGCGACATGCACTAAAAGTGCATAGTTTTAACTCTTTCTGAGACCAATAAACCAGCATTGTTTATCAGAATATTTACTTTCTTCTTGCCCAGTCTCTCCCAAAATATGTCAATCTCTTCCTTTCTAGAAATGTTCTCATTGTTCAGCTCGATAAAACGAGATTAAATAATTTCCTCTTACCATACTTTAGTCTCGCAATAGAATCTGACTTTTGCGGCATGAACTTCGAGTTGCAGTATCTGCATAGAATTGCCCTTCTTACCAGCATTCTGGGTATTGTAGCATTCATTTCCGATTTCGGTTATTCTCAGAGCACAGAATTCCAACAACTATTGGATGGATTCTACTTTGTTGCGCTTGGAATTGGAGTGATTTCCACCATAGCACGCTATTTTGACAGAACACATATTTTCAAACGGAAAGTCTTTGTTTTTGATTTGCTATCTGTCTGCTTCACACTTTGGACTTACTATCACTACCTATTTGTTGGAGTTCCGTTTAGAACCGACCTGCTGCTCGAAAATTCCATTTGGGTGAAGATTGCAGTCGTTCTTTCCTTCATTCGCGAACTATCTGCAGCACGATTTAACTTCAAGCGAACTTTTCTAAATCCGGCACAGCTTTTTGTGGCAAGTTTTTTCATTCTGATTTTCTTAGGAGCATTCCTTCTCCAACTTCCCAACGCTACCTATACTGGAATCTCGTTCACAAATGCTCTTTTTACTTCAACCAGTGCCGTTTCTGTTACTGGTTTATCTGTGGTAGATACAGGAACCTATTTCACTGAATTCGGTCAAATCATCATCATGTCACTCATTCAGCTCGGAGGCTTGGGAATTCTCACCTTTTCAAGCTATTTCGCCTACTTTTTTAAGGGTGGAACCAGCTATGAGAACCAATTGGTGCTGAGTGATATGACCAATTCTAAGAAGATGGGAGAGGTTTTTTCTACACTCAAAAACATCATTCTCATCACCTTTGGTATCGAATTGTTTTCAAGTATCTTCATTTTTAGCAGTCTCAAAGTCGCAGACTTCCATTCTCAGTATGAGCGAATATTCTTTGCGGTCTTTCATTCCGTCTCAGCTTTTTGCAATGCAGGATTCTCAACCATCTCAGCTGGACTCTATGATGATGGATTTAAATACAACTATTTTCTTCAGCTAGCAGTGATATTCACCTTCGTGTTGGGCGGATTGGGGTTTCCCATTGTAACTAACATCATCAACTACTTAAAGTATCAGGCAAAAAAGTTTCTTTTTTCCAATCGCTTAAAACGCGACCATAGACCTTGGGTGCTTAATCTAAACAGCCGAATAACATTAATAACCACAATCTCCATAACTGCCGTGGCTTTTGTGGCTTTCTACTTCCTCGAATACAACAATACCCTAGCTGAACATCATGGATTTGGTAAGATGGTTACAGCTTTGTTTGGGGCAACAACACCCCGAACCGCAGGATTCAATAGCATCGACACGGCAGCAATGCTTTTTCCAACCACCATGATGGTTTTTTTACTTATGTGGATTGGAGCTTCACCGGCCTCTACTGGGGGTGGAATAAAAACCAGCACTTTTGCCATTGCAACGCTTAACATTTTGAGCTTGGCTAAGGGAAAGACAAGGATTGAAGTGTTCCGTAGAGAAATTGCCGACATTTCGGTTAGGCGAGCGTTTGCAACCATATCACTTTCATTGATTGTCATCGGTTTCGGCATCATTTTTATTTCCTTCTTCGACAACGAAAAGAGTCTGATAGATATCGCATTTGAATGTTTTTCTGCCTATAGCACGGTCGGTTTGAGCTTAGGTATCACTCCGAATCTTTCAAGTGCCAGTAAATTAATTCTGGTTATTGTTATGTTCGTTGGTCGCGTAAGCATGCTGACCTTGGTAATAGCCGTTTTTAAAAAAATCAAACACAAGAACTATCGTTATCCCACTGAGGAAATGACGATAAATTAATCTCTAATTATCATGAAATACTTAATCGTTGGACTTGGAAGTTTTGGTGCTTCATTGGCTCAAAAACTAACAGCGCAAGGCAACGAGGTCATCGGCATTGATACCAGAATGGAAAAGGTAGACCTCTATAAGGAAAAAATTTCGCACACCATCTGTATGGATGCAACGGATGAATTCACAGCCACTGGTCTACCCCTCGAAGATACCGATGTGGTGATTGTTGCAATTGGCGAAAACCAAGGCGCCAATATCATGGCAACCGCTTTGTTTAAAAATATGCGCGTTAAGCGATTAATAAGCCGGGCCATCAATCCACTTCATGAAAAAGTTTTGGAAGCGATTGGGGTAGATGAGATAGTACATCCTGAAGAGGAAACAGCAGAACGTTGGTCAAAGAAATTGTGTTTAATAGATGTGGTAGACTCGTTTGAACTTAGCGATGATTTCAGCATTATTGAAGCCAAAGTGCCTAAAAAGTATGGTGGTAAAACCATAGGGGAAGTTGACTTTAGAAAACTGTTCAATATCCTCATTCTCACAACGATTAAAAAGTCGGAGGTGAATAGCATTTTTGGTACGAGTAGAACAGAACTAAAAGCTCAAGGAGTGGCTTCGCCAGAAATGACGCTGGATGAGGGCGATATCATGGTTCTCTGTGGTGCCAACCGAGATTTGCAGCGATTTCTAGATCAAAAACGAAAAGAATAGTAGAATCCCAAATTTCATTTTAAACGATCTGATTCCCCCGTTGTTTACCACTTTTCGTGAGACGCCTCGTTCCTCAGCGAAGCAAACGGATGGTTAAGGGGTCTGCCACTTGCTTCGCTGAGGAACGAAGCGTCTCAGTTTTTCTCCGAACATAAGCTTACTGGTAATCTGTGGGAGAATCAGATTAAGCGATATAAATTGGGTATTATTGATGGTATCCGTCTCGCAAAGAATTCGACCGTATCTATTTCCAAGGCTAATTGCCGCATCTTTTGCAACCAGCAGAAACAAACCTGATACAATGAGAAAAAAATGGCTGGGAAAAGGCTAAGCTTTTGGGCGAGGTTTATTCCTTTTTCAGATTTCATCGAATTTTAAATTGCTTCTCAATCCTCCAAAAGCACCCCCGCCAATTGCTTCAATTGCAACTCGGCATTTTTGGCGCTGTACTTAGCTTGGCTTAGATTGGTTTGAGCATTCAGCATGTTCAATTGCGCTTGTCTAAACTCAATAGATGTAATCTGTCCTTGCTTGTACATCTCGTTGCTGCGCTCAAAGTTGCGTTGCGTGGTGGCAAGGTTGGCTTGTTGTGCTTTCAGTACAAAGAGGGCGTTTTCGAAGCTAGAATGGGCGTTCAAGACATCGCGCTGAACGGTAACTGTTGTCCGCTCTTGCTGAATCTTCTGCGATTCGAGCGCAATCTTAGCGTTCTGCTGTCTGGTTTTGGTTGTTCCTCCATCAAAGATGTTCCAGCTTAGGTTTAATCCCGCTTGCGGACCATAACTCTGACTTCCTGTTAGGAACGCACCGTTTGGATTGTTTTGTCCTTGATAAGCATAGGCGGCATTGGCAGAAAGCGAAGGAAACCAACCCGCTCGACTGGCTTTGATAGCATATTCGCTATTGCGCAGCTGCGATCGGGTTTGCTCAATAAGCACGTTGCGCTCAAGCGATTTGGAGCCTAGTTCTTCTTTAGAAAGCACAAGATTGAAAACCACATTCGTGTCAACCATAAAATCGGTATCCAACGCTCTTCCCATTACCAGATTGAGGTTTCGTTTGGCGTTTTCTAACTGTTGGGTGGTATTGAGCAAATTGATGCTGTCGTTATTGACATCCACTTCCGAATTAAGCACATCAAGCTGCGTGGCTTGTCCGTATTCGTAGCTATAGCGCGAGCGTTGTAAACGCTGATTAGAAATGGCAAGCGCACTTTTAAGCATCGCTACATTCTCCGTTAGCTGTGCAATTTGGAAGTACGTACTAGACAATTGAAGCAGCGTGTTTTCAATTACCTGTTTGGCTTGTAACTCATTTAAGCTGTGCTGCTCTTTCAGTTGCTTGTAGTTGTAGCTTCTTCCTAGTCCGTTAAAAATGACGTAGTTGACACCCACACTTGCGTTGTAATTGTAGGCTTCCGCAGCATCAAAAGTGTTGGTTCCTTGCACTGTTTCGTTCTCGCCCGCATTGTAGGTAATCTGCGCACCACCAGCCGCATTTGCCGTTGGCAGAAAGCCAGAATTGTAAATGCTTGAGTTGTTTTTGGCCGTTTCTACGCTTTTCTGCACCACTTGAATGTCGTAGTTGTGTTGCAGGGCCAATTTGGCGGCTTCGTCTCTGGTCAGTAGTTCTTGTGCCTCCGCATTAGTTATTACACAGAGAAATAATGAGAATACGAGAAGCACAGAGGCTTGCATTCCTTGTTTCATTCTAGAAAAATAAGTGTTCATCCGTTCAATCATTTCAATCCATGTTCTATTGCAAAGCATCCGTGTTCCCCTCTTGAGAGGGGCTAGGGGTGTGTTGTAAATAAATCTCGTTACTCAAAAGAACCCACCCCCAACCCCTCCAAGGAGGGGAGCGTACTCCGATTCAATTTTTATTCTAAAATCGTCAATCGTAATTCTAAAATCTCCATTCGCTAATCCGCTAATTCGCTCATCTGCTAATTATCCAATTTGCTAATCCTCTTTCTGCTCTTCCAACTCTTCAATGGCTGGCTCTACCGATTCCTTGCTCGGTTTTTTTCCTTCCCAAAGCCAATTCACGTACACTTTTAAACTGTTTCCTACCGAGAGCAGCATGGGTAGCATAACTAGGGTCAGAACGGTTGCAATGGCAATTCCGTAAGCGATGGATATCGCCATTGGAATGAGGAATTGCGCCTGACGACTCTTTTCCAAAATCAATGGCGAAAGACCTGCAATAGTGGTTACTGATGTGAGGAAGATGGCACGGAAACGAGATTTTCCAGCTTCAATCAGTGCATTATCAAAGCTCAATCCTTCTTGAAGGAAACTGTTGAATTTGCTAATGAGTACCAAACCATCGTTCACCACAATTCCAATCAGGGCAATGATTCCGAGGAAGGAAAGTACATTGATAGGGAAGCCGTGCATCCAGTGTCCCCACGAAACGCCAATGAGGCTAAATGGAATCATAATCAACAGCAACATAGGCTGCATATACGAGCGGAATGTGAAGGCAATGACGATGTAAATCAAGAACAAAATGATAGGGAACACCTTTTGAGCCGAACCAATCACTTTTCCAGCTTCTCGGTTTTGTCCTTCAAAAAGGGCCGAAACAGTCGGGTATTTTGATTGAATACCGGGCATAATGTTCTCCTGAATGTCCGTGATGATATCCGTTGCACTTTCTTTCGGGTCTTTGAGGTCGGCTTCAACCTTAATCTCGCGCTTTCCATCTAAGTGATTGATACTGATTTCGCCACGCTCGATGGTGTAATCTGCTATTTCGCTCAATGGAACGCGGTCTCCTTTGGCAGAAACGATGCGCATATCGTCCAAATTCTTGATGGAAGAACGGTTGTCGCGTTCGTAGCGCACCCACACAATAATCTCGTCTTGTCCGCGCTGAAAACGCTGCACTTGCAAGCCGTTGAAGCCAGAACGAACTTGGCTGATGACATCATTCAAGGTGAAACCAAGCACGTAAGCCTCGTCTTTTAGCGTAACGCGAATCTCTTTGATACCAGCTGGGTCGTTGTCGCTAATATCGCGAAGCAAGGTGTTTTCTTTCAAGCGCTCCTTCATTTCAAGCTTAGCCGCTTTAAGCTCAGTGATGTTGTAGCTGAGCAACGAAACCGAAACAGGTTTGCCTCCAAAGTTGGAGCCCGAATCGAAAATGAGACTCTCTGCCGATGGATGTTCGCCAGAGAGTTGCGCAATGGATTCGGCAATTTCGCCAGCCGTAAAATCGCGCTCTTCACCCGGTAATAGATTGATTTTCAAGGATGCATTAGCCGTTCCCGGACCAATACGCTTAATCACGTTTACTATCACTTGCTTATCTCCCGATTGATTGGAGGTGTATTCTTCGTTTACTTTCCAAACCTTTTCTTCAATGATGGAAATGATGGAATCGGTCACTTCTGGGTTTATTCCCTGCGGCATTTTTAAGGTCACATTCACCTGATCGGAAGCAATGGCAGGGAAGAACGTGGTTTTGATAATGCCACCGCTGATGGCGCCAATCGTAATCAAGAACATGGAAATGATGATGGCAAAGCCAAGAAGCTTATAGCGCATGAAGAAATGGAGGAACGGACTGTACATCCGATCGCGCATAAATTCCATGGCGTTGTTTCCCCACACGTTAAAGAAATAAGTTTTCTGATCAGGTGCCAATGCTCTTGAGTGTGCCACGTGAGCTGGAAGAATGATAATCGCTTCAATCAGTGAAAAACTGAGCGTGAGAATAACCACAATCGAAACTTCTCCGAAGAACTCACCTATGCGACCATCTAACCAAAAGAAGGTTGAGAAGGCGATAAGTGTGGTAAGAATGGCCGAAACAATGGCTGGCATCACCTCCATGGTGCCATCAATGGCTGCCTCTATACGACCCTTTCCAAGTTCGTGATGATGGAAGATGTTTTCTGCAATCACAATTCCGTCATCCACCAAAATCCCAATTACGATAATCATTCCGAAGAGCGAAAGAACGTTGATGGTTACATCAAAGTAAGATGCCAACATGAACATGCCCATGAATGAGACGGGAATTCCGAACGCCACCCAAGCTGCTAATCGTGGTCGGAGAAAGAGAGACAGGAAAAAAAGAACCAGCAGAATTCCTTGCACACCGTTGGTCAGAAGCAGTTCCGTTCTTTGAACAATGAGTTCAGATCGGTCGCTAGTGATGCTAATCTTTACGTTATCATGCTTCGCATTAAATTGATCACCATACTCCATCACTTTTTCAGCGGCCACAATCAAATCTTCATTGTTCGTGGTACTTACAGTGAGAGAAACAGATGACTCGCCATTGAAATAGGTTCTGTCTGGCGATTCTGACCACAAATCGGCAACCGTTGCCACGTCTTTTAGACGTACAATTCCGCCCGTTGCTTCGGTTTTGAGAATGATGTTGTCCATCTCATTCCCGTAATACGAACGATTGTTTACACGAATCAGGTAATCTTCTGCCACCGTTTTGATGGAGCCACCTGTTACCAAAATATTGTTGCTTGCAACCGCAGCACTCACTTCTCTGAACGTAAGGTTGTAGGCTCTCAGCTTCTCTTCATTCACAGAAATGGCAATCTCTTCATTCGGAAATCCTTTCAAATCAACCTGTGAAATGCCGGTAATGCCACGCAAGTCGTTCTCCACTTCGCGGCCAATTTCTTTCAGTGTTTTGAGCGAAATATCCTTTCCGCTTACTTCAAATTCGATAGAAACATTGAGGTTTTCGTTCTTAGCAACCACAGGAGGCTCCATTTCTGTAGGGAAAGAAGGAACCTTATCTACTGCGTTCTTCACATCGGCCAAAAGCACATCAATATCATAGCCTTTTTCAGATTCAACAGTAATAAGAGCGGTGTTTTCTGAAGAAGCAGAGGTAAATCGGTCAACTCCCACCAATCCTCGCAGGTTGTCTTCAATTTTGAGTACAACGCCTTCTTCCATTTCCTGCGGAGAGGCGCCCGGATAGGCAACAGCGATGGTTATAAACTTCGAATCTTGAAGCGGAAAAAAGCTCGCTTTGAGCGAAAACATTCCGAAAATCCCAAGCACCACAACGGCCAAAATGGCCACGTTTACGGCCACGGGATACTTTATAAAATGTGATATGATGGACTTCATTGTCTTATCAGAATTTCAGATGAATGTTCGGGAATCTTAGTTCTCGAGCACAACTATTCTCATTCCTGGAAAAGAACGTGGAGGCATTTTAGTAAGTACCAAATCATTGTTACTTAGGCCAGTTACTACCACAGTTCGTTCTTTGAAGTACTTCGCTTCAACCGTCTTTTGAATGAGGAGTGAATCCAAAGCCACATACACCTGATTCTCGTTGAAGAGAACACTCCGGTCAATTTCGAAAGCATTGTCAATTTCTGTGGCAGCTACGTTCGCTTCTAAGAACATGCCTTCTTCCAATCCAGCACCCGAAACTTCGATGTATACATTAATGGTTTGCGTGCTGCTATTGACCAACGCATTGATGCGCGTTACTTTTCCTGTCCAAGCACTATTGGCTTTGTTAGTGGCATGAAGCTGAACACTTTGCCCAACCTTCAAATACTCAATCATGGAAGTGCTAACGGGCATTTCCATTTCGTACACGGAAGTTTGAATGAGCGTTCCGAGTTTTTGTCCAGGGCGGATGAGTGTTCCAGGAGTAACCAACGCTTCGATTAGAATGCCATCAAACGGAGCAGAAAGGTTGTATTTGGCCAAGGTCAATTCCATGTTTCGAACATTGTAATAATTGGTGTAAATGTTCCGTCCTGTAATGAACAGTTTCTCCTTTTCCGAAGCTGGTTCGGGTAGGGCAGGGAGCGCGTTTTTCACATTCAAAGCAGATAGAAAGGCGTTCCAACGCTCAAACGATTGAGGAAAATCTAAACGGATATCAGCCAATGCAGCCGTTACCATGTTTTGCAAATTGCTTTTCTGCGCCATTAATCCAGCACGATACACTTCCGAATCAATAGATACCAAGCGAGAACCTTTCGCATAGCGTTCTCCAGCTTTGAAATTACCAGAACTGGATGTCATTATGCCTTGTACTTCAGCATATAACTCCACACGATTCTTGGCAGTTAGCTTGCCTGTGGCAGTCATTTCTATGGCAACCTTGCCATTCTGTACTACTTGTGCGTACAC
>JAIOYP010000022.1 GCA_021741155.1 Flavobacteriales bacterium | reverse complement strand
GTCTTCACACTTTCAGCCTAACGTTTGAAGATGATTCTAGAACTTCGTTCCAAGTTGTGGTAACGAGATAAGAATCCGAAATAATTGTAAGGAAACCCGATCTGGAAACAGGTCGGGTTTTTTATTTCTTAGAAGTTGAGGAATCGAAAATGAGGGAATACAGTTTCTGAGCATTGACCGAATTACAGAATCTCGCATTCAGAATCTCCGACCGCTTTTCTCTTTCACCGTGATTGAACTCTTCAGTATAAAGGGATTGGACTCCTTGAATAAAGCGCTTGTCTGTATCCTCTACTCGGCACAGCGATTCCAGTCCAGTGTTTTCCACCATAAACGAATTGACGAGGCAGTGCCGCCCCATGTACAACGCAGCAAGTAATTTGAGTTTGATTCCCGTAGCCTGAAACGTGGGAAGCACATTTATCTGTGCGTCTTTTATCAGCTGATGAATCTCCTCTGTATTTAATCCCGTTCGGATTTCCACATTGGAATGCTTGGCAACTTCCTCCTTCAGTTCTTTGGATGGTTTGTTGCCAGCAATGATGAGTGGAACATTTATGGTTGAAAAGATATTCCTGACCAGATGAAGAGCAGCTTCGTTGTTCTCGCCAATCTCCAAGCTACCATGGTAGAGACAGAACTTGCCCATTCCTTCCGCAATTTCCACTTTATCGTTTGGATGAAAAGCAGAAATGTGGTTCACATTCGGATACTTAGAATCAAGATATTCGGTATCGGCTTTTGAGATGGCAGCCACAAGTTGCGCATTGCACAGCGTGCGCTCAAACCTTTCTAACTTGGCCACTTCACTCAGAAAGTAGTACTTCTTAAAAAGGTCCTTTTCTACATTAGCGAGGTTCTGATAATAATGATGCTCGATATTATGTGTCCGCACAATTTTGAAGCGGTTCATCAATCGTTCATCGTCCAGATGATAACACGTGTGCAGTCCTTCAAATAGAATGGGATGTTTATCCTTCAGTAAACGTTTGACGAGTTCCTCCGAAGAACGCGTAACGGCAATAAACGGCCTCCTTCTAAACAGATAACTGCGCGTGGTACTTCGGTGGTAGTAGTGAACTTCGTGACAAAGCTCTTTCAGTTCTGGAGCTTCCTTCCGTCCGTATTCGAAGCAATGCAGATGTATTTTCACACCCAACGATGCCAAGGCTTTGAGCTTGAAATACACATCAATCACGCCTCCATAATTTGCTGGAAGCGGCACATCGAATGCTATAACGTGAAGGTGCTTATCCATCAATTTCATCTAACATATTCGATAAGACCTCCGTTTCTTTTTCCCAATTCAGCTCAATTCGTGCTTTTAGCGCGTTCTGTTTCCACTCCGCTAGTTTAGGAGACGAAAGCATCTGTTGCATTTGAACAGCCAACTTTTCTGGTTCGAATGAATGGGCAATCTCCCCCACTCCATACTCTTCAATAATCCGTTTCACCTCCACCAAATCAGAACCTAAGACAGGAATGCCTGCATGGATGTAATCGAACAACTTATTAGGTAGGCTGAATCTGTAATTCACATTCGTGTCCTTATCCAACGAAAGCCCGAGGTCAGCCAAATGCGTGTGCGCCATCATTTGTTCGTAAGGCATTCTTCCTTTAAAGATGACTCGATTCTCCAGGCTGTATTCCTTGACGAAGTTCTTCAAATCAGGAATTACATCTCCCGAACCAAGAATTAACAGCACGGCATTATCGATATAGCGCATGGCTTCCACAGACTCTTCTGCTCCGCGATGCATGTTGATGCCCGAACCTTGCAGAATGATGAGCTTCTTATCCGTAGGCAAACCCAACGCCTCTTTCGTTGGCTGATTCTCTACAGCAACCAAGCGCGGAATATTGCGCAGCACCTTCATCTCAATTCCGTACTTCTTTTTATATAAATCTGCAATGGAGCGATTGACGGTCAGCGCGTGCTTCACCTTTGGAAGAAGCAGTTTCTCTATCGTTTTCCACACGTTCTGAACCTTTGGGCGACTGGTGAGCTCGGGAACTTCTGTAAAGAATTCGTGGCTATCGTAAATGAGTTTCTTGCCGCGCAATTTGCTAACGAGGAAATTCGGAAGCAGCGTATCAAGGTCGTTGGAGAAGAACAAATCGGCCTTTCTCAGCAGCAAATGATAGAACAATCCAATGTTGTAAGTGGCATAAAAAAGCGGCCCTTTTTCGAACGGTAGCTTCATTCTGTAGGTAGCATACGTGCGAGATTCCAGCGGAACGCTGCTTGAGGTTTCTCTTCCAATAAGGAGAACGTCATATCCTTTTTGCACCAACATGAGGCAATGCTTGTGCACGCGCTGGTCGGTACTAAGGTCGTTGATGACTGACACGATGGCCCTTTTCAATCCGTTGATGTTAATCCAGAATTAGAATAGGAAAAGTGTGTCGATTGGCGCGTAGATTAAGCGATTGTGGAGGCCAAATTAAGCCAATTTTCTGGCGATGAGCAAACCATCCCGAATGGGCATCATTACGTTCTCAACGCGTGGGTCGGCTTTCACTTTTTTGGCGTAATCCTTTAGGGCAATGGTGTCTTTGTCTAGTTGCGAATCATCTTCCAAAACCTTTCCGCTCCAGAGCACATTATCGGCAATAATGTAGCCGCCAATATTCAACTTATCGAACACAAGGTCGAAGTAATTGGAGTAATTCTCTTTATCGGCATCAATGAAAACGAGGTCGAATTTTACATCAAGCGTTGGAATGATTTCTAGGGCATCGCCAATGCGCGAATCAATCACATCTGTCTTTCCAGCCTTTTTGAAATAGCGCAAAATGATGTCTTGCAACTCTGCATTCACATCAATGGTAATGAGCTTACCACCTTTCTGCAATCCATCTACCATACACAGCGCAGAGTATCCGGTGTAGGTTCCAATTTCTAGAATATTCGCTGGCTTTATCATCTGCGAAAACATGCGCAGCACCTGACCTTGCAAATGCCCCGAAAGCATGCGTGGCGTCATCACTTTCGCATACGTTTCGCGGTTAAGTGCGGCTAGCACCTCGCCTTCTTCGCGAGTGAAACTCTCTGCGTATTCCTCTATTTCCTTGGCAATGAAATCCATGATGATGTTTTCGGGTTTAATTCAAATGGGTTGAATAGAACATGTTTTTAGCCACAGATGCACTGATTTTCTCTGATTACTCAGATTAATTTTCTATCAGTGAAAAATCCGTGTGAATCTGTGCATCTGTGGCTATTGCATGTAAAAATCAAGAATTAAAATTGCCAGCTAAGGCCGAAACTTGGAAGAATAGGAAGTTGATTGACTCGCTGATACCGCACACGGTCGATGTAGAAGATATTCTGACGGTTGTACACGTTCGTAATACCAATAACCGCATCCAAGGTGGTTTTTCCGAGTTCGAAAGAGCGTTTAACCGAAAGGTCTAATCGGTGATAGTACGGCAATCGCCCCTTGTTCAACTCGCCATATTCTACTCCGAGCACTCCGTTTTGCGTGGTGTAATCGGTATTGATACCGCCATCAAACACCAAGTTTTCGTAGAAGCCTGCGGTCTGCGTGAATGGGAATCCAGAACCGAGGTTCCATCTCACACTGGCCTCCCAATTGAGGTTCTTTCCGAAGGTGTAAGCCGCCACTAGGTTCACGTTATGGCGTCTATCAAACAGCGGGTAATACGTATTGATTCCATCATAACGATCCACTTTACTCAACGAATAAATGGCCCACAAATACAATCGTTTGTACGCATATTTCACCACAAAATCGATTCCCATTGCTTTTCCAGTTTCAATGATGAAATCCTTCTTCAATCCGTCTGGCACATCAGAATGATCGGCATCATCTGGGAAAAGCTTGTTGCGATTTACGTTGCTCAACTGAAGGAAATGCTTCATGTATCCTTCTATGTTTACAGATACGCGCTTGCCCAAATCAACCTCAAACCCAACGATGTTGTGCATGGCACGTTGCAGTGGGTTCTTGATTTCCTTTCCATCAAAGGTTTTAGGCAGGTTTTCGGGAGCGGTGAGGAATCCGTAGAAAAGGTTTACTACATCTCGGTCTGAGTTGGCACTAATCATATTCTGTGCAAACAGACCAAAGGCATACTTCAAGCGCAGCCATTTTGTAATGTTCCATTTGGCTCCCAAACGCGGTTCGGGAGAGGCAACGCCCAACGAGGCGTAATAGTGAACACGGAAACTCGGTTCGAGCACAATCTTGTCTTTCCAACTCCATTTAAACTTGGCATAGGCGCCAAAATCGGTGGTGTTCTGCGATTCATCATTTCCAATCTGCTGACCAACCGAGTTAGTGAATTGATATTTGGTCTGAAATCCTTGAAGAAATGGGCCAAATTTCAGCTCGCTCTTACCGAAATAGTACGTAAAGTTCATACCACCATTAAAGCCACCAATTTGGCTAAATCGTGTGTCCTCTGTTCCGCCACCCGTAAGTTCTATACGGTAACTAGAATAGTTGAAGAACGGCTCTAACAACACCTGCGAACCAGAAGGAACGATAAGCACGTTGGTTCCAACGCCAAAAGAATTCCATTTATAGTTGTTGATGGCCTGATAAGTAACTTGGTCATTGAAGCTGAACCCGAACAAATTTATCTTACTACCAGAATTGGCGTTGTACGTCATTTTAGCAAACACATCTGTGAAATTGAACGGCAATCCTTGTCCGTCATTCATATAAGGATACAGCACTTTGGATGTGTATTTGAGATAGGATGTTTTACCAGAAATAAGATAGGTGAGCGAACCGCCTCGGTCTTCCTTCAGTTTGATAATTGGACCTTCAAGAAGGAGATTGGCACCAAAAGGATTGAAAGAGAGTTTACCTGCAAATTTTTTCCTATTTCCATCTCGGGTTTTAATGTCCATGATGGACGAAACTCTATCGCCAAACTCGGCATTGTAACCACCAGAATAGATGTCTGCTGTCTTGATGATGTCTGTTTCGAACACAGAAAAGAAACCGATACTATGGAACGGATTGTAAACAATCATCCCATCCAACAATACCTTATTCTGTATTGGAGAACCTCCACGAATGTACAACTGCCCACCTTGGTCGCCTGTAAAAACAACACCCGGCTGCACTTGCAGCACCTGCGCCAAATCCGACTCACCGCTTACGGTAGGAATCTGTTTCATCTCCTTTGGCGTGAGTTTGGTAACGGAGGTACGCACTTCTGTAAGCGCTTCTTGCCTATCGGCACTAATTTGAACCTCACTGAGTTTAACTGATGACTTAGTTAGATACAGATTCAACGATGCAATTCTGTCATCATCTACCGTTATGGATGAGGTAAGCGTGTCATATCCTAGGTAGGTTATTTGCACGGTTTGTTCGCCCACCGGAACATTGGTGATAGTGTAATAACCGTTCACATCTGTTGCTGCTCCAAGGGTGGTGCCCTTTACAATAACGTTTGTAAAAAGAACAGGCTCTCCAGTCTCCTTTTCATAAACAAAACCTTTGATTTTTCCAGTCTGCTGTGCCTGAGCCACAATGCTCAACAAGAGCAGACAGATGGTAATGGATTGGGTAAGAATTCTTTTCATTCAAAAAAGTAAGGCGGCAAAGGTAAAAGCCTGAAGTTAGAATTACGATTTTAGAATGACGAATTGAGATTTTAGAATTACGGTTGATGATTTTAGATTTTGACGCCTGCCCGTCCGTTCAGGCGGGGATGCTATGAACCTAGCTACACGCGTCATTACAAGGAATGAAGAAGTAACACATAGCCACTTTTATACCGTTGAAAATACCAGCAATCAATAGGTACTTTTGCGCCCCCAAAAATCCTATACATGAAAAGAATTGGCGAGTACAGAAAACTGTTCGGAACAGAAGAGACATCAACCCTAAAGGATCTGAAAACTAGTTACCGCAATTTGGTAAAGGAATGGCATCCCGATAAATTTAGAGAGGGCGATGAAAAGGCTGCTGAAGCTGAGGAAATAAGCCGTAGAATTATTGAAGGATACAAGTTCCTGGTGAGCATTTCGCCAGAGACAAAAGAGGCCAATTTTGCGGCTTTCGAAATTACAACCTCTCAAGCCGGAATTGCCGATTACCAACACAAAGGAGTGTTGTTGGAGATTTCATTCTTGGATGGAAACACCTACGAATTCTTTGGTGTACCACGAAACGTGTTCCTCAAATTCCATAATTCAGACAAGCAGGTTCGGTTTGCAAAGCGCAACATTTTCGGTTCGTATATGTACCGATTGGCCAAGGCGGCTGACGAAAAAGAGGAAGGCTAGGGTTGAATTCCTCCAAATCAATCCTGTTTTTGAAGAGAGATAGGAATAACTGCTCCCATCAAAACTCGAAAAACTGCCAAGCACGCTGGTTGAGAATCGGGTGAGAGAACTTTAGTCGCAACGGAGAGCCAAAACCGCGAGAATAGTTATCTGATGGATTTTGGTTGCTCCAGCCATAATTGAGCAATGTGACATATATCACTACAAGTAAGATTTGCGTAGAATACCTTCGATGATTACACGAACTATTCATAGAATTATGAACGGCAAGAACAACATCGCAATCGGGTTTCTTACCATGGGCTTTTTTATGGCCTATGGATTTCTGCTTATTTACCTACGGGATTTTGCCCCAGGAAAAGAAGAGTGGATAAACAACTATTCCATCGGAGCGCATTTTGAGAGCAGATTGGCACACGTGCACGGAAATCTCTTTGCTTTTCTGAACATACTCATCGGCTATCTCCTCCTGAGGTTCAACAGTTCTCTGAAACATGTCAAAGTCATCTCGTAGCTTGCGCTTACTGGGCTGCTTATGCCACTTGGAATTCTGTCTGAGGTATATTTTGGAGTGCCACCAATCCTTGTACTGATAGGTGCCATAGCCATGACCATTTCTGTTGTTTGGTTAGGCATTTCCTTTTTAAAAATGAAACATGTAGATACAAATTAGGATGAAGACAAAAAAAACACTCCGATACGTGTCAGCCATCGTGCTACTGCTCTTTGGCGCTGTGACCTTGTTTTTAAGTACCTCTATTTTCCTCGACCTCTTCGACATCAGAGCGAAAGAAGGCAACTACGTCTTATTTGTGGTCTGGTCAAACTTTATTGCCAGTATCCTGTATCTGTTGTCAGTGTACGGATTTATCAAGCTGAAGAGTTGGACTAAACTCGTGCTGGGAGCGGCATCATTGGTATTAATCGTTTCATTTATTTTTCTGCAAGTGCATATCAGCAATGGCGGGATTCATGAAACCAAAACTGTTTACGCCATGATTTTTAGGATTACTCTTACGGTGGTATTTGCACTCCTTGCCGCTTTTACGATACAAAAGAATCAGGTCGAGCAGATTAGATAGTTCAGGTGGCATCCTTTGATTCGCCCTAAAACGGGGTATTTCCTAGGAGGGCTTAAACCGATTCATCTGTTGCTCCGAGTATGCGCAGGGCAATCGGATCCCAAACAATTGACACCCGCCTTAGGCGAACAGACACACTGATTTTCTCTGATTTTTCTCAGATAATCAGTTTTCTTTTTGTGGAAATCTGTGCCTCTGTGGCTAAAAATATGTTTGGTAAATAAGACCCGATTGTCCTACCAAAAAAGACCGCTTTTCGGCATTTTCCGTGGCTATTCAATACCTTTTCTCCACTACTTAACCACCTGACGCGTTTTTCATGGTTGGTTTTTGATTTATCCAAATCGCGATATTTGATTTATGGCCGATTTGTTTCGCAACAAATACCGCATTCCGTCTGCCCGTGCCCCATGGTGGGATTATGGGCGCGATGCCGCGTATTTTGTCACCATCTGCACCAAAAACAGGGAACATTATTTTGGGGAGGTGGTAGGTGATGAAATGCAATTGACCGAAATCGGTCAGATTGCCTACAACCGTTGGCACCAAATACCCAATCATTTTCCGTTGGCACATTTAGATGTGTTTGTGGTAA
Organism: Flavobacteriales bacterium; assembly: GCA_021741155.1. Lineage (GTDB taxonomy): Bacteria > Bacteroidota > Bacteroidia > UBA10329 > UBA10329 > UBA10329. Next base: position 52,365 of record JAIOYP010000022.1, on the reverse strand, counting down.
TGCCAAACCATGTGCATGGGATTGTTGTGATTGATGCGTTGCATGCAACGCCTGTACAGACGTTGCAGGATGTACAGACGTTGCATGCAACGTCTCTACCACCATCACAATCATCATCATCTGTGGAGACGTTGCATGCAACGTCTCTACCACCAAACAAAAACGAAAAAATGGCGGCCATATCGCCACAACCCGGTTCGTTGTCCACCATCATACGATCATACAAATCTGCGGTATCAAAAGATGCCCGTGCCATCCATGCCAATTTTGCCTGGCAAACACGGTTTCACGACCACATCATCCGTACAGACCATTCGTTTGAACGAATCCAGCATTACATTCTCAGCAATCCCCTGTTGTGGCACAAAGACACATTCTACCCCGATAACCAATGATTACCGATGGCGTCTGTTTATCTAACGCGGTCTCTGCGGCCGAAGAGGCCGATGTGTAGAGACGCGATTAATCGCGTCTCTACACTAGATGATGCGGGTGAGTTAACGGGTGGCGCAACAACTAATTTGTGAAAGAAAATAATGGATTGTTGCATTACCAATCATAACATTTGATATTTTTAACATCAAATACTCGGTGGTGATGTATTGCCATCACTCTCATCTATGTATAAGTAACCAACAGAGATACTAAGAAAGTAAAAAGACCTTTGGATAAGCTATGAAAGACGAGTGGGTATTCTTGTGTTTAAGACACATACTACTGTATTTCAAGCACTTAATAAAAAATCGTGTTCTCAGCGCCAGCTACGATTACTTGATACCGTTGCGACTTTTATAGAGCGGAAGGAAAGACTGAATTGCGCGTTCTGCGCTTGCCATGCTGCGTGCCGCTGGCTCTAGATAGCCTAATTGAGCGTTAATGCTCTCTATGTCTACAGTCTTGTCGTGAATAAGGTCTGCCCAACCAAGACAGCCATTTATATACGCATCTACCTTAGCATGATAGTCCACTATTCTATCGTAGAGCTCGTTTTTCTCTTTCAACGATTCAAAGGCCTTGGCCGCTGCTATGTAGTTGTTGAGTTCGGCACGGGCTGCGGGGCAATAATCCGAATGCAATAACCGAGAAACATCAAACCAGTTGGAACGGTTAAAATCCTTGTCGTTGGTTATCATGGAATGTTTCAAGAATTCGTTGAGCGCATTGACCTTATTAAAAAGTTCTTGGTCGCGCTGCCTGAATAGTTCAAGGACCCGCAGCGCATCCTCATCACGTTTGGCCAAAGCTTCAGCACTTGCCTGTTGGTCTGCCAAGTGCTTGGCCTCATTGTTCTTCTGTGTCCTCCATTCCTTAGAGGTCTGTCCGCTTCGGTACATGTAGTCCTTATTTCCCTTGAGCACCACTTCGGCACTATCGCCTTTGAAATCTTGTACCTTATCAAACTTAATGTCGCCTATCGCTTGTCCGTTGGTGCTCACATAGCCCCATTTTCTGTCCGAATAACTGCCAATTCCTACACGGGCAGCACCATTCTTCATGTCTTCCGCTGCATCATACTTAGGCTCTATTGCGAACTTGCCCTGCTTATCAATGAAACCGTATTTACCGTTCAACTCGACCACGGCCAGTCCTTCGCTGAACGAATTGGCTTCTTCAAAGCGATGTTCGATCACCAAGCTTCCCTTTCTATCTATGAAACCATATAGACCGGCTTTTCTCACCCCGGCCAACCCTTCTTGGAATGAAAAAGCATAGTCGAATTCAAAAGGAATAACCGTATTCCCAGACCGATTGATGAAGCCATAGCGCTTATTCAGCGATACATCGGTCAGGCCTTCTGAAAAATTGCCGGCCGCGTCATACTGTAGTGCTATGCGTTCAACTCCCGTTGAGTCTACATAGCCGTACTTCTTATTCTTTTCAACCCTGCACATTCCATCATGAAAATAAAAAGCCGACTCATATTTTGGTTTGATAAGAACATTGCCAGAGGAATCCTTGAATCCCCATTTATCTTTTTCCATAAACCTGCCTGGAACTTGAGCACTACTTGTGCCCATGCCGAGCCCGCAGCATACAATAAAGAGTAAGCCAGCATTATTCAAATTTGAAATCATGACCGTGAAGATTGACGAAAGTTGAAAACAAATGTAGCGCAGCTCTCTACAATTCTGGATACGCCTATCAACTTAATTTGCACCCAATATATCGTAGCACAAAACCCGCGTCAGTCCTGAGCTTCCTAAGGATTCCATTCCGAAGAATCCGTAAAAACTTCGCGCCTTCGCGCCTTTGTGAGAACCAAAACAAGAGCGTAGCGAAAACACGGGAAAATCCGTCAAACTAGTTGCTGGTAGCTGGTCGCACATTTAGGGCTGTTAAGAGCTACACCTGAAGTAAATCGAACCCAAAACCTCGGAAGTCTAGGCGACTGGAATAAATGGCAAAACATTTTTTCTAGAGAGAATACATCGGACAGAAAGGCGAATTATTTTTGTAAGTACAACTATCCCTACAAAGCCATGAAAACGTTCTGCACAGCCGCCCTCTTTCTATGTTTTACATCCTTGGCCGTGGCGCAATGCACGCCCGACCTCAGCATTACCGCACCTGGTGCATATCCCGAAAACCTGAGTGATGGTTGCGTAAATGCGAATTATAGCCAGCAATTAGACCTCGTTTTCCCTAACGACACCACGGTAAACACCCCATTCGGATCTTTTACCACAAATATTGACTCCTTTCTAATAACCGTGTCGGGTTTACCTGCTGGTTTGAGTCATGAATGTCCTACCACCTCGTGTACAATCATTGGCGTTCCAGGCCAACTTATCCGTACCTGCATGTTCATTAACGGCTTGCCAACAACTGCCACCGTTGCAAACAATACCTTCGCACTTGACATCGAATATTGGATAACCATATTCGGTTCTCCACAATCTTTGCCCGATTCGAAGACCGTTGGTCTTACCATTAACGATGAGGTGAACGTGGCTGTGGTCAATACTGGTTCGGTTCTAACCGCTCAATCAGGTTCTGGTACTTTTGAATGGATAGATTGCGACAACGGTTTTGCAAGTATTACAGGAGAAACTTCGGCCAGCTTTGAACCTGCTGTATCTGGAAATTACGCTGTTGCCGTAACTGTTGGAGAATGTGTAGCACTCTCTGAATGCTTTGCAGTTACCGCTGCAGGAGTTAATGATATCAATCCTTTCAATTTCCAGATTTTTCCAATACCTGCACACGACCAACTAACGCTTGCAATCCCAGATTTCAAAGAAACTTTTGCCCTCACGCTAGTAGACGCAACAGGTCGGGTTGTGTACCAAGCCACCATCAGCACGGCCAAAACAACCATAGACTTAAGTGCGCTTAGCAAAGGAATCTATACCGTTCAGTTAGCACAGAACGGAGTGGTTTCTGTTCAGAAGCTGGTAATGGATTAGAATTCCATGTGCCAACCCTCCCCCGCTGGCACGTGTTTGAGCATCGCGAAAACCCGTGTTCCACAGAGACCCTTCCTTCGTCAGGGAAACAAAAAGAGCGTAGCTACAAAAACACACCCCTGACCCCTCTCAAGAGGGGAAATCCGCGAGAAAAAAGAGCGTAGCGAGTAATCAGCGTTTATCCGTTTCATCTGTGTGTTTGAGCGAAGCGAAAACCCGCGTTCCATCCCAAAGCATCCCGAAAACACGGGATAAATCCGTCCCCTCTTCCTTCGTCCCTCACCCTTGCCCCTTTATCAAATAAATCCCACTTGACATAAGTCAATTTCCGTTCACATTTTGCACTTTGCAGGCTGAAATCATTCATCCCAAAAAGCAGAAATGTTCAATCGTAAACACTCCACTCTTAGCTCTTCACTTTTAGCATTTCGCCACTCACTAGTCGCTATTCGCTATTCGCTATTCGCTTTAATTCTCTTATCCCTCCAAACCCAAGCCCAAGTACGCACCTTCGAATTCGCTCCCAAGCAAATCATCAATACAGAGAACATCGACATCATTCGAGATGAATATGGCGTGCCACACATTTTTGGAAAGACAGATGCCGAAGTAGCCTACGGATTGGAATGGGCAACGTGCGAAGACGATTTCGAAACGCTACAATTCCTATTGATGGCCGCCAAATGCTACCTCGGTATTCACCTTGGGGTTGAAGGCGCACGGATTGATTACGCTGTGCAAGCCATGGGCTTGCACGAATTTGTGGAGAAGAACTACGAAACGGGTGTTGCCGATGATTTCAAACTGATACTAGAAGCTGCGTGTCAGGGAGTGAATGCCTACGCTGCTGCGCATCCGGATGAAGTGTGGGTGAAGAAATCCTTTCCCGTAACGCCACAGGAAGTCATTATTGGTTTCATGCTCGGGCAAAGCCTGATGGCAGGCGTTGATGGCGTAATTAGCGGCATTTTGGATGGCCGTTTTGCCAAAGAACTTCCGAAGAAGGAAATCAACGATGATGGTATTGGCTCCAATGCCTATGCGTTCAATTCGGCCCTAACCGACCACGGAAACACCTACCACGTGATTAATTCGCATCAGCCCATTGATGGAATTCTCTCGTGGTACGAAGCGCATTTGCACAGCGAAGAAGGTTGGAACATTACAGGCGCCCTCTTCCACGGAAGCGTTTCTGTGCTTCATGGCACCAACGAAAACCTAAGTTGGGCGCACACCACGGGCGACTTAGACCTTCAGGATGTGTACGTGATGACCATGCACCCAAAGAAGAAAAACTGGTACAAGTTTGATGGTGAGTATTACAAACTAGAAACCAAACGCGCCAAATTGCGCGTGGCATTGGGCAAGAAGAAAGGCTTCAAGATTACCATTGGCAAGAAATACTGGTGGAGTAAATACGGTCCAACCTTCATTACCAAAGAAGGAACGTTTGCGTTCAGAATGCCCACGCTTTTTGAAATGAACGCTGGCGACCAGTGGTACCGCATGAACAAGGCGAAGAACTTCACCGAGTTTTATGAGGCACTGAAAATACAAGGCATCATCATGCAGAACATTACCTATGCCGATAAGAACGATACCATCTTCTTTATTGCCAACGGAAAAGTACCAGTTCGCGACCCAAATTACGATTGGAGCAAGGTATTACCAGGCGATACTTCGGCCACGCTTTGGACGGAATATTTGAAGGTGGAAGAGTTGGCGCAGAACCTCAATCCCGCTTGCGGGTACGTGTACAATACGAACAACTGTATTTACAAAAACACCTGCGAGGAGTATGTAAACGACCCCGATTTGTTCCCGGTAAGCATTGGCTATGATGCCCAAAAGCAAACCAATCGTGGCAACCGAAGTGCCGAGATTCTCGAAGGTCTTTCGCACATTGATTATGCGGGAGTGAAGAAGTTGAAGTTTGATGTTCAGTTTCCTGATAGCATGGTGTTCTTGAAGAACTACCCAATTATGGGGCTGTTTCATATGAAGCCTGCGGACTTTCCAGAGGTTTCTGACGTGCTAGAGAAATTTCAGAAGTGGAATTTCCGTGCAGACAGCACCAACATGGAGGCTGCCACCATCTTTACCATGATGTACATGATGTATGACGACAACTCGTTTAGCGTAGAAGATGTGCGCGATAACGACAGCATCCGGACCGCTTTCTTCCTCAAGAACTTGAAGGCAACGAAGGCCAGACTACTAGAGCATTTCGGAACAATTGACCTGCCGTTAAGCAAGGTTCAAGTGCTATCTCGTGGCGGCATTGACCTAGCCATCAACGGTGGACCAGATGCCATTCGTGCGGTGTATTGCCAAAAGCGAGATGATGGCAAGTTGGCCATGTTTATTGGCGATGGATTGGTTCAAATTGTCAAATTCACAAAGGATGGCCCTGAGATTGAGAGTATCAGTCCGTATGGCGCCAGCAACAAACCAGGTAGCAAGCATTACACTACACAGATGAAGAAATTTGTGGCGCAGGAGATGAAACCAATGACGTTGAACAAGGCAGAGGTTTACAAGAACGCGGTAGAGAATTATCATCCCGGTGCAGAACGAGCGCAGTGATATTTTTGAATTTAGAATTACGATTTTAGATTTTGACGGATGTTGTGTAATGGAACGCGGGTTTTCGCTACGCTATGCTCCGTTTGCTGCAATCCAAATACGAAGAAGCAGAAAAAAGAGTTGTACAAAGGAGATTCCCGAAAACACGGGATAAATCCGCCCCCGTCCTTCGTCCCTCACCCTTGTCCCTTTCTCAAAGCATCCCTTGCGTCTTTACGAGAAACAATAGGAGCGCAGCGACCCTCTGTGCACCTCTTTTTCTCCAAGTTCCTCTGTGTAATAACTCGGAGCGAAGCGACCAATATGCATTCCAATCATCAGAACTCACAATTATTCGGAGTTCTTGGAAATGGGATAACGTCTCGCACGTTGGTCATTCCGGTAATGAACATCATCAGACGCTCAAAGCCAAGGCCAAAACCGCTATGCTCTACCGTTCCGAATTTGCGGGTGTCCATATACCACCACACGCTTTCTAGCGGAATATGGAAGTCTTCAATCTTCTTCATTAGCACTTCGTAGCGTTCCTCACGCTGAGATCCACCTACAATTTCGCCAATACCTGGGAAGAGGATATCCATGGCAGCAACGGTTTTTCCATCCTCATTCAGTTTCATGTAGAACGCCTTGATTTTGGCAGGATAACCCGTAATGATAACTGGCTTTTGAAAATGCTTTTCTACCAGAAAACGTTCGTGTTCGCTTTGCAAATCAACTCCCCATTCATCAACCGGATATTGGAATTGCTTCTTCTTGTTCGGTTTTGAATCGCGGAGAATATCCACCGCTTCGGTGTAAGTAATTCGGGCAAAATCATTGTCCGTTGCAAAACGAAGTTTCTCCAACAACTCCATTGGCTGGCGTTTGTCTTGCGGAAGGCTTTTTTCTTCTTCGGCAATACGATCGCTCAAGAATTTCAAATCATCTGCGCACGTTTCCATCACGTACTTAATGGTTTCTTTCAGGAAATCTTCTGCCAAATCCATGTTGGCGTAGATGTCGTTGAAAGCTACCTCAGGTTCAATCATCCAAAATTCCGCCAAGTGGCGAGAAGTATTTGAATTCTCCGCACGGAACGTTGGTCCGAACGTATAGACTTTCGAAAGCGCCATGGCGGCCAATTCCGCTTCCAACTGACCAGTTACGCACAAGTTGGTCTGTTTCCCGAAGAAATCTTTAGCGTAATCAACCGTTCCATCTTCATTTAAAGGTGGATTTTTCGGGTCCAGCATCGTTACACGAAACATCTCTCCCGCTCCTTCTCCATCTGTTGCTGTCAGAATTGGCGAATGAATGTTGAAGAAACCTCTATCGTTGAAATACTTATGAATGGCAAATGTGAGCGCATGTCTCACACGAAAAACCGACCCAAACGTGTTCGTTCGCATTCTCAAGTGCGCATTCTCCCTCAAAAACTCCAAGCTATGCTTCTTAGGTTGCATTGGGAATTTCTCTGGATCGGCAACGCCATGCACCACAAGCGAAGTTGCCTTCACTTCTACCGATTGGCCTTTTCCTTCACTAGCTACCAACTGACCAGTAATGGACACGCAGGCGCCTGTTGTAACCGTAGCCAATTCGGCTTCCTTAAAATTCGCTTCAAGATCAAATACACATTGGATATTATTAACAGTAGAACCATCATTCATCGCCACAAAATTCACGTAGGCGTTTCCTCGTTTTGTTCGTACCCAACCTCTCACCGTTACTTCGCGGTCTAGTTTATCTGTGGTCAATAATTGCTTAATGCTTTCCATCGCTTTGTTTTTGAAGGGCGCAAAGATAGAGCGTTAGGTAATTGGGACAAGGGACGAAGGACAAGAGCCTGAACTTGCAGATTCATATCTCACTTATCACTTTTTTTCCCGTGTCCCTTTCTCAAAGAATCCGTCAATCTTCTTCGCGCCTTTGCTAGAAGAATCAGGAGCGCAGCGACCCTCTGTGCAACTCCTTTTCTCATCTTCTCTGCGTGCAACAAACGTAGCATCCGTTAATCTTCTTTGCGCCTTTGCTAGAAACATCAGGAGCGCAGCGACCCTCTGTGCAACTCCTTTTTCTCCACGTTCCTCTGTGTAATAACTCGGAGCGAAGCGAATAGCTTAACCACAGATTTATCCCGTTTTTTCGGGAGAACACAGGGAAGCACAGCGAAAAAAAACGAATCTCCTTTTCTCATCTTCTCTGCGTGCAACAAACGTAGCATCCGTCAATCTTCTTTGCGCCTTTGCTAGAAACATCAGGAGCGCAGCGACCCTCTGTGCAACTCCTTTTTCTCCACGTTCCTCTGTGTAATAACTCGGAGCGAAGCGAAAACCCGTGTTCCATCCCGAAGCCCTCGCCCTTCGTCCTTCGTCTCTCGTCCCTTAAAAAAAACTTAGGAAACTTTTAACGCAATAATCGTTTCCTTGGTTTTTAAAGTACTACTTTCGCGGCCGATTTGGAAGAAAAGACCCAAAATATCATTGATCAGGCTATCGTGCTTTTCATGCAGTATGGTGTAAAAAGCCTTACCATGGATGATATTGCCCGTCATTTAGGGATTTCTAAAAAAACGCTGTACCAAGTAGTTTCTGATAAATCTGATTTGGTTACGCGTGGTATTCAGTGCTACATAGAACGAGACCTGTCGCAGTTAAATCAGATGCACAGCGAAAGCGAAAATGCCATTGATGAGATGTTCCTGATTGCACAAAGCATGAGCGGGCTTCTGAAGCAGATGCATCCTTCTATTTTGTTCGACCTCGAAAAATACTATCCCAAAGCGTTTACTCAATTTGAGCAATACAAGCTGAAAAATATGCTGGATTGCATTGCCCTAAATATTGAAGACGGAATTAAACAAGGCTACTATCGAGAAAACATTAACATTCCAATTGTAGCCCGACTTTACATTGGTCGCATGGAGGATCTTTTTGACCAGAAACTTTTTCCAGCTAACGAGTTCACAATTAAGGATGTTTATCTAGAAGCAATCCGCTACCACATTCGAGGAATTGCCAGCGAAAAAGGCATTGAATACCTCAAGAACAAGTTCAAAACATTAGATACTCAGAATCATATTTTTTAATTAAATGAGAAACCTGCTCATACTTACCGTCTGCATGTTCATGTCCTTTTCTGCTTTGGCGCAGGACGCAAACATGATGGAACTCAGCGTAGAAGATGCTGTAAAATACGCTTGGGATAACAGCCAAAAGTCGAAAACTGCAGAAATTGATGTTCAGCAGGCAGACAAAGATGTCTGGATTCAGGCAGCCAAAGGTCTTCCTCAAATAAACGGAGCTGTAAACTTCAACAACTTCCTACAACTTCCTACTTCTGTCTTTGATGCTTCTGCTTTCAATCCAACTGCACCTCCTGGACAATTGGCCGAACTAAAATTTGGGCAACCTTACACAATGGATGCGGGTGCTACAGCTTCGCTTCTGCTCTTTGATGGTTCATACATCATTGGTATAAAGGGGGCCAAAGGTTTTCAGAAGCTATCGAGAGATATGCAGAAAATGACCAAAAATGAAGTCAAAACCATTGTTGGAGAAGCTTACTACACATCGCAAATTGCCAAAGAAAATGTTCGTTTATTGAATGAGAACATTTCCAATATGGAAAAGACCCTTGAGCAAACCCGAGCCTTATATAAAGAAGGATTTACGGAAGAGATGAATGTTGAGCAGTTAGACCTTTTGATGAATCAAATGAAGAATCGGGAAAAACAGGCAGATCGTCAACATCAGGCCACCCTCAACCTTCTCAAATACAAGATGGGTATGCCAATTGATACTAAAATCAATCTGTCTGATGATCTTGAAACGCTTTGGACTTTGCAATCCAACGAAGAACTGATGGCAACCGAGCTTGATTTGAATGCAAACCTAGCGTACGACCTCGTTAAACAGGACATCGTAATGCATGGCTATTTGGTAAAGTTGGAAAAGGCCAAGTATTTACCAAGGCTGAGTACCTTTTTTGATTACAAGCAACAGGCTTTTAGAGATAAATTCAACTTTTTTGACTCCAGTAAATCGTGGTATCCACAAACGTTGTGGGGTGTAAAACTATCTGTTCCAATCTGGGACAACCTTGGTGCATTGGCCAGTATCAACAAGGCCAAATTGCAACAGCAAAAAATCAAGAATAAACTGGCAGATACAGAACAAGCTTTAAAGCTGCAGGCAATTACCGCTAAGGGCGATTTCGCTTCTGCACTAGAACAGCTGGCCACTAGTCAAGAGAATATTGAACTAGCAACACGCATTAACGGAAAAACACTCACCAAATACAACGAAGGTCTTTCTACCAGTATGGAATTGACCACAGCTGAGAACCAACTTTTACAAGCTCAGGGCGAATACATCAATACGTTATTCGCAGCCATGAATGCCAAACTACAGATGAAAATCGTACTCGAAAACAACTAATAGAAACGCTTTACTATCCAAACTATGAGAACAAATATTTTTATCGCAGCCGTCCTACTTGCACTCGTTTCGTGTGGCGGAGAAGCAACACTTGAAGAGAGAAAAGCTGCACTTGATGCCAAAAAAGTAGAATTGGCAAAGCTTCAGAACGAGGTGAACAAGATGGAAGAAGCACTTCTTGCACAAGATTCAACCCTTGGCCAAAATAAAGAGTTGGGAATTTTGGTGGAAGTAAAAAAAGTTGCTCCAGAGGATTTTGAACATTATTTTGAGGTGAACGGAAGTTTGGAAGCAGTTGAGCAAGCCAACATTAGCCCAGAGCAAGGCGGACAGATAAAGCAGATTCTTGTAAAAGAAGGGGATAAAGTGGCGGCAGGAACCGTGCTTGCAACCTTGAACGTGAGCGTGTTTCAAACCAGCATGCAAGAAATTGATAATGGTATTGAATTGGCACAAACTGTTTATGATCGCCAAGCGCGTCTTTGGGAACAAAAGATTGGTTCGGAGATTCAATATCTAGAAGCAAAAAATCGCTTAGAAAGTCTTCAGAAAAAGCGTGGTACGCTTTCAGCACAAATGGCCATGAGCACAGTAAAAGCTCCGTTTGCTGGCGTTGTTGACAGAATTTATCAGAAGACAGGCGAATTGGCAGCACCTGGCCAACCAATGCTAACACTAGTAAACATGAGCGAAATGAAGGTGAAAGCTGATGTTTCTGAAAATTACGTTCAGGCTGTAAAGGAAAATGCTGAGGTTGATGTGGACTTTCCATCATTTGGCGTTAGCACCAAGGCTCGCATTCGACAAGTGAGCAACATCATCAATCCATCAAACAGAACATTCAGCGTTGAGGTTCGTGTTCCGAATGCAAATGGCGCACTAAAGCCTAATGGAATCGCCACATTGAAAATCAAAGATTTTGAGATGAAAGAAGCATTGGTTGTTCCAGCCATTGCCATTGGAAAAGATGCCAAAGGCGCGTTTTTGTTCGTCATAAACGAAGTGGAAGGTAAATCGAAGGCAATAAAGAAATATGTGACCACTGGCCGTACAAGCGGTGGACAAACACGTGTGGTTGAAGGCCTATTGAGCGGAGATCGCGTAGTAGTTGAAGGCTACAATGAAGTGGCCAACGGAGACCTCGTTCACATTCAAGGATAACGAAACAGTTTCGAGTATTGCGTTTCGAGTTGCAAGCTATAATGCTTGAATCCAATCTGAAACTTGTACTCACCACTTGCAACTAATTTAATATGAGCAACGAAACACAAGACAAAAAAGGCGTAATGATGGAGTTTGGGCTTTCATCAGGCTCGCTCCGAAATAGCACCAGTGTACTTATCCTCACATTCCTTATCGTTTGTGGCGGTATTCTCGCCTACTCTACTATGCCAAAGGAATTGTTTCCTGAGGTGGTTATGCCGCAGATTTATGTGCGTACGGTTTATCCTGGTAACTCTCCAGTGGATATTGAAAACCTGATTACACGTCAGCTTGAGAAGCAGATTAAGCCACTGAAAGGCATCAATGAGATGACCTCAACATCAGTTCAGGACAACTCCATCATCATTGTAGAATTTAACACCGATGTGCCTGTTGAAGAAGCCCTTTCGGATGTGAAAGATGCTGTAGATAAGGCAAAAAGCGACCTTCCATCAGACCTTGATATGGAGCCGATGGTTATGGACGTGAACATGTCAGAAATGCCCGTAATGAACATCAACCTTTCGGGAGATTACAGCGTGGACGACCTGAAGGATTATGCAGAAATGCTTCAGGAAAAGATGGAAGTGATTCCGGAGATTTCTGCTGTTAATCTGCGAGGTGCATTGGATCGAGAGATTAACATCAACGTGGATGTGAATAAAATGGAGCTGGTGCAAGTGAGCTTCAGCGACATCGAAAGCGCCATCGGCTATGAGAACATGAGTATTTCTGGCGGTGATATCCTCATGGATAAGACGCGTAGAACCATTCGTGTTTCTGGCGAATACACCAGCATGGATCAAATTGCCAACACAATCGTGAAGGCTGAATTCGGCAACATCATTTACCTACGAGATATTGCTACGGTAGAAGATAGCTACAAAGAAAGAACCAGCTATGCACGATTGGATGGTAATCCAGTGGTATCGTTGGATATTGTAAAGAAATCGGGCGAAAACCTCTTGAACGCTACTGACCAAGTGGCTGCCATTTTGAAAGAAGCAAAAGAGAACCGCTTCCCTTCGGATTTAAAAATCACGATTACCAACGACCAGAGTAATCAGGTGCGTGGGCAACTTTTAAACTTAGAAAACAGCATTTATTCAGGAGTAATTCTGGTAGTAATCGTACTGCTTTTCTTCCTCGGATTGCGAAATGCACTCTTCGTAGGAATCGCCATTCCGCTTTCTATGCTCATGAGTTTCATGATACTCGGTTCTATGGGTATCACCATCAACATGATGGTACTTTTCGCCCTAATCCTAGCCTTAGGAATGTTGGTGGATAACGGCATTGTGACCATCGAAAACATCTACCGACTGTACTCAGAAGGCATGTCCAAAACGGATGCGGCCAAATACGGAGTTGGCGAAATCGCAATTCCTATCATTTCATCAACTGCAACCACCTTGGCCGCCTTCGCTCCTCTCCTATTTTGGGACAGCATCATGGGCGAATTCATGAAGTTTCTTCCAATCACGTTGATTGTAGTTCTTGGGTCTTCACTTTTTGTGGGATTGGTTGTAAATCCAGTGTTGGCTGCTCTTTTCATGAAGCATGAAGAAAAGAAGCGCGTTAACTTGAAGTCGCTATTAATTACTGTGGGAATTGAAGTCGTGTTGAGCGTTGCATTCTACGTGAGCGATATGTTTAGTATGGGAACCATTTTCGCCACTTTGGCGGTATTTACTGTTCTCAATGCCTATGTACTCCGACCTGTTTCGTTTTGGTTTCAAGGCAAATTCTTGGTCTGGTTGGAAAACATTTATGTCAAAACACTCCGTTTTTCACTCACTACTTGGAAACCGATTGCGTTCCTGTTATCCACCATAGTGTTATTATTTGCATCCATTGCACTGGTAGTAGTTGTAAGTCCAGACGTTGAATTCTTTCCTGCCAACGACCCAAAATACATCAACATCTTTTTAGAAGCAGCCTCAGGAACCGACATTGAAAAGACCAACACAACAATTCTTGGTGTTGAAAAAGAGGTTCAAGAGATTATTGAACCGTATCGTGTTTGCGTAAACTCGGTTGTGACCAACATAGGTTCTGGTTCTACAGATCCAAGAGATGGACCTTCTGCTGGAGAAACTCCAAACAAGGCCAAGATTACTATCTCATTCAAAGAATTTGAAGAGCGAGAAGGTATTTCAACTTCTGAGGTGATGAAAGCGTTGAGCGAAAATCTCACTAAACGTCCAGGAATCATCATGAATGTTCAAAAGAACAGAGAAGGACCTCCCGCTGGAAAACCAATCAATATTGAAGTAAGCGGTGAAGAATTTGAGACGCTTATTGCAACTGCTGAAAAGTTGAAAGCTGAGATTACCGCTAGAAACATACCAGGTGTTGAAGGCTTGAAAATTGACCTTGAAACTGGCAAGCCCGAAATTTTGGTGAACGTGGATAGAGCACGCGCCCGAATGTTTGGTTTAAGTACCGCTCAAATTGGTGGTACATTGAGAACTGCCTTATTCGGAAAAGAAATCAGCAAATACAAAGAAGGCGAGGATGAATACCCAATCATGCTCAAATTAAAAGATGATTACCGATATGATGTAAGCTCGCTGCTCAATCAGCGCATCACGTTCCGTGATATGACCACAGGCAAAATAAAGCAGGTGCCAATATCTGCTGTTGCAGATATTTCATTCACCAGTTCATATGGTGCAGTAAAGCGTAGAGATCAGGATAGAACAATTACCATTTGGAGCAATGTGATTGAAGGATACAACGCCACCAACATTAATGCGCAGATTCAAGAGGAATTTGGAGAATATCAGATGCCAGACGGCTATTCGCTACGTTTTACTGGCGAGAGCGAAGAGCAGGAAAAAGCTTCTGCTTTCTTAGGCAAAGCGTTCCTGATTGCTATTGCATTAATCTTCCTAATCCTTGTTTCGCAGTTCAACTCGGGCATTAAGCCAATAATTATTGTCGGTTCTGTTGCGTTCAGTACCATCGGTGTTTTCTTAGGAATCATTGCATTTGGCGATACCATTTCAGTTATCATGACTGGTATCGGAATCGTTTCTCTGGCTGGAATTGTAGTGAACAATGCCATCGTACTCATCGATTACATCGACCTAACACGTGCTAGAAGGCGGGATGAATTGGGAATGCCAGAAGGAAGCGTACTTCCATTGAATGAAGCTGTAGAGTGTATCGTTGAAAGTGGAAAAACACGACTTCGTCCTGTATTACTTACGGCCATTACCACGGTTTTGGGGCTACTTCCACTCGCTACAGGTATGAACATCAACTTCTATACACTATTGAGCGAGTTGGATCCGCAAATTTATTTCGGAGGAGATAACGTGGCATTCTGGGGACCGATGGCTTGGACTGTTGTATACGGACTTACATTCGCTACCTTCCTTACGTTGATTCTCGTTCCCGTAATGTATTTGTTAGTGGAACACGTGGTGATTTACTTTACCAAGCCAGCAACTCCTGGACAAGAAGACTGATGAGCCTCACTTACGAGAATGAGCAGCAGAAATGGGACATCATCAAGATGGCCATTGAGCAGCACATGCCTGCCAATAGAATCTTTGGGTTTGAGATAATTGAACTTAAAAATGGCTTCGCCAAAATTCATGTTCCATTCAAGGAAGATTTTATTGGTGATTTCATTCAGGGATTGTGGCATGGCGGCATCATTGCCAGCATTGCCGATTCTGCGGCAGGAATTGCCGCTTCCACTGCCCTATCCGATGCTAGAGACAAACTCAATACCATCGATATTCGAATTGACTATCTGAGTGGTGCTGTGAAGGAAGACCTGTATGCAGAAGCCGAGTTATTGAAAGTTGGCAAACGTATCATCAAAGTAGATGTTAAACTTTATCAGGAAAGTAAAGGAACTGTGGCCATTGCCCGCGGTTCTTTCAGCTTGCTGAAGTTTGGGGAGTAAGCAAACCTCTAGGGCAATCTAGTCTTATTATCAAGCATGTTGAAAAACATGTCTTTAGCCACACAGAATTCACAGACCTGCCGGCAGGCAGGGGTTTTCGCAGAGAAGGGACAAGATTTTCTGTGTCCATTCTGTGAGTTCTGTGTTTCTGTGGCTATAAAATGTCTCGTCATAGGGTTGTTCAAATGAGCAGACTATCTCTTTTTTAATGCGTTTGCCCTGAATCCAACATACACAATCGGCATTTCTAAGATGGTTAAGCCTACATTTATAAAAACTAAAGCACCTTCTATGTTCACAGACAAAATAAGCCAACGTATTCTAGCAACCTTCTTAGGATGTTCAGCATTTTTATTGAGCGCAGCACTTGTTCTGCTACTCACACAGCAGATAATTCCAGCTCAAGCAGATGAATTAGATTTGAGTACGAACGCAGCTTGGGACGAAACGCTACGTGGTGGCGTAGGACTGGGAATTAAAGACAACACAGGTTATTTTGTGGTGTGGGGAAGTCCTAATCAATTCTATAAAGTTGATTTGACCAAGGCATCTGATTGGTATTCTGAATAAGAATTAAGAGGGTCAGAACCAGCGTTTCTGTTTGAAGTAGATAAGCATGGAAATGAACACCACAATCATTAGACCCCAAGCATAGAAATAGCCATGTTCCCAATGTAGTTCAGGCATGTTGTCGAAGTTCATTCCGTAAATACCCGCTATGAACGTAAGCGGAATGAACAATGATGCGATAACCGTTAGGACCTTCATTACTTGGTTCATTCGATTGCTCATGTTGGCCACATGCATGTCCATAAGTCCTGAAAGTACCTCGCGGTTGGTTTCAAGATTATCCGCAATCTGAATCAAATGATCATATACATCCCGAAAATATTTTGCGTTTGATGGATCAACTAGTTCGGTTACTCCTTTCTCCAATCCGCTCACGGCTTCTCTAAGTGGTAAAAGAGCACGTTTCAATGTAATAATCTCTCGCTTCATATGTTGGATAACCATCATGTGGTCTCCATCAGAATCGGCAGTAATTGCCTCTTCCAAATCTTCAATGCGTTCTTCAATACGCTCGGTAATGATGAAATAATTATCTACCACACTATCAATAAGTCGGTAAACCAGATAATCTGTTCCTTTTCTGCGTATTAGCCCAGAATCTGTTCTTATTCGTTCTCTAATCGGATCAAAAATATCACCTCTTCGTTCTTGAAAACACAACACATAAGGCTTGCCGAAAACTATACTGATTTGCTCTTTCTCCAATTCATTCTCATCATTGTACCACATCATTCTCATGGTAAAGAAAACGTAATCTTCAAACGGTTCTACCTTGGGGCGATGGTCTGTATTGAGAATGTCTTCCAATACCAAATTATGGATGTTGTAAACCTTACCAATTGCATCAATCGCGTCCGTGTTGTGAATGCCATGTATGTTCACCCACGATACTGTTGATGTTTGAAGAGAATCCTTCAGTACGGATACATCTACCACCTCTTGCTCATTGTGAACATCGCCCGAATAATCTATAAGTTCTATGGAAATAGGCTCTTCACGGTGATTACCGATAAGCACCAGTGTACCAGGAGGAAGCCCCGCCTTGGAAGAATACCGTCTATGCGTTTTCCGTTTCCTAGCCATTCTTAGGAAGGTCTTTTTTGTAAACAATGGTTCTATACGGGAACGGCATTTCAATTCCCTCATTATCGAAACGTTCCTTCACAATCTTGTTCAAATCGCAATAAAGTTCCCAAGATTCCTCTGGGCTATTGCTCCAAACATCGGCACGCAAGTTTACTGAAGAGTCACCAAAACCTGTGACTCTACACTTGATTAATGGCCAACCTGCCCGCTTCTCCTCTGGCGTTCGGCCATCGAGACAGTTGGGATGTTTTTCGGCTTCTTCCCTAATGATATTGAATGCCTTATCAATATTACTATCGTAGCTGATATTGAAAAATATCTGCCGTTTCATCCGTTCATCACCGATATGTGCGTTAACAATTGTCTGTTCGCTAATGACTGCATTGGGAACGATGATACGTTGGTTCTGAAAATCGCGAATCACCGTGTGTCTCAGCGTAATGTCTTCCACAATTCCCGATCTACCTCCATCCATTCTAATGAGGTCATCAACCCTGAATGGTTTGAATATGACAATGAAAACTCCACTAATGATATTGGAGAGAGCGGCCTGAGATGCAAAGGCCAAAACAGCTGTTGCTATACCAGCGGATGCTAAAAGTGTTGTACCAAGTGAACGTAATTCTGGTACTGAATATATAATGAGAAACAGCGCCAAGGTAAATATGATGAGCGATGCCGCATTCTTAATGAAATTGTATTTGGTTGGATCTACCTTGAGGTGAATGGAACTTGCACTTACAAATCGATGAATAAATCTTCTTACCCACAGCGTGAGTAAGAACGCAATGACGAGGATTATTGCATAAATGATTGGACGCGGAAGGTTGGTAATCTCTAATAGCATAGTTTCAAACTGGCAGGCTAAGATACCCTGCTTAAAGCCTCAAATCAACCCACTAGCTAGAAATCAATAAACAACCAATCGTTGATGAAGTGTTTCTTGAGACAATTGCAATTCAGAAATGTAAACGCCTGAATTGAGATTGGAAACATCAAGCGCATTAATCGAACCAGTAAACCATTCTGATAACACCAATTTTCCTTCTGTTGAGTATAGATTGAATGTTGCTTTCGTCTCATTTTCTGGCAACGAAACGGTGATGATGCCGCTAGTTGGGTTAGGCATAATTTTCCAAGAAGAACCTTTTACGTCATTAATTCCTACATGGCAGAGCACATCATTAATCACAATATCGCCAAAGTCGAATGTTAATCTGGCCTCAACTGTATCGGGTCCATCGGGATAAAAAACAGCTGTCAATGGATCGCCCCAATTGCCATAAATCATGTCGTAACCAACCAAACAAGTATAATGTCCAGTTTGTGATTCGAGTGCGTTCGTTAATTGAAGTTCTAAGCTGGTTTCTCCGTTTAATTCTACTCCATCCTTAAACCATTGATAAGTGACCGGATACGTGGTAACCACGGCAAGCGATAAATCTTCTCCAGGGCAAATCAAGGTATCTCCACCATTTTTAATAATGTCTGGATAAGCAAATCTGCCTAGCACGCAACGGTGATCGCTGAACTCAGAAATGTCCCAAAGTACAGGGTCGAGGCTACGAATGGTAATCACTTCATTGGTTATTGATGTTGGAACCAAATGCAATCTATCGCCCCAAGCATGGTCGATTATCTTCCCGAAATCATCATTGAAGTTTGACTCAAAGTAGCCAATATGCCGTGGAATGATGGGACTCATGGTATCGAGAAAAGCCTGATAATCGTTGTCGCCATCTACAGGATTCGTATTGAAATCTCCACCGAAAATCACAGGCTCGTTTTCTGGAAGGTTCAAATCGGCAATAAAATTGCGAATCTCAGCCATCTGTGTTCTGCGCGCATGAATGTCATCCGCTCCACCACCAGCATCCATGTGTGTACCAAACACATGATAAATCTTGCCTAACTTATTAACTCGGGCATATTTCACGCCTTTGTTTGCTAAGCAATCTTGAGCAGCTTGCCCACATTCGGCATAATCAATTTCATCTTCCGCTTCAATCGGCCAGCGACTGAATATGATGACACCGCCATTTACAGGAAAAGGAATAATCCCACTAGGCTGATTAAGAATTTCTGTACGATATGGAAAACCGGCCGCCACCATGGCTGGAATGAGGTCATCTTCGCGTGGACCATCATCAAACGCTTCGCTGAATGAAACCACATCTTGATACTCTGAAATCTGCGCTGGAAGCAATGCTCCACGTTCGCTTGCTTGAGCCATACCAGAAACACCGAACGAAATCATTTGAACGTTGTAATACATTACGTTCAAAACGTTTGGATCTAGAAAGTCGGCTTCTGAAATCTCATAAACGGGTAAATCGTGGATGGCAAATCTTATATCTCTATCCAAGTTCGAATCATCATTATCAGGCTTAAACTTTATGACGACTGATTTCCCAGCTAGGGTGGTTTGCACCTCGTGGAAATTTGCATCATCAAACCATTGTTCCGAAAAGCCGCTGCCTTCTATGCTGTAATCCAACTCAGTTCCTCCACTCACCCCTATCAATCGGATTTTGATGGTTAAAGCATCTGTAGCCCCATTCAAATTGACATCAAAATAAGCGGTGTCTCCTTCTGGAACGGCCGCATTTGTTCTATTAAAAGAAAGCACCTCTTCTCCCGTTGTTTCCAGCCAACCTCTTACTTCAGAAGTAGTTGCACTCCACTCCGATTGATCCATTGTGAGTGTTCCAGACTGGCCAACTTCAACATCAAAATCTTGCCAAGTGCTATTGCGAACGTAAATGGTTGATTGAGCCGATGTGGTTAAATAAGCTATAGAAATGAGGATGGAGAGTAGCGTTTGCTTCATGTTGCAGAAATTTTAACCAAACGAATGTACAACACAAGCCAATTTATCGGAGAGAAAATTTGCACCCTAACTGAGAAAATATTTGTCATTAATATGACCAACGATCGATAGTTTATTTATTTTCACTTAAACAAAACCATTAAACCATTCCATCATGAAACGCTTTCTACTTATCCTACTTGTCTTAATTGTAATTGCTGCCATTAGCGGATATTTCTTTGTAAATAATGGCTATACCCATAATTATGACGAGGAATATCCTGTCAAAGAAATCACCATCAGTGCCGACTCTACCATGATTGCCCATGGCAAGTATCTAGCCCTTGGCCCAGCGCATTGCCAGCATTGCCATTCACCTTACGAAAACATTCAAGCTGTAGAACGAGGAGAAGAGGTTCCTATGACCGGAGGCTTTGTATTTGAACTACCCATTGGAAATCTGTACACTCCAAATATCACTTCGGATGTAGAAACTGGAATCGGAGGTTATACAGATGGGCAGATATATCGTATGCTTCGTCATAACATTCGTCATGATGGGCAGGTATGTCTAGAACTCATGCCGTTTTTTAATATGTCCGAATATGACGTAGAAAGCGTGATTGCCTACATACGAACGCTTGCCCCAGTACGAAGTGAACGCAAGGAACATGAATACAATTTCTTGGGAAAAGTAGTCAGGACTCTGGTCATAAAACCATCCAATTCAGCTACAGCACCGTTAGACTATATTAAGAGGGACTCGACTATCGCATATGGAAAGTACTTGTCTGAAGCCGTTGCCAATTGCTATGGCTGCCACACAGAACGTGATTTAAAAACAGGTGCTTTTGTTGGAGAGCCGTATGCGGGTGGAACCGTATTTGGGCCCGATGCAAGCACACAGAATTGGAAATTCGTAACCCCAAACATTACAACAGACCCAGAAACAGGCGTTATTGCTGCGTGGAACGAAGCGCAATTCATCAACAGAATGAGAGGAGGCCGAGTACATCAAACTTCTCCAATGCCTTGGGGACCTTTCTCACGATTGGAAGACATGGAACTAAAGGCCATTTATCGGTTTTTACAAACGGTTAAGCCCGTAAAGAGAGACAACGGCCAAATTGTCACGCCTCCAACGGAGGCTTCCTAGCTTTTATTGGATGACAAGCCGCTGAGTTGACAGGTTTTCGCTTTGCGTGATTTCCACTAATACAACTCCCCTCTGAATTCCTGTAATGTTCATTTTACCATGAACTGGAATTCTAGTGGCTGGCACTAATTCATGTCCTAATACATCCATTAACCGAACAGATATTTTCTCATCGTTTGAAAACTGAATCCAGCCATCTGTGACTGGGTTTGGGAACATGGTGATGGTGTTGATTGACTTTACATCTGCAATACCCACATTATCCGCTTCACAAAAGTTTGCCATTGTATCAAACCAAAACTTGGAAAAAATGATGGATGGCTGTGCACATTCAAAATGCCCAATAGTGGTATCTCGTTCAATTACCTGAATATCGGTAGCCCCATTAGCAATCATATAATCAGAGGCCGTTATGGTGTTTAGGTATGTTACCTCCTCATCGCTTCGGCAATAATTGAACATGACAGGCGATTCTGGAATCCATTGAAAAACGTCATTGTCTCTCAAGGCAACTTGCGCTGGATGCTGAGGGTTTGAAAAGAATGCATCCTGATATGCTTGTTGAAATATTTCGCGAGGAACGGCTGGCATGGCTGCATTTAATTGACCCATGGTAGCGCTTCCATCCAACAATGGTGGTAGCGTGACATCGTAAGGCGGAACATAAATCTCCTGTAGCGTAGTATAAAGGTTTCCGTAAACATGCTGATAGGATTGAATCAAGTACGGCAAATAGCCCGGTTGCGAGTATGGTTCGAAGGATGCAACCATATCGAGTTGCGAGCCCGACATATCGTAAGGGCCGCTTCCGGGAGCGGAAGCAGTAACTGTAAACTCATTAGATAATTCTTCTTGAATCATTCTATGAGTGGCCAAAACTGAATGGCCGCCTTGCGAATAACCGACTAGAAACAACTGGTCGTTCAATTCTAAATCTAGTTCGCCACAGATGATTCTGGCCGACCGAAGGATATCAACGGAAGCTGTTGCTTCTGACCTAGCGTGTTGATACGGATGAATGCCGGGCCCTGCTCCCAATCCTAAATAATCTGGCAAACACATTACATAGCCAGAAGATGCGGTCAATACGCCCAAAAACCATTCTCCTTGCAAATCATAAAATGCTTCGGTTCTCAAAACCTTGGTTCCGTGTAAGTATGCCATTAGTGGCATTCTACATGTATCATCTTTAGGTATAAACACGAGACCAGATGCCGTTGTAGGAGTTATACCATCCACATCTGGTGTAGTATAAATAACGCGATGAACATCTACTTCATAATCAACAGGAATGATTCCTGTGGGAATACCATTTTGCGCATACAAATCATTGATATCGTCAAAACTCAGTTGAAGAATGACAGTATCTTCTACCAAGGTGCCTTGGGAAAACGCAAGCACTGAACTAAACAAGGCTAGCGAAAGAATAGAGAGGAATTTTTTCATGTTGCTAAAATAAGAAACTTCAATGCGAGCATTGTATTGTAACGCTTTTGAAGATGCAACTTGTCTTCGAAATTCTATCTTCGAGAAAAATTCATCTAAAACCACATGAAAACACTTTTACAAACAGGCGTATTCGTAGCTGTTACATTGGGATTGTCAATCAATTCTCAAGCTCAGATTACCTTACTAAGCACAGACCTTACCTCTATTGGTGATCAAATTACAAGATATGGCGACACCATTCCAACTTACGGACCTGGCGCAGCTGGGCCGGCAGTTACTTGGAATTTTTCTGCTGCAATTAACGACACAACTGCAACAACAAATGTGGTAACGGTGGCCTCAACAGGCTTTTCAAGCGTGTTTGCAAGCTCTGATTATGCCATGCAAGGAGCCACTGATTCTTATTTATTTTTTACCCATGATGCCAATTCTTACACCACTACTGGAGCGGCAGGCGACCTATTGAATACCGGTGAACAGATAGAATCTCCCTTTTCAGATCCGTTGACACTTCATCAATTTCCACGTACTTACGGAAGTCACTTTGATGATACGTATGCTTTTATTACAGAAGCTGATGGAGCTGGTTTACCCACTCCAATTCCTGTTTACAGAGTTAAATTGACTCATACGGGTCATGTGTTCGATACAACAGATGCCTACGGCACACTGATTACGCCAACAGGTACGTATGATGCGCTGCGGGTAAAATCAGTTGATTTTACTACGGATATCCTTGAGTACAAACTCTTTGCGTTTTCGCAGTGGGCGGTACTTAGCACCACTATTGATACCTCTACCTCCTACTCTTGGCATGCAAAGGAAGAAATGCTGGCTATTGCAGAATATTCTTACGACACTATCGGAAATCCAAAGCAATTCACCTATTCTGCCGTGCCACCAGTTACCACGGTTGGTATTGTAGATGTGGATGAGGAGATTCCATTTACGCTGTATCCGCAACCAGCTTCAAATCAATTGTTCATCAAAGGATTGAATCAAACAGGAAACCATCGAGCAGAAATATTCGGCATTGACGGAAAAATGATTAGAATTGAGGCTTTAATCGGAAACAGCCTCAATTTAAATGGCTTGAAATCGGGAATGTATATTCTTAGAATTATTTTAGCCGATGGCGCAAGGCTAGAACCGATGAAATTCATTATTCAATAGTATACCATCCACCTCGTGTGTAAGAGGCTCTTCTTACTCGGATTTTCCTGAGTTTGAAGAGCCCTTTTTTTATGGTGATTGCCTAGAAAGTGGCAATCCGCCTCAAAAGCTATTGTTCACTAAATAATTGTGAGACCCTTCGTTCCTCAGGGTAACAAACGCCTGCCCGTCCGTTTAGGCGGGGATATAAAGAAACCGGCTAGTTGATTCCATGAGGAACGAAGGGTCTGTTTTCGTAGCCAATTAAGTACTGAGCCATTGGCTAGGCAATCACCACGAAGGGAGCGGCTCCTTCCCTACAAAAAATGAGATGCTTCGTTCCTCCGACTGAGGCGGACAAAAGGGCAGGCAAAAGAGATACCTCCCTTCGACTCCGCTCAGGCAAGCGTCATTGTTGCCAATAAGCAGCAACCCGTGTTTTTACGTTCTCTCCAATATCCATATAGAAAAGACCGTAATCGGCCACATGAAGGTTCTTCATCAATCTAAACAGAGGTGCTTTTGTGCGCACCCACAGCACCTTGCCACCAATATCCTTTATCTGCACTTCCATCTTTCGGGTTCGCAGCCGTTTTGGGTTAAGCACCACCGTTTTTGAATAATCCTCAACTACCACTTTGCTGGTATCTGTTGTCCAGGTAAGTGGATTGATGCTTTGCGTGTTCTTATGCCAAATGGTGGTAGGCGTAAACCCTTCCTTATAACTCATCCATGTTATGTAGCAGCCCGTTTCGTCTGCACTTTCGCAGATTTTTAGATTCTCATACAGGGTATCAACTATGGTAAAACCAATAATATAGGCAGCCACCATCTGCTTTTGCAAGGCCGTAGTATCTATCATTTCGCGAAGCAAACGCCTTGCATGGTGCGTACCCTGACTATGCCCTGCAATAATAAACGGACGGCCATGGTTGTTGTGTTTGAGGTAATACTCAAATGCCCGTTTCACATCCTGATAAGCAAAGTCTAAAGCCTTAGCGCCATCTTCAGATGCATTGTAGAAAACACTAACTACGGCTTGTCTGTATCGCGGAGCATAAACGCGGCAGGTTTCATTAAACACACTTGCCTGCAAACGAACGGGGTATTTATCAACCTTTCTGTTGATTTTCTCCATGTCTAAACTTGCATTCCAAAGTGGCCCTTTTTGGTAGATGGTCGGATGCACGTAAAACACATCCACCTCTTTAAGACTATCGGAAATCCATGTTTCGCCCTTTGGCACTACATCGGCCACATCATTTCTAAACGGAAGCACCGACCAACTTTGTTCTATCGAATAGTCGGGTGCAGCTGCGTGCTTTTCTTCATCAAAGGTGGTTTTCTGCGAAAACGAAGCAAGCGAAAGCGCTAAAAGAATTAGCGTTGAAAACGAGGTTTTGACAGGTTGAATCATCAGGATATTCGGGTCTTATTACCAAGTGAATTGAAAAACATATTTTTTGCCACAGATGTACAGATTTCCACAGAAAGAACACTAAATATCTGTGGAAAAATCGGTGAAAATCTGTGCATCAGTGGCTATTTCATGTCAATCACCTAGGACCTTGTTGTACTAGTTAAATCATGCTCATACAGCAACTTCTCCAGATTGCTGTGAGTTGTAAACAGCTGCCTCTGCATTTTCGATAAACCCTTCAATAACAACTGTGGTTAGCAATGGATTTACCATGTGGTACAGATGTTCGCGGAAAGTATCTCGTTCGTCTTCATCCGTAATATCAATTACCTGCGCGTGGCTATTGTCGTAAATACGACCCACATATTTAGCAACAGAATCGCGCTCACTTTTAAGAATCAGCATAGGAATACCATGGGCTTTCATATTCGGAAAATCCTTTTGTTTGTCAAATGCTTTCGATTCAATTAAAGCCGAATGAACCTGAATGGCAAATATCTTGGCAGGTAGTCTGTTCAATGCCTGTTCAATCGGAATTCGATTCAACTCGGGCAACGAACCGATGGTGGTCATTAGGTAAAGGATACGTCCTTTTACTGCTTTCCAAACCCGATCGCGCATGGAAGAATCCTTTTTAATCAACCATTCTGAAAGGTAGATTCCGCGATTACGCATTCCAACATTCGATTCTAATGGGATGAACCTTCTGGCAGCAGAAAATACAGTGCGGGTGGCAAATCCTAGACTAGAGGGCAGTATCACATTATCCAAAAATCCAATAGATGCATGCTTAGATTCTTCGCCAAAGAATGGATTAGCTCCAATTCTGCCTCTGAGGTATTTTCTCACACCAGGAAGGTTGTCAAAATCGCGCTCAATCATTTGGAAATAGATATTTCCCATGGAGTGATCGAAGATGTAAACTGGATGACCCAAATCTCCGAAATACGTCACCACCAAATCAATATTGGATACAATGTGGTTCGAATAATCGTTGATAGGAAGCCCATGTGGAATAGAACCGTAGTGCATGGCAGCAGCCAAATACTTTTTGGTAGGAATTGCGGTAAGCAACGCATCATAGGAGTTCAATCCTAAGAATCCGTGTATGAGCAGAACAACAGGTTTTTTGCTCTTGGCAAAATAAGCATAAGGCTTTGGAAGGTCTATTTTGATGGTACTGACACCGTGGGGCGTTTCTCGCTCAATCTTGAGTTGAGGCCATGTGAGTGCTTTATCATCAATAAAAACCTTTAACCGTTTTTCCGAATTATCTATGAAACGCAGAAAACTCGGACTTTCATCGTGCTTGCCCCAACGGTAATACAGCCATGCAAGTGCCCTTCGTTTATCTGCCTTTGTGGCAAGAAAAGCAATGCGGCTGCTTTTTAGAATAAAGCTTGGCGTGAGGGTTAATTCCTTTTCGGCCCTATCGCTTACCACACAGACGATATCATGAATATGGAAGGCATCTGAATAACGCGTAACGCCAGCTACTCTACCTGCCGAATCGGTGGCAATAAACAGGTAATCCATTCCTTGCTTGTTATTATCGGCAAGATATTCGCCTAACTTGAGGTTCATTTCGGCACAGTATTCCTCCATGTTGTTCCGATTGAACCCACGACCCAAAATCTGATCCTTCTTGATGCGGCCAGAAAGCAGCAGCGACTTTAAAAATCCAACAGCATCCATCACACCAACCAATCCACGTTGGCGTTTGAGCTTAGAGTTTACAAACGTGAAACGAAGTAATTCTGGTTTGCTAAGCTTATCCCAATGGTCGAGAATGTATTGATAGGCACCTGAGGGCGATGTTCCATGACTTAATCCTGCAAGAAACTTTTGTCCTTTACGCGTGGTTTCGTTTGCATGGGTGATAAAATCTAACCCCACGGCCTCGTCAAACACCTCTTTCTCCTTAAAATACTCTGATTTGGGTGCAACAAATGGTCCCGCATATTCGGGAACGATGGTATCATTTTTCTTTCGCTTGGTACTACTCATCTTCTACTTCCTACTTCCCCTATCAAATTATTTATCCTTATCCGCAACTTTCCCCACATTGATTCTCGAAACATATTTTTAGCCACAGATGCACGGATTATCGCAGATTTTTTCGCAGAGTAAAAATAATCAGAGCAATCAGTGGAAATCCGTGCATCAGTGGCTATTTGATTTTCTATACATATTAATTGGGAAGAAAGCGGACAAGCATAAAATTATTTCTGCGTACAGTCTTCAATCCGTGTGTCCAGTACAGTTGGGCGCATAGCCATTATGGTTGTGTTGTCAGAATTCTGTCCGCTTCGGCTATCCAGGCTTGCGGGCCTCCGTTGACATAACCTGTACTTCCTATCTTGCCAAAGCCAATCTCAGTTCCATTTTTGGTTGGTGTTACAAACCAAATGGTTGGATAGCCACGCACATCAAACATGCGCTGAATGTTCATGTTCTGCTCTCTCAAAGCCTCTGGTTGCTCGGTTCTTCTAGGAAAATCTAGCTCCAACAAAATCACGTTGTCAGTTGCCCATTTTTCAAACTCTGGAGTGAAGAAAACTTCGGCTTGCAAGCGTTTGCACCATCCGCACCAATCGCTTCCGGTAAAAAACAGGAATAATGGTTTCTTTTCGGCCACGGCTTTATCTACAGCAGTAACCATATCTGTATGCCAAACCAGCTTGCTTTGTCCCTCTTGAGCAAACACGTTTACACTCAGAATGAGTGCTACAATTACTAGGAAATTCTTCATGTCACGAAACTAGGATAATATCAGGATAACGTAAACCTAAGAAGAGTGTTGCGTTAAGTTTTCGGCAATGGAGATTGCAGTTTGGTTGATTAGGGAATTAACGAATGAGCAGATTAGCAGATTAGCATATGAGATTACTCCGCTCCTTTTTTCCTGTTTGGTGTTTCGTGTTGCGTGTTTCGAGTTTCCTGTTTCCTGATTAGCAGATTAGCAGATTAGCAGATTAGGACGGATTCTTCGGGTTATTGCACAGAGGATAATGGAGAAAATGGAGCTGCACAGAGAGTGCGAGGGTGAGGGACGAGGGTGAGGGACAAAGGACGAGGGAACGGATTTATTCCGTTTTTCTGTGTGTACCTCCGTGTATTCTCCGTGTTCAGTGTGGTTAAAAAATGCCCTACGCTCCTTTCACAAACCGAGCAAATCTCATCTTCTCATTTATTGCCCTAACTGCCGTAAATTTGTAACACATGCCCAAAGCCCACTCCCCTATATCCAACCAAATTAATACAAAACTCCCCTAATTTCTACAGATGGAAGACAACACCTTATCACTCAAACTTGCCCTGCTGATAGATGCCGACAACACCAGTCCAAAGCTTATCTCCGAAATTATTTCTGAAGTAGGCAAGTATGGCAAAATAACCATTAGGCGCTCCTACGGAGACTTTACCAACATTCACCTCATCAATTGGAAAGATATACTCAACACTTACGCCATTCGTCCGGTTCAAAAATTCGCCTACACGTACGGAAAAAATTCAACCGACTCCGCTCTCATTATTGATGCCATGGATATTATGCACGATGGTTTGGTAAACGGATTTTGTATTGCCTCTAGCGATAGCGATTATACAGGCCTAGCTTTACGAATAAGAGAACAAGGTCTTTTTGTTATCGGCATAGGCAAATCAGAAACCCCACAAGCCTTTCAGCGAGCTTGCGAGATATTTGTGTTTACTGAAAACCTACAATCTCAAAAAAGAGATGAAACCGATGAAACTAAACCGGAAGAGAATAAAGATGAATATAAAGCGAAAACACCAAAATTAAGAGGATTAAAAATACTTGGAAGCCTTAGCGACCTTGCCAGCTTCTATTCAAAAATAGATAAACAACCGCTGGATACGCAGCAATTAGATAAGGCCGTAGATATGGCAATGGATATAGACGGACTCGCGTATATGGGAGATGTAGCTGCCAAACTTAGAACCATAGACCCCACCTTTGATCCACGAACCTATGGCTTTGAAACCATCAGTTTATTATTCAAATCACTTCCCAATAAATACGAACTAATCTATAGACAAGGAGAGCAAAGCAGAAAAATTGTATATGTTAAACGCATCACTGAGAACAGTTTGCAAGAGTAGGCCCTAGGGCAATCGCTTACTGATTTGATTGGCGAAAAACGATTAACGAACTGAGATTAACGATTTATATAATAAGTCAAGAAACCATAATTTTAGTAGGCGATTGCCCTAGAGTAGGCCCTAACTCCCCCGCCCGTAAGTACGTTTCGTAGAGGCACTCATGCCATCGTAACCCAATCAGTTTATAACTGATTCGTAAATGGTGTTTGGGTAAAACAGAAACCGTCTTTTGGGTTCAATTCCAATCTACTATCAGGTTTTTTACCTGATTCTGAAAGTCGATGTTAAAAGCTCCACTTTGTATGCACTCACTGGGGTAAGAGCCAGTGGCAGGAGTTACTTCCCATTCTAAACGATAGATGCGGTTGTAGAGGGTGCTTCCGTGCCCGCATAGAGCGGCCGTCTCGTTTCCAAACGTGGCTGTTCTATACACACCGCCAGCATCCTGCCCTGCAGTCCAAATACCTGCTGCCACGCTATTAAGAGATGTGCCATGGGCGCAATAGTAATAGAACCTAAGGGTGTGGTTTATTTGAGTGGCTGTGCAGGGTGCTGTGGGTTGGTAGTAGATTTTAACGAACACCATTCCGGTAGCTGGCCCACTTCCTCCGCAAGCCGATTGGCAGGCAGACTGCGTGGCATAATCGGCACCGCTGCTCACATAGTTGCAGCTGCCGCTTACACAGTCATACCCTGCGCTGCCGCCACCGCTGCAAGCACTCTGGCATTGCTCCAAGGTTTGGTAGGTTGCTCCTGAACTTACATAGTTGCAATTGCCACTGCTACATACGTAACCTGCACTGCCGCCATTAACAACTCCCTTTACTACCATGGCAGCACTACAAGCCGCATCGGCAGCCTCACATGTGGTGTAGCACAGACCAGTTTCTGGACAATGAAATGGGTAGGATGGCGAGCAGCACGCTGTAGCAGACACAGGAACATAACTAGGGTCGTTGCATGTAACGTTTCCAGTAAAAATCTCATAATTGCAAGCCGAAGCACATGCATTTTGGCAATCAGACAAGGTAGCATAGGTTCCATTTACGGTAGTATAAGTGCAACTGCCACCCACACAATCATACCCTGCTGCTCCCGATCCGCAAGCATTGTCGCAGTCTGCATAGGTGCTATAGGTCCCATTTACGGTAGTGTAAGTGCAACTGCCACCCACACAATCATACCCTGCCGTACCAGCATTGGAATATTGACATTCATCGCCATAATAACCGTCATAACATTCGCAACCGCCAGATACGCAAACGCCATTGCCGCAGTCCATGGTAGCACACGGAAAACATGAAGACAAAAGTGAAATACAAGCAATGATGAGGGTATACGAAATCCCTGAACGGAAAGATGTAACAGTAAACATGAGTGCGATGTAAAGTGGTTGAAAGAGTGCTAAACCTGTTACTCTTCTTGCGCGCAATGTATGCACAAATCACTTACACCTCAGTTCATCAATAATTTTTAGCTCATCCATTCAACGCCACCTTTTGGCTTCCATGTTCTCAGTCTCATCTTGTCCTTCGTTATTCGTCCCTTTCGCAAACCGAACGTATCGACCCTCTCCGCATTTATCAGTATTTTAAGTGTTCTCAGTGTGTTTGAGCAACGCGAAAACCCGTGTTCCATCCAGCAGCATCCGTCCCCTCGTCCTTTGTCTCTCGCTCAAAGCACCTGAACCTGCTAGACAGTAGATTTAGTCATACCGGTTGTTTTTCACAAAAACTAAAGTACTACCACGAATTTAGTGGAAGTATCAAATTAGGTCATAAGGTTCCAAAACTGTGGATAGGGCTGATACGAATTATCCATTACCTCCAAATTCTCACTTCCTTTAGAATAACAGTAGAACCAAAACTAAAAGCAAAAAAAACAGTCTTAAACCAATCATGCAAACACAGTGGCCTCGGTTGTAAACTCTTTCTCATTCTGACACTTCTTCTTTTTGCCCAAGAACAATCATAAGTTATGAGGTCCAACTCACGCTCCTGATACTTAATAGATGATTTTGAGTCATCAACGCTAAAGTGAACTACATCAATACAATTTATGATTTATATCATATTGTAATTACGAATTCATGTTGATCATTGCCCCTAGAAAAACGCATTCATAATGGGCAAAAGAACCAAATCAAAAAAACAGCTAATTACTAGGCTTGTCTTAGCGATAGTTGTTTCATGCTCCGCAACTGTT
This sequence comes from Flavobacteriales bacterium, assembly GCA_021741155.1. GTDB lineage: Bacteria > Bacteroidota > Bacteroidia > UBA10329 > UBA10329 > UBA10329. Next base: position 20,857 of record JAIOYP010000022.1, on the reverse strand, counting down.
GGAGCTATAGCACAGGATGGTGAGCAGCTATTTATCAAAAACTGCTCTGCCTGTCACAAGATGGGAACGAGATTAGTCGGGCCAGATCTTACTGGGGTAACCGAAAGACGATCTGAAGACTGGGTAAAGTCGTTCATTACCAATTCGCAAGCAATGGTAGCATCGGGTGATGCCGATGCCGTTGCTATTTTCGAAGAGTACAAAATCCCAATGACATCTTTCCCGCTATCTGATGCGGAATTGACAGCATTGGTAGGTTACTTGGGAAGCTTTGGAGCCGCTGCTGCGTCAGCAGATGGAGCAGTAGCCGCAGTAGTTGAAGAAGCACCTATAGCATACACAGAAGAAGATTTTGCAAATGGCAAAGCCTATTTCCAAGGAGGTTTACGACTTGCAGGAGGCGGGCCATCTTGTATTTCTTGTCATAATGTAACAGGAGAGGGCGTGATACCTGGAGGACGAATGGCAAAAGACCTAACGTATGCTTTTGGCAGAATGGGAGGCCACGCGGGTGTTGCTGGAATTCTTGGAGCTCCGCCATTCCCTGCCATGACAAACGCTTACAACGGTACTGCAGCGCTTACAGAGGGAGAAATTCACGCAATAGCGGCTTTCCTCAAGCAATCAAACGATGGCGAATCGGTAGCAGTGGACAACACAAAATACTTTGACCTTTCCGATGGTGGTCAAACCCTCATGCTTGTGTATGGTTTCGGTGGTCTCATCCTCATTTTTATTGTGATAGGAATTACCTGGAAGGGAAGACTGAGAAAATCAGCAAAAGACGACATCAACAACAGACAATTACGTTCAATCTAACAACCGCAAAACTATGGGCTGGATAGAAGATATTATATCGCCAAAAACCCGTAAATGGGAAGAATTTTACCGCAACCGCTGGCAGTATGACAAGGTTGTGAGAAGTACTCACGGTGTAAACTGCACTGGTGGTTGCTCTTGGAACATCCATGTGAAAGACGGCATCGTTGTCTGGGAAATGCAGGCATTGGATTATCCTCTTTTGGAAGAAGGATTACCTCCTTATGAACCACGTGGCTGCCAAAGAGGTATCTCTTACTCTTGGTACTTGTACAGCCCTATTCGGGTAAAGTATCCTTTAATGAGAGGTGCATTGCTTGATATTTTCCGTGCGGAAAAAGAAAAAGCAGGTGGCGACCCTGTTGCTGCTTGGGAAAACATCCAGAATGACGAGAAGAAAAGAGCTCGTTACCAATGGGCAAGAGGTAAAGGTGGATTCCGTAGAGTTCATTGGGATGATGTATTGGAGCTGATTGCAGCCTCTAACATCTATACCGTGAAAAAATACGGTCCAGACAGAATCATTGGCTTTTCGCCTATTCCTGCCATGAGTATGTTGAGCTATGCCTCAGGAGCACGTTACCTACAATTGATGGGTGGTGTGAACTTGAGCTTCTACGATTGGTATTGCGATCTTCCAAATGCATTCCCTGAAGTTTGGGGAGAGCAGACAGATGTTTGCGAAAGTGCCGATTGGTTCAACGCAAAATTCTTGGTAAGTATGGGAGCCAACCTTGGTATGACCCGTACGCCAGACATCCACTTCTTCGCGGAAGCAAGACACAACGGAACCAAAACGGTTGTTATGTCTCCTGACTTTAGTATGGTGGCAAAGCATGCTGACCAATGGATCCCTGCTCACGCTGGTTCTGATGGTGCATTCTGGATGGCAGTTACGCATGTAATTCTGAAAGAATATCACGTAGATAAGAAAGTCAAGTACTTCCAAGATTACGTGAAGCGTTATACTGATAGTCCTTTCTTGATTGAGTTGAACAAAGACGGAAATGTGTACAAGCCAGGTAAAATGGTTCGTGCTAATCGCGTTAAGCAATACAAGGATATAAGCAACGGAGAATGGAAATTCTTGGTTGCTGATGAAGCCACTGGCGATCTTATGTCTCCAAAAGGAACAGTAGGTTACCGTTGGGATGATCAAAAAGGAAACTGGAACCTGAAATATGAGAACGGTCCAGACAACAAGCCTTATGAGCCAGCTCTGACATTCATCGATAAGAAAGATGATGTGCTACAGGTTGAGTTTATGGAGTATGGTCTCAAGAAAACAGCCAACAGAGGTATTCCAGTAAGATACCTTACGACTGTTGATGGAGAGAAAATCGCGGTAGCTACGATTTACGATGTAACCATGGGACAATATGGTGTAGGTCGTGGATTGGCTGGAGAATATCCTTCAGACTACAACGATAAAGAGCACGCCTACACTCCAGCTTGGCAAGAAATTTTCACTGGTATCGGTAAGAAAACAGTAATCAAATTTGCTCGTGAATGGGCAAGCACTGCCGAAACCACCGAAGGAAAATGTATGGTGATTGTTGGTGCGGCCATCAACCACTGGTTCCACGGAAACCTTATGTATCGTGCTTCCATTATGGCGCAGATGCTTACAGGTTGCAACGGTAAGAACGGTGGTGGAATGAACCACTACGTAGGTCAAGAAAAACTTGCTCCAGTAGAAAGCTGGGGAGCCATCATGTCTTCTAAAGATTGGGGAACTGTTGCAAGACTACAGCAAGCACCAATTTGGCATTACATCAACTCCAGCCAATGGAGATACGATGGAAATCAGGCTGACTACAACAGCTTACCGAACAATGCCGAGCCAAGAGCCAAAATGCACTCTGCAGACTGGTCTGTAATGGCGGTGAGAAATGGTTGGTTGCCATTCTATCCACAATACAACAAGAGCAATCTTGATATTGTGAAGGATGCCGAAAAAGCAGGAGCAACGGATGACGCTGGTATTGTTAGCTACATGGTTGACAAGCTGAAAAGCAAAGAGTTGGTTCACTCTGTGGCCGACCCTGACAATCCGATCAACTTCCCACGTGTATGGTTTATTTGGAGAGGTAATGCATTGATGTCTTCTGCCAAAGGGCACGAGTACATGCTGAACCACTATCTCGGAACACATCACAACGATATTGCTGACGAGGTTGCACACGAAACGTGTACCGATATCACGTATCGTGAGAAATCTCCTTCTGGAAAAATGGATTTGGTGATTGACATCAACTTCCGAATGGATACGACTGCGCTATACTCTGATATGGTGTTGCCTACGGCTTCATGGTATGAGAAAGCGGATTTGAACAGTACAGATATGCACTCGTTCATCCACCCACTTTCAGAGGCAGTTCCACCAGTTTGGGAAGCTAAAACGGATTGGCAGATATTCCAGACCATCGCTAAGAAAGTAAGCGAACTGGCACAAACTCACTTCCCAAAACCAGTGAAGGATGTTGTGAACGTTGCACTATCTCACGATAGTAAGGACGAGATCTCGCAACCAAAAATGCAGGACTGGAGCAAAGGCGAATGTGAGCCAATTCCAGGAAAGACCATGCACAAAATCGTAGTTGTAGAACGCGATTACACGCAGATTTATAACAAGTTCATCTCCTTGGGCGATGGCATTGCAAAGAGTGGTCTTGGCGCACACGGTAATCATTACATGTGCGATGATGTATACAACGAAATGTTGGCCGACAAACGCCACGTTCAGGTAATAAATGGTAAAGAGTATCCTTCGCTAAGAGAGGACGTGGAAGCGTGTAACGCGGTTCTTTCGCTCTCTACACTTACCAACGGAAAACTCAACTACCGTGCTTACAAGAACATGGAAGTGAAGACAGGTCTGGTGTTGGCAGATCTTGGAGAAGGTCAGCAAGATGTGAGAATCAACTACAAAGATCTTCAAGCGCATCCGAACCGTTACAACACCTCGCCAGTATGGTCAGGTTTGATGAACAACGGACGTGCTTATGCAGCCTACTCTTACAACGTGGACAAACTGGTTCCTTGGAGAACAATGACAGGTCGTCAGCACTTCTACATGGATCATGATGCCTACATCATGTTCGGTGAGCACCTTACCACTTACAAGCCATCTCCGAAGCCAGCTGTTTATGGTGATTTGAGAAAAACGGTGAATGACGGTAAGGCCAAAATGTTGAACGTTCTTACTCCACACGGAAAGTGGCACATCCACTCTACCTACGGTGATACACTTCGAATGCTTACACTTTCGAGAGGTATGGAGCCATGCTGGATGAGTGAGAAAGATGCAGCATCAATCGGTGTGAAAGACAACGACTGGGTGGAAGTTTACAATGACCACGGTGTGTATTGTACCCGTGCTTGTGTAAGCGCGAGAATTCCAAGCGGAGTTTGTATCGTTTATCACTCTCCAGAGAGAACGTACACGGTTCCAAAATCGCAAGTACGTGGCAACAGAAGAGCGGGTGGACACAACAGTTTCACACGGGTTCACCTCAAGCCAAATTTGATGGCTGGTGGTTACGGACAATTCACTTACCACTTCAATTACTGGGGACCAGTAGGTGTGAACCGTGATACCCACGTGTTGGTGCGAAAAATGGACAAAGTTGTCTTTTGATAGGAGAATTAGATAGATAGCGAACTAGTCAAAACAGAATAGAAAAATAACGGCAACAAACACTTCCCCTTTGGGGAGGTTGGGAGGGGCTAATAACTAAAAGGGTTATGAATATAAGATCACAGATTTCAATGGTTTTTCATCTCGATAAATGTATCGGATGTCATACTTGTTCTGTAGCATGTAAAAACGTTTGGACCGACAGAAAAGGTGCAGAGTACATGTGGTGGAATAACGTGGAAACAAAACCAGGTACCGGCTATCCTACAAAGTGGGAAGATCAGGATATTTATAAAGGTGGATGGGAAAAGAACGGAAACTCCGTTTCGCTGAAAGGTGCTGGAAAACTGAAAGGTTTGAAGAACATCTTCCATAACCCACACATGCCTGTTTTGGAAGATTATTATGAGCCTTGGGCTTATAAGTATGAGGATTTGTTCAATGCTCCAGAAGGAGACGACCAGCCAACTGCACGTGCAGTATCGTTGGTAACTGGAGAGAACATCGACCTTAAATCTGGTCCTAACTGGGATGATGATTTGGGTGGATCACCAGACTACGCTCGTAATGACGTAAACTTCAAGAACCTTACCCCTGCCGAGCAGGAAAGCATGTTCCAATTGGAGCAGATGTCGTTGCACTATTTGCCACGTATCTGTAATCACTGTCTGAACCCAGCCTGTGTTGGTTCTTGCCCATCAGGTGCTCTTTACAAAAGAGGTGAAGATGGCGTTGTATTAATCAACCAAGAAAGATGTAGAGCTTGGAGAATGTGTGTTACCGCATGTCCTTACAAGAAAAGCTACTACAACTGGAACACTGGTAAATCAGAAAAATGTATCCTTTGCTACCCACGTTTGGAAAGCGGACAAGCACCAGCTTGTATGCACAGCTGTGTAGGACGTATTCGTTACCTGGGAGTAATGCTTTATGATGCAGACCGAATTGAAGCAGTTGCATCATCTGAAGAGAAAGATCTTGTAGACGCTCAGTTGGGAATTTATTTGGATCCGTTTGATGAAAACGTGATTAAAGCAGCTAAAGCGAACGGTATTGCAGACTCTACAATTAGAGCAGCACAGCAATCTCCAGTTTACAAATTCGTAAAAGTTTGGGGCATTGCATTGCCACTTCACCCAGAGTTCAGAACACTTCCTAACCTGTTCTACGTTCCACCAATGCTCCCAGCAATGGCAAGTGTAGACTCAGATGGTGTTTATGACAGCACAACTGAAAGCCTTTGGGCGGGTATCGAGAAATCAAGATTGCCAATGCAGTATCTCGCTTCTCTTTTCACCGCAGGTGATAAAGGAAAAGTTGAGGATGTGTTGAAGAAACTACTTGCCGTTAAGATCAGCAGAAGAAATACAACTGTTGGCGATTTGACTGCAGCAGAAGTAGCTGCAGCATTGGAAGGTGGAAAAACCAATTCCAAGGAAGCAGATGAAATCTTCAGATTGACTGCACTTGCAACTTTCGAAGAGCGATTTGTAATTCCACCAGCACACCGTGAAGAAAGCATTGAAATGCTTGAAGCTACGGCAGATGTGAAAGGAAACACTGGATTTGGATTTAAACAACGACCAGAGCGCGGACTATGATCGCTACTCAGACATATGAGCAGTATGCGCTGATGGGGGATGTATTCCGATACCCATCTAAGGATGTAAAAGCCCAGGTAATTGATGTGGTTGCCATGTTGCAATCGCAGTATCCTGAAGCGGCATTAGCACTTTCGCGCTATTCCGATTGGGTCAACGAAACAGAGCAGTATGAAATTGAGGAAGTGTACGCAAAGACATTCCACGTTCAGGCCATCTGTTATCTGGATCTTGGTTTTGTGATTTTCGGAGAAGATTACAAGCGCGGAGAGTTTCTTGTGAACATGAAGCGTGAGCAAGCCGCTGCAAACAATGATTGTGGGGAAGAACTTCCTGATAATCTGGCAAGCGTACTTACACTCCTTCCAAAGATTGAAGACGACAATTTCAGAGAAGAATTGGCTGGCAGAATAATGATACCTGCACTTCGCATGATGCTGAAGGAATTCGGAGACCAACGGATGCGCATTCGCACCGAAATGTTGAAGAAGAAGCACAATGCGCTCATCCTTGAAGGCCAGAAAAACGGCAATATTTATAAGGATGCGATTGAGGCGCTTCTCATAATGCTCAATGAAGACTTCAAAGAAATCGCCATTGCAGAAGTAAAACCAAATGTAGACCCACTAAGAGCAGCCGCGCCTGTAGATGATTGCGGCACTTGTAATATCACACACATACCTATTAAAAACCAGAAGTAATGACAACACTTATGTTATTGAACACATTTCAAGCTGATAGCCTTGTGACCTGGCTCGTTCTCGGTGCACTACTAATCACAGCGATAACTGTTTACACGGTTATTAATGCTAAACTCGTTCTCAACGACTCGTATGCCGTAAGAGAACCGGCCAAGACCAATTTTGCTGGTGTTCTAGGCGGTATGATGGTAGCCGCTGCTGGTATTGCGTACCTCCTTGTTACAGGTTTAGAAGCACAATGGGGCATGCTAAACACCTTGATGTTTGCAGCATTCCCTTACATCTGTCTGCTCATATTCGTTATCGGATCAATTTACAGATACATGAACCGAGGATTTCAGGTCTCCTCTCTTTCTTCTGAGTTTTTGGAAAGAAAGAAGTTGTTCTGGGGTAGCCAACCTTTTCACTGGGGATTATTGGTCATCTTCTTCGGACACTTGATTGCATTCCTTTTCCCAAGCTCAGTTTTAGCTTGGAACGGTGAACCAGTACGATTGCTTATTCTCGAAGTCAGCTCATTTGCTTTTGCCCTTGCTGGCTTGGCCGGACTATTGCTTCTTATCAAAAGAAGGTTGGGAAACACACGTATTCTTATTGTGAGCAACAAAATGGACATGTTGGTTTATGCAGTACTCATCACGCAGATTGTAACAGGTTTAGGAGTAGCGTTTTTTGTGCGCTGGGGTTCTTCATGGTTCGCAGCAGTTCTTACTCCATACTTGCGATCAGTTTTTGCCTTGAATCCTGACATTGCTGCTGTAAGCGCTATGCCTTGGCTCGTTCAGTTGCACATTATTTCAGCATTCTTCATGATTGCTATTATTCCTTTCACACGATTTGTTCACTTCCTAGTAGCACCAGTAGATTACCTCTGGAGAGGTTACCAATTGGTAATCTGGAACTGGAATCATAAAACAATTAGAAAACCAGGAAGTTATTTCCCAGGATTCAAGTCGAAGAACAATTAGTTCAACCCTTATTATTCAATGGTCAGCTTTCGGTTAATTCTGAAAGCTGACCATTTTTTGTATCCTGTAAACTGTACTCTGAATAATCTGACTAGAAATAATAGCCGCACCTGAACGTAAAAAGCCTAGAAGAAATAGACGAACAGATTCACTATCCCGCTTGATTCCGTAGAATCTACAGCCGATACTTACATAGAAACAAGTAGGAAATACATGGTAGAACTCAATGCGATGGGTTATCCAAAACCTCCACAGGTTACTGCTAATTTACTAGAGAATCCGTTTTTGATTCCTTCCGCTGATTAGCAAGAAGTAATCTCGCAGAGCTTTTCAAGATTGGTCACCTTCAGCTTCTTACCAACAATTTTTATCACCTTCTCAGATTGAAGCTCACTAAGACTCCTCACTGTTGATTCGTATGTGGTGTTGGCTAGCGATGATATGTCTTTGCGTGTGATGGTAAAACTCAGAAGTTGAGGATCTTCTTTAGTGAACCCAAAAGCCTCAACGTTCATTTTAACCGCCTTTGCAACCCGTTGCTTAACGGTCATATTCAGCAGATTCTTCTGTTGTCGTTCGGTGCGTCTGAGTTCTTCCGCCACGAACATCATGAAGTAGTAACAGAATTCATTATTGTTTCTGAGAAGGTCTTCGAAGATATTTAGGGGCAAGATGTTTACGGAAGTCTCTGAGAGTGCTTCGGCTGAGACTGGGAAGATTCCATCATCTCCCAATCCTCTGTGCCCTAGCGTTTGTCCATTGGTGGCAAAACGGATAACCACTTCAATTTCCTTGGTATAGTTTGAAAAAACCTTTACACGACCTTTTTCAATCATGTACATGCTTTCCACTTTCTGACCTTCCTTGAAGATGGTTTCCCCAGGTTTGAAGCTCAACATAACGGTATTCTTGCGGGCAAGGTCACGCCATTCTTTACTACAGAATTGCCGAAATAGTTGATCAAGCTGACTGAGGTCTGACGATTTCATAGTTTCAATTTTGGGCGAAAGTAAAAATCAGCCACCAATTGCTACCATACTTCTGTTCTGCTGATTCAGAGCAGGGTTTGAAAAGTCGCTGATAGAATCCATTCCTCCACGCATTGACCGTTTGTTGAGAATATTATCCTGAATTAGTTCTAAGATATTATTGCCAGCTCGCAAGGATGTAAGTAGGTCGGTTTCTGAGTTTGAAAACAGACAGTTCTTCAATTTTCCGTCTGCGGTAAGCCGAATACGGTTGCAGGTATCACAAAACGGATTGGTTACCGAACTGATAACAGCAAACGTTCCAATTCCGCCCTTAAGTCGGTAATTTTTGGATGTGTCGTTGGCTCGGTCGGTAATACGTTCAAAACCGAAAGCTCCGAATCTATCTGTGGTTCTGCTCAATATTTCATCAAGCGATACTCCTTTGCTCCAGTCCCAATCGTTGCCTCCAAAAGGCATAAATTCGATAAAACGTACATGAACATTGGTGTTCCGTGTCCACTCAATAAAATCGGTAATCTCGTCATCATTCGTTCCGCGCATCACTACCGTGTTGACCTTTACGTCAAACCCTCTGTCAATAAGCAGTTGGATGTTGCTCATGATGCGATTAAAATAATCGCGTCTAGTTATAGACGCCATTTTCTCGTGCTGTAAGCTGTCCAAACTAACGTTAATCGCCTTGAGGCCAGACTCTTCAAAACAATCGATGAACTGATCCACTAGAATTCCGTTGGTGGTAATACCCAGTTCAATAGGCAGTTCGGAAAGTTGCTTGATGATGCTGTCCGCATCCTTTCTTATAAGCGGCTCTCCACCAGTGAGGCGAATCTTTTTCACCCCAAGTTCCACAAAGGTTTTTGCGATGGAAATGATTTCTTCGGTCCGCATGAAATGATCCTTTGGTCGAAGCGGAATTCCTTCTGCAGGCATGCAATAGAAGCAGCGCAGATTGCAGCGCTCCGTGAGAGAAATACGCAAATAATCGTGTTTCCTTCCGAACGCATCGGTCAATATATTTTCTGGCTTCTGCAAAATCAAGATTTAAGAGCACTCAACTCTTCCCACGATATGAGTTTGTGGGCTAGAGGGAATACAATATGATCTTCCCGATAGATGTGGAGGCGAATCATCTCAATCAACTCTCTAGAATTATCGTATGCCACATCATAGGTAAAATGGCTCGAATTGGGGTCTGGCAAACGGGCCGCCAATCCTAGAAGATTGAACGCCAAAGCTCCAAGTTGTATGAATTTAACGTGGTCGTCTTCCATCATGTCAACTGCGGTGGTCGGAGTTTCGCTTATACTGCGCTCACCATCCTCTATCATTCTTTGGTGAAGCAGTGGAAAAAGTTCGTGCTCTTCTCTTCTGTTGTGATCCAAAAGGTTCTTCTCAAAAAATTCGAAAAACTTTTTTAGTGAGCTGTTTATCTCATTATTCAATTTGTATCCAGCCTCCTTGAAATTATTCATGGCCTTCTCAAACTCATCAACCACCTTAATGGCAGCCACATGCTCATCCATGTATTGTCTAATAAGCGGATGCTCCTCTCCTTCTTTTACAGGGTTTGGAGTGTTGGTTTCGTGTGCCTCGGGTGGATCCATGGGCGAAAGTTCCTCCTGATCCAAATCCTTTGATGCATTGCGCAGAATCGGATCTTCCTCCTTCAGTTTCTTGTTGATCTGACGCGTTTCTGCTCCTACCCTTTTCCCTGTTGTTGTATCAATAATCTTCATAGCGTTATATCTTGGTGTAAATAACCGAATTGGACAGCAATGATAATGTGATATATGTCATAAAAGTGTATGACCTGAAAAACAAAATGGCAGGTTTTGAGCCTGCCATTTCGCTATTATTTATTTGAAAGTTGTCCTATCCTTCTTTCTTTTCCTCCAGCTTTTTCATGAAATTATCGCTATTGAACAGCTTTGGTTTGAATGTTATCATCAGGTACGCCCAATAAGAAGTCTCTTTTCTGCTTCCTCCTCTGATTGCCTCCATGGTAGATGTTCCGAACATGTTAGCGTAACCAGCATCGATGGAGAGTTCATCATTGAACTTGTATCCCATAAGAATGTCCAATTCTGCACCAAGTCCTGTGCTCATGGCAGTTCCAAGTGTTGCGTCTTTGACATCGTTAGCAGCTAAGAAATAATGAGCTGTTGCACTAATCCAAAATTTCTTGTAGTTGCCCTTGACTCCGAAATATGGATCGTGCAGTCCTACGCTTTTTGCATGATTACCTACGTAGAAGTAGTCCATTCTACCATTGAATTTTGCGTTGGTGCCATAGAAAGGATTGAAGGCCTGATCGTCTGCATCTGGCGTAACCTGACTATTGCCGCTCATATACTCATATCCCGCATTAAGGGTGACTGGTCCCAATTTTCCAATAACGTCTATGCTGCCATGCATGGCATTCATTTTTCTTCTGGTGAAATCATATGTCCTAGTGATTTCCGTACGGGAACTGTCAATCTTGAAATCGCCATTGTTGCCAAATTGATAATAGAAGGCTCCGAAAACCTTGATTTTATCAGCATCATATCCAACCCTAAAACCTGCTGTCTGACTGAAGTAAGTTGCCTTGTTGGTGTACTTAATCATACTTGCAGTTGAACCCGTTCCCAGAAAAGATGCCGAATCCGACTTGTTAATTTGAAGCCCATTGTTCAAGAAAAGAATACTTGCAGAGACCTTCCCGAATTTGCGGTTTGCCCAAAGAAACTGCATTGTCTTATAATTGTTAGGAGTAAGATACGTGTTCCCTTTTAGGTTCATGGCGCTTTGGTTATAAGCTCCTGCAACCCAAATCTTAGTCTTATCATCGGGAGAAAAACGAAGCATAACCGCATCATGACTTCTTGCTTGCTGAGCCCAATCGACATTACCGAAGATTCTTGCGTCATCCAAAATAATTTCTTGTCTACCGACTTTAATATCCATCCATTTGGCAACTTTTCCAACGCCATAGGCCTGATGAAGCCACGTTGAGGCGCCATCAGCAGACGTCAGCTGCGGAGTGCTGCCCCAAACACGAATATCCTGAAGCGAAACATAGAGGTCTATCCATTTTGATCCGTAGCCAAAATTCAATCGGGTACGCTGACCGACATAGATACCAATTTCCTGATCTGGTGCTGCCAAAGCTTTAGCACCATGCGAAAGTTCGCTTCGAGTTCTCAACTCAGCGTCAACTGTGAACTGTGCCTTTATCTGCGGTGAGATGAACAGGGCAGCAAACGAAGCAATTAAGACTGATTTTTTCATTTTATTTGATTTTATGACAGGTTTCTGTCGTTGGTTTAAAGTTTTCATGTTGTATTTTGAATAGCCCCCTGATTCGGGGTGTAAACCGGAACTATGTATGCTACTACCTAACATGACTTGTTCGATTTAAGACGAATTCCTTTTCATGAGGAAAAGAACTGTTAAACAGTCTCTATCCATGCGCGAATGTAGGCCGCGCAATAGACCATGTAGTGACATGCAACATGATAGATTATGATATATATTATGATTGAATGTGATGGCCGAGACCATCAATTCCCGTACGGATTAGAAACTTATGCGCGCATAGGAAGTCTTCATACTTTCTTCACGCGCCTGCCTTAGCGTTTTAATCCCTTTTGCTTCCAAAATTGGAATAAGCTTCAGCAGAATTTCAGCCGTGACTATGGAATCACCAAGTGCCGTGTGTCTTCCCACCAGTTCAATTCCCAAACGTTCAGAAATATCTTCCATGTTATGCAATTCCTGTTTTGGGTGACAAACAGCGGAAAGCAGCAATGTATCGAGCACGGGGTTGGTAAATCGAACGCCCGTTTGTTCCTCCTTAATTTGGAGAAAACGCATATCGAAAGAAGCATTGTGAGCCACGAGAACTGAATTCTCCGCATAGCGGTAAAAACGAGGAAGGATCTTATCAATGGTCGGTTTGTCGGCCAGCATTTCTGGGTAAATCTCATGGATTTTGAGAGAAACCAGCGGAATGTTCCTTTTCGGATTTACGAGTTGATCAAAGGTGTCTTCGCTATGTAGTTTGCCATTGATGATGCGAACGCCCGCAATGGAAATAATCTCATCTCCGCCACTTGGGTCGAGGCCCGTTGTTTCGGTGTCAAAAACCACGTAGCTCAATTCGCTCAACAGCATATCATCCAAATCGGTACTCTGGCTTTCATGACTGAAGAGATCCAACTCATAATAAACTGGCCTGGAATTTTTAACGTGCTCAGCACTCCTATTGGACTCAGGTTTTTGAACAGGCATTTGAAAGCGAACGCTTGTTGCCATATCATCTAGTTGCAGTTCCGTGTTTTCATCTTCACCGATCAACAGACTGCTAAAGCTGTATTGGTCTTTCTTTTTGGCCTGTGTCATCAACGGACATTGCTTCCATTCCAAAATGGTCTTAATTTGAATCGGTCTGCCTTCCCAAACCAATTTTAACACAGCATTATCATCCTGTTTATGAAGCGCAAGATCCACAGCCCCAATGTCAACATGATTGGTGAGTTGACCAAGGAAATACATCACGCCACGGATAATGGTGTAACTGGCTATTTGAAGCCAAAGCCCTTCTTCAATATCAATTCTAACATCAATATTGAACTGTTTCCTGATGTCTTCAACCAACATCTGAATAAGCTCGTTACTTAGAATGAACTCTGTGTCTTTCGGTTCGTCCAGTCGGTTTGCGTGCTGCACCGCAATCTGATCTATCTGTGCCAAAATTCCGTCAACGTTCATTTTAATTGTATCCGTTTCTGAACTGAATTCTCCTTTCAGTTTGGGATTGTTCGCCAACGTTTTTGCCGCTCCAGCAATTTGTCCCAAGCCCGATTGCAGTCCGATGGTAAGTGATTGAAGAAAAATATCGCGCTGGCTGCTGCTTATGATTTCGTGGGTGATATCGCTGAAGGTCAGAACGTAACCAGAAACCACGGCATCATCTTCTTCGCTGGCAAGCACAACAGCCATGTTAACTCGTAGAAACTGCGTGCCTTTTCTAATGGTGATAAAATTGAAGGTTGGATTGTTTTGACCTTCGTTCAGTCTGTTCTGTAGGAAATTGAGTGCGTGAATGATAGGATTTCGATTGCAGATCCCGAATATGGAACGGCCAAGACCAAGCATTCCTGCATCTGTGTTCTCATCATCTACATCATCCGAAGAGAAGAGTTTATGTGCCTGATGGTTGAAAAGCAAAATTCTGCCATCGTAATTACAGACAACCACGCCTTCAGGAATTTGAGACATGAGTGTTTCCAGTCGCTTTTTCTCCACATCAAACCCTGCTTGCGACTGCTTTACTATGTTCCGAACATCCGTTTTAAGCGTGATGTATGAGTCAGCCAACTCGTTGATTACGGCAGTAAGATCATGTGTTTCGGTAGCTCCTTCTGGCTTGATACGATACTTGGCATTCGCAACGGTTATCAATCGGGTTTCCTCAATCAGTTTTTCAATCGGAGCAATATAATTGCGGAAGATGTAAAGGATGAATTGTGAGCTGATGAGCAGCATGATGCCCAGTGCCACGGCCGTGTAAATCACGAAACGATCGTGCAGTTGAAGCGTCATGGCCTTTTCCTCTTCGGACATATCGCTCCAGAACAGATAACCGATTAGCATGATGACCGCCACAGCCCCAAGACCCGTAAGTCCGAAGAAAATCCAATGTTTTTTTCGTGTGTCCTTTAGATCAATCATTCTATCTCATTGACCAAGGCACGCTGGTTTGCGTAACCTGTTTAAAAGCATAATCTTGCAACTGATAGATCGTTCTTAGAGCACTTTTCAAATTTTTAACCTGTAACGGCAGTAGTTCAGAAACGTCTACCATGTGTTTGGTGTCAGTGGCATTCGTTCGGTTTTTGGCTTTGAATTCCAGTCGAAACCTGAGCCGTAGTATGAAATCGAAGGCATGATGGACCTCATCTGCCAATGACTTTGGCATATTTCCTTTTTCCATCACCTTCTGCAACCGTTCCAATGTGTGTGTCTCTGAAATATTATCGTTCAGCGCCAGTAACCTGATGGCCGCATCGAGCGGTGCGCTTGCCTCCCGTTTAAGATTGAACGGTGCTGGAGTCAAATTCAGGAACTCTGGCAACAGCCATTTTAGGTTTTTGATAGGTGGACGACTGGCTTCCAGCATGTTCTCTGCCAAATGTCTCATGAATAAAGTGTGTGTTTCTCGTGCTGCAAATAGATGTTCCCACAACGCATCAACCAGCTCTTTTTTGCCATAAATGCATCTGAAATCAAAGTAGATGGATGCTTCTAAAAGTTCTTTCGCATCAGCCTTTGTCATGATGCGGGTGAACATTTTTTTCCATTCCGTGATTGGGTTGCACAGCTCAGGATTGGTGGCCATAATGTTTCCTTCGCAAAAAGGAAATCCGCATTGGTCAAGCTTGGCTGTTATCAGTTTTGCAAATTCCAGAAACCACTTCTTCGTTTCCGAAGCATCCAATTCTTCATCATCCTGATAGATGATGCCATTATCTTGATCTGTGCTTAGCGTCTGTGCCTTTCGGCCCTCGCTTCCCATACCTATCCAAGCAAACGGAACGGGTGGAATGCCCTTTCCATTCTTCCGCATTTCATCCAAAGCCATCTGAATAATACGCTTGGTGGTGGTATCGTTCACCATCGTAACGATATTGGTCAAAGATCTGGCATTCCCTTGGTCGATAAAGTTCTTCCAGACCGTTTCTTTGGCCTCTTCCTGCAATACCACCAGCTTTTCCATGGTCTGAGCGTCTTGAATTTTGCGCAGCAGCATGGTCGGATAGTTAATCTGGTCCACCAGCCAATCGTCCTGTGTAACTACCCCAAGCGGTTTATTCCCTTCGGTCACGAGCAGATATTTCAGATCATGCCGCACCATAAACATCAGGCTTTCGAACACCTGGGCGCTCTTTTCTACAGATACAATCTGTGAATTCATGATATCGGAAATGGGCGCATCGAGCGAATCGCGTTTGAGCATTCCGTGGGTTATCACGTCATCCTTGCTCACCATACCTGCGGGAACACCTTTTTCCATCACAACCAGATATTCAATATCTGGCCTCACCAATAATTCAGAAGCTTTCTCTACAGTGCAAGAACTTTCAACACTGAGAATATCAGCATGTGCCAAATCGCCAATGCTGCCAGTGAATGATAGGAATTTATTGCTGTTGGAGAGCTGCATTTGAACGTTTGGTAAGCACCTAAAAGTAGAGAAAAAGGCCATCCGACTTGGTCGAATGGCCTTGTAATTCTATCACTAACAAATCCGAATTAAGGATTGTCGAATTCTCGCTTCGGCCCTTGGTAGTACCACCAGTTCAGAATCAGACAGAGCACGTAATACACGGCAAATCCGTAAAGTGCATATTCTGCATGTCCAGCCTTAATCTGTTCACCGAATACCTTCGGAATAATGAAGGCACCATAAGCAGCGATAGCTGCTGTCCAACCAAGCACTGGCCCTGTTTTTTCCTTACTGAATATGTACGGAATACTTCTGAATGTTGATCCATTACCGATACCTGTTGTAAGGAACAGCACCATGAAGGCACCAAAGAATGGCCACCAGTAAGTAAGCGTATCGCCACCAGCTTCACGTACCTCACGCGCTTGTATCACAAAATAAGCTACTGCAAGTGCAGCAATAATCTGAAAGATGGTGCTCCACATGGTAACCTTGGCTCCACTGTTCACTTTATCTGCAATAATACCTCCTACAGGGCGGATAAGCGCACCAATCATAGGCCCCATGAAAACCCACAGACGATAATCTGCAGTTGGGAAAATATCCTGACACAGTTTTGGGAAGGCAGCAGAATATCCGATGAATGAACCGAAGGTCATGGTATAGATAATGGTCATAATCCAGTTGTGTTTATCGCCAAGGATAGACAACTGCTTGTTCAGGTTTCCTCTTATAGCACCTGGTGTGGCATATTTCATCAACAAAACCGTTAGAATAATAACCACTGGAAGCACAATCCACATGTTCACTTCCAGTCCTACCAAAAGGTAACCGCCCACTGCGGCAGCCACAAGACCGAGCCCCACAAGAATAAGTGTGTTTGTTATACCGTGTGCGGTTGTTGGCAATTCAGGCGTTCCAGACACAACGCAGTTCATTCCGAAGAAAGCTGCCAAGGAAGATGCTACCAAAAGAGGAACCCATACCCAACCTGCATTCTGTATTCCAGCAAAATCAACCCCAGCCACTGCTCCTGTACCAACCGCTCCGAAGAACACAAATGGAACCACCAGTGGAATGAGTTTTTGCATGGTGGCAACACCCAAGTTTCCGATACCAGCATTCATACCGAGAGCATATCCCTGCATCTTCTTGGGATAGAAATAACTGATGTTGTTCATGGAAGAGGAGAAATTTCCACCTCCAAAACCAGACAGTAACGCCATGGCGGCAAAAAATTCATACGATGTGTTAATGTTGCTCAGACCGATTCCCGCACCGACAGCTGGGATTATGAGCAGTGCTGTTGTTACCGAAATCACATTTCTTCCACCACATAATGCAATCAGAAATGAGTTGGGCAATCTTAGTGTTGCACCTGCTAAACCTGCAATGGCAGGCAATGTATAGTACATATTATTGATGGTGCCAAGTGCTTTCTCGTATTCAGGTGTTCCTGCGGTCAATCCCTCAAGCAGACCGAAGGTGAAACCAAAATCCTTCATGTAGGTAATGAGCATGCCCCACATAATCCACACAGCAAATGCAAGAAGCAATGCTGGAATGGAGAGCCAGAGGTTCTTATTGGCTATTTTCTTTCCTGTGGAGTTCCAGAACTTGTCGTCCTCAACATCCCACTTATCAATATTTACTGCCATGGTATTGGTTTTAGTTGTTTTAGTGTAAAGATTATTCGAAACTATCTCTATGATTGCTTATTAATTATGATGCATATCATAATTAATATCGAAAAGGGAGATTCAATATGAATCTCCCTTTTCAATCTTATTCGTCCGCGTGTGAATGTTTGGGTTCTTTAAGCATAATCCAGCAAAAAACCAAGCTGATGGCGGCACCAGCCGCTGTAATCATGAAGAACGTTTTGGCATCAACCAATGAGTAGATAACGAGGTAAACTACAGCACCAACATTCCCATAGGCTCCTGACATACCAGCAATCTTACCCTGAATTTTCGGATTGATGAGTGGAACGAACGCAAAGGTTGCACCCTCAGCACCTTGCACGAACATGGAACATGTCATGGTGATGATTACAGCCACAACCAACCACCACATTCCTTCGAACATGGGAACAATGGTCTGAACACCTTCTGCGTCAATCGGCCCGTACTGGGCAATCATTCCCATTCCAAAGAAACCAATTGCAATACCTGCCATGTAAATAAGCATGGTGGTTTTTCTTTTGGTCATCGTGTCAGACAGATAGCCTCCCAAAGGTCTTGCTACCAGATTGATAAAGGCAAACGAACCAGCCACAAGTCCAGCAAGGACAGGTGTCATTACCTTATCACCAGCAGCGTTGGTCAGATTTTCGAAAACCGTCAGGAAGAACCATGGAAGCATGGAAACAACCGCCAACTCGGCCCCGAAGTTTGCGAAGTAGGTTGTGTTCAATGCCGCAACACTACCCCAATGATACTTATCCTCTTCTGCCACGCCCGCTTTCAAATGCGGCAGGTTTTCCTTTATTATTCCATAGACCGTCCATAGATACCACACGGCCAAAATCAGATAAGTCACATTTACCATGGTTGATGAGATGACAGGTTCCCCGTTAACAATCAATCCTCCCAATCTCCAAGCAAGAATACCTAAGGCTCCATAGAGTGGGAATGACCAAACGATATATTGAACCAAATCACCGTATGATGAGACCAACATGGGCCCAACCTTTTTAGCGGCCACAAAGTGATACGATTTGGTTGCTCCTTCTTTTGGAAGGTCTCTTGCTGCAAAGTAATAAAACACACCATAAACTGCACAGATGATGGAACTGAAGGCCATAGACCATCTCCATCCTCCGAAAACATACAGTGCAAGCGCAGGGATGGTGAAGGCCGCTGCCGCAGACCCGAAGTTTCCCCAGCCAGCGTAGAAACCTTCTGCACGACCAATATGCTTTGGCGGAAACCACTGTCCGGTCATTCTAATACCGATTACAAAGCCAGCACCTATAACCGATAGTAAAAGCCGTGAGATGAGCAATTGTGTGAACGAGGTACCGAAGGCGAACATAAGCCCAGGTATGGCCATGATGACCATGAGTCCTGCAAACACCCTCCGCGGCCCGTATTTATCGACCATGGCACCGATAATCACCCTACCAGGAATGGTAAGTGCCACGTTACAGATGAGTAGAGCCTTAATATGCGTCTTATCAAGTCCAATCGATTTGAGATCCTCCAGCATGTAGCTAATCATAGGAGCAAAATTGAACCACACGAAAAACGTCAGGAAGAATGCGAACCACGTCAGGTGCAATACCCTGATTTCCTCTTTGCCGAAGTCAAAGAGTTTGAATTTGTCAGAATCGGCTGTTTTTGCCATTTTATTTGTTTTGGTTAGTACTAAAGAACTGGAGAATGATACATTTCCTAATTTGGGGGTGAAAGTATCTGCCTATAAAAGGAAGAATCATGATGATAGGCACACTACAATATGATACAGGTCATAATGTGCCGCTCTGTATCAGTAGACCTTCGCAATTGCGAAAACAGAACCATTTTATGGAACTGTTGATAGTTTTACAACCGAAAACATGAAGACAACCGTTGATATGAGTACTCCAACAAAAGAACAGCTTGCCAACAGTGAAATGGTGCAACAGACCTTTGTATTCTGGTTCTCAGATCATTCACATGTTCGTTCCCCTTTTCCGTTTTACATTCAAGATGCTGTGAAAGAGCTGGCAGTTGATGCATTCCACGGTTGGATATCACAGTTAAATCCGAAGGCAAACGAGGAGATTAATGAAGAAATAGCCCAAGAGAAATTCGAAGAAGTTTTGTTTCAGCAGGCATCAACCTTGGTAAAAACTGATGATGAGACGATGACCTTACGATTTCCTTTTTTACCAAGGATTGGTGACAAGATTGATGGTGAAGGAATTGAAGGCCGCTCAGGAGAAAATATCATCCAAAAGCGTTATTTAATCAAAGAAGGAAAGGACGAATTCTTGGAGGTGGCGGCTAAAAATACGACTACTGGTAAGTTGTGGGAAACCCGGTTCGAACTTCCTTAAAAAAAGGAGATTAGTATGAAATAAAAACGGCTCATTGTGGGCCGTTTTTTTTTCACGATTACTTATTTCTACGCGCTTGCTGCACCTGTGTCCATTTCCAAGTTAGCAAACCACTTCAGTTCCTTCCTAATATTGGCTACTTCTGCAAACGGTCATCCTTGTACAATAAGATTTGTTCCGCCTGGTTCTGTGAACCGTAAACGGTGTATTTCCCATTTAGCCGATCCTTCTTGTAATTGGCCTTCGTTAGTGTATCTCCCCGTTCGGAAAAAGTAATCCAAACACCTTCGCGTTCTCCTTTAATAAAACTCCCCTGCATCTTCTTCTTGCCATTGGCAAAATACCAGATCCATTGTCCATGATTACGGCCATCCACCTGACTGCCAATTTGCTTAGCCTGACCGTTGCTGTACTTGGGTTTCTCTCGATCACGCAAGTAAAACCCAGCTGCTGATATGAGAATAACGAAGATTGCAACAATCACTTTATGGTTGCTATTGTAGCTAAAAACCGACATCTATTAATCGTGTCTTGCGCCTTTCAAAATACCGAAAATGTGGAGTAGCGGTGGGAACAACGCATCCATGCTTTCCCGTGCGCCATTGGTTGAACCCGGAAGTGCCAATACAAGCGTTTCACCAATTACTCCCGAAACCGTTCGCGACAACATGGAATAAGGCGTTCTGTCCTGACCGTAGTTTCTTACTGCTTCCGCTATGCCAGGAATTTCTCTATCCAACATGGGAACAATGGCTTCGGGCGTTACATCCCTTTTAGAAAGACCTGTTCCACCTGTGAAAATGATCATGTCTGCACCAGAATTCACTGCTTTGTTTACTTCCGATTGAATGTCTTCCTTCTCGTCAGGAATGACCAGATAGTTG
>JAIOYP010000021.1 GCA_021741155.1 Flavobacteriales bacterium | reverse complement strand
CGACCGATACCCATTCCAGCACCGATTGCAGCGATTCCTGCTCCGATACCTGCGCCTAAGTATGCGTTAGCCGCGTCCAAAAGAATTGCAATAATTTCCATTGTTTTTACTGTTTTTGGGTTAATTGATTACTTGATTGATTAGTGATGTTCTTCTACAGCTGAACCGAAGTACAACGCAGAAAGAAGTGTGAATACGTAAGCTTGAAGGAATGCTACTAGCAATTCCATCGTGTTCATGAAAATTCCGAAAAGCAACGATACAATTGATGCTCCGTAACCTGCACCTGCACCATATATATCGGCAAAGATGAAGATGAGACTCATAAACGAAAGAATGATAATGTGTCCAGCAGTGATGTTGGCAAACAATCGAAGGCAAAGCACCAATGGCTTGGTAAATACACCCAACAATTCGATTGGAATCATAAGCGGAAGCAACCATCCTGGAACACCAGGCGTAGCGAAAATGTGACCCCAATATGTTTTGTTTCCATTAATGGTGGTTACCACAAATGTGAACAAGGCGAGAACCAAGGTAACAGCGATGTTTCCTGTAACGTTAAATCCTCCAATAAAAGGAATAAGCCCCAAAATGTTAGCAAACCATATAAAGAAGAAGATGGTAAGTAGGAACGGCATAAATCGCTCGTACTTGTGTCCGATTGATGGTTTTGCAATCTCATCACGAATGAAAAGAATAAGCGTTTCCATCAGAGCTTGAAATCCTTTTGGTGCTTCGTTGGCTCCTCGTTTGTAAGCTTTGGCAACGCTTCCGAAAATCAAAAACATTAACAATACGGTAATCAATATACCAGCAACTGTTTTGGTGATTGAAATGTCAATGAATGAACCTGCATCTCCAGCAAAGAACCCACCCCAGTTTTGCTCCGAATAACCTAGGCTCAACGCTTCAGTAGCATTCAAGTGTTCAGTTTCGTTTGCGTAAGGGTTGTTTTCTCCTAATCGGTAAATGTGTCCGTGATCAAGGATATATCTGTTCTTAGCTGCGTGTCCGTGGTGGAATGCAGAAGAAAGGAATACACTTAAACCATCCTCAGTACTATAAAGGATAATAGGAAGTGGAATGCTCACTGCGTGCCCACCAATATCCATCAAATGAATATCGTACGAGTCCATTACGTGGTGCATAATCATTTCACCAGCGTTGAAAGCCTCTTTTTCTTGGTGAGAATCATCACCATGAGTTGCATGAACTTCGTCAGTTGCGTGCTCTTCTGTTGGCTCAGTAGCGTGAATTTCGTCAGATTCCTCTGTTGCCAATAAGCCTCCTGATGTTAAAAGGAAAACGGAAAAGAGAAGGAAAAATGGCTTGAAAGCCGTATGAATTCTGTGTTTCTGCATCACCAAAAAAGAGGTTTTATACCGCTCGATTTTCAGGGCGCAAATATAGATAAAACTTAACCGAAAATTACAAGGTCTTTTGGACGTTTTTTTTGGGTCAATGAATGGCCTTCTTGGAGGCGCTAAAAAGTGACAGGAATCAGTCTTTTTTCTTCAAAAAGGAAAGAGCGGATACCACCTCCAGAATGGTATAGACCACATAGAAGACGAGGAATGCGATGACGACAGGTATGGCCGATTCTTTGAAAATAAAGGTGTAAATGCCGAGTGCTACGATGTAAACCAGCATTTTCAGTCCTGTGATGGCCATGAAATAAGCGGGAAACCGCTGTGGTCGCTCATGCGATGCTTGAACAGTAAAATGATGAACCGCCACGCTGGTTCCATACATGAAAATACCACAAAGTGAAAGGTGCAATGTATTCAGTTCCACATCCACGGTTTCATTCAGCACGGCCAAAATGACCATTGCAATCAGATAAACGATAAGTGCTTTTACAGAGTACTTCATCCTTTTAATAAGTCTTTAATCGCAAAATACATCGATAGGAAAACGGCTAAGACGGTGAGTCCACCCGTGAACCAAGGTGTTTCGGTTTGCAGATATTTATCGAGTTGCATGCCGCCCAAAGCACCGGCCACAATAATAACGGCCATTTGCGTAGCCAGCGAAGAATATTTGATGAAAGCGTTAGGCTGTTTTTTCTTGCCGTTGCTCTTGTCTTTGTCCAGCATTGGATGAAGAAATATCTTTAATCACGCCACCCATACTGCACGAACCGCTGAATGAAGCCCCTGGCTCAATTGCCAATTTCTTGGTTACGATATCTCCCTGAACTTTAGCGGTAGCTTTCAGCGAAAGCAACTCAGAAACCGTGATATCGGCTTTGATTGTTCCTTCAATCTCCGCATTCTCGCAGCGGATATCTCCTTCAACGGAACCGGTTGCTCCGATAACTAACCGTCCTTGGCATTCGAGCGTTCCAGTCAGCTTGCCATCAATCCTAAGATTTCCTTTGGCTTTGATGCTGCCTTCGATAACGGTATCGCTGTTTATATGATTCGGCATTCCTGCTCCAGAATTGCCTTTTGAGCTTTCGCTACTTGATTTGCTGTTGAACATTTTCCTTTCCCTTTTAATTTGCTTCCACTTCGCCAAACTCAGTACTTTGGCTTCGCGAAGGATGCCAAATATAGTAATCCTTTAAAAGGAGGTGTTTTCACCTATGTTGCATTAACAATCGTTATCTTTTACAATGGCAGAAAGTCCGATATATTCTCATTTAAAAGCCCAGATCGGTAAAGAAGTGGCTGATATGCCGCAGGGTTTCAGTACGTGGTTGCAACCGAAGATCCTCAAGGTTGAGGATGGTTCTATCACGATTGAAGTTGCGGTCAGGCCAGAAATGTGCAATCCGATCGGCACCATACATGGCGGAATACATGCGGCCATTTTGGATGAACTCATTGGTATGACCGTGGCCGCCATGGGAAATGAAAGTCATTTTGTTTCCTTGAACATGACGGTCGATTTTCTGCGGGCCGTTCCCGGTCTGGAGAGGGTTCGAGCCACCTGCAACGTCATTAAACGCGGTAGAACCACCATGCATATAATAGGTCAGGTAAGCGATCTGAACGGAAAGGAACTTTCACGCGCCACGGTAAATATGGTGTCGAGCGGAAAGCCGCTGTCATTTTAATGGAAACTGCGGCTGATACGAATTACGAATAAGAACACGAATTTGCGAATTCCCTATTCTCCGACATTCGTAATTCGTAACCTTTTTGTAAGTGCCACCAAATTTGTGGTAGAACCAACTGATTAAATTCCTGCCCCGATACTTTTCCCGCCATCCACATAAATGGTCTGGCCTGTGATGAATTGCATCCGTTCATCGCAGAGAAAAGCTACGGTATGCGCCACGTCTTCTGGGATTCCCATGGTTCTGGTGGGTTGCGCCAAGATGAGTTTTTCGATTACGTCTTCAGGTAATTTCTGTGTCAATGGTGTATCGATTAGTCCAGGTGCGATGGCATTCACCAAAATACCCGAACGCCCAAGTTCCAACGCCAAGACCCGCGTCAATGCCACCACACCAGCCTTGGAAGCTGCGTAGTTCGATTGCCCCGGATTTCCCAGCCAAGCGCGTGAAGCGATATTCACAATGCGGCCTTTTTTCTGTTCGCGCATAATAGTGGAAGCAGCTTTGCACATCAGCCATGTTCCTTTCAGGTTGATGTCCATTACGCGGTCAAAATCATGCTCGGACATCTTCCAGATCATGTTATCGCGAATGATACCAGCGTTATTTACAAGCACATCCACACGGCCGAACTGCGCGATCACTTTCTCAAAAAGCAGTTCTACATCATTGGAATTGCTGATGTCAGCCATCATAAAGTGACATTTCTCGCCCAATTCATCGGGGAGTTTTTCGCCAGCTTCTTTGTCCATATCGACCACAACGGTGGTAAAACCGTCTTCCACCATGCGTTGCGCGATGGCCTTTCCAATGCCTTTTGCGCCACCCGTTATTATTGCTACTCCTTTATTCATCGAGTTTATTTTTCACTTCTATGAGTTTGGCCAGAATGCTCACCGCAATTTCCTCAGGGCTTTCTGCTCCGATATGGATGCCCATCGGCATATCTACTTTATCAAGTTCTTCCTTTGTTGCGATGCCAGCTTCTGCGAACATCTTTTTTGTCAGTTCCACTTTGCGCATACTTCCGATCATTCCCAGATAGGCATGTGGTTTTTTTAGACAATAACCGAGAATTTCACGGTCAATTGCATGGTCGAAAGTAGCAATGACCACGAAGCTATTTTCATCAAAAGGAAGAGAAGGAAGCACGGTTTTATGATCGAGATTGAGCTTCTGAACACCTTTCGTATGCGTCATATCCAGCTGGTCTTTCCGCTCATCGATCAGAAAAACCTCAAAATCGAGCAGACTTGCCATGTTGGAAAGTGCCTGACCCGTGTGCCCCGCACCGAAAATATATAGTCGCTTCATCTTATTAATGGGTTCAATATACACCTGTACGCTACCACCGCAACACATATTATGCTGATGCAACAGGTCGTGGTTGAAGGTTTCAGGTCGATTTTTCTGTATCTGTTTGATTGCGTTCTCAATCACCTTCTTCTCCAAGTTTCCGCCACCGATCGTTCCCTTAATTCTCCCACTTTCAAACACCAGCATTTTGGTCCCGACCTTCCGTGGGGCCGAGCCTTTGGTGGCCACAATGATGCAAAGCGCAGCCTTTTCGCGCAGCTCTTGCAATTCGTGTATTTCAGCGTATGCGTTCACCCGTCAATTGCTTGTATTGTTCTGGTGTATTGATGTTCACAAAGATGCCATCATCATCCGTATCAACCAGTTTTTGTTCAAATTCCATGATCAGATCCCGTAGCGAATTGAACTCCTCATATCGTGCCAGTATCGTCTTTTTCACATCTGAGCCAATAAGAATAGGATGACCTTTTCTCCCTTCTTTCACAGGGATGGTCACTCCCGAACCATGGTGAGCCGCAGCAAGATCCACTATCAATTCCTCATTCACAAATGGACTATCCACGTTATGTATATATATGTTGTCCGACTGAAGATGCGCTAACCCCAGTTGGATGGAATAAAGACGACCAAAATTGGGATGGTCATTCCGTATCACCTTACAATTCCTTGAAACAGCCGCAATCTTTTCGTCCCAAGGCTTCTCGCAAAAGTCAGAATTGACAACTGTAGCAATATCCGTTACACCTACTTTTTGATAAATATGAATGATGCGTTCTAGAAAACTGGACCGTTCATCGTACTGGAGCCAAGGCTTTGGGAAATCCATTCTGGAAGATCGACCGCCAGCAAGAATAAGTACTCCCGTGTTCTTCAACATTCAGATTTGAATTTCAGAAATACGAAGAGCGGCATTTGCTTGGTGTGTCACCATGATGTAAATCATATCAATTGTCCTGAAATAATTGCCTTTGCGCCTGCATCAACTTCTAAAAATATGATTTGTATCATAAAATGAAAGGATGCGATGCGATAAGTTCGTATTGGATTTGGAGAAGTGGATACAATTAATCACAAGTTGAAATGAAATCATTAGAACAGCTCATAAACGAATGTAAGGAACAGGCATTCGACCTGAAATTTACACGGGCCAAAGAATGGAAAGAGGAAAAGGAAGGTCGTGTGCTCGTAGGTTATATGCCCATTTATTTCCCACGGGAAGTCATTCATGCCGCTGGTGGAATGGCCGTTGGCATCATGGGCGGTGGCGATCGCAAGCAGATCATTAAAGGCGATGCGTACTATCAATCTTACATCTGCCACATTCCACGCAGTATTTTGGAGCTGGCCTTGGACAAGCATTTGGATCATATTGATGGCTTCATTTTTCCATCCATCTGCGATGTGATCCGTAACCTTTCGGGCATTTTCAGACAGCAGAAGATCGGGAAGTTTGTGAAGTACATGGATTTTCCTCAGAATTTCCTACCAGAGATCGGTGGGGTATTCTATCAGCAGGAAATGGAGCATGTGATGCACTACATCAAGGAAATAAATGGTGTGGAGGTGACCGCTGAAAAACTCAATCATTCCATCGGGCTCTACAACAGGAACCGTGAGATGATCGAGTTCATTTACGACATCCGTCAGGAGTTTCCGTGGAGACTGTCTATTGAAGATGTGTATCACATAATTCGTGCTGGAATGGTCATTCCCGTTGAGGAACACAACGCCATTTTGGAGCAGGTTTGTGAGCACATTAAAGAGAATATCGGAGAACCACAGGACAAGATCAAGATTGTGGTTTCGGGTGCTTTTTGCGAGCAGCCAGCCGTTGGGCTTATCCGCGCCATTGAGCAGGCGGGCTGCTATGTGGTGGATGACGATTACATGCTCGGTTCGCGCATGATCCTGGGAGATATTGACACCACTACAGACAAGCCGTTGGAGGCCATTTCGCAGGCGTACATCAATCAAAGTCAGTACTCATCTTCTATCTATGATGTGCATGATCCGAAGGAGTACCGATTAGCCAAGATCGTGAAGGACCGCGGAGCGGATGGAGTGATCTTTGCTTCGGCAAGTTTCTGCGATCCGAGTTTACTCGATGCACCCATTTTTCAGAACGCATTCGACAGAATGGGCATCCGCTACATCGCATTCCAGTACAGCGAAAACATCAACCAATTCAAGGTAATTAAAGAACAGGTCGGCACCTTCTCAGACAGTATCAAGCTGTGGGAAGACGAACCTGTTGAAACCGTTTGACCATCCACATTAAAGAAAAATCTAATGGCACAAGAAGCACAGAAGGAAAAGAGCATGATCATCCAGAAGGAGATGGTCAGCGGGCTTTTTAATGACCTTGCAAAAGCGAAGGAGACGGGTAAGAAAGTGTGCTACACTTTCATCCCAGGTAACTTGTCTGAATTGATCCGAGTATTCGATATGCTCATTGTATATCCCGAAATAAACGCGCTGCAAAGTGCCATGCGTAAGAAATCGGCCACGTACATCAAGGAAGCGGAAAGGCATGCGCATTCTGAGGATGTCTGCACCTACGTGAAGTGCGATGTGGGCATGATGCTGAAAGGGAACATCGGCCCAACGGGCGAAAAAATACCCGAGCCAGATGTGCTCTTGTTGAGCTACACGGGCTGTTTCACCTTTATGAAATGGTTTGAAACGCTCAAGCGGGAGTATCCCAATGCGGAGGTCATTATGATCCATACGCCTTATCAGGAGAATGCCGAAATGACCCCACAAATGACCCAATATATGGTCAAGCAGTTGAAGGAAGTGGTCATTCCGAAGTTTGAAAAAGTAACGGGTATCAAGTACGATGAGGCCAAACTGAAGCGTCACCTCGAACTATCTGCCGAGGCTGAAGATTGGATCACCAAGATATTCGACACTACCAAGCACCGACCTTCTCCCATCGATGCCTATTTCGCTGGTGTGTATTACATCGGGCCGATCAACATCGGTTTCCGAGGAACACAGCAAGCGGTAGATTACTACAAAGAACTCTACAAGGAGATCATGCTGCGCGTGGAGCAAGGTCTTGGACCGATTACGCCCGAAGGCGAAATGAAGGAAGAGAAATTCCGATTGGTGGTGGAAGGGCCGCCCAACTGGACCAATTTCCGCGAATTTTGGAAGATATTTTACGACATGGGAGCCGTCATTGTGGCATCATCCTACACAAAAGTGGGTGGCGTTTACGATATGGGATGGCGTCATGACCCGAGCCGTCCGCTGGAAGCATTGGCAGAATATTGCATGAACTGCTACACCAATCTCAACCTGCCACAACGGGTGGATCTGCTTGCCAAATGCATCGAAGATTATGAAGCGGATGGCTATCTCACCAACTCCATCAAGAGTTGCAACTCATTCTCAGCGGGTCAGCTGGGCATGATGCGCGAGATAGAGGACCGATTGGAAGTGCCTGTCGGTTTCATCGAAAGCGACCTGGTGGATCCGCGTTATTTCTCCTATTCCAACATTAAAAATCGTCTGGAGTCGTACTTCCAGATGCTGGAACAGCGCAAATTGATCAAAGCACATGAAGCTGCAGAAGCTTGATGTAGAACACATTAAATAGAACTCGAACAACACAAAATGAGCAAATACTATTTAGGCATCGATCTCGGATCGACCACATCAAAAGCGGTGATCATCAACGACAAGGACGAGATCATCGGTCGTGGAATTACCAACACACGCGCCAACTACAAAGTGGCGGCAGACATTGCCCGCGAGGAAGCAGTCTATGACGCACGGTTCACCCTTCTCTCTAACCGATTGAAGCACGATCTGGAAGAAAAACCAGAATTCAAGACCTACATGGAAGATATCCGTTCGGTCTTTCAGTACCGACAGTTCAAACGCAGAATGGACAGTTTGGCCAAGATGCTCAGATACACCGTATCTCAGTTCGAGCACGACAACAAGGATGAGGTGGCTGCAAAATTGGAAGAGATACTGAAGGATATTGAACCGAAGATCAGACATGAGTTCCTGTTCGAGGGTCTTGGTTCAAAAAATCAGTTCTTCCGCGATATTGTAAGCGAGCGGTACAACCAACAGGTTGCCGAGTCGGCCAAGGGTCTGTTTGAACCGCTCATGTTGGCTTTCGACAAGAGCATTACGCCTGTTGAGAACGAAATGGTACAGTTCAATTTCAAGGAATTGGTGGATGAGGCCATGAAGGAATTGGATGTGAAATACCAGGCATTGCTCCGTTCGCCAGAAACGGTTAAGAAGGAAGATTGGTATTATGCCGAATTGAACGCGGTGGCGAACAATTACAAGAATGTGGAGACGTCAATCAAGGAGCACATCGATAGCATTGCCAACGATGATATTCACATCACGAATATGGTTGGAACGGGCTACGGACGCGCCTTGCTTCCGTTTCCAGAAGATTGTATCAAATCAGAAATTCTGTGCCATGCTTTTGGTGCACATGCCGTATTCCCGAACACAAGAACCGTACTTGATATTGGCGGTCAGGACACCAAGGCCATTCAGGTGGATAGTCACGGGTTGGTCACCAGTTTCCACATGAACGACCGCTGTGCCGCAGGTTGCGGACGCTACTTGGGCTACATCGCGGATGAGTTCAATATTTCCCTCAATGAATTGGGACCAGAGGCCATGCAGGCCGATAAGGAGACAACCATTTGTTCCACCTGCACCGTATTCGCAGGATCGGAAGTACGCGAACTCCTCAATAATGGAGAAAAGCGACCGAACATTCTGGCTGGGCTTCACAAGGCCATCGTGCAACGTGCCATGTCGCTTATTGCCCGATCAGGCGGAGTGAAGAACGAATTCACTTTCACGGGTGGTGTGGCAAGAAATCAGGCCGTGCTGAAATACGTTTCGCAAATGGTGAAGGACTCTTACGGTGATGTGACGATGAACATCCATACCGATAGCATCTTCATGGGTGCGTTGGGCGGAGCGATGTTCGCCAGAAGAAATATTTCTACACACTTACCCGACCAGAAACAAGCAGTAACGGCATAACGCTCCATAAAAACAAACCATGAGCAATACGATATATACAATGGGTGTGGATGTTGGCGGAAGCAACATCAAGGCTGTTATAATGACCTACGACCGCGAAAGTGGTGATCATAAGATAGTTGACAAGCACACGGAGAAGATCAGAAAACGAAATCCGAAAGGGGTTTCCACGGAGGTGATCGATATGATGCTGACCAGAAATGGGTTCACTCATAAGAACATTTCCTACCTCGCTTCTACTGGAGAAGATGAGATGGTGGAGCGAGAAACGGGTCACTTCTATAGTATGACCGCCCACTCGCGTGGAGGTCGATTTTTCGCCCCGCAAGCCAACACGATTGTCGATATGGGCGCGCTTTACGTTCGTGCCATCAAAGTGAACCAACAAGGCCGTGTGATCGACTATAAAATGACTGGGCAATGTGCTTCGGGATCAGGTCAGTTCATCGAGAATATTTCCCGTTATCTGGGCTTGGCGATTGAAGAGGTCGGGCCGATCTCGGTTGAGGCAGATAACCCCGAAGTGCCTTCGGGCATCTGCGCGGTTCTGGCCGAAACGGATGTTATCAACCTTGTTTCCAAAGGAACTTCAACACCGAATATCGTCAAGGGCATCAACCTTTCCATTGCCAACAGGATCGTGAAATTATTGGGCTCATTGCGTGCCGAATCGCCAATCGTCTTGTGTGGTGGAATGGGCATGAACATAGGAATGATCCAGGCCGTGGAAGAGCTCACCGCAGAAAGCTCTAAGGCCAAATTTGAGTTCATTTCAAACCCCGATGCCATTTATTCGGGAGCTATTGGAGCTGCACTTTGGGGCGGTTACCGCTACTACATTCTCAAGAAAAAAGCAGCGGCTGTCGTTGCTTAATTGAACGCAGATGAAAGAGCTCCGATCAGCACACGAACTTGGCAACGTTATTCAGAACATCACGCTGATGCTGGAAGGCAATGCCCAAAAGTTTGCAGATCGGGTGGTTTATCAGCAGAAGAATGCCGCTGGCGATTACGTTGGAATTGTTTGGAAAGACCTTTTCAATGATGTGAAGAACATTGCCGCCAACCTCAAAACCTACGGTTTTAAGCAAGGTGATAAGGTGGTTTTCTTTGCGCAGAACAGCCAACGCATGTTGGAGTTTGAACTTGCCGTGATGGCTTCGGGCGGTATTGCCGTTCCGATTTTCGCCTTTTTTAAATCGGAGACAGCCAATCTGCTCATCAATCATTCGGAAGCGCGTTTTCTGGTGGTGGCGGGAGATTATCAGCTTCAACAATTAGGCGATATTCCTAAAATCGAACGCACATTTTCGTTGGATGATGTGGATGCCGAAAGGTATCCCGATGTGATTTCTTTTGAAGCCATGTTGGCAGAAAATGTAGGCAAGGAAACCGCACTTGACCGCGATTTGAAAGCCGATGATCTGTGCCTTTATATGTACACATCGGGCACGATGGGCACACCCAAATGTGTGCAACTGATGCACCAAAATATCCTATCGCAACAGGCCGCTTTGGCCACGCTTTGGGATCTGAATGAGAACGACCGTTTTCTGGCATATCTCCCGTGGCATCACAGTTTTGGGGGCATTTTTGAGCTTTTTACTGCGCTTTATAATGGTGCAACCTATTCGCTGGAAAGCAGTTTTGGAAAAGACCCAAAATCCATCATGGAAAATTGGAAGACCATCCAACCGACCATCTTTTTCAGTGTACCGAAAGTTTATCAGGCGTTGGTTGACCTCACCAGAGGCGACAAAGAGGCCGAAGACCGCTTTTTCAATTCTGGACTGAAATTCATTTTTACAGCCGCAGCCGCATTGCCGATACGGCTTTCGGATGAGTTCGAAAAACGCAACATCACCGTTATAGAAGGTTGGGGTTTGACCGAAACCTCGCCCTGCTGCACCCTCACCGATCCATCTCTCAAAAGGGATACAGGCGTGGTGGGAATGCCCATTCCAGGCGTTTCCGTGCGCATTGCAGATGACGAAGAAATTCAGGTGAAAGGTCCGAATGTGATGCGTTCCTACTTCAAGAATGATGAGGCCAACAAGGACACATTTACCGAAGATGGTTGGTACCGAACTGGAGATGTTGGGGCGATCACCGAGAACGGATTAAAACTCATCGCCAGAAAAGACCGCATTTTCAAACTTTCCAATGGAGAAAAAGTGGTGCCCACCGATTTGGAACAGAAGATTGAGAAACATTGCCATTATGTACAATATGCCGTGGTTTCGGGCAGTGGTGAGGAGCATCCAGTCGCCCTCATTTTCCCGAATAAAAAGATGTTGGAGAAGCCCGATTATGAGGTCACGCCCGAAGAAGGTTGTTTCTGTCCTAGGAATTTAAATGAATTGGGGAAATGCCTTCGCGGATGTTTGCATGATGCGAATTCGAGCATCCATCAGAAGTTTGCCAAGATCAAAAGTGCGGCCATCATCAACCAAGAATTATCATTGGAAGATAACACCCTCACGCCATCCATGAAAATGGCGCCCAAAAATGTGGTGGAGAAATACAAGAAACACTTGGCCAATCTTTATGGCGATAACGTGCCTGTTGATGAAGAGGTTTACGTGATTGAGTTGGATAAAAACGCCAAAATTCGAACTGGAAGATGAGCGATTACAAGATAAAGACCACCGCTCTGATGAAGGAAGTAATGGCCAATTACTTCAAGGGTTTGGAAAGTGGCGAGAAGAAAATTGCGTGGTGCACCAGCGTTGGCCCTGCCGAACTGCTGCGTTCGTTCGGGTTTGAGGTCTATTTTCCCGAAAACCATGGGGCACTTTTAGGTGCAACCAGAACCGCTATGGACCATATTCCTGAAGCGGTAAAATGCGGCTATTCGGGACATGTTTGTTCCTATACAACCTCAGATATCGGTTCTTTTTTGAAAAAGGACAGTCCGCTGCAGACGCATTATGGCATGAAGGGCGTTCCGAAGCCCGACATCATTGTTTACAACACCAATCAGTGCCGCGAGGTGGAGGATTGGTTCTCTTTTTATGCCGATCATTTCCAATGTCCGATTGAGGGCATTCAGCCACCGCGTTATTTGGATGAGGTGACGGAAGATGAGGTGGAACTGGTGGTCAAGCAATTCAAAAGAATAATTCCCGCCTGCGAATTGGTGAGTGGTGAGAATTTCAATATGGAGAACCTCAAAAAGGTGCTGCGATTGAGCAAAGAGGCCACGCTGCTTTGGCAGAAAGTACTCAAGACATCCACCGCCATGAACGCACCCATCAGTTTCTTCGATGGTACCATTCACATGGGGCCGATTGTTGTGCTGCGCGGAACACAGGTGGCTAAGGATTATTACACAACACTTTTGGCCGAGTTGGAAGATAATGTGGCCAACAACCGTGGATTTCTACCACAGGCAACCACCCGTATTTTCTGGGAAGGAATGCCCATTTGGGGCAAGTTGCGGATGATGAGCGATCTGTTCACATCGAGCAATTCGGCAGTGGTGGCATCCACCTATTGCAGCAGTTGGGTGTTCGATCAATTTGATGAGAACGACCCTTGGAATTCGATGGCACGTGCCTACACTGAGATTTTCATCAATCGGAGCGAGAAGGCCAAGATGGAGGTTCTCAAGAAATGGTTCAAAGAATACAGCATTGATGGCATTGTTTACCACGACAGCAAAACCTGCTTCAGTAATTCCAATGCCAAGTTCGGAATGCCGCAACGCTTATCGAAAGAAACGGGCGTGCCATCCTTGGTGATTGAAGGTGATCTGTGCGATCTGCGCTTCTTCTCCGAAGGACAAAGCATCACCAAGATCGAGACCTTTTTGGAGCAGTTGGAGGATAATAAAATGATAGCACGCTGATAACGCTGATGGTTATGATACAATCAAATCTTATCGGTTTAAATCATAAAAATCCGCGTCATCAGCGTTCCGTAAATAATAAATGAGCACCACGCTTCTCAATACCGAAAATATTGCAACCCAGATGTACTTCATCAGGGGAGAAAAAGTGTTGCTTGATTTTGACCTTGCCATGCTTTATGAGGTAGAAACCAAAAGGTTGAAGGAAGCGGTGAGGCGGAACAAAAAACGGTTTCCTGCCGACTTCATGTTTGAACTCACAGATAAGGAGTTCAGCGTCTTGAGGTCGCAATTTGCGTCCTCAAGATGGGGTGGTAGAAGATACCCACCAATGGCGTTTACAGAGCAAGGCGTGGCAATGCTTTCAGGGATTTTGAATAGCGATAGGGCGGTTGAGGTGAACATTGCCATCATGCGCACATTCGTTCAGTTGAGAAAGCTGATGGACACGAATAAGGAATTGTCGAAGAAGATTGAAATGTTGGAGAAGGGTTACGATGAGAAATTCGACATGGTGTTCGCGGCAATTAAACAGCTGATACATCAGGAAAACGGACCAAGAGAAAAGATCGGATACAAATTGAATAAGAACGATTAGCGTTCCACCAGAAAATGACTACAGTTAAACCACATATCTCAGACCGAAAGCTCAAAGTTGCCATCGTGGGCATGGGCCCTGTTGGGATGATCCTTGCGGTGAAGCTAAAGGAAGCTGGTTTTGACGTTTCCATCACGGTTCGGAATAAGGTCAAACAAGAGAAGATCAAATCGGAAGGGATTATTCTGGAACACGTTTTCAAGTCTGTTACTCCGTTTGAGCAGGTATATGGATCGATAGCCGAAATGGCCGACCTCGACCTCGATTACCTGATATTCAGCACCAAATCGTATCAGACCGCAGAAGCGGTGAAGGAAAGCGAACTACTCAATTCCGACAAACTGACCGTGGTTGCCGCACAGAACGGAATAGATGTGGAAGAACTACTTTTTCCCTCTTTCGGGGAGAATAAAGTGCTGCGCATGATCGTGAATTTTGCGGGAAATCTCACGGCTCCCAATACCGTTCGGGTCAATTTTTTCACGGCTCCTAATTACATTGGATCTGTGGATGAAAGTCGAAAGGAACAGGCACAGAAACTGGCCGATGCGCTTTCTTCTTCCAATTTGGAAACCAAAAATGTGGATGCCTTTGAATTGGCAAGACGCACATGGGAAAAGACCATTCTCAATTCATCTTTAAGCGCGCTCTGTGGCGTTGGACGATTGACCATGGCAGAGGCCATGGCTGATGCAGACACGCTTCAATTGGTGGAAGAGACCATCAATGAAGGTATTGAAGTGGCCGAAAAAGAGAAGATCCGTTTTTCGGATGATTTCCTTCGAAAATGTCTTCGCTACCTGAAAAAAGGGGGCGATCACTTCCCGTCTTTGGCAGTGGATCTCATTCACAACCGACCCACAGAGATTGATTATTTCAATGGGAAAATTGTGGAGTACGGGCGCAAGCATTATGTGCGCACTTCGCTCAATCTCAGCATGACAAACATGGTGAAAGCCATGACCAACAAGAACGTGATCTCGCGTTTGCCTGGCGCCATTGGCGATTTCAACAAGCGCATGATCCAAAAGGGGCTGGTCGATAAGACAAAATCGCCTGTGTATTACAAAGGTCATGCGTGTTTCATGGGCATCGATCTGGGTTCGTCTTACACCAAATTCACCGTGACGGATGAAAATGGCAATCCGATCTACCGTTACGTTATTCAATCGGTGAACAAGGACCGCAACGCCATGAAAGACCTTTTGCAGGCCATACACGGTGAGTTTGATATCAAATACAGTTGCGCTACGGGCTACGGACGTAAGGTTTTTACAGAAACCGATATGGTGAAGACCGAGATCAACTGTGCAGCCACGGGCGTTTCAAAATATCAATCGGGAGAGAAGAATATCATCGACATTGGTGGCGAGGACATCAAGATCATCCGCTGCGATGCCAACGATAATGTGGGCAATTTCTACATGAACGATAAGTGTGCGGCAGGTACGGGTTCGTTCCTCAGTGAAATTTCTGAACGTGCCGAGATCAATGTTTCGGAAATGAGCAGCTTGGCCGCGCATTCGGATTACGACAAGGAACTGAACAGTTTCTGCACCGTTTTCGCCAAGACCGAAATCATGAAATGGATCATGGAAGGCATGTCGCAACAGGATATTTCGCGCGGCATCTACATTTCCATCGCCAATAAAATTGCCAAAATGCGATTGGATCCAGGCATTCCAACACTGATGATCGGTGGCGTGATTGCGCATCATTCCTACTTGAAAACACTTCTAGGTGAGAAATTCAAGATTGATATTCAGATTATTGAAGCACCGCAATTCGTGGTGTCGTTGGGCGCAGCACTCATCGCGAAACAAACATTTGATCGGCTTGCGTCTCCATCAACGCAGGATCAAAAAGAAGTAGTAAAATCTTAAAAAAGCATAGAATAAAAGATGGCATTTGAGTACAAAAATCTAAAAATCGAAAAGCTGACAGTGATCGGAGCAGGACAGATCGGTCCTGATATCTGTCTGCATTTTGCAAAGACATTCTGGAAAGACAAAGTTGAATTTGTGCTGGTGGATGTTTCGCAGGACGCGCTGGATACGGCCAAGGCCAAGATTGAGAAGAAGATCGCCTATGGCGAAGAAAGCGGGGCTTTCAAACCCGATATGGCCGAAATGATGCGCAAAAGCATTTTGTACACGACCGATTATTCCAATGTGGCTGGTACAAATCTCGTTGTGGAAGCAGCCACAGAGGATGGGAATATCAAGGACATCATTTTCAAGCAGGTGGAAAAATTGACGGATGATGCGTGCATCTATCTATCCAATTCATCGCACATGCAGCCCGAGGTCATTTTCCGAAATATTGAGAACAAAGGAAGATGTCTGGTGGCGCATTATTTCTTTCCAGCCGAACGAAATCCTGTTGTGGAACTCGTTCCTGGAAAAGAAACCGACAAGCAGATAACAGCCGATCTGATGGGTTTTTATGAGACCATCGGCAAGATTCCGATTGAGGTTGGAAGTTCTTACGGATACGCCATCGACCCGATTTTTGAAGGGCTTTGCGAACTCGCCATTCTCTGTTTGGAGAAGGGCTACGGCAGCGTGAAGGAGATTGATGCCATTGCGCAGAAAACGCTGAAACAAGGCGTTGGGCCGTTCACCGCACTCAATCTTACGGGCGGAAATCCCATTACCAATCATGGGTTGGAAGAGATGCGCAAGACGCATATTCATTGGTTCCGATCGCCAAAGACCTTGCAGGAAATGGTGGCGCAGAAAGGCAAGTGGGAAACCGCCAAGCGTGGTGAGGAAGTGGAGGTCGATCCCGAAAAAGCCGAAGTATTGCGCAAGCAGTTTTTGGGTGGATATTTTGCCCTTTGTTCCTACATCATCGACCTTGGAATTACCAACGTGAATGACCTCGACATGGCAACGGAGATTGCCCTCGTTATTGGCGCACCGTTCACCATGATGAACCGAATTGGCATTGATAAAGCACATTTTCTGGTGCGCGAATGGTGTGCCGAACACACCTCATTCCCGTTCCCAAAATCGCTGAACAACGCCATGCTCAACGGAGGCTGGAAGGTTTCGCGGATCGTTTGTAGAAAGGTGAAAGGTATTGCCGTGCTCACCATCAGACGGCCAAAAGTGCTGAACGCGCTCAATTTGGGCGTGCTTACGGAGCTGAAAGAGGCCATTGAAAAAGCAGAGAACGACCGCACAGTTCAAGGCATTGTCATTACGGGTTTTGGAACAAAAGCGTTCGTTTCTGGGGCGGACATCAACATGTTGGCCGCCCTCAAAACACCTGAGGAAGGCTACGAGAATTCACACACGTTTCAAGAGTTGATCAACTCCATCGAAAAGTGCAAGAAGCCGACCGTTTGTGCGCTCAACGGCTTTGCATTCGGTGGCGGAAACGAGTTGGCCATCACCTGCACGGCACGAATTGCCAAGAAAGGATTGCCTGTGGTGGCCTGTCAGCCAGAGGCCAACTTGGGCTTTATTCCTGGTTCGGGCGGAACGCAGCGATTGCCTCGTTTGGTAGGAGTGGATATTGCCGCAGAAATCCTGCGAACGGCTCGTCCAGTAAGTTCAAAAGAGGCCTTGGAAATAGGCTTGATCGATTGCGAAGCGGAAAATGATCTTATTGAAGAAGCAGTCGATTTTGCCAATAAATTGGTTTCGGGCGAAGCACAACCACGCGAGTTCATGAAAGGCGGGTCGGATGCCAAACTGACCCCGAAAGCGGTCAATATCGGGCACTTGAGCAAGAAAATTGATGATATAATGAACCGCGCCATTTACGA
The DNA here is from genome assembly GCA_021741155.1 of Flavobacteriales bacterium. Lineage (GTDB taxonomy): Bacteria > Bacteroidota > Bacteroidia > UBA10329 > UBA10329 > UBA10329. The sequence continues at coordinate 43,297 of JAIOYP010000021.1, read as the reverse complement.
AGGCATCAAACTGCCGTTGCCCGAAGCATTGGAACTTGAAGCGAAGCTTTTCGGGGAGTGCATTCTATCGGAAGACATGCGGATAGGATTGGAGAATTTTAAAAAGAACGGGCCGAGGGCGAAAGCCGAATTCGTACACCGATAGAACGTATTGAACGCAGATGACGCTGATTCTTATGATAAAACATGTTTTTAGCCACAGATACACAGATGAACACTGATTTTTCACAGAAAACATTCATCTGCGAAATCAGAGAAAATCAGTGCATCTGTGGCTCTTTCATGTCTTTTCAGAAATTGACAATCATTCTATAAATCATAAAAATCAGCGTTATCTGCGTTCCAAAAAATAAACTAAAATGTTTGATAAGAAGAAGGGAATAGGAGCAACATACGAAGACATTTATCTGGTAAATGGTGCACGAACACCATTCGGGAAACTGTGCGGCACATTGGGAAATGTTTCCCCAACGGATCTCGGCATTTATGCTTCAAAAGCCGCTATCGAAAAATCAGGAATTAAAGGTTATGACATCGACCAAGTGATGTACGCCAACATTGGTCAGAGTTCGGCAGACAGTTATTTCCTTCCGCGCCACATCGGGCTGTATTCAGGAATTCCCGAAGGAGTTCCAGCGGTGATGTTGCAACGCATTTGCGGAAGCGGTTTCGAGACAATCATTGCGGGTGCCGAGCAGATTACATTGGGAAAAGCGGGAGCCACACTTTGCGGTGGAACGGAAAACATGACCCTTTCGCCAACGGTGAGTTTTGGCAACCGAATGGGCTACGGATTGGGTAGGATTGATTTCAAAGACATGCTTTGGGAAGCGTTGAATGACACAGCAGCCGTCCCGATGGGATGCACAGCCGAGAACGTGGCCAAAAAGCACGGCATCACCAAAGAAGATGCGAACATATTTGCCAAACGGTCGGTGGATTTATATCTCGCGGCCAAAACGAGAGGCTTTTATGATGACGAGGTGGTTAAGATGAATTCAACGGTATTTGAGGTGGAAGGATTGAACCCGCGAAAGGTCAGATTGAATTCCAAAGTGGCTGATTTTACTACGGATGAGAATGTCCGCCCATCCGATTTGGAAACGATGGCCAACTTGCCTTCTGTTTTCGCGAAAGATGGCGTGCAGACCGCAGCCAACTCCAGCGGAATTGTGGATGGCGCTGCTTCGGTAGTTGTGGCAAGCAAAAGTGTTGTAGATGCTAAAGGTTTGAAACCACTTTCGCGGGTCGTTGCTTCGGCAACCAGCGCCCTCGATCCACGGGTTATGGGATTGGGACCCGTTCCATCCATCCGATTGGTATTGGAAATGGCAGGATTGACCTTGGCAGATATCGGTCTGATAGAGATCAACGAAGCATTCGCAGCACAATTCATTGGCTGTGAACGGGAACTCGGTCTGAACCGCGACATCTGCAACGTGAACGGTGGCGCAATTGCCCTCGGACATCCGTTGGCAGCCACAGGAACACGATTATCGCTCACACTTTCGAGAGAAATGAAGGCTAGAGGAGTACGCTACGGCATTGCTTCGGCCTGCATTGGTGGCGGACAGGGAACGGCTATACTTTTTGAAAATATGAATGCATGATCCAATGACGGAAACCAACAGCAGTAAGGGTTTGCTGCAGCAAACCCTAACCCAATACCAAATGACCGCCCTGAACGCTCCCTTCGAACTGAAGGAAAGTCCGATGCCGACCATAAACGAGACTGAGGCCATTGTAAAAGTGGCTGGCTGTGGCGTGTGCCACACCGACATCAGTTTTTGGCATCAGGGTGTGAAAACCAAGATGGATCTGCCGCTTACCCTCGGACACGAGATTAGCGGAACGGTAATGGCAGGACCATCGCACCTTCTCGGAAAGAATGTGATCGTTCCAGCGGTTTTGCCTTGCGGAGAATGCGACCTCTGCAAGAAAGGACGGAGCAACATCTGTCAAAGCCAACTCATGCCTGGAAATGATTTCCATGGTGGATTTGCATCGCACATCAAAGTGCCGCACAAATACCTGTGCCCTGTGCCCGATAGCATTCTGAAGAACTATAAACTGGAAGAACTTTCGGTGATTGCCGATGCCATTTCCACGCCTTATCAGGTGATGAAGAAATCGGAACTGGAAGCTGGTGATCTGGCCATTGTGATCGGAGTGGGTGGAGTGGGCGTTTATGGTGCCCTTATCGCCAAGATTATGGGTGCCAAGGTGATCGCCCTTGACATCAGCGATGAGAAATTGGCTTTGGCCAAGCAGAACGGAGTGGATGCCACACTCAACACAAAAGGCATGGACTTCAGGGACATCAAAGCAAAAGTGAAGGAGCTTGCCAAGGAGATAGGCGCACCCAAATACGGTTGGAAGATCTTTGAGATTTCAGGAACGAAGATCGGTCAGGAAACCGCTTTTGGCCTCTTGACCTTCACTTCCACCATGAGTATTGTAGGCTTTACGATGGATAAAGTGGAAGCCCGTTTGAGCAACCTTATGGCCTTTGATGCGAAGTTGATCGGCACGTGGGGCTGCAAACCCGAACTCTACCCCGAAGTGGTGGAGCTGATCGCCAGCGGAAAACTGCAGATCAAGGATTTTGTGCAGACCTTCCCGATGAGCCAGATCAACGAAGTTTTTACGAATACATTGGCGCATAAGTACTCCAAGAGGAGTGTGATGGTGCCTGATTTTGATTAGGAGATTAGATTATTAGGGAATTAGTTGGTTAGAGAATTAGAGAAAAGTAAGCTTGAATAAAAAGTAGAAACTGAAAGAAGCACTGCCGCCAATCCTCCGCCTGAGGCGGATGCCGAGGAACGAGGCGGGGGATTTAATAGAACACATTACAAAAACACACAAAATGGAATTACACAGTCACAATTTAGTTGAACACACATACACCGACATCCTTTACGAATTGCGACCTGCCAAGGATCTGCAAGGAAATAAGGTGAAAGGCCTGTTCAACGCGTGGATCATCATCAACAATCCGAGCCAATACAACAGCTACACCACTAAGGCGGTGAAGGAGATCATACTTGCTTTCCGCGAAGCGAGCAACGACCGAAGCGTGGTTGCCGTGGTGTTCACTGCCGCTGGCGACAAGGCGTTTTGCACGGGCGGAAACACAAAGGAATACGCAGAATACTATGCTGGAAATCCGCAGGAATACAAACAGTACATGCGCCTATTCAACGATATGGTCTCGGCCATTTTGATGTGCGATAAGCCTGTGATTTGTCGTGTAAATGGTATGCGCATCGGGGGCGGACAAGAAATAGGAATGGCATGCGATTACAGCATTGCGCAGGATCTTGCCCGTTTCGGACAGGCTGGGCCTAAGCACGGCAGCGCGCCCGATGGCGGCTCGACCGACTTCCTGCATCTCTTCGTTGGAATTGAATTGGCCATGATCTCTTGCACGGCATGTGACCCTTGGAGTGCTCATGAAGCCATGCGTTACGGACTGCTCACCGAGATTGTTCCTGCTTTGAAGGTGGATGGAAAATTCATCCCGAACCCTTTGGTGAGAACCGACAGATGGGTGGGTAAAAAGACGGGCGAAATCATCTACGGAAAGATGAAACGGGGTGAACATCTTGAAAAGGGTAAGGAAAAAATGAAGGAAGGTGAAATCGATCTTTCATTGCTTGATGAAGCGGTGGAGAAAATGTGCACCAAGCTGATGATGACCTTCCCGAACTGCCTGAGCAAGACCATCAACTCCATCCGAAAGAAAAAACTGGAGCATTGGGATCAGAACAAGGAAAGCAACCGCGATTGGTTGGCACTGAACATGATGACTGAAGGAAAGGCTGGCTTCCGTGCATTCAACGATGGTCCGAAGAACGACCGTGAGATCGACTTTATCAAACTACGCCAACTCCTTGCAGAAGGAAAAGAGTGGAATGATGAGATGCATCGTGCCATTTCTCCGCAGTTTAAGTAAGTGATTGGGTTGCGGGTTGCAGGTTACGGGTTGCGGGTTGGAGTAAGAGGGATTTAATTAATTGAAAGATGGAGAAATTACAATTGGAATACAGTCACGAAGGCGCGGTGGCCAACATCATTCTGAACGATGGCAAAGGCAATGTGCTCGACAACATCATGATGCTGGAAATCTTGGACGTGTTCAAAGAGATCCGCGCCAACCAGCACATCAAGCTCATCACGTTTACAGGCGAAGGCAAGCATTTTTCCTTCGGGGCGAGTGTGGAGGAACACACCAAGGAGTTGGCTCCCACTATGCTGCGCACCTTTCACAAGATATTTGAAGAGATTGTGGATATGGGAATTCCCACCATGGCCAAAATATCGGGGCAATGTCTGGGCGGTGGACTGGAATTGGCACTCATCTGCAACTTCATGTTTGCGGATAAAACAGCCGTTCTCGGTCAGCCTGAGATTATTTTGGGTGTGTTCCCACCACCCGCATCCATCATTCTGCCCATCAAGATTGGCAATGCACGGGCGGAGGAAATGCTCATCACAGGCAGAAATATGAAGGCCGAAGAAGGCGAACGCATCGGCCTTTTGAACCGCGTGTTTGACGACAAGGAAGCGTTGAATGCAGGTGCTGAGGAGTGGATTGAGAAAAATATCATCCCCAAAAGCGCATCCTCATTGAAGTTTGCCGTGAAGGCCGCCCGCACCACTTTCAATTACATCCTCGGAAACAAATTGCCACAGTTGGAATATGTCTATACGCAACAACTGATGGAAACCCACGATGCCAACGAGGGCATCAATTCCTTCTTGGAGAAGAGAAAACCTGTTTGGAAAGACTGCTGAAGTAGCATCTGTCTATCCTGTCAGGTATGTAGAAAAACTTTTTTAGCTGCCTGACAGGATGTGCAGATGACCAAAAAAACTTTTCCGGTAGGTTGACAGCCCTGTCAAGGGTGCAGAAAAACTTTTCTAATGGTCTGACAGGATGTGCAGATCACCAAAAAAACTTTTCCAGTGGTGTGATAGCCCTGTCAAGGGTATAGAAAAACTTTTCTAGGGGTCTGGCAGGATGTGCAGATGGTCAAAAATGTTTGTTTGGGCCTATTCTCCGCACCATGCGCCACAGATTAACGAAGGGCGTTGACAGGTTTTTCCAAAGCGAACTGTAATTGGCTTCGTCCTGTTTTCCGATACCAAATCGTATTTCCTCCACCTGATCTGACCGCAATAGCGTTCCGAACATCCAGTCCCAGATGGCCAGTTTAGAGCCCAAGTTTCGGTCATAATGTTCTGGATTATCACTATGGTGAATCTGATGTTGGTATGGACTCAGCAGCACACGTTCCAACCACTTGAAATATTTGAGCTGTACGTGAGAATGTCTGAGGTTCGACCCGAACACCATAAAACCGAGACTCAACACATTAGCTCCAATCAGTGTGGCCTCTTTTATAGGATGTGGCGACAGATACTGAAACACCCCGGTCACCACGCCCATCGTCAGCGTAACCGTAACGGTGATGAGGATCAGCTCTATCGGATGACTGCGGTATTTTGTGAAAGGTGTCATGGTGGTGGCCGCATGATGCACCTTATGAAATTCCCAAAAGATGGGGATCACATGCATGAGCCGATGAATCAGATAGATGGAAAGATCTAACGCCACGGTGAGTACGATCGTGTAGAGAATAATCGTTTGGGTGGCGGTCAACGCAACGTTGGGGTAGCCGAAAACCTCGGGCAGCAGTAATTCTACATGGTAGGAAAGGTATATCCCGAAAAGCAGATACGGTCCGATAAAGAACACCTTGAAGACGGCATTGAAGAAGATCAGTCCGTAATCGACCATGGCCGAACGACCCAGCCATACGTCCTTGGGGAATACGTATCGCCAAAAAGAACCCTTGATCTTTGACCTGTAATAAACGAAGAAGGCCAGAGCCAACGAAGAGAGAAGGTAAGGGATGAACAGCCTGTCTTCTGGATCTGTCAAATTGTTGAACGGCAACGTTACCGCTTCAATGAGTTTGGCGTAAACTTCTGAAAGACTCATTGTTTGTGGCTATTGAATTTGACAGACTGTGCCATCTTCAGGTTCTGAAACGTTCGCAAAGATCGGTCTAAGAAATGAAATGATCTGTGCATTCTCTTGCAGATCTTCCACTTTCTTGTCCTCACATTTCCTTCACCTGCCGCTCCAATTCAGCCTTACGATCATAGCCCAAGTCGCGGTCTATGTCTTCAAATCTGAAGTAGATGGTTTCGAGGTCGTTTTCGCTGAGGAGGTTCTCTGCCAGTACAAAGATCTCATCGTTCTCTGCCGCAATGTGATCCAATAGGTCGCTCACATAAGCCTTCAGATGCTTGTAGGAAGCGGCATGGTCGCCATCTGCCAAGGCACTTTCGGCATCCGCGGCATATTCTCTGAAATCCTCATGGTGCTGCTCAAACTCATCCACCATTTCCTCCAGCACAAAATCAGGATGGTCCTTCAGTGCAGGAAAAAGCACGTCTTCCTCCTTACGGTGATGGTAGTCATCGGCATATTCGCGGAAGAACGCGATCAGCTTCGTGGCCTTTTCTGCATAGCCATCGGCATCGTCTTCCCACGCGCCATTCAGGGTTTCAACAATATCAGCCGCTTGGCTTATTACGTCATGCTCATGCAGCATGGTATCAATTGGGTTATTCATTTGTTTTCGGGTTACGGGTTTCGGGTTGCGAGATGCGAGTTACGGGTTACTGGATTCGTGTTGCGGGTTACGGGGTGCGAGAGGCGAGTTGTGGGTTGGGTCACTGCCATTCTTTTTCTACGTAGCGGATGAAGGCGTTTATCTTTCTTCCGAGGATGTCGTATTCTTCTATCATTTCCGTCAACGGGGCTTCTTTAAAGTGGATTTCGCTGATCATGTTCAACTGAGAAATTCACTCATCGCAAGATGCATGGGCAAAAATCAAATATCGGATAAACTCGGCTTTATATCGTCTTCTTCCAAATCCTTCAGCAATGTTGTCTTTAATACTTTTTGATGAACGCATGACCTGACTTCCCTGTTCATACAGTTCATATTTGGGCAGTTTCATGGTCAGCTCATGCACGCGTATTGCCAGCCGATAGGCCATCGTATAAATGTCAAGATCCTTATAACTGTTCATCACCTGTTACATTTTCTACCAACCCGCACCTCGCAACCCGTAACCCGAAACCTCACTTCACCCCCAACTCCCCGAAACTCCTCTCCAAATAAACCCCAATCATCTCCCTTCGGTACTTGCGCGAATACATGTCGTTGTCGATGGCACGCGCCCCTTTGATGGCCTTTTTGATTAGTTCACTGCGGTCGTCCCCGTTCTTGCCGAGCACCACAACAGGCTTCGGGTCAACTCCCGAAAGCACGATGCGAATGTTCCCATCCTTGTCAAGCGTTACCGCTGATGTGAGCGAGGTGAATTCCAGACTTTCCCGTTCTCTCACCTTATTGAAAACCCCTTTGAAACCCTTATTGAGAGGAAGGAAGATGGCAGTTAGTATGGCCGTGGGACTGATGTTGCGTGGTTTCACGCCATCGCCCGTGTAAATATCCATGAGCGGAATGCGCTTGCTGCCATCCACATCAAGCAGTTCAATTTCGGCCTCCATGGCGATCAAAGCAGGTGCCGTATCGGAGACCAGTTCCGAGAAACACGCCTTCTTTCCCTGCGTGGCAATGCAGATGTCGCCCTCACATTTGAGGCAATAACCCACCGCTTCGCGCCACCATTCCGATTGGTTGTAGTACAGACAGCGGTTCTCGCACAGCACGTTGCCGCCAATCGTGGCAGTCTTCCGTAGCAAGGGTGCGCCCACCGACAAGGCCGCTTCAATCAGGAGTGGGAACTCGTCTTTGAGTTCCTGCACGCGCTTCAGGTCTTCCAACGGTTCCAACGCACCGATGCGTAGAAATCCGCCTTCCTTGCGAATGCCTTTCAGTTCTTCCAGTTTGCTGATGTCGATGAGGCAGGGCGAAGTTTCATTTCCCTGAAATCGGTTCACCATCACATCGGTGCCGCCCGCCAGATATTTGAAGGTATCATTGTTGGCCTTGGCCATTTCCAATGCTTCGGTAATGGTGGTCGGAATTAAATATGTTTTTTCAATAACCATTGCTTTCAAATTCTGTGAATTCGTATTTCAATATCGTTCATCTCGCATCTCGCATCTCGCAACTCGCAACTCGCACCCCGTAACTCGCATCTCGCACCCCGTAACCCGTAACCCGCAACTCATACCAACTCCTTTTTCTCTTTCAGGGCGTTGAGAACCACTTCTGAAGTGATGGGTAGCGAGGTAATGCGCACGCCAACAGCATCATAAATGGCATTTGCCACGGCAGGTATCACAGGATGGATGGCACCTTCGCCACATTCCTTCGCCCCAAAAGGACCTTCGGGATCGATGGTCTCAATGATGTTCGTGTGGATGGGAGGCGTGTCCTTGCTGGTCGGGATCTTGTAATCCACCAGATTTCCATTCACCAAAAGTCCTTTATAGAATTTCATCTGCTCGCTCAGTGCCTGTCCCAATCCCATGTGCCACGAACCCTCCAATTGGCCTTCCACCGCCAGCGGATTGATGGCCTTTCCTGCATCATGTGCGCCCCAGATATTCTCCACTTTCACGTGGCCTGTCTCGGTATCAACTTTCACTTCCACGATCACCGCCCCAAAGCTGTAGGACGGACTGAGACCCGCTCCCGCTCCTTTGAAATCGCCACCCAGTTTGGGCGAATTGTACGATCCTGAGGTCGTAAGCGCGCCCACTTTCCGCGTAGCGTTCTCAATGGCCTCCACCCATGTAAGGTCGAGTTTGCCATCGTTGCTGAAAACGCGCTCGTTCTCCAAATTCAGTTCAGAGCGATCAATCTCATTCACCTTGGCCACGGCATCCAGCACGGTATCGCGCAATTTTTCTGCCGCCTGCTTGGCCGCGTTGCCCGCCATAAATGTCACGCGGCTCGAATAGGAACCAAGGTCGATGGGCGTGAGGGTCGTATCTGCCGCCACCACAAAAATGTTGTCCAAACTCAATCCCAGCACCTCGGCCACAATGATGGCCAGCATGGTATCGCTACCCTGACCGATGTCGCTGGCGCCCGAAGTTATCAGCACGCGTCCGTCCATATCCACCTTCAAATGCACCACCGATTGCGGGTATCTGTTCCAATGGATAGGCAGCGCGCTACCGCTGATGAAGAACCCACAGGCCACCCCGAAACCATGTCCCTTGGGCAGTTTTCGGAACTTGTTATTCCAGTCGGATTGCTCCATCACTTTCTGTAGCGACTGCGAACTGCCGTTGCTCGTAATGCGATATTCACCCACGGTGAGTGTATCGCCATCGAGGAAATTCTTGAGGCGCATTTCGCAGGGATCCATGCCGATTTCCTCGGCCAAACGGTCGATCATCGTCTCCACCGCATACCGCGAATTGACCGCCCCATGACCGCGCATGGCACCGCATTGGGGCTTGTTGGTATAAACTCTCCGCGTTCTGAAACCGAAATTGTTGATCTTGTAAGGAGCCTGCAGCAGCACACCGTTGTAGTAGGTGGTCACCACTCCGAAACTGCCGTAAGCACCCCCGTCAATGATGATGTCGGCATCCAACGCCTTAAAACTGCCATCGCTGTTCACGCCCAGTTCCACGCTCATTTTGGTCGGATGTCGGCCATGGTTGGTGAGGAATACCTCTTCGCGACTGAACCGCATCCGCACAGGCTGGCCTACAATTCGGGCAAGATGCGCAATGATCATCTCATGCGGAAAGGGGTCGGATTTTCCTCCGAAACCACCGCCCACATAAGGTTTGATCACCCGAACGCGGCTCATCGGCACTTCCATCACCTTGGCCAAATATCTATGTAGATAATGCGGCACTTGAGTTGCGGTGATAATGGTCAGGCCGTTCTCATCCCACCAGGCCGTGGCCGCGTGGGGTTCGGTAAAACCATGGTTGATGCCCTGAAAATCGAAATCGACCTTCACTTTATGATCGGCCGCAGCAAGTCCTTCCTGCTGATCGCCAAAGCGCAATTCCGCCTTCTTGTGTATGTTATTGTTGAATTTTCCGTGAGAATGGATGCGCTCGTCAGTTCCCACATCCTCCGTGCACTCTTCCATATCAAAGAAGGGACGGATGGGTTCGTATTTCACCGTAATGAGTTCGCATGCCTGAGCAGCAATCTCTTCGCTGTCAGCAGCCACAGCCGCCACAATCTCGCCAATGTAGCGCACCTTTTCAATGGCCATGGCCGTTTCATCTTGCGAGATGGGCAGCACCCCGAAAGGGATCGGCAGCTCCTTTCCCGTGACCACCGCCCGAACTCCTGCTAAGGCCAATGCCTTGGTCGTATCAGTGGAAATGATCTTTGCGTGGGCATACGTGCTCCTCAGAAACTTGCAATGCAATGCGTTCTTGGTCTGAATGTCATCGGCATAATCAGCCCGACCCTGCACTTTTTTCCTAGCCTCAATGTAAGGTCGGCCAATGCCAACAGCCCCACCCGACCTCCCCAAAGGGGAGGAGTATTCTCCCCCTTCGGGGGAGTTAGAGGGGGCTGCATAGGCTTCCACCGCTTCGATGATCTTCTTATAGCCCGTGCAGCGGCACAGATTTCCCGAAATGGCCTCTTTTATTTCCTCTGTGCTTGGATTTGGATTTCCTTCCAGAAACTCCAAGGATGTCATGATCATACCAGGCGTGCAATAGCCGCATTGTACGGCTCCCTTCTCCACGAATTTCTCCTGCAAACGGTGCAGTTTTCCCTGATCGGCAATACCTTCTATGGTGGTGATGTTGCTGCCGTTCACCCGCAGGGCAGGCGTAATGCAGCTTTGGACCACCTTGCCATCCACAAAAACGGTACACGCGCCACAACTGGCCTGTTCGCATCCGAGCTTGGTGCCCGTCAAGTGCAGGCGGTCACGCAATACTTTGGCCAAGGTATCATGGGGTTGCACCAAGGTCTCATAGACCTTATCGTTGACCGTCAATTGTAATTTTTCCATGGGTGGAATTCCTTTTCGGGTGGAGGTTAAATATACTGAGGTGAGAAAACCACAATATGATACAAATCATAGAATGAAAATGGGAAGAGATAGTTCCGCAGAGCAAACGCATTACTGGTTCTCCCACAGATTACCAGTAAGCTCATGTTCAGAGAAAAACTGAGACGCTTTGTTTCGCAGGAAGGCAAACGCCTGCCCGTCCGTTCAGGTGGGAATGACTGCGAGGTCTGCCATTTGCTTAGCTGAGGAACGAAGCGTCTCACAACAAGTGGTAAACAATGGGAGAATCAGTATCCTAAATTTGCATTACGAGAATCACCACAAAAACTAGAATTAATTCTCCAGATTCATCTGCCCGTTCATACCCTTTAATCCACGTGAAGACGCTCACTAATTTCTTCAAAGATCAGGACCGAAAAAATGTGTTGGTCATTTTTTTGGGCGTGCTTGCCGTTCGATTAATCCTCCTACCATGGTCGCAAACGGTACATGCCGATGCAGTAAGCCGTGTTTTTTCGGCTCTAGATTGGTTGGCGAATCCACATTATATTGACCATGGTTATTGGGGACCGTTGCATCATTATCTGACTGCCTTTGCGCTTTGGATTCTGCCAAATTGGGTAGTCGCACCTAAGATCCTGAATATTCTATTCGCATCGCTGAGTGTATTCCCTCTTTATTGGTTTACGAAAAACGTTTTTGGCAATCGTCACGGAGCTGTTTTCGTATCGCTGATTTACGGATTCAGCCCAATTGTAATGCACACGAGTTTTCAGGCATTGGCCGATGTTTCGTATGCCTTTTTTATTCTCTCCGTCATGTATTTCTTGTCGGAAGGACTGAAGCAAAATGGAAAGATTCTGTACGCCATTTTAGGTGGACTTGCCATTACGCTGGCAGCAGCTACGCGCTATGAATCGTGGGTGATTATTGCCGCCTTCACGCTTGTTGGTTTACTTAACAAGCAGTGGAAGTTTACGTCCGTCTTTTGGCTTATTGCCATGTTATTTCCCGTTTCGTGGATGGTTGGAAACCACATCGCTTATGGAGATTTCCTCTATAGCATCACTCAAAATGATATTGGGAACATCGAAAAGCAAGGAATCAACGACAATGTAGATGATATTCTGCGCATGAGGAGAATCGTCTTCTTCCCATTTTCATTTATGGTGAATGTTTCGCCAGTTGCGGCCATCCTCATCCTTGTTGGGATAATTTCATCTGTTTGGAGAAAAACAATCTCAAAAATGCAGCTAATTTGGTTAACGCCATTTCTACTATTGGCAGCCATTTTTCTTCAGAAAGCGTATGTCGGCACCTTAATGATGCAGCATCGATTTATCATAACTTGGATTATTCTTTTGCTTCCATTTTTAGCATTGACCTTCAATAATTCTGTTCTCACGAAATTCAAAAGTGTGCTTTTGATTTTGGCGGCTGTGTCGTTGGTTCCCATGTCGTTTAAGTGGGGTTGGATTGACTACAAGAAAACGGTGGGAAAAGGAAACTTAGGGGAAGCGCTCAATAGAATGAATGCTGAAAATTCGCACGAATTTGAGGCGATACCATTATTATATGATGCGACTACCGATTCTCTTGCAGCAGCTATTCGTTCAAATTCAAAACCAGAGGATGGATTCGTGTTGGATTTTATTGGTTGGGATAAAACCTATTACACCTCGCTACGAGCTAATAAGAGAGGAATTATTGTGGATGGATACAAGAACGGTGAAGTTGATCGTGAAGACCTCAACCAATATCTGATAAATCATTCTTCGGGTTTGATTGTTTTGAGCCGATTGGGCAAATTGCTGGATGGTGCGGAGTATCGAGATTCGTTGTTCTTCCTTCAAAATAATAAACAACCATTTGTGCTCACTCAGTTGTTTGCCACTCCTAGCGAAAAGCTGTTTCAGTATCAACGGATAGAGAACTACGATTCTAATAGCTTTGCTGAAAGTGAACCTGCTAGAGACAAATTATTCGGAACGAAACGAGATGCAGCGTTCTATGAAGTGGTAATCAAAGCAGACATGAATTGGTATAGACGTTTGCAGCGAGAAGGATACTGGAAAGGAGACCCAATTGACACTACCTTGGCTCAGAACGCTAGGTACATGGTTCAAATGGATTTGCAGAATAAGTAGTGTAAATAAAAAGAGAAGCCTTTCAGAGGCAGATAACCTTAAATTTGTGTTATGAGTATCGCTACAAAAAAACTGGAATTGATTGACCAACTAATGAAGGTGGATGAAGAGAAAACACTCGCAAGAATGCAAGAGTTGTTTTTGCAAGCTGAGATGGAGGCAAGGATCACAGAGTCGGAGGATGATATTGCCGCAGGAAATGTTGTTTCTCTCGAGGAATTCACTAAAGGAAACAAAGAGTGGGTGAAAACAAGACATTCAAGGTAGTCGTTGCTGCTTCTGCACAAAGAAGATACCGAAAGACAATTCTTATTTATCTTCTCAAAAACTTTTCGCTGGAAAGAATCATTGAGATTGAAGATTCTTTGGGGAACGAAATTCAAAGCCTCACATTTCAGCCCTTCAGAGGCACTCAGGAATTGGTTTTTATTGAATCCAAACAGACTTATCGGTACATTCTTTTCAAGGAAACGCGAATTCTCGAACTCAAAATAATTTATGTTGTTGATGAGGAGAAAAACTGCGTTACGGTTGTTGAACTTTTTCCGACCAAAATGAATCCTTCTAAGATGGGTAAGACTGAAAAATGAGAAAGCTTTCGGCCGTTGTCATCACTCATAATGAAGCACGCAACATCAAGCGATGCATTGCCTCGTTGCAAGATGTAGCGGACGAAATTGTGGTGGTTGATAGTTTCTCTACCGATGCTACTCCAAGCATCTGCAAGGGTTTGAACGTGCAATTTCATCAGCGTGAATGGAAAGGCTACAGCAAGCAAAAGAACTACGGAAACGGTCTTGCCTCAAACGATTGGATCCTTTCTATTGATGCCGATGAAGCACTTTCTGAAGAGTTGAAATCTGCCATTCTTGCCGAGAAATCAACTGGCAAAGGCTGCAATTATTCATTCAATCGATTGACGAATTATTGTGGAAAATGGATACATCATTCGGGTTGGTATCCGGATTCAAAACTTCGAATGTTTAACAGAACGAAGGATGATTGGCAGGGCGAAGTTCATGAAACGCTGACCGTTAATCCTCATTCAGTTAAGAAGCTGAAAGGCGATTTGCTTCACTACAGCTATCATTCTGTGAGCGATCATGTGAAACGAACCGATGTGTATTCAACGTTGGGCGCGAAGGAACTTTTTGAAAAAGGAAAAAACGCGAGTATGTTGAAACTGCTTTTCAATCCTTGGCTCAAGTTCAATAAAATGTATTTCATCAAACTTGGATTTTTGGATGGAATGGCTGGATTTACGATTGCGCTCATCACGGCTTACGGCACTTTTCTCAAATACATCAAACTGTATTATTTGACCAAGAACGTTTAATGCAGTTTTCCATTCTCATACCAACGTGGAATAATCTCGAATTCCTGAAATGCTGCGTGGATAGCATCCGAAAAAACTCCATCGCGGAGCATGAAATTCTCGTTTATGTGAATGAAGGAAACGATGGTTCTGCCGATTGGTGCGAGCAGGAAGATGTCAAATTCATTCATTCTTCATCGAATGTTGGGGTTTGCACTGCCTTGAATGCGCTTTTCGACATCGCAACTAGTGATATCATCTGTTATGTGAATGATGACATGTACCTCTGCCCAAATTGGGATGAACCTTTGATACGGGAAATTGAAAGCTTAGGGCACGAGAAATTCTATCTCAGCTCCACAATGATTGAACCTGAGGACACAAGAAACAAATGCGTTTTGGCTCCATTTCCTTTTGGGAAAATGCCTTCTGAATTCAAAGAGGGGGAGTTACTCACAACGCTTCCAAATATGAAGAAAGCGGATTGGAGCGGCTCAACTTGGCCGCCAAATCTCATGCACCGAAATATGTGGATTGCCATTGGTGGTTATGGAGAAGAGTTCAGTCCAGGATTGTATTCAGATCCTGATGTCAGCATGAAATTGTGGCAGCAAGGCGTTCGAATTTTCAAAGGTTTGGGAGAAAGCCGAGCGTATCATTTCATGTCAAAATCTACGGGACGCGTGAAAATGAATGATGGCAAAAAGACCTTCCTTAAAAAGTGGGGCGTGAGTTCTTCTTGGATTGTGAAGGAGGTTTTGCAGCAAGGTCAGTTGTACGCTGGACCTCTTCCTGAAAAGAAAATCAGTCCAAACTTGAAGGACAGATTGAAAGGACTTTTCTCCTAATCCCGAACCTCAGCAAACTCTCTTCTCACAATTAGAAATGCGTTGAAAAACGCAAAAAGCGTTACGCCCGATTGGCGGTCAAACGTATTATCTGACAAAAAGGAAACACCCATTAGAAGAATGAAAGCCACGTAGAGGTAATCTCGTCTGTAAACGAAAAGCGGATAGGCCAAGGCAAACAAAAACCAAACGAGTCCAATAATTCCAACTGTGATTCCGATGGTCAGGAATTGATTATGCGAGATGCCTTGAAATTGCTGCTCCATGCCTCTATCATCTACGGTGTAGGCCTGTTTGTAAGCGTCAAAAACATCTCCCGTTCCTACTCCAAGAAGCCAGTTTTCTTTCAGAATTGACCATCCAACTTGCAGATAAACCCAGCGTTGCAAAGCCGAGGAATTATTGGCGTTCTGCTGCCAAGAATATTCTTCAATTGCCCAGAAAAATTGATCGGTTCTTCTGGCAACTCCCAACTTATCGGTGTAAAGATGGTTGGTGAATCCCTGTTCAATATGCTGGATGTCTTGCTCAGAAAGTTGATGAATTCCAACCGAATCTTTCATCAAACCTTTGGAAGTCATAAAGCGAATGGCAGTAAACCTAATCGGCTGCCCTTGGTGGTCATTCGCTTCAAAATCAATTGCACTTCTAGTCGGCCATTCTTTTTTGAGTTCATCCCAGCATACAAAATTCCAAACGCGATGTCCATTTTCGCGGTAGCGGATGTCTCGTTGATGCGTGTAGTAATTACCATTCACCGTTTTTACAGTGAGCGTCTTGTAGTCAAAAGGCACTTCGTGAAAATGATTGTCTTTGATGGATTTGATGTAAAATCCACCCACAATCAGCAGAAAAAGAACCCCGATAGAAATAGTTGTTTTTAGAATTCGATTGCGCTGTTTTAGAAGTAGGTTGATGACGGTGAAAATCAGCACTGCTCCAAAAGCAAAGTAGGCGGTAAAGGCTTCCAGAATAATGAGGAACCACAGAATCCAAATCATGGAAAGAACAGTAACTAGTCGTTCTACGATGGACCACTCCTTCCATTTTGCAAACAGGAAATAGGCCAAAATGAAGAACGAAAAAGCGAGCATCAGCCCAAATCGGATGTGCGAAATGAAAACGGAAATGTGTCTTGAATTCTGGAGTTCGCCACCCCAAACTTCAAAATAGCGAGCGGTGCCGAATACGGTTCCAACCATGCACGCTACAACGAAAAGGAGCAGAAGATCTTGCTGTCTTTTCTTACTCGGAAGTTTACTTGTGAAAAGCAACAAGGGCATGAGAATGAGTGGCAGCTTTACGCGAAGTTCTTTCAGTCCGTGGCTGATGTTCTCCGTCCAAATTATTCCAATACAGAACAATAGAAAAATGGAGACAAGAATGAGCGAAAGCGGGTCGCTGAAAAACTGCTTTAAACGCTTTACGTAGTTGGCCTCAAGCAACCAATTTCCGACAAGGACAAATGTTCCAACACTCACGAGAAAAACGGAAAGCGGCAAACCCATGACAATCATGGCCATGCCCCAAAAGGCGATGTTTCTGTGCTGGTTGTCGTTCAGTTTCGGCATCACGGCCTAAACAGTTTCAAGAATCTCACTTCGAACTCGTATCGGTCAGAATTCGCTTGTATTCATCCGCATTGGCAAGAATTTCCAACGCCTTTTTAATGTCTACATCGTTTTCAAGCATAGCTTCAATTCGACCTTTTTGATGATAGTAACGGGAAACAATTTCGCCTCGAAGTAGTTCCTTGATTTCATCTTTGAACTCTTCCATATCCTTGGTTTTGTTGTGATGAACCTTGGATTCCAGAGCGGCAAATTCTGTCTCAATTCGCTTAAAATATTTTTCCTCTTCCGCCACTTCTTTCAACTTCTCTAGAACTTTTTCGCTGTCCGTTGTGTAATCAAAATCCTTTGTTTCCAACCAAGCTTGAAATTCTTTTAGCAGCGCATCATCCACTTTAAAATCGCCTACGGCTGCAATTTCTTTGTGTTTATGACGGTATTCAGTTGCAAAATCGAAATACAGCATTTTAAGCCCAAGGCTAAATGCAATGTCTGACAGTCGAAGTGGTTCGACTTTCACATCTGGATTGATGCCGCCACCATCGTAAACAGTCCTGCCGGCTTGAGTGTGATAAAGCGTAATGAGCGAATCTGGAACCTTTCCAACGCTGCCATCCTCATTTCTGTTCGAATAATCCAATGCTTGGATGCAACGTCCGCTTGGGATGTAATACTTGGCGGTTGTCACTTTAAGTTGCGAGTTATAGCTCAATGGTCGTGTGGTTTGAACAAGTCCTTTTCCGAACGTTCTTTGACCGATGATTACGCCACGGTCAAGATCTTGAATCACACCAGAAACAATCTCCGAAGCCGAAGCAGAGCCACTGTTAACGAGCACCACCAATGGCATATCCTTGTCCAATGGAGTTTGAGCGGCTTTGTAATCCTTGTTCCACTCTTTTACCTTGCCTTTTGTGCTTACGATGAGTTCGCCTTTTGTGACAAATAGGTTGCTCAATGCAACGGCTTCATTCAGCAATCCTCCCGGATTTCCGCGAAGATCGAGAACTAACTTCTTCATGCCTTTTGCCTTCAATTCAATGATGGCATCGCTCACATCTTTCGAGCAATTGTCTGTAAAGCTTGAAAGGTTCACGTATCCAACTTCATTATTCAACATGTTTGAATAGGGCACACTTTTAATCTGAATTTCCTCACGAACAACGGTTACATCAATTGGTTTGTCCACTCCAAATCTCCTCACCTTTACTTTTACTTCGGTCTGCGGTTGACCTTTCAAAACCGAACTAATATCGCCTGTTGATTTTCCTACAGTCGATTTGCCATTCACCTCCAAAATTTCATCACCAGCAAGCAAACCCGCCTTTAATGCTGGCGAACCTTCGTACGGCTCTGCTACTACAACCAGACTATCTTTTGTCCTTATCAGCGCGCCAATTCCACCATACTGACCAGTGGTCATGAAGCGGTAATCTTCAATGTCCGTTTCTGGGATGTAAGTGGTGTATGGATCAAGCGACTCCAGCATGCCATCAATTCCTTTTTCTACTAGGTTTCCCGGTTGCGTTTCATCTACATAATAGAGGTTCAACTCCTTAAAAAGGGTAATGAAAATGTCTAGGTTTTTGCTGATTTCGAAGAACGAATCAACGTAGCTGCTGGTAAGTAATGAGAGCAGAACGACAGGGATGATAATGAGAGCCGCTCTGAGTTTTTTAAAAATGTTCGGAATTTTCATGCTGATAAAGACTTCAGTTTTTCGAGAATCCTCTTCATAATCACGTTCAATTCATGATAATCAGGGATGTCGTTGCCAATGTAAACAAATGCAAGAGCAAAATATTTCCCTTGCGCTTGCCAATTTTCAATTAAATCTGGTTTGTTCAGTCGATAGGTCTCTCGAATGAGGCGTTTAACGCTATTTCTTGAGACCGCTTTCTTGAACCTTTTTTTCGGAACCGAAATGAGCAATTTAGCTGCTGCGTCACTTTCTTCAAGCGGCATATACATTACTCTAATCGGATATTCCTTGAATGATTTCGCTGATTTGAAAAGCGCATCAATCACCAATTTCGAACAGAGTTTTTCCTTCTTCCCGAAAGTGTATCTGCTCATTTTGGTTTGAATTTAGGCAAGAAAAAGGGGCTATGATTCCAAAGCCCCTCATCCTTATATATTTTTAACAGACAGGGTTATTTTTTCTTGTTTGCTTGCACAATGTACTGGTCAAGCGCCATTGTCATAGAAGGCGCATTCGGAACGGGTGCGCCAATGTCCAATTTCAAGTGATGCTCCTTTACAGCATGAGCGGTGGTAGGTCCAAAAGCTGCAATTCGAGTCTTATTCTGTTTGAATTCAGGGAAATTCTCGAACAACGATTTAATCCCTGTTGGACTGTAGAACACAAGTACATCGTAGTTCACATCTGCAAGATCAGAAAGGTCGCTGCTTACCGTTTTGTACAAAACTGCTTTTGTGTAGCTCACTCCTAATGCATCAAGCGATTCGAGAATTGTCGGTTTCAAATCATCAATACAAGGCAAAAGAAATTTTTCGCTTTTGTGTTTTTTCAGCACTTCAACAAGATCGCTAAACGTATTTCCGCCAAAGAAAATCTTCCGCTTTCTATAAACCACATATTTCTGTAGGTAGTAAGCAATCGCCTCCGAAACACAGTAATACTTCATTCCTTCTGGAACGGTAACGCGTGTTTCTTCGCACATACGGAAGAAATGATCTGCCGCATTTTTACTCGTAAGAATGATGGCACTGTGATCGAGAATGTTGATTTTCTGTGTGCGAAAATCTTTCGCTTCCACACCTTCAACATGGATAAATGCGCGAAAATCTATTTTAAGATTATGTTTTTCTGCAAGGTCGAAATAAGGGTTTTTGTCTCCTTCAGGTTGCGGTTGAGAAACAAGAATGCTTTTTACTTTGTCCATGGGTCGGGTGAACGGTTTTTGCTACAAGCCCTGTACACAACGTATCAGTACAAAAACTGGCAGTATTTCGAGCGCGCAAAAGTAGTAAAACAAATGGAGCGTTACGATGGAGCTGGAAGTTATCGCAAGTGAAACTCCTCGATGTAAACCCTTGAGATAAAAGAGAATACCGATGGCTGCACCCACATAGATGATTACCGAATACGGAATCTGAGGACTATAGAAAAGCAATAAAGAAAGCGGAAGAAGCGCCAATCCAGTGCTTGATAAAAAAATGTTGAGATTGAATCGGTGATGGCGGAGTTCGCTGTTTACATTAAATAATTGAGCCAGTAGCCAAAGAACCACTCGTTTTAGCAGAATAAGCGCAATAAGTCCGCCAAGAATAGGAAAGAAAATGGCTACCATGGGAAAAGAAGTAAACCCGAACTGAATGATTACTTCTGATGTGAAAAGTGCAATTGATACGAGTGCAATTATCTGAGTTAGAAATAGGTTGGTGCTGCGTTGTGAATTTTCTACCCGTGCATCTTGATTCGCTTGATTTGAATCGAAGCTCGCTTTGAAAATTGAACCAAAAAAACCTTCCGACCTCTTTTGTATGTACACAAATAGGACTGCGCAAAAAAGAAGCACGAAAAAGCCGAAACTTCCACCCGAAACAACCTTGTCTACATAGGAATAATCGTTTTGAGGATGAAGAAGATGTCCTTCAAAAAGGCTAGGAACGAGTTCTTTAACAATTACTGGAACGGAATCTTCAGCAAGAAGACAAACAGTGCCGTCATAGTCTAGGCAAATAGAATCCTGAAAAGCCAAGGAAGCGGAATCTTCCAATAGCTCAACTTGCAGCGTGTCTATCTGTGGTTCTTGCACCGCGCAAAGGTAGGGCGGATTACTTGCTACTTTTGACCAAAATGAAGCAACGACAGCATTATTTTCTAATTTTTTTGAGCACGTTTCTTTTTCATGCCTGCAACGGGCAACACGCTACTAAAACCGAAATGACCGACCATAAACACACCAATTCTCTCATAAACGAAACAAGTCCATACTTGCTTCAGCACGCACACAATCCAGTAGATTGGATGGCTTGGAATGATGAAAGCTTAGCAAAAGCCAAAGCGGAACAGAAACCAATTTTGGTAAGTATTGGTTACAGCGCGTGTCATTGGTGCCACGTTATGGAGCACGAAAGTTTCGAGGATAGCACGGTTGCGGCTTTCATGAATGAGCATTTTATCTGCATAAAAGTGGATAGAGAAGAGCGTCCAGATGTGGATCAGGTTTATATGAGCGCAGTTCAGCTGATGACCGGTAGAGGAGGTTGGCCACTCAATTCCTTTGCTTTGCCTGATGGCAGGCCGCTTTATGGCGGAACATATTTCCCGAAAGAGCAATGGATGGATGTGATGGCCAAGGTTTCTGGCATTTGGGAAAATGACCGCGAAAAAGCGTTGGAATACGCCACTAATCTCACCAAAGGCGTAGCTGAAAGTGAGCTGATTGAACGAAACAACGAGAAGGCCAAATTCACGAAAGAAGCCGTTTCAGCGTTTGTGGAAACATGGAAAGGTCAGGTAGATAACAGGGAAGGTGGCCCAAACCGGGCACCGAAATTTCCATTGCCGAACAATTACGAGTTCTTGCTACGATATGCTACGCTTTCGCGGGATAAATTCATGTTTGACCACGTGAATTTAACACTGGAAAAGATGGCCTTCGGAGGAATTTACGACCAAGTTGGAGGTGGATTTGCTCGGTATTCTACCGATGAACTTTGGAAAGCACCTCACTTCGAGAAAATGCTTTATGATAATGGTCAACTGGTGTCGCTTTATTCCGAAGCTTTTCAAGCTACTAAAAACCCGCTTTATAAGGAAATTGTGGAAGAAACGCTTGAATTTATTGAGCGAGAAATGACCTCAAAAGAAGGTGCTTTTTATTCGGCTTTGGATGCCGATAGCGAAGGGGAAGAAGGTAAATTCTACGTGTGGACGAAAGAGGAATTACAAACGCTTTTAGGTTCGGATTTCGAGTGGGTGAAAGACTACTACAACATCAATGCAAAAGGACTTTGGGAACATGGTAATTGCATTTTGCTGAGGAAAGATGGTGATGAAGAATTTGCCAAAAAGCAAGGTTGGGAACTGGCTGATCTGAAGAAGAAAGTTGCCGATGTCAACGCTCTACTTTTAAAGGAAAGAAGCAAGCGAATTCGTCCAGGATTGGATGACAAGCAACTCACTTCTTGGAATGCATTGATGTTGAAAGGATATGCAGATGCCTACCGTGTTTTTGGCAAGCAGGAATACTTGAATGTCGCACTTAAAAACGCTGATTTCATTCTCGAAAAGCAGAAAACGAAAGATGGCGGATTGTGGCACAATCACAAGGAAGGTCGTTCCACTATCAATGGGTTTTTGGAGGATTATTGCTTCACAATCGAAGCGTTTATCTCGCTTTATCAGGCTACGTTTGATAAGAAATGGTTGGATGAAGCTGATCGATTGGCATCGTATTCTATCGAGCATTTTCAGGATGCTGAATCGGGCATGTTCTTCTTCAATTCAAACTCAGACCCGAAACTTATTGCACGAAAAATGGAGCTGACTGATAATGTCATTCCATCATCCAATTCAAGCATGGCGAAGGGGCTTTTTCAACTTGGTCATTACCTCGATAAGAAGGAATACTTGGACATTTCTGAGCAGATGCTGAACAACGTTGCAGCCAACATCGGGCAAGGAGCTAGCTGGTATTCCAATTGGTTGGAGTTGATGCTTAACCATACATATCCGTTCTACGAAGTGGCGATTGTTGGCAAAGATGCTGACACGAAACGTGTGGAAATGGAGCAACATTATTACTCAAACAAAATGCTGATTGGTGGTTCAACTGAAGCAGGTTTGCCGCTTCTCGAAAACAAGTTGGTGAAAGGCGATACGCGCATTTATGTATGTGTTGATAAGGCGTGTCAGATGCCAGTGAAGGAAGTAACAGAAGCACTGAAGCAGTTGCGATGAGCTATATGGAACGCGGATGACGCGGAAAGCACTGATATATGCGGACAAAAAGTAGAACGCGGGTTTTAATGTTGGTTCTGGATTCGACATAGGAACGGATTATGGTGGATAATTTGAAAAATGATGTTCGGATCCAAGGATTTATGAATGGAGTTATCTTAGAATTATCTAATGGAGATGGTTGGAGAGTTGCTATAGACAATAATGGTAATCTGATTCCAACAGATCTTGGTGTTTGCCCATAATGTCCGCAAGTGTCTCTTGGGAAGAGTGTATTCAATACAAAAATCCGAAAAGCCATAGTGGAATGCGGTTTCCACTACCATGCTTCAGGCCATCTAAAGCCAAATATGCTTCTGGAACACCTTTTATTTGCTTGGCCGTTTTGGAGGGGCCGCCCACTTCAAAGGTGAATTTGTCATCAACCAGAAAATCGGCCCATTTTGAAGAGGTTACCTTTTGCTTAACTGAAAGTTGATTGAGAAAAAACGTTTCGCGCAAATTGCCAATACCGGGTTCTCCCTCAGAAAATGCCCACAAAAGGTTCGGGTTGTTCAAATAGACCTTTTCGGGCTTTTGAAGAAAACTGTTTCCATGTGCATCGCTTTTCAATAGTGCCAATAGTTGAGCACGGTTCATCAGGTCAAGCATTTTTAGCAGTGTGTTCCGAGAAACCGCCATCTGCTCGGCCAGTTTTGTAATGTTGGGTTTGAACGGAACGGATCGGCTGATGATATACAGCAGCTTTTTGAGGTTTCTGATCGTGGTATACTGCAACTCCTCGTAGGCATTAATATCAAGGTCAATAATGAGGTTGCTGGTTTCTAGAAGCTTAGAGAAATAGGTATTGGTGCCTTCAAGAAAAAACGGATAATAACCGAATTTGAGATAATCTTGAAACTTATTGAGGATGTTTTCTCGGTCGGCCATATCTGCCGACAGTTGCCCGTGTTCTTCCAAGATATGCTGGGCCTCAAAAGCCTCCCATTTCTCGTTGGTCTGCAGTTCTAAAAATTCTCGAAATGAGAGACCTGGTAAATAATGGATTACCGCTCTTCTTGAGAGATCGGACTGCCCCTTGGAGATTTCCAGTATGGAAGAACCTGTTGCCACCAAGTGAATATCATCGTAGTTGTCGTGAATATTTTTAATATCAACAGACCAATGTGGGTAGCGGTGAACTTCGTCTAGAAAGAAGTTTCGGAATCCATCTTGGTAAAGTTCTTCAACCGTATTCACAAGACGATTGGCCTCGAAATAGATGTTGTCTAAACTTATGTAAATGGACTTTTCCTTTTGCTGCATGGCCTGAAGTAGCATGGTTGTTTTTCCAGCTCCACGGTGGCCCAGCAACACAATTAGCCGTTGATTCCAGTCGATTTCATGAAAGAGAAACCGCTTGTATTGATGTTTCAATCCAGATGACCTACGTTCCGATATGACTATTAGTTCCTGCATAAAACAAAAGTATAAAACGTTTTATGTAAAAAACAAAAATGAAAAACAGTTACTGCATGTCAGCAACTTTCCCCCAAATTTCTGGTCTGTATCGAGACCTAACAGATTTTGAAAACAAGGGTGTCCGAAATGTGAGACCCATGAAAGAACAGGTCTTTTTTATTGTGTCGTTCCTACGGAGCTTATGGGTCTTGGCTGGCGTGTTTCTAATGGAGTTGGTTTGCCACTCCTCGAAAACAAGTTGGTGAAAGGTGATACGCGCATTTATGTGTGTGTGGATAAAGCGTGTCAGTTGCCAGTAGCGGAAGTTGTAGAGGCGGTGTTGCGGATGGAATGATTTGTAACTTAAATTTGTGTAATGAGAAAGTGTCTGTTAAGTCTGTTATGTGGTATGCTGGGTTCAGTAGCTTGCTTTCCACAGTTTGTTGAAATTAGTCATCGCGGAAGCTTTTCCAATAATTTTAACGAGTTTGTGCGGCACAGTGATGGTGAGTATGTAATAGGAAAGCAATACCACCAAGGCGATATTTCTATACTGTACAGCGTTGGTTTTGACTCCGTTATTTGGGAAGACGGATATTACAATGTGCTTTGGGATGCTTCCCAAAATGCTCAAGGAAATATTGTTCTGTTCGTATCTTCAATTGGCTGCGATTTTGTGCAGCAAAGCCAACTTACACGCTTGGAGATTGCTGCTAATGGACAGGTTCTTTCTTCATTCGCTTATCCGTACATGGTCTATGGGAATTGGGATTACGGAACTTACTATGATGAAGACGAAAACTTCTATTTGTTTTGGAACAGTATCATTAAGATTGACCAAGGAGGGAACGAGATTTTTCAAACGGTTCCTGAAACTGGAATCTCAGATTTTAAGACGGTCATTAATGGCTTCGGAGAAGAACTTTTGGCCTTCACAGGAGACGGACACATGGCAATTTTCGATTCTCAGGGAATTCTCGTTGATACTCTTTTGCTAACAGAGCCTGTCAAACATTCGGAGAAATCCCCATACGGTGGAATTTTTCTGTTCTCAGAGACTTCTGTTTACATGTTGGATTCGGCCTATACTGTAACGAACATTTCTAGTCTACTGGGTCTTGGCGGAAACATCCAAGATTACGTTGTCGATTCAACGGGAATTCTACTGCTTTTCGATGACGAAGTGCTTTATAGAATTGATACATCACACACAGTTTCCGACCAAACTAATTTGACATCTTATCTAGATGAAGGGCAGTTGTGGTTGACCGATAGCGGATACTTTTGTTCTGGCACGCTGGGAAATTTTGGGGTAATTTTAAGACTCGATTCTGATTTGAATGTTACATCGGACGTCCAAGTGAAATGGATGAAAGTCAGTGATTTGAATGTATTTGATGGTGAGATTCAGATTGTAGGAACCGAAAGTCACTTCCCGCATCAGTTCGATCATCCTTCAGCTTTACTAAAGACCTTTGATACAGATTTGACCACTGGCAATTGGCAGAATGATGTTGAGTTAGTTGTCGTAACGCTTGACAGCATTAGCACTTCAATAAACCCAAGCAACATTTTCACATATCAGTACCCAACGGTTCTAGTGCGCAATAACGGTCAGAATACAATTCGGTCGTTGTCTCTCAGTTATCATAACCTACCGATTGAGTTTGGGATTTGCGAGTTGAAAGAACTTGAATGGTCAACTGACAACTTAGATTTGCCACCTGGAGGAGATACGCTCATTGAACTCCCACGAATTCCTTGGATATCGTATATCCAAGACCCAAATGGAAGTGGACCAACCAATCTGACACTCTGTGTATATGCGTATAACCCTAACAGAAAAGTTGAAGCAGATCATGGTAACAATAGTGTTTGCACAGATTTCATCATCAATGTTGGGGTTGAAGAAATTCTAGAAACTGAGATCAATATTTATCCAAATCCATTCGATAATGAACTGATAATTGAGATGAATGAAATATTTGGGGGAACAACAGTAAGGGTTTCAGATGTTCTCGGAAGAAGTATTCACTTTTTGTCTAATTCTGGCGATGGTTGGATTAATTTCAATACTGCAGACTGGCCTAATGGTATTTATGTTCTGACCATTGAGAGCAAGGATGGCAGAGTTGTTCGGAAAGTGGTAAAGCAGTAAGTTCATCACTAAAAAACGCTCCGTTAGAATTACGAATACTAAAGCGGCAAGATTTTGAAGCCTGGAATGCTATTCGTTTCTGTATCTAAAACTGGGTTTTGAGGAATATGGCCGTGAGCCGAATTGTCTAAAACACTAAGGTAAATATGTTTATGATATTTTGATGGCAATGAATCGGGGTTAGTCAGAACAGGCTTTTACCTTTGCCGCCCAAACGTTAGAAAATGACCTTTAAACCCTACCACGACCTTATTGAAGAACTGAAATGGCGCGGCTTGTTGCACGACAGCATGCCCGAAACGCAGGAAATGCTCAATCGCGAAATGGTCACGGGTTATGTCGGGTTTGATCCAACTTCAGATTCATTACACATTGGAAATTTGGTGCCGATCATGTTGCTAAAGCATCTTCAGTTGGCTGGTCATAAGCCAATTGCGTTGGTAGGTGGTGCTACTGGAATGATCGGTGATCCATCAGGAAAATCGGCAGAGAGAAATCTGTTGGATGAGGAAACGCTTCGTAAGAATCAGGAAGGCGTTCGAACACAATTGTTGAAGTTTCTAGATTTTGAGAAAGGCGAGAACAAAGCTGAATTGGCCAACAATTACGATTGGTTTAAGGGAATGAGTTTCCTCCAATTCATGCGTGATATCGGCAAGCACATTACCGTGAGTTACATGATGTCGAAAGATTCGGTTCAAAATCGTTTGGAAACGGGACTTTCATTTACCGAATTCAGCTACCAATTGGTTCAAGGATACGATTTCGCACACTTGCTAAAAACCAAGGGCGTGAAACTGCAAATGGGCGGTTCTGATCAGTGGGGAAACATCGTTACCGGAACGGAACTCATTCGTAGAATGGGATTGGGCGAAGCGAAAGCGTTGGTAGCTCCACTCATCACGAAAGCAGATGGCGGCAAATTCGGAAAGACCGAAAGCGGCAATGTTTGGTTAGATTCGAATCGAACGTCTCCATACCAATTTTACCAGTTTTGGTTGAACGCTTCGGATGAAGATGCGAAGAAATACATCCGCATTTTCTCACTCCTACCAAAAGCTGAAATTGAAGCAATTGAAGTAGAGCATGAGCAAGCGCCTCATGCTCGTGGGTTGCAAAAAGCGTTGGCTAAAGATGTTACCATTCGTGTTCATTCTGAGGATGATTACAACGCAGCAGTCGCGGCATCGGAAATCCTTTTTGGAAAGGGAACCGAGGATAGTTTGCGTAAACTTTCGGAAACTGATTTGCTTTCCATTTTTGATGGTGTACCTCAATTTGAGGTGGCTAAATCCGACATCGAAGCTGGAATTCCAGTTATCGATTTTTTGACTGAGAAAGCTGCCATTTTTTCATCAAAAAGTGAAGCCAGAAAAATGATTCAGGGTAATGGTGTTTCTGTCAATCAGAACAAGGTTGAAAGCATCGATTTGAAGATTGATTCATCCTATCTGATAGCAGGAAAATATATTCTCGCGCAGCGTGGTAAGAAGAATTATTACCTGATAAAGGCGGTGTAGAGACGCCTTATTGTCAAAACGCGCTGAAACGCAGGCAGGACAAGGGGTTCAGAAAACGGAAACGTGCTGCTGGGGGGCGGAAACGTGCTTCCGCAGGTCGGAAATTCCCGTCCGCAGGTCGGCTCTGCACAACCGCAGGGCGGTGGACGGCATTTGTGGGGCGGACGCCAATGGCCGCAGAGCGGAACGGGACTGCCGTTGGCCGGAAGGCCATAGCCCCAGAGCGGATTGGCCTGACCGCACAGCGCAAATGCACAGCCACTGGCCGGATGTCCGCATAAACCTCAAGATCAACGGTTCGTGTTGGAACTCATATTCAACTTCCACAAATAGGAGACGCATTCAACGCGTCTCTACGAAACCATCAGGTTGCACCCGCGCGCCTCAGCATCATCCATTCTTCCCAAAACTTCAAACGAATGGTCTTGGCGAATGTGTGCCAAATCTTGTGTGGCAATGAACGGACAGCTATGAATGTTGGCCAAGTCAATCACATTCAAAGCGCCTTTTCCGCGTTCGTTAACGGTTAATGGGTCAGTGGCTTCGCGCACATAAACGCGCATCCAAGGCGGTGTTCTAAAAATTCCATCGCCTAAAGAATATGCTTGACTCAGCAGTTCAGTCATGCCGTATTCGCTGGCTATTTTCTCTAATCCAAATGCAGAAGTCAGCAACTCGTGAATTTCCTCACGCGGCATTTCTTTCCGCCTTCCTTTCATGCCACCTGTCTCCAGAACGGTGCAGTTTTTTAGTTCCTGAGGATGTTTTTCTGCCAGTTCCAGCAAGGCGAAAGTCACGCCAATCAGCAGTGTTTTAACTCCATTTTCCGAATTCTTCTTCAGCACTTTTGAAAGTGTGGTTAAGCGGTCTAAATAGAATCCATTATCGGCATGACCACTTTTCTTCATCAACTTTTGGGTCATGTAAACCAGCGATGAATTGGAACGCTCCAAATAGGAGGGAAGCAAGGCAAGAATGCAGTAATCCTTCTCCTTTCCAAAGAACTGATGAAAGCAATTGAACAAGCTTTGGTCGTACAATTTCAAACTCGCCACGTGATGTTGGCTTTGCTCCATTCCAGTTGTTCCGCTACTGAGGAAAACAGCTTCTGGTGGCGCGTTGAATATGCCAACGTGATTCCGTTTGAACATGGAAATTGGTAGAAACGGAATCTGATTCAACTTTGAGATGTTTTCGGCTTTGATTCCTAAGTGTCCAATAAACTCGCGGTAGGTTTCGTTCTTCTTCGCATGATATTGGAACAATTCTAACGCAATTTGCTCGAACAGCACATCGTTGTGCTCGTTCATCGAGAAAATCTGATTGGAGATCTGTTCGGTTGTTGCGTTCATGCTTCCTAAGCTGGGCGCAAAATTGCCTAATTTTGAGTTATGAGAAAGGGATTGATGTTCGTGTTTGTTGTTGTGGCGTTGAGTTCATGTTTGAAGCGGGTTGATTATCCGAACCGACCGCACATTGAGTTTTTGGGATTTTATCCTAATCCAGCTGCCACTGGCCCTAGCGATTCGTTGGGAGCGGTGAAATTCAGCTTTACGGATGGAGATGGAGATTTAGGTCTGAATGAAGGTGACACAATGGGAGAATTTGCCCAAGGACAACCTTACAACTACAATTTGTTTATCACTTATTTTGAGAAGCGGAACAATTTGTTCGTGAAGGTTGAAACGCCACTACCATTTCACGTTAGGTTCAAACGGTTGACTTCTGAGGGTGGAAATGGTGAGTTAGAAGGTGATATGGAGGTCGGAGTTACTGCTAGACCAGGAACACCTTATGATACAATCAGGTACGAAATGTATATCGTTGATCGCGCTCTGCAGCACAGCGATACGATAGTTACCTCAGACATCATTCTGGATTTTTAGCTTAGAAAGCAAATTCCATTTGCAACCTATACCGCATTTGGTAATCGGTTGTATTTACGGCATCTATTAGCGTTACGTCTGTCTGCACTTTCAATTTATGTCCAATTATGTACTTGGAAAGACCAAGCGTATATTCTGTAGAACCCGTAAAACCCTTTTCCCAATCTGGAATTACGGTGGTATACCGTGCTGCTAATTCTATGTTGTATTTGAAAAGATATCCAGCCTGAAAGCTGACTCCTTGCCCTGTGTGATACGATTTTCCCGATGCGGATATGATGGTACTGTCTGAAAATGAAAGGGATTGACCTGGTTTTAGCAGGATTTTCTTGTAGGCATATTCTCCAAGAAACGAGAACCCTTTGTACTTGAAGAGTGCATCGGCAAATATTGTCAGCAAATCATTAGACATGTATTCGCCAGCAGTATCTATGAGAAAGACACTTGTTTGTGTTTGTCTAGATGCACCTTGATTGAAGTTAGCGGCAGCAGCTAAAGAAAGCTTTGGCTTTTCCTCACGCTCCAAATCAGCTTCAAAATAATCTCCTTTATTGATAAACTCTCCAAACGGCAGAAGCTCTAGTTTTCCCGTATAACTGAATCCTCCAATATTATTGGAAAGGATATTTCTCCCTTCTCCTTTTGAAAAGGCGAAAATGGGATTGAATACTACTTGTCCTGCATTGAATTTGCCATGTAATTGCGCACCAAGATCTCTGTCTAAGTTGAAAATGTTGTTCAATTCACTACGGTCAACTAATTGTCCGTTTTGAGATGAAATGACCCTCGATCGATTTCCTGGAAGTTTGGTCTGACCGACCCAAAGTGTGAGGTTTTTTTGAAAACGCCATTTAACAACTGCGTCAAGTAACACTTTAGATGCTCTCCCAGTTTCCTGAAAGTCAGAAGTTGCCTTGAGGTCGCTTGGGCTTAAAGCCAGTTCTACCTTGTACACCAAGTTAGGAGTTAGGATAAAACCATCAAATTTTAACCGCGCTCTTCTAATCAGAAAGTTCGATTCCCATTTCTCATTTCCTGCAGCATCGCCAGAAGTTTCAAATCTGGATTGAAACCGAAAGGTTGGCTTCAATTGGAAAATCGCCTTGGTTCTGGTAGAATCACTATAGACGTTGATTTCGATTCCCTTTTTGTAAATGCTTTCGAGTTTTGACTGTGCCAAACTCGCTTCACAATAAATTATCGAAAATAAAATAAACGGGTAACTCCAAAATCGCATTGCCCAAAAATAGGGCAACGTCATGGCTTTAGGTTAAGAAATAGTTATCCCAATATTAACGGCATGATATTAATTTAACATTGGCTGTTCCAACGAACAGCGACTAAGTGGTCACTTCATCTTCGAGATCAAGATGATCGCCTCTTAAAGCTTGAGAGATGTGGATGACATTATCGGCCATTTTCTCGTATCCACTTATTAAATCGGTGTAGATGAGTCCAGCTTCCAAACTCAGTTTTCCCTTTTCAATTCGCTTAAAATTTTTGGCTCGGAACTTATCTCGCTTGTCGTTGATTTTCTTCTCAAGCGCAATGGCTTCATCCATCAGAATATTCTCAGGAGATCTTGGAATGTTCTTCATCATTAGCCCCATGCTCTGCACCACAAGTTGCTTGAGTTCTCGAAGATCTTCTCGATGATTTTCCTCAAACCAAATCTTCTTTTCAATCTTCTGCTCAACGGATTTAGACATTTGATAGTAGATGTCACCGATTGACTCCATGTGGTTAACAACAGAAAGGAACGACTGAACTCTCCGTGAGCCTGCACTGGACAATTGAGAACGAGAAAGTTCCATCAGGAACTCAGCCACCTTAAACTCAATCAAATCGGTGTGTTCTTCGTAATCCTTTAGTTTGGTAATGAGTTTTTGCTGCTTCTTAGGGTCGGTCTCTTCAATCAGCGTGCTGATTTTTTCAACACCTTTCAGGTTCAATTTCCCGAATTTGATAATCTCATTTTCAACCTCTACAAGTGATATTTCGGGTGTTTGCACCAATCCACGACCGATAAACTCAAGGCTGAAGTCTTCATCATCACCTTTTGAAGGGATAAGTTTTACCACCACTTTTCCAATCAACGGGATAAATCCTACCAGCAGCATCACGTTGAGGATGTTGAAACTCGAATGAAAGATGGACAGTGCGATTGGAATATGCTCTGGGTTCAAATTGGGGCCAGTTGGATACATATTCATGTAAGTAGCCATGTACCAAGTGATGGCTTGTATAGCAAACGGGAACAATAAGAACATCCAAGAGACACCGAAAATATTAAAAACGAAGTGAGCCCCAGCTGCCCTCTTGGCGTGAACGTTTCCTACAAGCGCAGCAAGATTTGCAGTGACTGTAGTTCCTATGTTTTCACCTAATACCATGGCGGCTGCAAGTTCAAACGGAATCCAACCTTCGTTGCACATAACCAATGTAAGCGCCATTGCCGCACTTGACGATTGTACCACAAGGGTGAGCACGGTTCCCACGAGAATAAAAATAAAGGTGGACACGTAGCCTAAATTGGCATAATTGGCCAAAAAGGAAAGCATCTGCGGATTTGATTTCAAATCTGGAACTGAGTCCTTCAACGCATCAAGACCCATAAAAAGGATGGCAAAACCAATCAGTACTTGGGCCCAGGAATTAACGGATGATTTGGAAGAGAATAACATTGGAAAACCCACTGCTATGATTGGCAGAGCCAATGCCGAAATCTTCACCTTAAAGCCTAACAGGGAAATAAGCCAAGCGGTGATGGTTGTGCCAATATTGGCTCCCATTATAACTCCAATGGACTCGACTAAACTAAGTAGTCCAGCGTTCACAAAACTCACAATCATTACGGTTGTGGCCGATGAGGATTGAACCAATGCGGTAACCAAAAAACCAGTTAGAACGCCTAAAAACCGATTAGAAGTCATGGCGCTAAGAATCTCGCGCATCCGAGAACCAGCAACCTTTTGAATGCCATCGCTCATCACCTTCATCCCGTAGATGAAAAAGCCAAGAGCACCAATGAGCGTTAGGATGTCAATAAAACCAAATTCCATGTCAGAAAATTTAGGGTCAAAAGTAGGCTTACAATATAGGGCATTTGTTACCTCAATGTTAACACTTAGAGGTCGAGTTTGTCGATTTGTCGAAAACTTCGGTTAAACTCAAACCTTCCTGAAAAGTGCGCGTAGAATACAATTCGCGCACGAAAGAAGCAAATTCAGCTTGCTGATAACGAAAAAAGGAGCAGAATCAAACCATTCAAAACGCATAGCAGATTTTTGGTTCCACTGGCATTGATGCTGGTTGGACTCGTTGTTTCGAATCGTGCATTTTCGCAAGCCATAACGGTCAGTCAGGCTTCCACAGCGCAGGAAGTTAGAGACTATGTTCAGAATGTTCTTCTGGGTTCTTGCGTCACTGCTTCAAACATCACCTATACTGGAGCACCGAGAGCGGCAGGAACTTTTAACGGAGCTGGAACCGTTTTGGGCTTACAAAGCGGAGTGCTTCTAACAACGGGTCAGGCTGGAATTGCTGTTGGTCCAGATAACGCCAACAGTTCAGGTTTTGGAAATGGTGGCGCTGGCGATCCGGATCTTCGAATACTAGCATCAAACTTTCAAACGTATGATGCAGCCATTCTCGAATTCGATTTCGTGCCGCAGAGTGATTTAGTGCAGTTTAACTACATTTTCGGTTCGGAGGAATATCCAGAGTACGTGAATTCTGGCTATAATGATGTTTTTGGATTCTTCATTTCAGGCCCAGGAATTGCGGGGCCATTTTCGGGCGGAGCTGTGAATATCGCGCTGATACCGAGTACAACTTTGCCCGTAGCAATCGATAACGTGAACAACGGCTATAGTGCTTCAGAACCATCTACCGGGCCGTGCGAAAACTGTGCTTATTACGTTGATAATTCGAATGGACCAGCCGTTCAGTATGACGGTCATACCACGGTTCTCACCGCTCAAATTGAGGTAACTTCTTGTCAGACCTATCACATCAAAATTGCGGTTGCCGATGCCGGTGATGGCGCGTTGGATTCGGGCGTTTTCTTAGAAGGCGGTAGCTTCTCTGCAAGTGGAGAAGAATCTGTAACGATGGAGGCAGTTGCTGGCGTTTCGGGAGTTTATGAAGGATGCGACATTGGAAGTTTCCTTTTTAGCCGTTTGCCGGGAGCGAGCAATGCTTCACCGCTTACGGTTGGTTATACCGTTTCTGGAACGGCTACGCCTGGAGTTGATTACACGGCATTGCCCGGAAGCGTCACCATCCCCGCAGGGCAGAATTCAGCGGTTGTCAGTATTCAAGGAATTTTGGATTACACCGTTGAAGGAACAGAAACAGTAATCTTAGATCTTGCTGGCGGAGGTTGCTCATGTACACCGCCACCTACGGTTTCGATGAACATCCTCGATAACGATATTCCGTTGGCTTTAACCACAACAGGAACGACCACCATTTGCTTCGGAGAATCGGTCAATCTTACAGCCAACACATCGGGAAGTATTACACCTTACGTAAGCGGTTGGAATAATGGTGCTCCTGCTGGGAATAACGTCTCCGTTTCGCCAGCTCAAACAACTACTTACACGTTTACGCTTACCGATGCTTGTAGTGGACAATCGCTTACACGCACAGAAACTATCACCGTTGTGACTCCGAATTTTAGCGTTGCCGATGACGAGCAGTGTTTTCAGGGTCACAATTTCAGCTTTGTGAATAATGGCGCAACAGGAGGTTCGGTAACCCACTTTTGGGATTTTGGCGATGGCAATTCATCAACCACAGAGAATCCAAGCTATACGTATGCAGCACCCGGGAACTACACTGTTCGTCATGATGTGATTTATACAGCGGCTGGTTGTACCGCCTCTGCGGATGCTTTAATTCGAGTTTTTCCTGAACCTTCAGCCGTCATTCTTCTTAACCACAATGTGACTTGCGTGGGTGGTACGGATGGCGAATTGGGAACTTTCATTTTTGGAGGAACTACGCCTTATGGTTATTTGTGGAGTCCGAATGGGCAAACTACCGCCACTATTTCCAACCTCACCGTTGGGAACTATTCTCTCACTTTGACCGATGCCAACGGTTGCACCGACTTTGTGAATGGGACAATCAGCCAAAACGATTCTCAATTGCCAAATGCCATTTGTCAGAATGCAACGGTTCAGTTGAATGCGAGTGGTGTAGTTACCATTTCGGCCACGGTTGTGAACAACGGAAGCACGGATAACTGCGGAATTGCATCCATGGTTGTGTCTCCCAATGCCTTTGCTTGTGCTCAAATAGGCCCCAATCCAGTTGTGCTTACCGTAACTGATGTGAATGGAAATGTCAGCACATGTAACGCTACTGTTACTGTTCAAGATCTGATTCCGCCAGTAGCGGTTTGCCAAAATGTGACTGTTACCTTGGATGGTTCTGGCAATGCCACAATTACAACTGCGCAGGTTAATAACGGTTCGTCAGACAATTGCGCCATTCAAAGTATTTCTCTTAGCGATAATACGTTCACATGCGTGGATGCTCCTTCAACCACCGTTACGCTTACGGTTACCGATGCTGCTGGAAACACAGACAACTGTCTCTCAACAATCACCGTTAATGAAACCACGAATCCAACGGCAGTTTGCCAAGATATTGCAGTAAATCTGGATGCAACTGGAAACGTAACGGTAACAGGAACTCAACTTGGTTCGGGTTCTACAGACAACTGTTCCATTGCCAACATCACCGTTAATCCAAACACTTTTGATTGTTCCGACCTTGGAGCGAATGCCGTAGTCGTTACAGTAACGGACGTAATCGGAAACACAGCAACCTGTAATGCAACGGTAACCGTGTCTGACAACCTCGCTCCAAACGCGATCTGTCAAAACATTTCCGTTCAATTGGATGCCGCAGGTAACGCAAGCATTGTGGCGGCTGATGTCAATAATGGCAGCACCGACAATTGCGCCATTGATAATATGTCTGTTTCTCCAAACACATTCACGTGTGCCGAGATTGGTCCAAACACAGTTACGCTTACTGTCACTGATGTGAACGGCCTAGTTTCTACGTGCAATGCAACCGTTACGGTTCAAGATTTACTCGGACCAACTGCTACGTGCCAAAACATCACGGTTGCATTGGATATCAATGGAATGGCAACCATCGTTGCGGCTCAAATTGATAACGGTTCTACGGATAATTGCAGCGGTTCGTTGACGTATTCCATCACGCCAAACTCGTTTGATTGTACGCTCAGTTCTCCTGCACAGGTAGAATTGACAGTTACGGATGTGGCTGGAAACGCATCCACTTGCACGGCAACGGTGACATTGATTGAGAATACACCACCAACAGCCATTTGTCATGACATCACCATTCAGTTAGATGCTAACGGAACTGTCAGTATTGTAGGTGCTGATGTAGATGGCGGCTCGACTGATAATTGCGGAGTTGCCACGCTGGCTGTAAATCCATCCACCTTCGATTGCAGCAACATTGGCGACAACACGGTTACGCTCACAGTGAGTGATGCCAACGGAAATAGCTCAACCTGTACAGCGGTTGTTACGGTTGAGGAAACCGTTCCGCCAGTTGCGGTTTGCCAAGACATCACCATCCAGCTTGATGCTTCTGGAAACGCAAGTATTGTGGCTGCGGATGTTAATAATGGTAGCAGCGATAACTGTGCGATTCAGAGTATTTCGGTTACGCCAACTTCGTTCAATTGCTCAAACACAGGAATTACAACCGTTACGCTGACGGTAACAGACGCTAACGGTCTCGTTTCAACTTGTACTGCGGATCTCACGGTAGAAGATGTAACTCCTCCAAACGCGATTTGCCAAGATGTGGTTGTTCAGTTGGATGCTTCAGGCAACGCGATTGTAACTACCGCACAAGTGAATAATGGTTCTACAGACAATTGCGCCATCGTTGATGTTTCATTGAGTCCGAGCACGTTCGATTGCTCAAATACAGGAACAAACCAAGCGACCATAACCGTGACCGATGCCAGCGGAAACGTTTCTACTTGTACAGCAAACATCACGGTTGAAGACAATATCGATCCAACGGCTCTGTGCCAAAATGTGACCGTTCAGTTAGATGCTTCAGGCAATGCAAGTATTGTAGCTGCGGATGTTGATAACGGAAGTGCCGACAACTGCGGAATTGTTAGTCTCGTGGTAAATCCATCAACATTTAACTGTAGCAATTTGGGTGCGAATTCGGTCACGCTAACGGCAACAGACGCCAGCGGAAATTCTGCTTCATGCAATGCCACGGTTACGGTTGAAGACAATATCAATCCAACGGCTGTTTGCCAAGATATTACGGTTCAATTGGATGCTACTGGAAATGCTACGGTTGTAGCTGTCGATGTGAACAACGGAAGCACCGACAATTGTTCTGTTACCAGCTTCACCCTCACGCCAAACTCATTCACCTGCACCGATCTTGGGCCGAATAGCGTTACGCTTACCGTTTCTGATGCCGCTGGAAACACATCGACCTGCACAGCAGTTGTGACTGTAGAGAATAATGTTTCGCCAACCGCTTTGTGTCAGGATATTACGGTTTCGTTGGATGTGAATGGAAACGCAACCATCGTTCCTTCTCAGATTGATAATGGCTCTTCTGATGCTTGCGGAATTGCCAATTTGAGCTTGGATATCACTTCATTCGATTGTTCGAATGCAGGATTGAATACGGTTGAGTTGACGGTGGCGGACAACAGCGGAAACATCTCTTCTTGTTCATCAATTGTTACCGTTCTTGAAGCCATTAATCCGAATGCCGTTTGCCAAAACGCAACGGTCTATTTGGATGCGAATGGTTCTATTTCGCTAGATCCACTTTCGGTTGATAATGGTTCTACGGACAATTGCGCCATCGTTTCGTACACGCTTTCGCAAAGCGATTTCCTATGTGCCGACCTCGGTCAATCCATCGTGACCTTGACCGTTGCTGATGCCAGCGGAAACTCGGATGATTGCATTGCGGTTGTAACTGTTCTAGACACGATTTCTCCAGTGATTAATACTTGTCCTACGGACATCGTTATCGTGCCAAATAGCTCAGATTGTACGCCTTCTGTAACTTGGATTGAACCGACAGAAACTGATAATTGTACGGTTTCAATGACTAGCAATTTCTCTTCTGGAGACAACTTCCCTGTGGGAACAACAACGGTGGCATACAATGCTGAAGACCAATCAGGAAATACGGCTTCGTGCTCGTTTACGGTAACGATTGAACCTTCACCAGTC
The DNA here is from genome assembly GCA_021741155.1 of Flavobacteriales bacterium. Classification (GTDB taxonomy): domain Bacteria; phylum Bacteroidota; class Bacteroidia; order UBA10329; family UBA10329; genus UBA10329. The sequence goes on along the minus strand of JAIOYP010000021.1, from coordinate 5,197 downwards.
GTATTAAGTCTCAGTTCTCCAGTACTCGCTTGTGGTTTCAATATCAGTTGCAATGGCTCAGAAGATGGCGAGGCAACTGCCGCAGTTTCGGGCGGATGTTCGCCTTACAATTTCCTGTGGTCAAATAGCCAGACGACCCAAACTGCCGATGGATTGGCTGCTGGAGAATACATTCTTGTTGTGACCGATGCGAATGGAACACAGGCAACCGATACCATTGTTCTTACTCAGCCAGAACCTTTATCAACCGATAGTCTTGATTCTCCACGATTTATCGGTGGAACAAATGTTTCCTGCGCTGGAGCAGCTGATGGCGCCATCGACATTCATATCATTGGAGGCGCAGAATGTGAGAACTACAATTTCTTCTGGACGGGTGAGAATGGCTACACATCCATTGATGAAGACCTTACTGGAATTGTGGCTGGAACGTATGTGGTAACGGTTACAGATGCCAACGGCTGCACGCATCAGGACAGCATCACGCTAACCGAGCCACAACCATTGAATGCTCAATCGTTTCCGAATACATATAATGGTTTCAACGTCTCGTGTTTTGGCTCTTCTGATGGAGCCATCAACGTGGAGGTTTCGCAAGGAAATGCACCTTACACTTATCAATGGAGTAATGGCGAAACCACGCAAGACATCGACTCACTTTTAGCTGGAGTTTACACCGTTATCGTGGTGGATCAGAACGGATGTCAGAGCACGCAAAGCATTACGCTTACCGAACCGTCCGACCTCATCGTTTTTCCAACAGACACAACGTTGGTCAACTGTGGAGGGGAACAGAATGGCCAGTTTGTGGTGCAAGCTGCTGGTGGTGTTCCTGCGTATTCTTATCTCTGGTCAAATGGAGATATTGACCCCATTCTGAATGCAGTTGGCGCGGGTGTCTATGAAGTGGTGGTAACAGATTTAAACGGATGTCAGAATTCGCTTGAATTGCAAATGACAGAACCCGCTCCGTTAATCGTTGCTGTGCTTCAAGTAAACAATGCCGTATGTTTTGGTAATGATGATGGCTCGGCAACCATTCTGGCATCTGGAGGAGTTTCGCCTTACGGTTACAACTGGATTTCCATCGGACAGAATGCCCAGACCGCAACCGAGCTTTCTGCTGGCGAATACATTTATTTAGTGACGGATGCGAACGGTTGCACCAATTCCGATACGGTTGAAATCACTCAACCAGATCAAATCATTCTAATTACATCCAACGACACAACTATTTGTCCTGGAACAGTTGTTCCATTAACTGCTTACGCAACAGGTGGCGGAGGAACATACCTCATCACCTGGGCTGGTGGACAAGGATTCGGGAATACGTACGATGCGTACTTCACACAATTGACCAACGTAGCCGTGACAGCGGTGGATCAGCATGGTTGCACATCTGTGCCTAACTCCGTTATTGTTTCCACTTTCACGCCAGTTGTGGCTGCGTTTGAGGAGATAGTTTTGGATGCTTGTACGTTTCCTGTGGAAGTTGATTTTCAGAACAACAGTACCAATGCCATCAGCTACAGTTGGACATTTGGAAATGGCGATTCTTCCGCACAATTCTTGCCATCAACGGTTTACGATACCGCTCAGACCTACACGATTTCGTTAGTGGCAACATCGCCTGATGGATGCGTTGATTCAACGGTTCAGCTTCTGCCAATTAGCCCACTTCCGCAAGCTGGTTTTTCCATTCCGAATCCGGAAGGATGCTTCCCGATTTTGGTGGGAATGTTTAATCAAAGCAGTCCAGCTGTTTCTTATTTGTGGGATTTTGGCGATGGCGAAACAAGCACGTTATCAAGTCCTTATCATCTTTTTGAAGAGGCGGGAAGTTATGATGTAACGCTCATAATAACGGACGCAAACGGATGTATGGACACGTTGAAAGTTGATTCGGCTGTTTTTGCGTTTCCACGACCAATTGCCAATTTCATTATGAGTCCGACAGGGAATGAGGAAGGCACTGAATTTTTCTTCATCAATACTTCCACAGGTGCAAATGAGTACATCTGGTCGTTCGGGAATGGAGATTTGTCTGAATTATTTGAACCGACTTATGACTATCCAGAACATGGTGATTACGACATCATTCTGCGCGCTTACAACGAATATGGCTGCTTAGATACAGCATCTGCACACATCTTCATCGAACTGGTTTCAGGCCTTTTTGTGCCAAATGCAGTTGCAATAGGCGAAGCAAATGATGCTGGTTCGTTCCTTCCAAAAGGAACTGGGATTAGGGAATATCATGCTTGGGTTTACGACAAATGGGGCAACATGCTTTGGGAATCTTCTGAGCTTTTGGATGGTCAACCGCTTGAAGGCTGGGACGGTCGCTATAAGGGAGAATACGTTCCGTTAGGTGCGTATGTATGGAAGATTAACGCTATTTTTAAGGATGGAGTTGTGTGGGAAGGAATGCAACAGTCCAACGGGAAAACGGCCAATACTGGCTCAGTTACGGTTCTTTTTTAATGGATGAACGACTCAAAAATCCCGACAAACAGTAAGGCATAATTAATTTTTACACGGTACTAGTAGTTCTTAAAATACCGTTGGTCGAAACTGACAGAATCTCTTCATAACCTTTTCCTGTTCGTGGCGTAGAACGCTCCTCAGTATGGAAGCTGTTTTTTAAACTTCCGAATAAAAAGGCGAATGAATAGAACCTTTATAAATCTCACCACTTCTCTCAAAGAAGCATGCAGACTGACCATCTGCCTTTTCTTCTTGGCCATAGCCTCGCCACAGATTTCGTATTCGCAATTGGTTGTTACTGAGGCTGGCACCAACGCTGCAGGTGCAGCGTTGATTGAAGGAGTATTTCTGGGCTCATGTGTTTCGGTTTCCAACGTATCGTATCTGAGCAATTACAATCAGGCGGTTGGCGAGTTTTCAAACGGAAGTACCACCAACATCGGATTGAACGGTGGTATTTTGATGACTACCGGTCGCTCTAACTTGTCCATTGGTACAAACAACACCAAGTGTGCTGAAAGGCAGAATGGCGGGCCAACAGATGCGGATTTAGTGGCCATTGCTGGAGCTAGCATCAGAGACAGGACGGTTCTTGAATTTGATTTTATCCCACAGAATGACACGCTGACATTTGAGTACGTTTTCGCTTCTGAAGAATACCACGAATGGGTCAATGCAGGATATAACGATGCTTTTGGATTCTTTATTTCTGGCCCAGGCATTGCTGGCCCGTATTTGAACGGAGCAATCAACATTGCTCGAATTCCTGGAGGTGCGACCCCAGTTACCATTGATAATGTCAATAATGGTTACAAGGGTCCAACAAGTTGTGCTACTGCAGCTGTCGCATCGACAGGACCGTGTGACAATTGTGCGTATTTTGTAGATAACACAGGCGGAACCACGATTCAGTACGATGCTTTTACGCGCGTACTTACAGCCACTGCGGTTGTTACTCCTTGTTTAACTTATCACATCAAGCTGGCAGTTGGTGATGCTGGTGACCAAAAATATGACTCGGGTGTATTCTTGAAAGGAGGAAGCTTCTCTGCTGGTGGCGGTGTTACCGTGGAGATTGAAACCACGACTATTCCTCCAGGAATTTATGAGGGATGTGCTGATGCTTGGTTCATCTTCAGACGCGTTGATGGTTCTAGTAATGTAAGTGCGCTTACCGCAGGGTTTACAATTACTGGAACAGCTACACCAGGGGTTGATTATACGGCACTACCCAGTTCCATCACCATCCCTGCTGGTCAGGATTCGATTGTTGTTCCGATTAACGTTGCTTTGGATTTTATTACCGAAGGAAACGAGTCAATCACTGTTACGTTGCAAGATCCGCCATGTGCTTGCGAAGCTCCTGGTTCTGCCACTGTAAATATCTTGGATAACGATATTCCATTGTCGCTCACAACAACTGGTACAACAACCATTTGTCTTGGCCAATCAACCAACCTGACTGCTAATACTTCGGGCAGCCAAACACCTTACACCGGTGGATGGAATAATGGAGCTCCAGCTGGTAATAATGTTACGGTCTCTCCTACAAATACAACCACTTATACTTACACCTTAACAGATGCTTGCGGTGGTCAAACTGTATCAAGATCAGAGACCATCACTGTAATCAGACCAGATTTCACGGTGAATGATGCAAGTCAATGTTTGGATGGCAATAACTTCAGTTTTACCAATACAGGAGCATCGGGAGGTTCGGTGACTCATCTTTGGAATTTCGGTGATAGTAACACCTCTAATTCCGAAAACACTTCTCATACCTACACTGCTGCTGGAAATTACACGGTCACTCATTCTATCATTTTTACGGCTTCAGCATGCACAGCTTCTGTTACAGGCATTATGGTTGTGTTCCCAGAACCCTTAATCAATGCAACAGTCACTCAGAATGTGACCTGTGCTGGAGGAACAAATGGAGCAATTTCAACTTCGGTTACTGGCGGAACGGCTGGATTCACCTATTTATGGACTCCTGGAGGACAAACCACTTCTTCGGTTTCAGGTCGAGGAGTTGGAACTTATTCGGTAACCGTTACGGATGCTAATGGATGTACAGACACAGATTCCGAAACCATCATTCAGAATGATCCTGTGTTGCCAACGGCTGTTTGTCAGAACATTACTGTTCAGTTGAATACAGGCGGAACAGTTACAATCACGGCTGCTCAAGTTAACAATGGTTCTACGGATAATTGTGGTATTGCTTCATTGAGTGTTTCTCCAAATTCATTCACTTGCGCCAACATGGGCACAAATGCCGTGGTGCTTACCGTGACGGATGTCAACGGAAATGTTTCTACTTGTAATGCAACCGTCACCGTTCAGGACAATATTGATCCAACGGCCATTTGCCAGAACATCACTGTTCAGTTGAACGGAGCAGGAACTGCAACTATCACAGCAGCTCAAGTTGATAATGGCAGCAACGACAACTGTTCTGTAGTTCTTACAGCCACGCCACTATCATTCACCTGTGCTAATACAGGTGCAAATACAGTCACACTTACAGCAACTGATCCAAGCGGCAACACCGATCAGTGTACAAGCACAGTTACTGTTCAAGATAATGTTGATCCAACGGCCATCTGCCAGAACATCACTGTTCAGTTGAACGGAGGAGGCACAGCAACAATCACCGCAGCACAAGTAAACAACGGCTCAAGCGACAACTGTTCGGTAGTTCTTTCTG
>JAIOYP010000020.1 GCA_021741155.1 Flavobacteriales bacterium | reverse complement strand
AGTAATAACCAACGCTTCTGTAAGCTCCAAAAAGGAAGAAAATAATAAGTTGTAAGTTTGGTTTAGGGTTAGCCATAAACCCTGTAATACACTTTTATAAACTACCTCAAAAAGTGTAAGGTTATTTTAGGAAGGGTCAAATTTATCCGCCTAATGTTCTAATTACTTAGATTCTCATGCTAATTAGTATGCTTGATGTACTAATAAATCAGATGTCTATACTAATATATTAGCATACAGTACCAAATAAGCTGCATTTATATCTAATTACACCGCGTTATAATCTAATTAATTAGATTTATGTTCTAATATCCCTGAATCAAGAACTAATAAACCATACATTTATACTAATAACTTAGATATTCACATCAATTAGATCACCTATTTTAGTCGCAAATAGAAACCATGCTACAAACACGCATCATTCAAGTAGCCCAAGAGCTCGGCATCAAAAACCTTCACTCCCACTTGCGCAAAAAGGGCCTATCAAGGTTCCACGCCACCGAAATCAGCCAAGGAAGACTACAGAAATTCGACCTTCCACTGCTCTACAAACTGTGTCAGGCATTCAAATGCACCCTCAACGACCTCATCCAATACGTACCCGCCAACGAAGAGGAATTGGAACAACAATCCTTCCTCCAACCCATGGTCATCGAGCATGCCCCCATCGATGTCAGCCGCAAGCTCGAAAACCTCGACAACGACAAGCGCAAACTACTCCTCGAATTTCTAGACAGATTGTAAAATCCATCTTCGTTACAAAGCCGTGCCCGCAGCGTGAGGCATTTTTTGAGGTCAATTATCAAAACCTCATTGTGCAATACTCACCCACCACCCATTATTCGTGGCACAATCTTCGCCATACCTTCGAAAAAAAACTAAAGCCATGTCACGTATCACACTTCCAATTTTATTTCTATCCTTTTTCCTGACGCCTTACGCCTACTCTCAGCACACCGTCATCATGAAAGACGGCAGCAAGAAAACAGGCGAATTGAAGTCCCTTTCGGGCCCAACCATGATGATGCTCACCAACGGAAAGCCGGTGGATATTGCTGTGTCGGACGTTCGCACCATTCATTTCTTTGAAGAAGGAGCAAAGGCCGCCACTCCAGCAGCCAGCAACAGAAGAGAATTCAAAAACGGTTTCGATCAAGTAGAGTATGTGATGGAAGGCCGCACCATGACCAAATTCCCGAAGATCGGTCTCAGCACCAAAGACACCGGAGTTGTGGTAGTTGATGTGACCATCGATAAATACGGAAACGTAATTAGTGCCGAGGCAGGTGCGCCAGGTTCAAAAACCACAGACGATAAATACCTGTTCGTGAAAGCGCAAGCGGCTTGTCAGCAGACAAAATTCAATAACGATGCTACGGCACCGCTGTCTACAAAAGGTCAGATTTTCGTGATTTTCTAGTAACGCACGTCATTGCGAGCGAGGAACGAGCGCGGCAATCTGTTAGCAAACGCTGCGGTGTTTTTCGCGGAGGGGTCTAGTACAATTTCTTATCGGATTCCAGCTTTTCGCTGACGAACATATTCTGAGAAATCCATTCTAGAGGAATCTGCTTCAGCAATCGCATCTTTTGCATCTAGAAACACTTGCTCTCGCTTTTTGGCTTTATCATACAAAGCCACATCCTCTTGCATTTCAAGATCTTGAAGCATTCTTTCATACTTCTTGATAGGAAGAATCACGGCAACTTTATTGCCATCCTCATCCATTATGTATTGCTTCTTCGTGACTTTCATAACCAAAATTGATAACGTAAATATCGCCAAATTATGTCGAAAACGAGTTGGTTTTCTAATGGTTGGCATCCTGTTTGAAAGGCCGCTTATGGAATACCACTAACTTCGACATCCAGTACAAAAACTCAGAAAATGAAATTGATTCCGATTTTATTACTCACCCTTTTTGCGTTTCCCATCGGCACACCAAGCTATGACGAAATGTGGAAACAGGTTGATGTATTTATGGCCGAGGGCCGCCCGAAATCAGCACTGGAGGTAGTCACCAAAATCCACGACCAGGCGGTGAAAGATAGCAACAGTCCGCAGTTGGTGAAGGCAGTCATCCATGAAATCAAGCTGCAAGCAGATTTTGAGGAAGAAAGTCTTGTGGCAAGCATCATTCGTTTAGAAGATGAAGCCAAAACTGCACCCGAACCGACCAAGCAGATTTTGCATTCGCTACTGGCCGAAATGTGTTGGGGTTATTATCAAAACAACAGTTGGCAAATCCTTCATCGCACCGCATCTGAGAATTCGGGTGAGAACATTTTAACGTGGGATTTCAAGCGGATTGCACAAGAAGCCGACAAACATTTTCAGCTGTCGCTGGAGAATTCAGAAGTGCTCAAATCCGCTTCGCTGAAAGACTATGAAGCCATTCTATCAGGTTCGAATACGTATCGGAATCTTCGTCCATCACTCTATCATTTACTTCTTTCTCGTGCGTTGGATTTCTACAGTTCCCAAGAACGCGAACTCATCAATTTTGATCAATCAGGCATTTATAACGACACGCTTTTGTTGGGTTCGGTAGATGAATTCCTTGCTTGGGAAGCACCGAAAAACTCGGGCGTACAACCAGCTCTTTATTCCATTCATCTCTATCAAGAATTGCTTCGCGAAGCAAAAAAACAAGGGACAGAAGCCTTGGTTTCGGAAGATTTGAAACGCTTGAGTTTCATGCAGAATCGTTCGCAAGAGCAATCGGCTCAAGCACGCTATCAGAACCGATTAGAACAGCTGCTGAAACAGTACAAGGATGATGCGGTTTCCGCTGAGGTTGCCTATTACTTGGCACAGCTTTTCTTAGAGCAAGGCAATGCCGTCACAGACCCAACAAACGAAGCTTGGTGGAATCTAAAAACGGCAGATTCCTTGTGTTCCGTTTACGTCAACAAATTCCCAAATACGCTTGGCGCGAGGAATTGCCAGTCGCTTTCGGAGCGCATCCGCATGCGCGAATGGGGAATGGATGCCGAGGCGAACGTGCTTCCGGAAAAGCCTTTCCGTTTTCTTTTCCGCTATCGCAATGCAGGAAAAGCAGAGGCTTCTACATGGTCAGCACATATTCGCGTGGCCAAACTTGACCCCATTCAATACAGAGAAAATGCACGTCAGAATTATGGCGAAAAACTGGTGAATTGGCTCAAATCGAACAGCCAAACCGTGAAGGAAAAAACCTTGCGAGTGCCCAATCCGGGAGATTTCCGTCAGCACAGCATTGAGTTGCCATTGGAAGGTTTGCCAATTGGAACCTACGTGGTTTTTGTAGGCTCAGACTCGAAGCTGAGCACAAATGCTGAGGTGGTTGCTTACAGCATCATCACCGTGACGGATTTGGCGCTGGTGAAACGTTCAAGCGATGATGGACAAACTGTATTGAAAGTGGTTTCGCGCGACTCAGGAAAACCGCATGCTAACGCCAAAATCGAACTGCTGAGTTTGGTGTACGACCGTAAGAATCGCAGCAATAAATACGTGCTCGAACAAACCTTGACAACAGACGCAAAAGGCGAGGCGGTTTGGAAAGGTCAAAGCTCGGATTACCGTGGTTTTATGGTCGATTTGCACTTGGGCAACGACAAATTGATTGGTGCCGATAATGTTTACGGCTACCGAAATCAGGAAGACGTGCGCTGGAATGACCAAACTTCGTTCTTCTTGGATAGAGCCATTTACCGTCCGGGTCAGGTCATTCAATTCAAGGGTATCATCCATTCGAGTAATGGTTCGGACGTAAAAACCTTGGCGGAGAAGAATACCACTGTTCGCTTGTTTGATGCCAATGGTCAGGAAGTGAGTCAACTCAGCCTCAAAACCAACAGTTTCGGAACATTCTCAGGCACTTTCATTGCGCCAACGGGCGGATTGAACGGCTACATCAGCATCAACAACGAGAGTGGTTCGCATTCTTTCCGCATGGAAGAATACAAACGACCCAAGTTTGAGGTGAAGGTTGATCAGCCAAAAGGACAATTCCGTGTGAACGACACAGTTTCCATTTCTGGAACGGCCTTGTCCTATTCGGGCGTTCCGTTGGATGGTGCCGAAGTAAAGTATCGTATCACTAGAACGGCTCGCTTTCCGTATTCATGGCGCTGTTGGGGTTGGTTTCCGCAATCACAACCGAAACAGGTCGCGTTCGGAACGGCAACTGCTGATGCTTCGGGGGTGTTCCAAATTCAATTCACCGCACAGCCCGACCCGCTCATCAAAGCAGATTATGGGCCCGTTTTCAGCTATCAAATAGAAGTGGATGTCACCGACCAAAGTGGCGAAATGCAAACGGGCTCGGCCAATGTTTCGGTCGGGTATCACTCGCTGAATATCGACATTGATTTACCAGCAATTATTGAGCGTTATGATTTGGCGCGCTACCCCGTTTCGGCTACCAATCTTTCTGGCGAACCTCAGGCTGCTGATGTTTCGGTTGATGTGTGGAAATTGAAGCCAAACGATCGCATTCTGCGCAATCGCATGTGGCAAAAACCCGATCAGTTTTATCTATCGGAAATCGACCATAAACGCATGTTCCGCAACGAAGCCTACAAGGACGAAGACGATTTTCATTCTTGGGAAAAGGACAGAAATATGTTCCATGCCGTGCTCAAAACCGCCACCGATAAGGATGTGAGTTTGGCTCCTTTGAATGGCCTCGGACAAGGCTATTACATGGTGGAGCTGACCGCAAAAGATGCCTTCGGAACGGAGGTGGTTCAGAAGGCTTATTACTGCTTGACCGAGAAGGACGCGAAGTTGCCGCCTTACTTCACCACCGCTTGGTTTCATGCCTTAAAAGACAAATACGAACCAGGCGAAACGCTCGAAATCCTTGTCGGTTCGTCCTACGCGTTTGTGGATTTCAAGATTGAGGTGGAAATCAAAGACAAAGGATTCAGCACGAACAAACTCGTTTATTCCAAGGAAATTTCGTGCACGGGAACGCAGCAGAAGATTGATATTCCTGTAACGGAAGCTTGGCGCGGAAATGCACAGGTTCACATCACGGCTGTTCGAAATAACGAACTCTTGAGTTGGTCAAAAACGATTTCGGTTCCTTACACCAACAAGCAGTTGGATGTGAAATTGGAAACCTTCCGCAAGGAAATGGCGCCCGATGACAAGGAAGAATGGACGGTGAAGATCACCGACAAGAGCGGTAAACCCGCCAAAGCAGAATTGCTTACAACCATGTACGATGCTTCGCTGGATGTGTTGGCCGCCAACAATTGGGGGCTTTATCCCTACAACTTTTTGAACGCCAGATACAACTGGGAAAGCAGCTCGTTTGGTCGTGCGCAAACCCAGCTTTGGAATAAAGATTGGATCAAATATCCGAGTTCGGCCATTTCCAGAGACTTTGAAGAATTGAACTGGTTTGGTTATTATTTTGGTGGAGGAAGGCGGTACTACAATAGACTTGAAACGGTTGCTCTTTCGCGCAACACCGCCAGAGCATCAGGCATACCGGATATGGCTGTTGCTGAAGAGGCGGAAATGAGCTTGGATGAAGTTCAAATGCAGACAGGAGCGAGCTTTGCAAAAGATGGTGATGTATCAGATGGTCTGATGGATAAAAATGCCGAAGGAAAGCTGGGTGGAGAAGCGCCAAAGGAGATAAAAATGCGCTCCGATTTCAGCGAAACGGTGTTCTTCCATCCGCATTTAGAAACGGACGAAAAAGGCAACATCAGCTTTAAATTCAATGCGCCTCAATCGCTAACGCGATGGAAATTCATGGGGCTGGCCACTACGCAAGATCTGAAAATTGGAACGATAACGGAAGAAGTCGTAACTCGAAAGCAATTGATGATTACGCCCAATTATCCGCGTTTTGTTCGGGAAGGCGATAAGCTCATCTTCCAAGTGAAGGTGAATGTGTTGGATTCTATGGTTTCAAAAGCACACGCTTCATTGGAACTGACAAATGCGCTTACTGGAGAATCCATCCAATCGCAAATTGAAAATCGCAAATTGTCTATCGCAAATGGACAGGCAGTAGCTTCTTGGGAAATCACTATTCCCGAAGGAATTGCTGCCATCAAATTCACCACAAAAGCGTGGTCTGACAAGCATTCTGACGGAGAGGAAAAGACCATTCCTGTGCTTTCAAACCGTATGTTGGTTACGGAGGCAATGCCGCTTCCTGTTCGTGGAAAAGGAACGCACACGTTTACGTTTGAAAAACTGAAAAACAACACATCTTCATCGCTGAGAAATCATTCTCTCACGTTGGAATTCACCCCAAACCCAATTTGGTTGGCTGTGCTTTCGCTGCCCTACATGATGGAATATCCCTACGAATGTTCGGAGCAGATTTTTAGTCGCTATTACTCGAATGCCATTGGAACGTATTTGGCCAATTCTGACCCTGCCATCAAGCGTGTTTTTGACCAATGGAAAAGTGCCGCGCAGAACAAAGAAGGTGATGCTTTCTTATCAGAATTGGAGAAGAATCCAGAGTTGAAACAGGCCTTGCTTACGGAAACACCTTGGGTGCGCGATGCACAAAATGAAACCGAACAGCGCAGACGAATTGCCGAACTTTTCGATACCGACCGAATGGAATCCGAACTCGCAACAGCGCTCAAAAAGCTAAAGCAAAACCAAAAACCTGATGGAGGTTGGGGCTGGTTCAACGGAATGGAATCGGACATGTACATCACCCGTTACATCGTCTCTGGTTTTGGAAAAATGCGCAAAATGGGCGTTTGGAAAACAGATGTAGAAACGCAGACCATGCTCGCCAATGCCATCGAATTCCTTGATGAGGAAATGGTGAAATACTACGACCGTAGAGCGCTCACAAAAACAATTGACGCTCCAACCTGGACCGACCTCCACATGGCTTATGCACGTTCATTCTGGTTGGATGATTTCAAACTGAAAGGGAAGTCGCAAACGACTTACAATCTGTTGGTAAAACTCATCCGAGATAAATGGACAAAATTGGATGCTTCGCAAAAAGGCTTGGCAGCTGTCATTCTCAATCGTTCTGGATTTGATGCTGATGCGAAAAAGGTGATTGTCTCACTTCGCGAAACGGCCTTGAACAGCAAGGAATTCGGAACATACTGGGCTATGGACAAGGGCTATTACTGGCATCAAGCCCCAATTGAAAACCACGTGATGATCCTGGAAGCATTCCACGAAGTGGCGAACGATGCTGAGATGGTTTCGGAGATGAACATTTGGCTCTTGAAGCAGAAACAAACGCAAAGCTGGGAAACAACCAAAGCAACTGCTGAGGCGTGCTATGCCTTGCTTTCAACAGGTAAGGGTTTGATGCATCAAACCCTAACAACCGAACCGCTTGTTTCCATCAAAATAGGGAACGAAACGATTGACCCACGAACGGACAAAGACCTGAAAACGGAAGCGGGAACAGGCTATTTCAAAACGAATTGGAGCGGTAAGGGTTTGATGCATCAAACCCAAACTGCCATCGCAGAAATGGGAAACATTACCGTGACGAAAGACAACGATGGCGTGGCTTGGGGCGCGGTTTACTGGCAGTATTTCGAAGACCTAGATAAGGTCACTGGCGTGACCGACAACCCAATCAAGATGAAGCGCGAAGTGATGTTGCTGCAAGACACGGAAAATGGGCCGTTAATGAAAAAACTGGATGCAAAAACGTCTCTTTCAGTTGGTGATAGAGTTCGGGTGAAAATCACCCTCGAAACCGACCGCCACATGGAATATGTGCATCTGAAAGATATGCGAGCAGCTAGCTTTGAACCGCGCAAGCAACTTTCTGGAGCAGAATATCAAGAGGGCTTGAGTTTCTACCGCTCAACTACGGATGTAGCGATGAACTTCTTCTTCGGTTACTTACCGAAAGGAACCTTTGTGTTCGAATACGACCTGAACGTAACACAAGCAGGAACTTTCAGCAATGGCATCTCACAACTGCAATGCATGTATGCACCTGAGTTTACAACGCATTCGGAGGGAGCAAGGCTCAACGTGGCCAAATAGTGACTACTTTTAGTCAATGCGTTGGTTGATTGTCTTGTTGCTTTTTCTGAGTTCATCTGTACATGCTCAGGTTCATTTTCCTGATTCCTCTGGTCAATGGATTTACTATTGCAGCTACATGTCTTGGGTGCTTGGAGAACAGGATGTTTTCTATTACGGTAATGACAGATGCTTTTTAAATGGCGATACTACCATTGAAGGCACAACATACACGAAGGTATATTTTGAACGTTCTGCACATACTGAGTTCCCAGACACGGCTTTATCTATCTATTTAGGGGGATTACGAACATCCAGTAGTCAAGTGTACTACAAAGGTGTGCTAGATAGTAGCAACGCAAATACCGTGGATCAGTTGGATTCAGTGCCTGGTGAAATCCTGTTGTATGATTTCGATGCCTTACCAGGAGATTCGATTCTACACCTTGTGAATTACAGAGTTCAATCGGGTGCACTTAGGATTGACTCTGTTTATTCTATTGTCTCTAGTTTAGACGGTATCACTACTCCATTTGGAAATGTAAGGAGCTACTCTGCCGACCGGCTTATTTCATCTTTTTGGAATTCAAATCACGATATAAATTACTTTGATAGTTACGTAGCTTACGAGGCTTACGGAGACAATAGATTGGGTCTTTTCGGGCCACTCAAGTTCACGTTTGAGAGTGGTTGTCAGTTGTTTTGTTTCAATTCACCAGACTACTCATTTGACTGGGATTCCTACGCATCTTGCGATAATGTTGGAATAGATGATATGGAAGACCAAAACAAAAACTGCCTTACCTTTTCCCAAAACTTAATTATCAGTTCGTGCGCCTCATCCAACTCAGTCATTTCAGTTTATGATATGACGGGAAAACTGATACTGACTGAAAACTATACTGTTGGAGGATTTGATTGTGCTTCCCTTAAGGGCGGAATCTACTTGACAGTAGTTCAATCTGAAACGGAAAAATCAGTTTTGAAATTCGCAATCACGCGTTAAACCCGCTCAATAATCGTGGCGATTCCCATTCCACCACCAACGCAAAGGGTAACGAGACCCGTTTGCTTGTCTTGACGTTCGAGTTCATCGATGAGGATTCCCATCAGCATAGCGCCAGTAGCTCCAAGCGGATGACCCATGGCAATGGCTCCACCGTTTACATTGATGTTGCTTTCATCAATTCCAAGGTCTTCCATAAAGCGAAGCACAACCGCAGCGAAAGCTTCGTTCACTTCAATGAGATCGATGTCACCGATTTCCATTCCTGCTTTCTTCAAAGCTTTTCTGGTAACGGGAGCTGGCCCAAGAAGCATGATGGTCGGTTCTGTTCCTGTGAGTGCCATCGAACGGATTCGAGCACGCGGTTTCAAGCCTTGTGCGGCTCCTGCTTCTTTGGTTCCAATGAGCGTCAATGCCGCTCCATCAACAATAGCAGACGAGTTTCCTGCATGATGCACGTGATTGATTGTTCCCACTTCAGGGTATTTCTTCAATGCCAACATATCAAATCCCATTTCACCCAATTTGATGAAAGCAGGATTCAGTTTCAAAAGTCCTTCAGCTGTTGTTCCTGGACGAATCATTTGATCTCTATCCAAAAGCGAATTTCCATCTGCATCATTTACCGAAATGACTGATTTGGCAAATCGGCCTTCATTCCAAGCTTTGTCTGCTTTGGCGTGAGAACGAGCGGCAAATTCATCCAACTGCGTTCGGTTGTATCCATATTTGGAAGCAATCAAATCTGCAGAAATCCCTTGCGGAACAAGGCCATGTTTCATGATGAAATCGCGGTCGTCATACATCGGTCCGCCATCTGAGGCAATTGGCACGCGACTCATACTTTCCAATCCTCCAGCAACCAACAAATCAGCATTTCCGCTACCAACATAAGCTGCCGCCATGTTAATGGCTTCCAAACCTGAAGCGCAGAAACGGTTCACTTGAACACCAGCAGTAGTTTCCGAATAACCAGCCTCAATAGCAGCTGCCTTGGCGATGTTCGCACCTTGGTCTTTTACAGGGCTCACGCATCCGATGATGGCATCTTCCACCAAATCGGTATTCAGATTATTTCTATCGCGAATGGCTTTAAAGGTCAAAGCCAGCAAATCGACTGGTTTTACCGAAGCCAACGCTCCATCTAGTTTTCCTTTTCCTCTTGGGGTACGTACGGCATCGAATATATAAGCGCTCATGTTCTTGGATTTTGGACAAGTATAAAGAATGGAACGCGGATTGAACTGATTGGACTGATTCTCACTGATTATTTATCACTTGAACACTTCAGTGACCGGCTCTGTGACATCGGCACAAATAGCCGCATCCAGCCAATCATTAGAAATATCCACGCCAATAAATACACTTTTCATAACTTTGTTATTAAGCAGACAGAACCGAACGAACCGCACAAGGGTATAGACTAAAACCTTTAATAAGCCTTTATGCTTAACATTCTAATTGGTTAAAAACCCTAGAGAAGGAAAGGTCTAATACACAGAATAGGTAGGACCTAAGATTCTGTTTATTAGACCTTTCTTTCTCCGGTTCTTCGGAATTGTCTTAGGTTAATATTCCTATAAATTTATTGATCCTTTTACTTGTGCAAGTCTAAAGGTTTCTGTGGCTAAAAATATGTTCTTCCCCATTTCTCAAACCCTAGCGTTCTGTCAAAACTGACCATTTGGGGAAAGTTGCGGACATGCATTTCTATTATTCTGTTCAAGTTCGACATATCAGGTTTTTATTGGGTTTACTCAGGTATATGCTGACACGACTCAGGTTTAGATTGGGTCTTTTAAAGTTCTGGTTGGGTTAACTCAGGTTAAGACTAACTTGTTTAAATCTAAACCTGAGTAAACAGAAGTAAAGGCTGGGTAAACCCAGCCTTTACATGGCAAGACCAACCATAGATATAGCATTGGATCTTAGTTCATCGCTGCCCCATAGTTCTAGATATGGTGTCGTGAGTTTTTCACCGAATGAACATGTCCTTTATGCTTCTTTTTTGGCAGTTTACCAATTCGATTTGAGCGCAGGGAATGGTAGTGTGCCAGATGTTTAGGCTTCCATGTTACAGTTAAATCCTCAGTTTGGAACCCTTTCGTATCATTCGCTGCAATTAGACCCAGATGGTAAAATATACGTCAGTCGGGGTTCCGAGTATTTGGCAGTTTTAATGACCCTAATGGTTTAGGATCTACCTGTAACTATGAAGACAGTGCGAGCCATTTGGGTTCAGGTTTTTGTGAATATGGCCTGCCGATTTTCATTGACAGTAATGATTACACTGTCTCTGGCGTATGTGACTTAGGGGTAGGAGTAAAGGAATCCAGTCCAATAACATCGTTCGATATTTACCCAAATCCCGCCCAACCACACCATTAGAGTAGGGGTTCAAAGTATACAGTTCAAAACATTACCTTCATTGACATGCTCGGCCATGCAGTGCTTCACCTGAAAACAACAGCCAATTAGAACAACATCAGCCACCTTGCCAGCGGGCTTTACACCGTGGTGGCAACCACAGAAGGTGGAGAAACTCTCAAGCAGAGGTTGGTGGTGGCAGATTGAGTGATACACTGGCGCAAAAACCAACCTCAACTTAGGTTGGAAAAAGCTCGATGGTGTCATGCTGGTTTGCACAAACGGAGTTATTACTCCTCAAAATACTCGTAGGCATCAATAATATCGAGGTAAACACCATCAAAATTGGCATCAAGGATCTTCTTTAGGTAAGATGAGTTGTTGCCGTAAATAAGCTGCTGCCAACTTGCATCCCAATAAGCCACCTTGTAATTGCCCGCCCAATCGGGGTTTTCGTTGCGCAACCAACTTGGTTTGTTTGTGTTCCACGCGTTTTGCCAGTAATAACGGTAGTCTTCGGCTTCGCCAATGCTCATGTAGCAAATTACTAAGCGGCTTCCGCCATTTGCCTTTTGGCGTAGTTGGGCAATTTCTGTAGCCGTGAATTCCGTGCCATCCTGAAAGAAAAGGTCCATCACCAACAGGTCGTAGTTGGTGGCCGTAACGGCAGAAATAAAGGCAGGTTTTGTGCTGAATTGGTCGGGGTTAATAAGGTAAAGGAAATTTTGTGCATCTGCCAAAATTGTTACTACCGCATTATTCTCAGCATAAATGGGCGATGGATAAGAAGGGATGTTGTTTAACTCTCTTTGGTCGGCTGCAAACGAGATATAGCCAGCCGCATGGTTTACCGCATACGAATTGTCCATTTTGTTTGGTGTAGAGCAATAGTCAATGACCAAAACTCGATTGCCCGCTGCATTGGAACGGTCAAGAAAAAGCTGCAAATACTCCGAATCTGCTGATGGTGTGGCCACATTATCAGCGGTATAACCATAAAAAAGGTCTTCCTGTCCGTGGCCGTCAATGGCGTGGAGGTAAGGCGCGGCCAAGGCATCGGCATCTTCGTCTCCAGTTTCGGTCACCAATTCAATCCCATTTTGCGGAATAACGATAAAGTTGGGATGAATGCCTTTAGAATATTCGCTCAGTCCGATAACGAACGCGCGCATATCTTGTTTAAAGTTGCGGTCGTCTTCGACCTTCCCACAAGAAGAAACAACTAGAGCCACAAGAATGAAGCGACCTGATTTTCGCATTTCAGAAATTTAGAATCCGAAAATACGGAACAGGTGTCATTCTCCGAAGCCAAATCCCCCTTTAGGGCAATTTAACGCTTAATGATAAACCAAGGATTGAGCAGATTCTCCTTGTTGTACACCAAAGGCGTAACCTCATCTTTTTCGGTCACCACGCAGCCTGCGTTACGGGCAATGGCATCGCCAGCACCGGTGTCCCATTCCATGGTTGGCGCAAAACGAGGGTAAACATCGGCAGCACCTTCAGCCACAAGACACAATTTCAACGAACTTCCCATCGAAACCATTTCCACCTCACCGTGCTCCTCCTTCATTTTCTCGAAATATTCGAGCGTTTCATCGCTCATGTGCGAGCGGCTTCCAACCATCGAAAACGTCTTTCTATCCGTCTTAATCGGAAGTTTATTTCCTTTTGAGAGGAGGTCATTCAGGTCGGTATGCGAAGCATGAATTTTCGAGTAATTATCAATTTTAAAAGCGCCTAAGCCTTTAATGCCGATGTACATTTCGTCTTTCACGGGCACGTAAATAACACCAGAAACCGGCACGCCATCTTCAATCAAAGCGATATTCACCGTGAATTCGCCATTTCGCTTTACAAACTCTTTTGTTCCATCCAACGGATCAACCAACCAAAACTGTTTCCAGCCTTTGCGTTCATCATACGAAAGGTGTTTTCCTTCCTCACTCAGCACAGGAATTCCAGTTCCATCCAGAAACTCCATAATCTTGTTGTGCGCTCTTCGGTCGGCCTCCGTCAATGGGCTTTTGTCCTCTTTTACATCAACAGAAAACTCGGTTCCATACACTTCGAGTATCTCCAATCCGGCTTCATAGGCGCCTTTTATAGCTTGTTGCATCATGGCCTCGAAGGTAATTGCTTCAGGTAGTGCAGTTGCGGTCAATTCGTATGATTTTTATGTGGCTGCATCGTTCATCGAAAAACTGGGATAAATATGACCTAAATCATGTTTCGAAACCTTATTGGTCAGTTCCTTGTACGAGCCTAACTTAATCAACCAATCCTCAATCAATGAAACACTTTACCTTCTCCAAACTCCGATTAGGGTTTCTTCTGTTACCGTTTCTAGCATTCTTGCTCCATTCTTGCGAAACAGAAACTGTCGATTCTACTTTAGATCAACAAATAGCCGAACTAGGTCTTTCTGGATTGCCTTCTGTGGCGCATCCATTGACCAATCCGTCAAACAGTGCCAAGATTGCATTGGGAAGAATGCTTTTTTGGGATCCCATTATCAGTGGTCACAAAGATGTGGCGTGCGCCACGTGCCACCATCCAGATTTCGGATATTCCGATGGACTTGATTTGCCAATTGGTGTGAATGGTAGCGGACTTGGCCCGTCTCGAACAGAGAATACGGGAGGATTGCAGTTATCCGAACCTATCGGAAGGGTGCCGCGCAATTCGCCCTCGGTACTCAATACTGCTTATAATGGAATGACTGCCGCTGGCAACTACGCACCTGAATCTGCACCAATGTTTTGGGATAGCAGAATGTTAAGTCTAGAGTCGCAATGTCAAGGTCCTCCAGGATCAAGAAGTGAGATGCGTGGTGATGGCTGCCCTGAAGGAATCGTGTTTGATACCATTATTGCCAGACTTGCAGCCAATTCACAATATGCTGCCGCTTTCAATGTCGCATTTCCGGGAGGTGACGCGGTTACAAGAATTAATTATTCCAAAGCGATTGCCGCCTTTGAGCGCACCATCGTTACCAATAATAGCGCGTACGACCGCTACTTGAGAGGCGATCAGAATGCGCTGTCTGATCAACAGAAAAAAGGACTTCTACTGTTTTTCGGTAAGGCAGAATGCAATAATTGTCACTCTGGCCCAATGCTTTCCGACTTCAATTTCCACGCTATGGGAGTTCCAGATAATCCGAAGCATCCAGAAGGCACCGATCGCGGAAAGGACAATCTTTACAAGTTCCGAACACCTACCCTTCGCAATTTGGGAGTGACTGGACCGTACTTGCACAATGGTATGTTAAGTACGATTCGCGAAGTGGTCGAATTCATGAATGATGGCGTTTCTCAGAATGGTTATGTATTGAGCGGAATGATGGATCCAGACATGAAGCCTTTGGGTCTTACATCAGAAGAAATGGACGATATCGTAGCTTTTCTGGAAAGTCTTACCGACACCAATTTTGACCGCACCGTACCTGGAGGCGTTCCTAGTGGACTACCTGTGGGAGGGAATATTCACTGACGGAATTTGAAAATGCTGCTGTGCTGATTGTTTGCGGCTTAGAAAAGGCCGTATTGCCAAGAAAGCATTAAGGTTCCGAGCGTGATGTAAATCAGCGTAAGTGGCAGGCCGATTTTCATAAAGTCGTTGAAGTTGTATCCGCCAGAACCATAAACCATCAGATTGGTCTGATAGCCAATTGGTGTGATGAAACTTGCCGCACCACCAAACGCCACCACCAAAATGAAAGGCTCTATTGGCAGGTTCATGCTTTGAGCCAAGCTGATTGAAATAGGAAAAATGAGCGCCACCGCAGCTTTGTTTGTCATGTAAGCACCTAGCAGATTGGTTACCGTAAATAACCCGGCAATCATCGCCACAGGGCCAAGGGATTTTCCATAGTGCAACACCTGATCGGCAATGAAATCGGCAGCACCGCTGTTGGTCAATGCCTTTCCCATGGCAAGTCCGAACGCCATGATTACCAATAGATTAACGTCCAACCCTTTGCGGACTTCCGTTACAGTCAATGCTCCCACCAGAAGCGTTCCCGCAAGAACGATTAACAGACAGGTGAAAAGTGGAATTGGCGTAAGGGCAGAAACGGCAACGGATGTAAGAACGCCCAGAATTACCATCAATGCTTTCCTTCCTTGGACAAGTACATTCTGCCGTTTGGAAATAATGTAAAAAGCGTTTTCCGTGGCCCGCTTGTAAAAATCTCGACCTGCAAAAAGAAGTAAAGCATCGCCTGCCTCAAGCACGACTTCACCAAGTTTGCCAGATATTTTTTCTCCGTTTCGGTGAACGGCAACAATGGCCGCATCGTATTTGCCTCTGAAGTCAGAGTCTTTTACGGCCTTTCCAATCAAACTACTATTGTAAGAGAGTACAATTTCTACAACGTCAGACAGGTTTTCGGTCTCACAGGTTTTTGGCAGACTCAATCCCATTTCTGACTTAATCATATCCTTGATTGTCTCTAGCCCACCAGTAAAAATCAGCCGATCGTTTGAGCGTAGGATGTGGAGAGGTGAAACGGGAGTAATGATTCTATCGTTTCGAACTATTTCAACAAGAAAATTGCCTTTCAAATTTCTCAATCCAGCTTGCAGAATAGTTTTTCCAATCAATGTTGATTGTATACTTACCTCGGTTTCTACGAAGTATTCGCGCCAATCTTCTTTGAATTCGTCAAGAGCATCTTTGTGATCCTTCAGTAATTGATCTGAGAAAAAGTAGAGATAAATGCCTGCGGTGATTGCCAACGGCAACCCTACCATAGTAAAATCGAAGATTCCCAAACTCGGAAAACCAGCATCTACCGCCATTCCGTTCACAATCAGGTTAGTGCTTGTGCCAACCAGCGTTACGCAACCGCCAACTATGGTAACATACGAAAGCGGAATGAGCAATTTGGAAGGCGATAAGCCGTTCCGTTTAGACCAGCTGTGAACGTAAGGCATCATCATGGCAACCAACGGAGTATTGTTGAAAAATGCTGATGCTGGCGCAACGAAAAGCATCATTCTGGCCACAAAAGAACGCTGAGTTTTGGTGCTCTTGAAGAGTCTATCAAACAGGGAGTCCATCACGTTGGTTTTTCGGATGGTGTCGCTTAGAATGAGCAGAAGAATGATGACTGCTAGTTGTTCGTTTGCAAAACCGCTGATGGCTTCTTTAGGAGTGAGCACACCAAAAACGGTAAGAAACATGACAGCGGAGAAGAATGCTACCTCGGCTCTAATCTTGCCAGAATAAAGCGCTACCAGCAGAAACAGAACCGAAACCCCGACTAATATGGGAGCAAATTCTGGCATTTATCTCAGTAACCTGATTTTGTTCCCGCAATGTTCTCAATCGGATGCCAAGTAGTTTTTACCTCTTGCATTTCGAGAAGCAAGTACGGATCATCTCCATCCTTGAACCAGTCTTTTCCGCTCCAATCAGAAACACGTTTTACGTTCAACGATGCATTTTCTTTGATTTTGGTGAGATGCTTTTCTCGGCAATAAATGGTAGCATTCACGTCCATGTGTGAACTGAAATGCTCTACCAATTCGTCTTCCTTTCCAGTAAGAATATTGATAACGCCTCCAGGAACATCTGATGAATTCAACACTTCAGCAAACGTTACTGCCACATGCGGAGAGTTTTCCGAAGCAAGAACAACGCAGGTGTTTCCTCCAGCGATTACAGGCATGATTGCACTCACCAATCCAAGTAAAGACGGACTTTCTGGCGCAATAATCGTTACAACGCCAGTTGGCTCTTGAACACTAAAGTTGAAATGTGATGAGGCGACTGGATTAACACTTCCGAACAATTGGGTGTATTTATCGCACCATCCAGCAAAATAAACGCAACGGTCAATCGATGCTTCCACTTCTTTTTGGGCGGATGCTTTTGAAGACCCGACCGCTATCAATTCCTCAATGAATTGCGCCTTTCGTCCTTCAAGCATCTCGGCAATTCGGTAGAGAATTTGGCTCCTGTTAAATGCTGCTCTTGAGCTCCATCCTTCAAACGCATTTCGTGCTGCAACAACCGCATTCCGAGCATCTTTTCTGCTGCTCAAACAGATGTTTGTCACCGTTCCGTTCTTCAACTTCACAGGATAGAATCGACCACTTTCGGTTCGAGGGAATGCCCCTGCGATGTAGATCTTGTATGTTTTTTGAACTTCCAATCTGCTCATTTCTTTATAGTTTAACCACAGAGTTCACGAAGAATTTCACAGAGAACACGGAGTTTTAATTTGCCAATCGTTTGATGCCATTTTTTAAGACGGTAACGTTAAAATTCATCAATAGTCCGAGTTTACAACCGCTCAGCTTCAAATACGTGAGTACTTGGGCAATGTGAACATCATTTAAAAGTTCTACTGACTTCAATTCCACAACAATTTTGTTTTCGACCAGAAAATCAACTCGATATCCAGCATCCATTTTCACTTCACGATAGACTAGGGGCAGTGCTTTTTGCCTCTCTGCAAAAAGTCCTGCATCAGTCAATTCAAAGGCAAGACACTCTTCGTAAGCACTTTCCAAAAGCCCAGGCCCAAGCGCGCGATGCACATTGATTGCACAACCAATGATTTTTCCAGAAAGAATATTCAATTGCTCATCCATTTCTTTGTGTCCTTTGTGCCTCCTCCGTGTTCTCTGTGGTTAAATGCTAAGCCAACTTAACGTAAGCGGCCAATCCTTGTAATCCGCCTTCGCGTCCGTAGCCGCTTTCCTTGTATCCACCGAAAGGCGATGTCGGGTCGAATTTGTTGTAGGTATTTGCCCAAACAACTCCTGCTCGCAGCTTGGTTGTAAGGTTGAAGATCTTCGATCCTTTATCCGTCCAAACACCTGCCGAAAGCCCGAATGGCGTGTTATTCGCCTTGTCGATTACCTCATCAATTGTTCGGAAAGTTTGAACCGTAAGAACAGGTCCGAAAATCTCTTCCTGTACAATTCTGTGGCTTTGCGAAACTTCTAAAAACAAGGTCGGTTTGCACCAGTTTCCTTTCTTCGGAAGCATACAATTCGGCTGGTAAATCTCTGCACCTTCTTCAACCCCAATCTTCAAATACTTGTTGATGGATGCGAGCTGCTCTTTTGAATTGATGGCACCCACATCCGTATTCTTATCCATCGGGTCACCCACAATCAAAGTGCTCAATCGGTCTTTCAATTTCTTGATAACGATGTCTTTCACATTTTCCTGAACGAAAAGGCGAGAACCAGCACAACAAACGTGCCCCTGATTGAAGAAAATTCCATTGATAATTCCTTCAACGGCTTGGTCAAGTGGCGCATCATCAAAAATGATGTTGGCGGCCTTTCCACCCAGTTCAAGTGTTGCAGTTTTCTTGGTTCCAGCAATGGCTTTTTGAATGATTTTTCCAACACCAGTTGAGCCCGTAAAAGCCACTTTGTCTACGTCAGGGTGATTGACAATGGCTGCCCCTGTAGCGCCTGCGCCAGTTACAATATTCACCACACCAGCAGGCAGGCCGCTATCGTGAATTAGCTCAGCCAATTTCATGGCTGTAAGTGGCGTAGTTTCCGCTGGTTTCAATACAACCGTATTGCCACAAGCCAAGGCTGGCGCAATTTTCCAAGCGGCCATCATGAGCGGAAAATTCCATGGAATGATCTGTCCTGCAACTCCAATGGGTTTAGCCGTTTTTCCAGGGAAAGCGTACTCCAATTTATCTGCCCAACCAGCATAATAGAAGAAATGATTGGCGGCAATCGGCACGTCCACATCGCGGCTTTCACGGATCGGTTTTCCACCATCGATGCTTTCCAAAACGGCAAATTCCCGTGCTCGTTCCTGTATCAATCTTGCAATACGGAAGATGTACTTGGCTCTCTCTTTCGGAGGCATTACGCTCCAAACTTCGTTGTAGGCCTTTCGAGCAGCTTTTACTGCTTTGTCCACGTCTTTATCGCTCGCTTCCGCGAAATAGGCGATGTGTTCATCGGTGCTTGGGTTGATAGAAGCGAACTTCTTTCCACCTTCAGCCTTCACGAATTTGCCGTTGATGTATAGCTCGTATTCCTTCTTGATTTCGGCATGACTGGCGCTTTCTGGCGCAGCCGAATAATCCCATTTGGAACCGAAATCGAGTTTAGTTTCTGTCTTTTTTGCCATTTCTATTTAGCCGCTTTAACCAATGTTCTGTTGCTTCTCTGAACTCTTTTTTGTTCCTCCCCTTTGGGGAGGTTAGGAAGGGCTGTTAGTCTTTACTAAAATAATCCAATCCTTGATATTGTCCATCGGCCTGTTTGGCCAACTGCATGAGCACATCATTTGCCAAGCTGCTCGCCCCAAAACGGAACCATTCGTTACTCAACCACGCATCGCCCAGCGTCTCTTTTACCATCACCAAATAATGCAAAGCGAGCTTTGATTTGCTGATGCCACCAGCAGGTTTCATGCCCACCATTTTGCCTGTTTCATAATAATGATCACGGATTGCTTCGAGCATCACCAAAGTAACCGGCATCGTGGCCGCTGGACTAATCTTTCCTGTGGAGGTTTTGATGAAATCAGCACCTGCAAGCATTGCAATGTCGCTTGCGTGTCGCACATTATCCAACGTAGAAAGTTCGCCTGTTTCCAAGATTATTTTTAGTCGGGCTTTTCCGCAAGCGTCTTTAATTGCCGCAATTTCATCAAACATAAAGCTGTAATTCCCTGAAAGGAATTCGCCACGTGAAATCACCATATCAACCTCGTCAGCTCCTGCATCAACAGCAATCTTGGTATCCGCCAATTTGATTTTTCGTGATGAATTTCCCGATGGGAATGCTGTTGCAACAGAGGCAACTTTTACTCCCGAACCTTTCAAGGCATCTTTCGCAATTGCTACAAAAGTTGGATAGACACATACGGCCGCTACTGTCGGTAAATCAGACAATGCATCATGTGGATGAACCGCTTTGTAGCACATTTGCCGCACCTTTCCTTCGGTGTCCTTTCCTTCCAAAGTTGTGAGGTCAATCATATTCAAGACCATTTTCAGTCCTTGGTTTTTTGCCTCGTTTTTGATGCTTCGTGTTTGAAATCGCGCAACGCGTTCCTCTACACCAACTTGGTCGATGGGGCGTTTTAGTGCAATGAGTTGATTGTTTGTCATTCTGAAAAATGAATGTGCTAATGTAATTATTCGGTTTGTGGCCGAATCCGCTACAAATTCGCTTTAAAGCAAGCAATTCTGTAGCTTCGCGCGCCCAAAATGAGTTCAACTTCTGAGAACATTTATACAACATTTGACCGCATTCTGAAACGTCAGGATAAGGAAAGACTGCTTAACCAGAAAGGCTTGGTGGTTTGGATGACTGGGCTTTCTGGTTCGGGAAAGACAACGATTGCTGTGGCGTTAGAGCAAGTGTTGGCCGAAAAGGGAATCTTGACGCAAGTGTTAGACGGTGACAATATTCGTTCTGGAATCAACAATAATCTTGGGTTTTCGGAAGACGACCGAAAGGAGAATATTCGCAGAATCTCCGAGGTTTCTAAGCTGTTCGTAAACTGCGGTGTTGTCACACTTAACTGTTTTGTAAGCCCAACAAAAGACATCCGCCAACAGGCGAAAGATATTTTGGGAGAAGACATGGTTGAAGTTTTCATTAACACACCATTTGAGGAGTGTGAAAAGCGAGATGTAAAGGGGCTTTACGCCAAAGCACGTGCTGGAGAAATTAAGAATTTTACAGGGTTGGACGCTCCATTTGAAGCTCCAGAAAACCCATTTTTGGATATAAGTACTGTTGGACGTTCTGTAGATGAATGTGTAAAGCAGATATATGACGCGGTGATGCCGCTAATCAAATACTAGTTGATGGAATCATACAAACTGACACACTTAAGGGAATTGGAATCCGAATCGATGTACGTTCTTCGAGAAGTTGCCGCTCAATTCGAAAATCCAGTGTTGCTTTTTTCAGGAGGAAAGGATTCGATTTTGGTGACGCATTTGGCGCGGAAAGCTTTTTGGCCAGCGAAGATTCCGTTTCCACTAATGCACATCGATACGGGTCACAATTTTGCTGAAACAATTGAATTTAGAGATGCACTTGTTGAGAAGATTGGAGCAAGATTGATTGTTGCTTCAGTTCAAGAAAGCATTGACAAGGGGCGAGTTGTAGAGGAAAAAGGCGTGAATGCTAGTCGAAATGCGCTTCAGATTACGCCATTGCTTGATGCCATTGAAGAGCACAAATTTGATTGCGCAATGGGTGGAGCAAGAAGAGATGAGGAAAAAGCTCGTGCCAAGGAGCGGTTCTTCTCACACCGTGACGATTTCGGGCAGTGGGATCCCAAAAACCAACGTCCAGAACTTTGGAACATCTTCAACGGGAAAAAGAATATGGGCGAACATTTCCGAGTGTTCCCAATTTCAAATTGGACGGAAATGGACGTGTGGCAATACATCCTTTTGGAAGACATTGAGATTCCAAACTTGTATTTCACCCACATGCGAAAATGTTTTGAGCGTGATGGAATGCTGCTAGCGTATGCGGATTTCATGCAATTGAAGGACAGTGAGCAAGTGACAGAAAGACAAGTTCGATTCAGAACCATTGGAGATCTTACCTGTACAGGAGCAACGCTTTCGAATGCCTCAACTTTGGAGGATATTATTGATGAAGTTGCCTCAACGCGAGTTACTGAACGTGGTGGCAGATCGGACGATAAACGCTCGGAAGCGGCCATGGAAGACCGAAAGAAGCAGGGATATTTTTGAAAGCTGAAAGCTGAAAAAGGAAACTTGAAAGGGGAGACAGGAAACAGGAAAGCTGAAATACAGAACCGCTAATGCAGGAACATAGAGATCTTAAGGATAGAACGAGGCAGTTTGCGCTTGCAATCGTGAAATTCTATCAGGAAATTTCAAAAACTTCTGAAGCACAGATTCTTGGTAGGCAATTGCTTCGGTCTGGAACTTCAGTCGGTGCAAATACACGTTCCGCTTTTAGAGGGAGAAGTCCAAGAGAGTTCAAGGCTAAATTAGGCGTGGTGATAGAAGAGGCAGATGAAAGTGCTTTCTGGCTGGATCTATTGTCAGATGCAAACATCATAGAAAAATCACACACGGAGTTATTGAAAAAAGAAGCTGAGGAACTCGTTGCCATATTTGTCACCATCGTGAAGCGTTAGCACGGGTCTCAGCTTTCAAGTTTCAAATTTCAAATTTTTTCAAAATGACACAAGAACATACAATGGATAAGTACGACAGCAAAGGCTACCTCGATATGGAGCTTTTGCGCTTTACCACCGCTGGTAGTGTTGATGATGGAAAAAGCACGTTGATTGGGCGATTGCTGTACGATAGCAAATCGATTTTCGAAGATCAAATGGAGGCCATTAAAGCCATCAGTGACAGAAAAGGTGATGAGCACGTGAATCTTGCCCTTTTGACTGATGGACTTCGTGCTGAACGTGAGCAAGGAATCACCATCGATGTGGCTTACCGCTATTTTGCCACACCAAAGCGTAAGTTCATTATTGCCGATACTCCTGGGCACATTCAGTACACTAGAAATATGGTTACTGGAGCATCCACAGCCAACTTGGCCATCATTCTTGTTGATGCTCGTCATGGAGTAATTGAACAGACAAAGAGACACGCATACATCGCTTCTTTGCTTCAGATTCCTCACGTTGTGGTTTGTGTTAATAAGATGGATTTGGAAGGATTTGGTGAGAAATCGTATGAAAAAGTCCGCAAGGATTTTGAGGATTTCTCAGCCAAATTGGATATAAAGGATGTTCGTTTTGTGCCGATAAGCGCTCTTTTAGGAGATAACGTAGTGGACCGTTCCAAAAACATGGATTGGTATCAAGGACCAACGTTGATGCATATTCTCGAAACGGTTCATATCGGCAGCGATCAGAATCACATTGATTCTCGATTTCCAGTTCAGTATGTAATTCGCCCAATGACAACCGAATACCACGACTATCGTGGTTATGCAGGACGTGTGGCAGGAGGAATTTTTCGTGCGGGAGATGCAGTTTCAGTTCTGCCATCTGGTTTTACCTCAAGGATTAAATCCATTGATTCAATGAATGGCCCGATTGAGAAGGCATTTCCGCCAATGAGCGTGACAATGACTTTGGAAGACGATATTGACATTAGCCGTGGCGATATGATTGTGAAGGTGAACAATCAGCCAGAGCAGAAGCAAGAATTTGATGTGATGATCTGTTGGATGGGCGATCGCCCGATGCAAATTGGAGGAAAATATGCTTTGAAACATACCTCGCGAGATGCTCGTTGCATCATCAAGGAAGTAAAGTATAAGCTGAACATTAATACGCTCCAAAAAATAGAGGACGATAGCAACATAGGGCTGAATGATATTGCAAGAATCACAATTAGAACAACGGTTCCTATGTTTATTGATGGCTACCGCAAGAATAGAAATACAGGATCACTTATATTGATTGACGAAGCAACCAACAACACCGTTGGCGCTGGAATGATTGTTTAAACGGATGGAAAATCGACCACGCATATTGGTAATTGGCGATATCATGCTCGACCAATACGTGTCGGGAAAAGTAACGCGCATCAGTCCAGAAGCGCCAGTTCCTGTTGTCAAAGTTGACAAAGAATGGTCAACACTTGGTGGAGCTGGGAATGTGGCGGCCAATGTAGCAGCACTAGGTGGTCAGCCAATACTTTTTGGCCTAATCGGGAATGATGAGGCAGGGCGAGTAGTGCTTGAATGCTGCAAAAAGACTGGGATCGAAACCGCAATCATTCAAGGTAATCAACATACAATTGTCAAAACCAGAGTTGTATCTGGACAACAAATCGTTCGTTTTGATCGAGAAGTTCCAATTGTGTGGAACGATTCACAATTCAGTCGTTTTGCTTCCGAATTGGATAGTCAAGTAGCTTCTAGTGAAGTTATCTTACTATCAGATTATGCGAAAGGAACCCTCTCCGACCAAGTTTTGAAATTGATTTTTGACACTGCCGCCAAGCATGGAAAACGTGTGCTGGTTGATCCAAAGCGTTCAGATTGGTCTGTTTATAGAAATGCATTTCTCATCACGCCCAATTTGGTTGAATTGGGAATGACCGAAGCGGGAAAAGGCATCCAAAATGATGATAATTTGGTTGTTGCAGCTTGCAATTCATTACGTTCCCAGTATGGAATAAAAAATATTGTGGCCACCAGATCCAGTTACGGAATGACCGTTGTTTCTGAGAACAGGATTCTAAATATTCCAACTCGTGCGCTCGAAGTTTATGATGTCAGCGGAGCGGGGGATACGGTGCTTGCTGCTTTTGGAGTGAGTTTGGCAGAAGGGAAGTCTGTTAATGAAAGCGCATTTGTGGCAAACGCTGCGGCAGGCATTGTAGTGAGCAAATTGGGGACAGCCGTAGTGCATCGTTCCGAATTGGACACGTTCCTTAAAGGCAGTTCTAAGCTCGTTTTAAGAGAAAACCTTACCGATTTCAAAGTGCGCAATGAGACTCGAAAAATCGTTTTCACCAACGGCTGTTTCGATGTGCTACATCAAGGACATAGAAAACTGCTGCGAGAAGCACGCGAACTTGGTGATATGCTTGTCGTTGGATTGAATTCAGATGACTCCATCAAACGACTAAAAGGCGCTGAAAGGCCAATAAATTCAGTTTCTCAGCGTATTGAAGCCTTGGCGGCTCTGCCTTCAGTTGATGCAGTAATAGTTTTTTCAGAAGACACACCTTTCGAACTCTTGGAAGAACTGAGACCAAATATTCTTGTGAAAGGTGGAGATTACGGATTGGATGAAATCGTTGGTCGCGATTTGGTTGATAAAGTGGTGATTGTGCCATTGGTTGAGGGAGTTTCTACTACCGGATTGTTAAAAGAGTGAGATAAGAATTCGGCAAAGCAAGATAGCTTTAATACGTAGTTTTGCCCACTTGACAGACCCTAAGGAAGTATGATGAATTCTAATTCTAAGATTTATGTTGCTGGGCACCGAGGAATGGTAGGATCAGCAATTTACCGATTGTTAGAAAAGGCGGGTCATAGTAACATTATAGTAAGAAAATCATCCGAATTGGACCTTCGCAATCAGCAGCAGGTCAATGAGTTCTTCGCTGAAGAAAAACCTGAATTCGTCTTTCTAGCAGCAGCAAAGGTTGGCGGCATCAACGCCAACAATACTTATCGAGCGGAGTTTTTGTACGACAACCTTATGATTGCGACCAATGTGATTCACGCATCATATGAAAACGAAGTGAAAAAGTTAATGTTTCTCGGGTCGTCTTGCATATATCCGAAGTTTGCCCCTCAGCCGTTGAAGGAAGGATACTTGCTGACGGGCGAATTGGAACCTACCAATGAACCTTATGCCATCGCAAAAATTGCAGGAATCAAGCTTTGCGAATCGTATCGGGATCAATACGGATGCAATTTTATCAGCGTAATGCCAACTAACCTGTATGGAATTGGCGACAACTATGATCTTAAAAACTCACACGTTCTGCCAGCTCTCATCCGAAAATTTCATGAGGCGAAAGAGAATGGAAGTAAATCTGTGGAAGTTTGGGGAACAGGAACTCCAAAGCGAGAGTTTCTGTTTGCTGAAGAATTGGCCGATGCCTGTCTTTTTCTAATGGAGAACTACAATGATCGCGAACTGGTGAATATTGGGGCAGGCGAAGATGTTTCCATCAAGGAACTTGCCGAGCTAATCAAAGATGTGGTCGGCTTTAAGGGAGAAATCAAATGGAATTCCGATATGCCAGATGGAACACCGCGCAAATGGATGGACGTAAGTAAGCTTTCTGCCCTTGGCTGGAAGCGAAAAATTGAACTTAGGAAAGGAATAGAAATGACATATGCCGATTTCTTGAATCAGCAAAAACATTACTCAGTATGAAGAAAGTGGCATTGATAACAGGGGTTACTGGACAAGATGGAGCATATCTATCTGAGTTTCTCTTGAAAAAGGGGTATGACGTTCACGGAATAAAACGTAGAAGTTCACTTTTCAACACAGATAGAATTGATCACCTCTATCATGACAAGCATGAGGACAATGTCAATTTTCATTTGCATTATGGAGACCTGACCGACTCAATGAATTTGACTCGGATAATTCAGGAAGTGCAGCCCGATGAAATTTACAATCTGGCTGCGATGAGTCATGTAAAGGTCAGCTTTGATATTCCAGAATACACCGCCAATGCAGACGGAACTGGAACTTTGCGAATTTTGGAAGCCGTGAGGTTGCTGGGGCTAACTCAGAAAACCAGAGTCTACCAAGCATCAACATCCGAATTGTATGGTCTCGTGCAGGAGGTTCCTCAAAGCGAGAAAACGCCATTCTATCCGCGGTCTCCATATGCTGTAGCCAAAATGTATGCTTTTTGGATTACAGTTAATTACCGTGAAGCCTACAACATGTTTGCATGTAACGGAATTCTGTTCAATCATGAGTCGCCTGTTCGGGGAGAAACTTTTGTAACCCGAAAAATAACCCGTGCTGCCGCTCGCATTGCTCTTGGAATGCAATCGAAAATGTATCTTGGAAACTTAGATGCCAAGCGCGATTGGGGACATGCCAAGGATTATGTGGAGGCCATGTGGCTCATACTACAGCAGGAGAAACCTGAAGATTTCGTTATAGCAACAGGAAAAACAACTTCGGTTCGGGAGTTTGTTCGCTTGGCTTTCGGTCAAATTGGCGTTGAGTTGGAGTTTAAAGGGGAAGGAGTGGATGAAAAAGGATATGTTTTGAGTTCCACCAATCCAGAATTCCCAGTAGAGATTGGTAAAGAGGTTGTTGCGGTTGACCCAGAATACTTTAGACCGACAGAGGTTGACCTTTTGATAGGAGACCCAACCAAAGCGAATAATCAGTTGGGATGGAAACCAAAATATGATCTCAGAAAACTTGTGGAGGAAATGATGGCAGGTGATTTAGCCATTTTCAGAAAAGATAAGTTTCTGAAGGAGAACGGATATAATACCTTGGATTATTTCGAATGATGGTAGTAATATGATCTCACGGGTCAAGAAATTCTTCAGTGAGGGTCACGAACGGAGCGTAAAGGCAAAGCAGCAATTTGCTTATTCCTTTGCGATAAAGGGGGTTAGTATTTTTATTGGATTGGCCTTTGTTCCATTGTTGCTCGATGTGTTGGATGCCGAACGCTATGGAATTTGGTTGACCTTGAGTTCGATAATCGGCTGGTTTACGTTTTTCGATATTGGGCTTGGAAACGGACTCAGGAACAAACTTGCCCAAGCGATAGCCACAGAAAGATTGGATCTCGCAAAGGTTTACATAAGCACAACCTATGCTATTCTGGGGCTGGTCTGCGGGCTGCTGCTAGTGCTTTTCAACCTAGTAATTCCATTTGTTAACTGGCAGACCGTCCTTAACACAAAATTCGTTGAAAACTCTGAGTTGATAGTGGTAGCTCAGGTAGTGTTCAATTTTTTCCTTTTGGGGTTTCTACTTAAATTGATTGGATCGGTACTTCTCGCCCATCAACGACCAGCAGTGAACAACTCCTTTGGTCCCTTAGGCAACATTCTATCGTTCTTGGTAATCAGTGGTTTGGTCATGATTTCCAAGGCCTCACTGGTTTCGGTGGCCTTTGTGATGAGTCTGGTGCCTGTTCTGGTTTTGTTAATCGCCAGTGTTTTTTTGTACACCAGAGAATTTCGCGTTTACAGACCATCGTGGTCTCATGTTGACTTCGCTCACTCGAAAGAGCTTTTGGGCTTAGGAGTCAAGTTTTTTTTCATGCAAATGATTGCGGTTATTTTATTTTCAATGACTAACATCCTTATAGCTCATTTTGCTTCGCAAGAGATGGTCGCGGCCTATAATGTTGCCTACAAGTATTTTTCAGTAGCAATAATGGGATACACCATCTTGCTAACTCCGCTTTGGTCTGCCGTGACAGACGCCTATCACCGAGATGACTTCAAATGGCTCAAATACACGATGTCTAAGTTAAACCAACTTTCTGTGGTTGTTGCCATAGGAATTTTGGTAATGTTGCTTTTGTGCCGAACAGTATTCGAATTTTGGATTGGAGATAAGTTGATTATACCATTTGAATTGTCAGTAGCAATCGCGATATATCTAATGATTCTAAGTATTGAAGCACCTTTATCAAGCTTCATCAATGGGATTGGAAAACTTAGGGTAATGATGATTCTTTCTGTGGTGCAATTGGTCATGTTTGTTCCCCTTGCATACGTGCTTGGAGTAAATTTCGGTGCGGTTGGAATAGTAAGCGCGATGATTAGTGTTCAACTTCCACCTTTGTATTTTCAATTCAGACAGGTACACCTCATTCTCAACCGCAAAGAATCAGGCATTTGGCTCAGATAAACAGTTTTATGTTAGGAAGGTTTTCTATCCTTGCAGATTGTTTTTTCGCTCTAATCTCGTGAAAAGAATGGAACAGAAATTCGAATTGGTAATTGGGCAGGATTCCTACATTGAGAACATGTCCTATGAAGAGAGTAAAATGCATTATTGTTGTTTATTTTATTAAGCCTAATTAAGTGAAATACAATTTTTGCATCCTAACAGGAGAATCTTATATGGCCAAGGCGTTGGTCTTGTATCGGTCGTTGGTTGAGCAGGTAGAAAGCTTTACGCTCTATTACTACTGTTTTGACGAGACAACCTTCAGAACGCTTCAGCGACTAAAAACGGTAGATGAGTTGTACGGCTCACTGATTCCTGTACCTATCAAAGACTTGATGGACCCGATACTGGTTGAGGCAAAGTCAAATAGGACGGAACAAGAGTTTTTCTTTACGCTAACACCTTTTGTGGTTTATCATGCCATTAACACTCATGACCTCAGTCAATGCACATATCTTGATGCTGATATCCGTTTCTTCAATAATCCAGCACCTCTTTTTGACGAAATGCAGGATAAATCTGTGCTTATTACCAGACATAATTATTCCAAGGGACTTGAACATCTAGAGTACGCAGGAATTTACTGCGTACAATTCAATCCATTCAGAAATGATGTGGCTGGTATGAAGGTCTTAAGCTGGTGGAAAGAGAAATGTGCTGAGTGGTGTTATTTGCGCAAGGAGGATGGTAAATGGGGGGATCAAGGATACTTGAATTCTTGGCCAGAAATGTTCGAATCTGTTGCGGTTTCAAAACATTCGGGAGCAGGTGTGGCTCCTTGGAATGTTGATGCTTTTGATGTTCTATCTAGTTCGGATTACAAACTGGTGGAAAAGAATTCTCAAAGGGAGTTTGATATCATATTCTACCACTTTCAGGGCGTAAAGCAATTCTTCGGTCGCTTCTTCTTTATCGGAAGTGGTCGTCAGAGTGAGAAGATCAAACGAAAATTGTATCGCCCATATTTTCGAGAACTTAGAAAGGTGAAGGCTCAATTGAAAGCATTGGATCCAAAGCTCGAACCCATTGGGAATTCGGATACCTTTGCAGACCTAATTGTATTATTGAAGCATATCCGAAGACGAAAAATAATGTAAATCACGGCCAGTGGCAAGGATAATTGACCTACAAACATTTACAGATAAGAGAGGCAACCTGACGGTAATAGATAAGGTGGTGCCATTCGAAATAAAGCGGCTATTTTACATCTACGGTGTAGATTCAAGCGAACGTGGTGGACATCGTCATAAAAGCACTGTACAGGCGGCCATTTGTCTTAGAGGAAGCTGCCAAATTTGGAACAACAACGGAAAGGAGCAAAAGGAATTTGTTCTGGACACGCCCAGTAAGTGTCTTATAATTGAACCTTCGGATTACCACGTTATGAGCAATTTTTCTGAGGATGCCATTTTAATGGTGCTGGCCTCTACTAGTTTTGATCCAGACGACTACATATACGAGGATTATCAATGATAAAATATGAAGATTTAAGGCTGTCAAATGCCGAGTTTTTTGAGGATTACAAGCACGCTTTTTCCGAAACTTTAGAAAGCGGGTGGTTTGTCCTTGGTAGTGCTGTGGAGAAGTTCGAGGATTCGTTTGCGAAATACTGTGGCGTTAAACATTGTATCGGAGTGGCATCAGGGCTTGACGCCCTGATGCTTTCACTCAAAGCCCTGAACCTTCCAGCTGGGTCTGAGGTAATTGTGCCTTCCAATACATACATCGCCACCATCCTTGCCGTACTTCAAAATGGATTTAAACCTGTATTGGTCGAGCCAGATATAAACACATACAACATAGATCCAGAGGCAATAAGGAAATCTATCACTGGGAAAACGGCCGCCATTCTCGTGGTACATCTATATGGTAAACTGTGTGAGATGGACTCCATTCGACAGATTGCGCAGGAGTTCAACTTAAAAGTCGTTGAGGACTGTGCCCAAGCTCACGGAGCAGCTATGAAAGGAGTAAAGGCTGGTTGTTGGAGTGATGCCGCAGCGTTCAGTTTTTATCCAACTAAAAACCTTGGCTGTTTGGGCGATGGCGGTGCCATTTTGACCAATGATGCTGAACTGGCCGATATGATTAGGAAACTTCGAAATTACGGCTCGTCCAAAAAGTATTATAATGAATACATCGGTTACAATTCTAGGCTTGACGAGGTTCAGGCGGCTTTTTTGAATGTAAAATTGCCATACTTGGATAAGATTAATGAGCACAAGAGAAAGTTGGCCAAAATCTATTTTCAAGAGTTGAAAAACCTAATTCTTCCTGTGGTCGATGCCGATTACTATGACGTGTACCATATTTTCAATATCAGAAGCAATAATCGGGATTCACTTCGGCAGTATTTGCTCGAAAATGGGGTACAGACAGAGATACATTATCCCGTTCCGCCCCATAGACAAAAGGCGTGTCAAGAAATTTCGGGATTCGCAGATAGTCATTTTCCGGCTTCCGAACTCATTCATCAAACTACATTGAGTTTACCAATCTCTTATGGACACGATGAAGAGGATGTTCGTAGGGTGTGCAGGTTGGTAAATTCTTTTTGTGCTTAGCCATAGAGAGTACCAGATTGGTTATTCTAGTTTTTAGAACAAATATTCTTATAGAATAGAACAAAGAATGTCCCAGTTACCACGCATAAGTATCAATCGGAACTGGAGTTACTGGTTCTTTGTGCTTTTCGGTCTTTACTCGGTTTATCTGTCTGCGGCAATTGCAGAATTCGCAATAAGTCCGCAGGCGATATTGGTGCTTGTTTTGTTCACCACGGCCTTTCTTGTCAAAAGAAAAGGGGTTGGTTGGCTGAAGGATAGGCTTGGCATTTGGCTAGCTGGCTTATGCCTTTTCATCGAGACATACCATTACATTTCTACTGGAGTGTTCACAATCGGCTCACTCAAATTCTTCGCACTCATCATCATGATATATCATCTGGTGAATCAATTTGGGAGACATTTTACCGATTCTCTTTTCAAGGTGATGTATTCAATGACCTTGGTGACCATCCCATTCTATATTTTTCAGATTGTAGACGTTAACTTGCTAAGCGCTCTTCTTGAACCGTTTAATTTCTCTGTAACATCTCAGTCGGATTTGGGAGGGACGTATGTGTTTTTTTTCAATCTGAATCCATGGCAACCAGATCGTAATAGTGGTTTCATGTGGGAAGCCGGTGCCTTTGGCGCAATGATAGTCTTCTTATTAGTCTATCGTTACATATTCATCGATCGAATGTCTATCACAAAAACATCCATGTTCTTGTTTGCTTATGCGGCAACAACAATATCCACAACAACCTATATGGCGCTGTTCTTCTGCTTGTTTTTTTTGGCGCTTCAAAGAAACCGTAAGAACGTCCTAAAATTAAGCGTTTATTTAGGTGTCACTATTTTGTTGGTCATTCCTATTTATAACTCTCCCTTTATGAAAGGAAAGATTGATAAATACCTTGATCAGAATGTGGACTATAATCAAATCTATCAGAATCGGGAGTACACCGAAGCGAACAGCTCGGCCTCCATCGGAAGGTTTGCAGGTCTATTGATTGAGGTCGATAGGGTAAAGAACAGACCAATTCTTGGCTATGGCTGGGATGATGATTATGAGGTTGTTGGAATTGGAAACGTATGGTCCAATCCCAATGGACTTGCGGTATTACTTGGCAAGTTCGGCCTGCTGGGAATTACCTTGATTTTATATGGACTTAACGGGTTTATACCTAACCATGGGTCTCGAAGAAAATTAGAAAGCCTAATGATAGCCATCGTGATAGTCCTACCCTTGTTTTCCAATCCTTTTCAATACAACATCGTAATATGGACAATGATAATGATTGGTTGGGTCAACATCAAGAATAGACGAAGACATCAGTTGCAGGAAGTGATATGACAAATGAAAAACCAATTCTTTCTCGACTGCGAATCGACCCCATGCCGATACTTTTAGGCAAGGTGCGGAAGTATAAAATGACGCTGATTATGTTGGTGAGTACCTCTTACACCAAATTGAAGTTCGCATTGGAAGGGATTGAATTTGCTTCTGGGTGTACATTCTATGGAGTTCCAATATCTAAAAGGTCGTACAATAGCAGAGTGTCCATTGGGCATTCATGTTGCTTCAGGTCTCATGTAAAATCTAATCTAATCGGGATACAACAATCTTGCATTCTGGCAACGCATCGGGAAAATGCAACACTTGAAATCGGAAATGATTGCGGTTTCAGCGGCACCG
Organism: Flavobacteriales bacterium; assembly: GCA_021741155.1. Classification (GTDB taxonomy): domain Bacteria; phylum Bacteroidota; class Bacteroidia; order UBA10329; family UBA10329; genus UBA10329. Next base: position 28,113 of record JAIOYP010000020.1, on the reverse strand, counting down.
TTATCGGAGCATCTGAAAGTATCATAATCGGAGACCGAGTCTTATGCGGTGCCAATACCCTGATAACGGACTTCGATTGGCATCCCTCAAGTCCACAATTGAGGCATGAGCCAAATAGCTCGAATTCCGCACCAGTTGTAATTAAGGATAATGCTTGGTTAGGATATGGAGTTGTGGTGCTGAAAGGAGTAACAATAGGAGAAAACAGTATTATAACAGCAAATAGTGTTGTGGTTTCAGATATTCCAGCCAACGTAATAGCTGGAGGCAATCCAGCTAAAGTCATAAAAGAGATTAGCAGTTGAAGCAGGTCATATATTTAGGCTCTAATGGCTTTCCTTACGGGATGGCGCAGATACAACGGCAACTGTATATTTCAAAGGCTCTTTCCCAAGCAGGCTATCATGTTACGGTCTGTAGTAGGAAGGGGGTTTACAGGAAACATAAAAATGAGTATGTATCCATTCCGATGAGTGGTTCGCATCAAGGAATCGATTTCCTGTTTTCTTCTGGAGTTCCGTTTTATCAGTCCAATTTTCTTGTAAGAAATCTACTTAAAGTTGTGGGTTTTTTTGGAGAATTGGGCTTTATTGTAGGAAGGAAATTATCAGGTAATTTGGATTACTTGTTCGTGAATACCATTTCGCTGATAGATCTTAAGTATTATTCTGTACTTAGTAAGTTACTGAGAGTTGATCTTGTTTATGACTATGTTGAACAGGTAGGTGAATTATCGGTTTCTACTGGGTCATCAAAAAACTTTGATAGTGTTTTTACGAAATACTGTGACCGTATTATCTACATCAGCGACCAGCTCCTGCGAAATATTGTGCCTTCAATTCCAGAGAGTAAAACATTGAAAATTCCGCCACTGACTGACTTTGAATTATTCCGGAAAGCCGAAGATGACACGAATAATTCATCAGCCTATTTTCTGTATTGCGGTTCTGCAGGATATCAAAAAGTCATCACGTTCATCATAGATGCATTTGACCAAATAGATGATACACAATTCGAACTTCGGTTGATTGTTAACGGTTCGGCTACCGATATGAATTTGATTAGGCAACACATTCTTGGAAGTAGGAAACAACAAAGAATCAATGTATTATCTGGTCTGCCTTTAGATCAGCTTATTTACCAATATAAGGGAGCCTCTGCCATGTTGATACCGTTACGGGATACGGTTCAGGATAAAGCTCGTTTTCCACACAAAATCAGCGAATATTTGGCAACAGGAAATCCTTTAATCACAACACATATTGGCGAAATTGATAACTACTTTGTGGACAATGAGAACGCTCTAATTGCAGATGATTTTACGGTTGAATCATACTGCGAAAAAATGAGATTGGTGATAGAGCATAGGCAACTAGCCCAAAGAATTGGGGTTGCTGGGTATGGGCTAGGTATGCGCCATTTTGATTTTCGATGTCATAGCGAACCATTACAAGAATTTCTTAGCAAATAGACGTTCTTTTCAGACTTTTTAGAAGTTCATTGACAGGTTTTCAAACTCAGCTATACATCGTAGGTTTGCAACACAGCTAAAAGAGCTCAAATGACTAGGGATGTGCGGTATAGCAGGTAAGGTTTATTTTGACAAAAACCGTTCGGTTGATCAGTTGGAGATTAAGCGAATGGCGGACACTATTATTCACAGGGGCCCTGATGATGATGGTTATTATGTAAAGGACAATGTGGGACTGGGTTTCAGGCGGCTTAGTATCATCGACCTTCATACTGGTCATCAACCGCTGTCCAATGCACATGGCAATATTTGGATAACCTTTAACGGGGAGGTTTACAATTTTCAAGAGGAGCGCGAGAAACTCATTCAGAAAGGGTATCAATTCAAAACCAAAACGGACACTGAGGTCATCGTTAATCTATATGAGGAGTATGGAGAGAACTGTGTGGACCATCTTCGGGGAATGTTCGCGTTTGTTATCTGGGATCAACGGAAAAACCTTCTTTTTGGTGCGCGAGACAGATTCGGTATTAAGCCATTTTACTATTATCTCGATAATAGCCAATTCGTTTGGGGGTCTGAGATTAAGGTTATAAAAGCAGCCAATGGAGTGCAGTATGAACTGAACGTGGCAGCACTGGACGATTATGTTGCTTATGGCTACATTCTTAGTGACAGATCTATTTTTACAACTATCAAGAAGTTGAAACCCGGGTTCACATTCGTGTTGAATCTGAACAACGGTTTATTTCAAGAGAGAAAATACTGGGATATATCATTCCAGCCCGATTTTTCGATAAAGGAATCCGAGTGGGAAGAACGAGTGTTAGCACTTATTCAGGAATCGGTCAAATTGAGAATGATTGCTGATGTGCCACTCGGAGCTTTTCTGAGTGGAGGAATCGATTCAAGCGCAGTTGTTGCCATGATGGCAATGGCATCAGATCGGCCTATCAAAACATTCTCCATCGGTTTTAAAGAGGCCAAGTTCAATGAGCTTGATCACGCGCGGGTACTTGCTGAGAAATATGGCACAGAACATCATGAGATGATTGTGGAACCGGAATCAATAGGCCTGATGGACACACTTGTTGATGCGTATGACGAACCTTTTGCTGACAGTTCTGCCATTCCAACTTACTATGTTTCCAAATTTGCAAGAGAACACGTAACAGTAGCACTGTCTGGAGATGGCGGTGATGAGGTTTTTGCAGGATACCAGCGCTATGCTAAAATGAGGAAACTGCACGAACGGCCTATGAACAACCGCGTAGTGAATAAAGCAGTTTTCGGGTCTATGCATGCGTTGCTGCCAAATTCCATGGGGGGCAAAGGGCTTTCCTATTATCTTTCTGTGGATTCGAATTATCTAGGAGCGTATAACGGATTATTTAACCCATACGAACGCACGCATATCTACACAGATCGATTTAAGCAAAAGCTTGCTGGGCAATTGTCTGAAAATCACATGATATCAACAATTGATTCTATTGATGCCGACTTCATTTCGAAAATGCAAGGTAATGACATGAAAAACTATCTAGTTGATGATATATTGACCAAGGTTGATCGGGTAAGCATGCTCAATTCTCTTGAGGTAAGAGTACCACTTCTCGATCACAAACTTTTTGAGCTGTCGGCAAAGATTCCCTCACATTTTAAGATTAATGACAAAGGGTTAAAAATGATCTTGAAAAACACCATGAAGCCGTATCTTCCACAATCCACCGTTAGTCACCCCAAGCAAGGATTCGGAGTACCGCTGTCTGTTTGGTTTAAAGATGATCTAAAACAATATGTGAATGATTTGTTGCTCTCAAATTCAGCTTTAATCGCAGAGTATATAAAACCTGACCAGACCAAAAAAATCATTGACGGTCACCTCAAAGGAACCCGCGATTTCAGTTATAAGATCTGGAATTTGCTTTACCTTGAATCTTGGCTTCAAAGAAACAAGTAGTTGAGAATACTCTTTTTTATAGAAAACCTTAGGTCTGGGGGTAAGGAGAGACGATTGGTCGAACTCCTTAAGCGCTTGAGTACAATAGAGAACATGACGCTCGACCTTGTGCTAACCAAGAGAGAGATTCATTACAAGGAGATACATGAGCTGCCTGTTACAATCCACTATGTTGAGCGAAAGTATTTGAAGAAGGATCCTAGAATATTCTTTCTCTTTTTTAAACTAGTAAAGCAAATAAAACCCGATTTGATTCACGTATGGGGAAACATGGTGGCTGTATATGCCATACCTGCTAAAGTATTGTTCAGAATACCGATGATTAATAGCCAAATCACCAATGCGCCTCAGGAATTGTCCAAAGGATTCTTCAATCATAGATTAACCTTTCCTTTTTCTGATAAAATTGTTGCAAATAGCTATGCCGGATTGAACATTTATCAGGCTCCGCTTCACAAAAGTCAGGTTATTTACAATGGCTTCAATTTTGAAAGAGTACGTAATCTGCCAAACTCAGATTTGGTCAGAAAGCGTTTCAGCATATACGGTAAGTACGTGATTGGAATGATAGCTACTTTCTCAGATAAGAAGGATTATAACACATTCATTAAAGCAGCTATTGAGGTTTTGATTCAACGAAAAGACGTCACATTCATTTGTGTTGGCTCTGGAGATGATTCCGTTATTAGAGCCATGATTCCGACTGAGTTTCTGCCCAACATTAGGTTTTTGGGAAAACAAGACGATGTTGAATCTATTATGAGTATTTGCGACATTGGTGTATTGTGTACGTATGGAGAAGGAATTTCCAATGCTCTACTGGAGTTTGCTTCTCTTGGAAAACCAATTTTAGCATCCAATAACGGAGGAACACCCGAATTGATAGAAGACGGAAAGAGCGGCTATCTTTTGAAACCATTTAGCAGTGATGATCTTACCAGTCGGGAGATGGAATTGCTTAATGATTGTGATTTTGCCAAGGAAATGGGGGCGAGAGGTAAAGAAATTGTCCAGCAGAAGTTTGGAATAGATCAGATGACAACGAATTTTTTGCAGGTGTATAAAGAATGTTTGAAGAAAATAGTTGAATGAAGACAATACTGATTACAGGGGGAGCAGGATTTATAGGATCGAATTTGACGGACAGACTTCTGAAGGATGGATTCAAAGTTGTGTCCATAGACAATTTCGATCCGTTCTATGACCGAAAGATTAAGGAATCGAACATTAAGCAGGCACGGGCTAACCCGAATTTTACGCTGGTTGAGGCCGATATTCGTGACGAGGAAAAGATGCGAGCGGTTTTTTGCGAACATATGCCATACACAGTGGTACATCTTGCCGCGAAAGCCGGAGTTCGTCCTTCCATCGAATCTCCGAAGGAATATTACGATGTCAACGTAATGGGTACACTGAACCTTCTTCAGATAATGCAAGACCTCGGGCTCAGAAGAATGGTATTTGCTTCCTCTTCATCAGTTTACGGAAACAACAAGAAAACGCCTTTTTCTGAAGATGATTCAGTTGACAATCCCATATCTCCCTATGCAGCTACAAAGAAGGCAGGAGAACTGCTCTGTCACACTTTCCACCATCTTTATGGATGCGATATAACGTGTCTTCGCTTCTTCACAGTTTATGGCCCGAGGCAGAGACCAGATCTTGCGATACACAAATTCACAGACCTCATTCTAAAAGGTAAACCTATACCAGTGTTCGGAGACGGCAGTTCAGCACGCGACTACACGTTCGTCTCAGACATCGTTGACGGAATTGTTAAGAGTATGGATAAGCTTAGTGGTTATCACGTTCTCAATCTAGGTGAATCTACAACCATTACACTTGCCGAACTGATAAGTTCGTTAGAAGAAATCATTGGTAGAAAAGCAATTATCAATAGAATGGACAAGCAACTGGGTGATGTGGATATTACCTTTGCCGATATCTCCAAGGCAAAGAGGATTCTAAGTTACGCCCCAAAGTACAGTAAGGAGGAAGGCCTTTCTGAATTTGTTGCTTGGAAGATTAATACTCAGAAGAGTTATTAGGTTTGGGTAAGCTACTTGTGCGGAACATCAGAGCACTTGATATTGACAAACCAGTATATTTTGAAAAGAAGTCACCTGAGGTGCGTGCGGTAAAGTATGATTTGAAAATCGTTCCGTTTGTTGATAAGGCATTTGACATTTGCTTGAGCAATGCGGTGATTGTCAAAAGAAATTGAGAATAGTTGATTGCGCTAAAGGGTTGAAGGATAACGTCAAAAAAATCGGAGGAGGTAGGAATATTGGCTTTTTGCTGAGGTCGCTTACTCCTGGAGGCGCTGAAAAGCAGGCCATGATTTTGGCTCGTTTGCTTAGCGGAAGGCATACGGTGCATGTATTCGTTTATTATCCCGAGCAGGTAGACCATAAGTTTCTTGACCGAATAGCAGTTACCAGCGTTGATATAATTTCATTACACGGTTCATGGTTAACAAAACCGTTTTCCTTTTACAGAGAATTGAAGAGTCGGAACATAGAAGTTCTATTTACCTACCTGCTACTGGCCAATATGGTTGGTGGGATTATTGGCTGGCTGGCTGGAGTAAAGCTGAAAGTTGGAGGAATCAGAAATTCGGTGCTTGACCCTAAGAAGGAACCTGCCGAAAGATTCCTACACAACTATGTGAATAATCTTTCTATTTTCAATAATTATTGTGGGGTAACCCTTTTAGGTCAAAAAGGATTTAGAAAAGAAAAGGCCGTGGTCATTCCAAACTGTTTTGATATTGGCAAAAAGCTCGTTGTTCATCGCCCAGAGCGTTTGGTTACAATCCTTTCTGTAGGTAGATTTACCAATCAGAAGGATTATTTGACAGCTATTCGTGTTATGTCGAAGCTGAAAAGCGATGGTTTATCTTTCAGGTATCTAGCCGTGGGCTGGGGAGATTTGGAACATCAGGTTCGGCAGTGGGTTGCCGAGTTTGATTTGACAGACCGTGTGGAAATAGTAATCAACCCTGCCAATATGGATGATTATTATCGTGATGCAGATATTTTTCTCATGACATCGTTGTTCGAGGGGCTTTCCAATGCTGTGATGGAGGCCATGAGCTTCTCGCTACCCATTGTTGCTACGAGAGCAGGAGATAATGGTCGATTGGTTGATTCTGAAAAGAATGGTTTTCTTGCCGAGATTGGAGATGTTCCGACTTTGGCAAAGGGTCTTTCAGAACTTATTTCCTCACCCAGAATGAGAAATGAGTTTGGGGCAAGGAGCTACGAAAAGCTGAAAAACGAATATGGAGAGGAAAGATTCGTTGAACGCTACGAGCAATTCATCGAGCAGAACGTGAAGTAAAATCAAGAACAGAAGCGGAATCAAAGTGAGCGAAAAAAAGAAGAACAGTTTGGCGTTTTTTGGAGTGAAGTACTTCCCATCCAAAGGAGGAGTAAGTCGAACAACCGAGAATTTAATCCGCAACCTTAAGGATGAGTACGAGATTACCATTTACTGTTACACCCATTCGCAGGCCACTACCAATGTTCCAGGGGTGAATGTGGTTCAGTTTGATGAAGTGCCAATAAAAGGGCTCGGTGTTTTTATCTACCTCGTAAAGTGCTATTTCCACCTAATGTTCAAGGCCAACTACGACTTGCTGCATGTGCGCAAGATTGATGCGGCATTTTTCCTTCCGCTACTTTCCATCAAGTACAAGCGAATATTGGCCACCTCGCACGAGTCGCCCTATGTGCGTGATAAATGGGGCCCCATCGCGAAGCTCTATTTCAAAATGAACGAACGCATTTTTGTACGTTCCAAAGCGCGGCTCACTGTAATTTCTCAGCCCCTTTCTGTAACGTATAAAGAGCGATATGGTAGAGATGTGCTGTTCATTCCCAATGGTGTGGAGCCATTGAAAGACTTGAGTGGTTCTGAAGCAGAGAAAGTGCTCAGCACCCATGGCATCTCCAAGCCATACGTTTCATTTGGTGCTCGAAGAATAATGTCAACAAAGGGAGTTCACACCATGCTAAAAGCCTTGGGCGCACTCAATTTTGAAAAGGATATTCTGATTGCTGGAGAGCTGAATCATACTGGAAATTATTTGAAGGAATTGGAGGTACTCGGAAAAGGATTGAAGGTTCATATGACCGATTATATCGGAAACAAGGCCACTTTACTAGATTTGATTGGCCAGTCTGAGGTGTTCGTGTTCCCGTCCGAAACAGAAGGCATGTCAATTATGCTGCTTGAGGTTGCGCTATCTGGAACGCCCATCATTGCAAGCGACATTCCTGAGAACACGGCAGTTTTTGACGATACAGAAGTAACCTTTTTCAAGGATAAGGATTACGTGGATTTGGCCGAGAAACTGAAATGGTATTACGCCAATCGGGATATTGCAAACAAGAAAGCCCTGAAGGCAAAACAGAAAGTGCTGACTCAATATTCAGGTGATGCCATGACCCAGTATTATCGCGAGCAGTACGAACTATTACTTGCCGACAAGAAGTAACAATCATGTGTGGGATTTGCGGCTATTATTCAAAGGAGCGGCATTCTGAGGATGTCATCCGCAGAATGAATGAACAGATTATTCATCGTGGCCCAGACAGCGATGGTTTTTTCAGTGAAGAAGGATTCAGCATGGCCATGCGCAGGCTTGCCATCATAGACCTGAGCACAGGCGGCCAACCGATTTATAATTCCGATTCTACTCTTTGCATCGTTTTCAATGGTGAGATATACAACTTCAGAGAACTGAGAAAAGAACTGAAGGATAGAGGGGTTGTTTTCAAAACCGAAGGAGACACCGAAGTAATACTTCTTGGATACGAGGTTTATGGCGATGCCATCTTCTCCAAACTGATGGGAATGTTCGGCATTTCGATTTACGACCGTAAAAAACACGAGATCACGCTGGTGAGAGATCGGCTAGGTATCAAGCCAATCTATTACTACAGCACTTCTGGCGACTTTGTATATGGATCAGAGATTAAGAGCATCCTGCAACATCCATCTTACGAAAAGAAAATGGATGCTGATTCGCTTAACAGCTTGCTTCGATACAAGTATATTCAGGGTGATGGATCCATGTTCGAAGGCATTACAAAGCTGAGACCCGGATACCTGATGAAGGTGAACTTCGCGTTAGAAATAACACGGAACGAACCTTATTGGAAACTGGAAGACCACATTGAGAAGCCGCGTATCACAACGCTTAGCGAGTCGAAGAAGGTGGTTGAAGAAGCCATTTACCGAGCGGTCGAAAGAAGATTGATTGCTGATGTTCCGTTAGGTGTTTTTTTAAGTGGAGGAATTGATTCGGCCATTCTAGCCAATGTTGCAACCGAGTTGAAGGGAGATCGGATATCAACCTATTCCATTGGATTTGATGCCAAAAGCTACAACGAGCTGGAGTATGCAAAACTATCAGCCGAATTCAATGGAACAGATCATCATGCCTTGGTTGTGAAGCCCATAAATATCATGGAACTAATTGACAACTTGGTTAGGTATATTGATGAACCCTTGGGCGATTATGCCATTATTCCAAATTATCTCGTGAGCGAATTTGCCGAAAAGGATGTGAAGGTTGCACTCAGCGGTGCTGGCGCAGATGAGATTTTTGGGGGATACGAGCGCTATTGGCTGAATAAAGGATCTGAGGTGTTCGACCAGACACCGCAAATGGTAATCGATGCAATGATACAGGTATCTAGGTTTCTGCCTAATTCCAGCAATAAGAAGAGTTTCAAAAGAAGAGTGTTGAAGTTTTTGGAAAGTGCCAAGCAGCCATTGGGAGAACGCTACGACCGTTCGTTCCATATGCTGACCGATTCGGAAAGAACACTTTTGCTGTCGGAGGAAATGAACCAGAAGATTGGAAAGAATACCGAGATTACAGTAGAACAGGTGTTCGATACGTTTCCTTCACAGAGTTTTCTAACCAAGGCATCCTATGCCGATTTGAAGACCATTCTTCCTAACAATTACCTCATCAAAGAAGACCGCATGAGCATGGCTCGCTCGCTTGAGGTTCGTGTCCCGTTTCTTGACCATGAATTGATTGAAACCTCCTATCGCATCAGGGATGAATTCAAAATGAAGGGCCTCACCACCAAATACATTCTAAAGGAGATTTTCAAGAATCGAATTCATAAAGATATTCTGAATAGGCCGAAACATGGATTTGAAGCACCGCTTAGAATCTGGCTGCGCGAAGAACTGAGGAGTCAGGTCATTGAACTTTTTGGCAACTCAACACTTGTGAAAAATAGGATTCTGAACGGAGATAGACTTGATTTGATAGTGAAACAGCACTTTGCCAATACTCACGATCATTCCAAACTCCTGTTTACACTCATTTCCTTAGAGTTATGGAATCGTCAACATTTTCCGAACGGGCACTCCAACTAAGAAACGGCTTTCTTAGGGAATTCTAGACTTGCTAAACGGCATCCGCACCAATGGTAATTGGTTACATTTGACCTTGGAACGATGAACGAAAGAACTTCCAGACTGGTTTGGGTTTTTCTTGCCTATGATATTGTTATCATAGTGGCATCCTTTCTAGGAAGCATCTATCTCAAATACAATTCTTTTGAGGCAGGAAAGTACTTCTTGGTGCTGCCGCTTATCATTCTTATCTGGGCCACCGTGGTAGTGGCATTCACGTCTCAGAACTATCATTTCCGAGAAGGATTGGTTCAAAGGATACGGAATCAGGTATTAGATTTCATGATATTCGTGGGGATTGTATCCACCTTGATTTTGGTTCTGGATTTGCGGTTTTATTCCCGTTTGGTTCTATTCGGTACAATTTTGTTCTTTTTTCTTATCCGCAATATTGGCTTCGTTTTTTTCAATTGGTATCTTGTTAGAGTCAGGTCTCAAGGTAGGCATGTGAGGAGCGTACTGATAATTGGCGCAGGCAGAATTGGTAAGCAGGTGCTCGAATACCTCAAGAGCGATGTGGGTATGGGCTATTCCATTGTAGGTTTTTTGGACGACAATCCCGAATTGTCTATGGTTGATAGAGAGCTGGTGATTGGCAATCTTGAAGATCTGGACGGGATCTTAGCTTCAGGCAAGGTACAGGGATTGATACTGGCCATTCCGCTGCTAGAAGTGGAGAAGATTAACAAAGCCATTGCTGTATCGGAATTTCATGGATTGAGGATAAGCATGATTCCAGATTACTTCAGATTGATTGACAGGCCGTTTGAAATTAAAACACTTGGCAATCTTCCAGTAGTCAACATCCGAGAAATCACACTAGATAATTTCTTGAATAAGACACTCAAGAGATTGTTTGATTTGGTGTTTGCCTTAACCGTCTGCATATTGCTTTTTCCTGTGTTTGTGCTGATTGCGATAATGATAAAACTGAATAGCAAAGGACCAGTGTTTTATTCACCTATGCGTGTAGGGCTTAGGGGTGAGGAATTCAAGTGTTGGAAGTTCCGATCCATGAAGGTTGACAATAGTCAAGACCATGCCTCAAAGAGCACGGTCGAGAACGACCCGAGAATTACCAAACTTGGAGCATTCCTTAGAAAATACAGCTTGGATGAGCTACCTCAGTTTTACAACGTACTTGTAGGAGAAATGAGCGTTGTAGGACCTCGACCACATCGAAGACACCTTAACGAACACATGCAAAAGAAGGTGGAAGGATACATGCTAAGGCATTATATCAAACCCGGAATAACAGGTTGGGCACAGGTAAACGGTTGGCGTGGCCCAACGGCAACAGCAGAACAGAAACAGGAACGTACCCGGCACGACCTCTGGTACATTGAAAATTGGAATATGTGGTTGGATGTGAGAATCATACTGATGACAGTTTTTGGAAATTCCAATAAAAACGCATTCTGATTATGTTTTTCCGAATCCTCATTCTTGCGTGCTCAGTATTACTTTTTGTGCTTAGGAGTGCTGTGGCGCAATACGTGCCTGTGCATCACTCCGATCAGGAGATTTACGAATTCTTAGAGGAAATGTCTTCCATCAAGGTTGTTCAGCTGAATTCTGCGGTGCTACCATTGAGCCGCGTACAGATTCACGATGTGCTTTGGTCAATTTCAGACACAACAGACCGATTGAATAAGCGTCAAAGGGATGAGTTGGCTTTCTATAAGCAGGATTTTATCAAGGAGGATTCTTCCTATGTTGGACTGGATTATATAGGAAAAGGGCTGAAGAAGAAAGAAGTATTCCCACTTCGGAAGAGAATAAAACGACACGATCTTTTTCACTACAAGGGAAAACTGTTTAACATTTCCTTGAACGCTCGGATTGGCGGAGAAGGTTGGTGGACCAAGGATCAGCTTTTCTATCATCGCGAGTTCGGTGTTTCCCTATTTGGTAACATCAGCCCCTATTTCAGTTTTTTCGCAGATATCGCAGACCAACACGATTCAAGAATACTTAGCGATGAATCGTTTCTCAATCAGCGTTTAGGTGTCAACTATAAAGGAAATCGGGACTTCAGCGAAATGCGTGGAGGCATTGCCGCCTGTGCAAAATGGGGCTATCTAGCCTTGGCCAAGGACAACATTAAATGGGGAACGGCCTATAACGGGTCTAACATCTTTTCTGGTCGAACTCCATCTTTTCCAATGATTAAGATGCATTTGAACCCAGTGCCTTGGTTCTCATTTGATTATATACATGCGTGGCTAGTTTCAGATGTGATTGATAGCAGCGCCAGTTACCAATCGGGCAGTCAGACACGCGACATCATGCGCTCAAAGTTTTTGGCTGCAAACATGTTTACAGTTAGACCGGTAAAAGGTCTGTATTTCTCATTCGGAAACAGTGTGGTTTATTCAGACCGCTTCAATCCAGTATATCTTATTCCATTTCTGTTTTACAAGTCCGTAGATCATACGTTGAATAGTACTGGCAGCGGTACAAACTCCCGTGGTCAGAATTCCCAAATGTTCATCAATCTGGTTTCGAGAAACCTCCGGTTTCTCGAAGTCTATACAAGCGTTTTTGTTGATGAATTACGTTTGAGTTCAATGTTCAAACCCCAAACATCGAGGAATCACTTGAGTTGGAAAGCAGGATTCCGGTTCACGGCTCCTGCAAATGTTAATCTCTCGCTGATTTTTGAATACACACGGAATAATCCCTTCGTATATCAGCATTTCATCAACACTACTACGTTTGAAAGCAACAGCTATGCATTAGGCCATTATTTGAAGGACAATGCCGAAGAATACTACACTTCACTAATCTATAAGCCAATTAGTCGACTAGCTCTAAATTTGGGCTTTACCCTGATACGAAAAGGGGAGACTTATGAATATACTAATGGAGATGCTGGAACAGGATTTCCGTTCATTATTCAAACACGTGTTAAGCGCTACCAATTGAATGCGAAGATAAAGTATCTAGTATCCCATGGTATCAATGTGAGTTTAAACTACCAATACCTGAAAGAGACTGGGCTGGACGCCTATAGATTCAACCCTGCGGTGTACTCTGGCAGCCCACACAGTTTATCGCTGGGCATGACTATCGGTATCTAAGAGGGCTTCAAGAACAGTTTCAGTCGTTGCCACTTGGTCAACTTAACCGTTTCGATATAGTAGCCTTGACCATAACCATAGCCATAACCATAGCCGAATTTTGAGGATTTCACATCATTAAACAATAGCGAAATACTCTTAATCTTCTTTGATCGATACAAATCATTGATATACTGCATGCTGTTTAAATTCGTGACATTCTGTCTAACCACATATATTGTTGTGGCGGCATGCTCAGAAATTATGAGACTATCGGTAACCAAACCTATCGGAGGCGTATCCAATACAACGTGGTCATACATTTGAGTAAGATTTTCCAGCATTTCGGTCAAGCCTTTCCCCATAAGAAGTTCAGAAGGGTTGGGTGGAACTGGCCCAGCTACGAGCACATCTAGATTTTCAATTTCGGTGCTTAAAATGGCATTTTCAAGAGATTCCATACCAGCCAAAACAGAACTTGCCCCAATCTTGTTGGAGAGTGAAAAATACTCTGCCAGTTTTGGCTTTCGCAAATCCAGACCGACCACAATGGTTTTTGCGCCACCAAGCGCCAAGGATGCTGCGAGATTGATAGAACAGAATGATTTCCCTTCTGATCCCATGGCCGAAGTGAGCTGAATGACCTTTGGAGACACACCTAAGGCAAGTTCGTTTTTTTGGATAAGGAAAGAAAGGTTGGTTCTGATGGAGCGGAATGATTCGGCAATGGCCGTATTAACCATATCGCGTACAACCAGATAGTGAGTTTCGTTATGATGTGGAATAACCCCCAAAAATGGAATAGGAGACGTTTTCTTAAGGTGGTCTCCATCTTTGATTCGGTTATCAAAAATCAGTATTAAAACGAGATAAAAACTCGGAATACCAAATCCAATTAATAATCCAAGGAGATAGACGAATGATTTTTTGGGTTTGATGGGGTCTTCGGTGCTTCTGGCCTTATCAATAACCATATTGTCCGAAACAGTAGAGGCTAGTAGAATGGAGTTCTCCGATTTTTTTTCGAGTAGCAGCAAATAGAGACTCTCTTTAATAGAGTACTGTCTTTGAAGAGCAAGCAAGTCATACTCAGCCTTGGGCAAGGTTTTCACCTTTTTTTCAATACCCGCCAATTGTTTCTGCAATTCCTTTTTGGAGGCTTCCAGCCCGCTTCTAATACTGGCGATGTTATTAATCAGAGATTTCTTGGTTTCCTGAATTTGAAGATCGAGTGCATTAACCAGTGGATTGTCTTCTTTGGTAAAACGAAGCAGACTTTGTCGTTCAGTTGAGAGAGTGTTTAGTTGGACGATGAGCGCATTCAACAATGGATCAGCAATTCCTAAACTTGATGGTGAAGCATTTTTCAAATCCTTATCAGAAGTGATATATACTTCCAGGTAATTTATAATGCTGAGCTTCACATCCATTTCAGACACTGTTGCATCCAACGATCCTACTTGTTGTAGAAAGAAAGTGGCTTCCGAACTGATGTCAGTGATTCCGTGAGAGGTCTTGAAGCCTTTTATTTCACTCTCCAATATGGTCAGGTCAGTAGTTATCACATCCAACTGCTTTTCAATGAATTTCAGTGAATTTGAAGCAAGTTGATTCTTCTTTTCAATATTGTTTTGGATAAAGACTCCGAGAATGGCGTCTAGAACATCTTCGCCACGCTGACCAACTTGGTCCTTCAACCTGAGTCTCAGAATACTTGCTTTCTCTCGCGCTTCTTCAACTTCAAGCATCCCTAAATAGATGGTGGCTAGTTGACTGTTGCTCATATACTGTAGTTCGTAATCAAGACTTCGGGCAGAGTCACCACTTGCGAATAGAGGAAAATATTCGGTTGGCAGTAATCGGAAATGTCCTAGAGGATTACTGAACTGTTCTTCCAGCGTAATATGTTGTTCGTATTCTGTCCAATCTCCATTCGACTCTTGCAGCTCATAGGTTAGAACAGCCGTTGGTTCGTCTTGCGCAAGATGAACGGTGAATAGGAAGGCCGATGGAGCATCTTCGGATAGCAGATAATCAAGTTTCAGTGGGCTGTCGTTGTAGAGGTCTCTTTTTCTAAGCCCCAAATTGATGGTATAACTTACGTTGAGATTAAGTGTTGCCATAGCCTTTTCAACAAGATTCCGTGAGCTTAGAATGGCTATCTCATTTTCAATGTTCCGCTTCTTGCCTACTACACCAACTTCATCCAAAATATTCTGAGAGATATCAGAGCCTTGGTCATCGACCAATACTGTGGTAGTCATTTCGTACACAGGCTGCGAATACCAAACGTAGGCGTAGCTGATAATCAAGGCCAACAAGATTGAAACGGCAAACAGAAGCCAATTCTCAAGAACAAGTTGGATAATTTTTCCTAAATCCAACTCATCGTCATCAGCAACTGCATTTTGGTTTTGGTCGGTCATGTATTGCTATTAGAAATTAATCCGTTGCAGGAAGAGCCCAAGTGCGGTGAGACCACTGAAAACGATAGGAAGAATCTTATACCATGCATCGGCCGAGGCGAATTTGCCTTTACCTGGTTCCACATAAAGAATATCATTGCTGTGGAGGTAATAATAATCGGATTCAAAAAATTCTTTTGACGTCAAATCCAGCTTCACAAAGCTTCTTTGTCCGTCTTGTTCTCGAATGACTAGGACATTTATTCTTTTGGCAAAAATTGTCATGTCGCCAGCGAGACCAAGGGCTTCTATCAAGGTTATTTTTTCATTCGGAATGGTATATACTCCTGGCACTTGCACTTCGCCCAACACAGTTACTTTGAAATTCCTTATTCGCAGATTAACTGTTGGATCCACCAGATATTTCTTTAGTTTCTCCTTAATAATCTGTTTGGCAGATTCGGATGTGCTACCAGCAATTGAAACCGATCCAATCAACGGCATCTCGATTTCCCCAGAAGCATTTACTAGATACGTATTTGCTACTTGTTGATCTGTAGTCTCTCCTATGACATTGAAGAAGCTACTGGCTTCATTGCTCAAACTTGTAACGTGAATGGAAAGAATGTCGCCACTCTGAATCACCGCTTCAAAATCACGGGAAATTTTCTGAATTGAAAGGGTGTCTCCTATATCCTGAAAGTAAGAGATGTCCTTTCTAGTGATGCAGGACTCCGATAGAATTAGGATTGACGACAGTAAAATCAGCAGAATCGCTGGTCTGAATTTCATGGGCGCAAATATAACTCTTAATACAACCTGATAATCACCCCTATTTTGTGCTTAAAACACCAATATTCAACTCATCCAACTGTGCCTTGTCAATCACCGAAGGAGAGTCAATCATCATATCTCGTCCTGAGTTATTTTTAGGGAAGGCAATGAAATCTCGGATGTCTTTTTGTCCACCAAAAATGGCAGACAATCTATCAAAGCCGAAGGCGATTCCGCCATGCGGTGGCGCTCCAAATTCAAACGCATCCATCAGAAAGCCGAATTGGTTTTTGGCCTCTTCTTCTGTAAATCCGAGCAAGTCAAACATGCGCTTTTGCTGGCCTTTATCGTGGATTCGGATGGAACCACCTCCCAACTCTGTTCCGTTGATTACCAAATCGTAGGCATTAGCGCGAACCTTACCTGGCTCGTTGGCCATTAGATGCAAGTCTTCCGGCTTGGCAGATGTAAACGGATGATGCATGGCGTGGAAACGCTTGCTTTCCTCGTCCCATTCCAACAGTGGAAAGTTGACAACCCAAAGTGGCGCGAATTTTTCCGGATCCATAAGGCCTTGAAGGGCAGCTATCTGTAACCGAAGTTCTGAAAGTTGCTTGCGCACTTTTTCCTCTGTTCCTGCCATAACGAAAATCATGTCGTTGACTTCTGAATCGAATGCTTTACCCCAAGTGGCAAGCTTGTCTTCGGTAAAGAATTTATCTACCGAGCTTTTGAATGTGCCATCCTCGTTGTGGCGGCAATAAATCAATCCAGTGGCACCAATCTGTGGTCGTTTTACGAATTCAGTGAATTCATCAATCTGCTTACGGGTAAAAATATTTCCGCCTTTTACATTGATTCCAACCACCAATTCGGCAGTATCAAACACACCAAATCCTTGTCCTTTCACCACTTCATTCAGTTCTACGAACTGCATTCCGAAGCGGATGTCTGGTTTATCTGAACCGTACAAACGCATGGCATCAGCATACTCCATCCTTGGGAATTCCTTCAGTTCTAAACCTTTTACGGTTTTGAACAGATGGCGCGTCAAAGACTCGAACATGTTCAGAATGTCTTCTTGCTCCACAAAAGCCATTTCGCAATCGAGTTGTGTGAATTCGGGCTGACGGTCGGCTCTCAAATCTTCATCGCGGAAGCAGCGAACAATCTGATAGTATTTATCAAAACCAGAAACCATCAGCAATTGTTTGAAGGTTTGCGGACTTTGCGGTAGGGCGTAAAATTGCCCTGCATTCATTCTCGATGGCACCACAAAATCGCGGGCTCCTTCGGGCGTGCTTTTAATGAGGTAAGGCGTTTCTACTTCGAGAAAACCTTGCTCATCCATAAATTTTCTTGTTTCGATGGAAAGGCGGTGGCGCAACTCCAGATTACTGCGCATTTTTTGTCTGCGAAGATCCAAGTAGCGGTATTTCATTCTGATTTCCTCGCCACCATCGGTTTCGTTTTCAATAGTGAACGGAGGTGTTTTTGATGAGTTCAGAACTTCCAAAGAAGAAACGATAATCTCAACATCGCCAGTTGGCATGTTCTTGTTCTTGCTTTCGCGTTCGGCAACTTTTCCTTTTACCTTAATAACGAACTCGCGGCCCAAGCTGCGCGCCTTCATACAAAGCTCCTTATTTACCTCAAGGTTAAAGGCCAATTGCGTCATTCCGTAGCGGTCGCGAAGGTCGATGAAGGTCATTCCGCCAAGGTCGCGGCCACGTTGGACCCAGCCGCTTAACGTTACTTCAGAACCAATGTGTTCTGATCTTAATTCTCCGCAAGTGTGTGAGCGATGCATTGTACCGAATTTTTTTGAGGGCGCGAAGGTAAGGTCTTAAAGGGAAAAACGGGAAAGGAAAAACGGGAAAAAGTCGATGGTCGATAGTCCACGGTCAACTCTATTTAGGCATTGACAATTGACATCCCATAACTCGCCACGCGTTACTTTTACCCCATGGAGTTAAGCGTATTTTCTGACGAGCATTTTATGAAGGAAGCCTTGAAAGAGGCGCAAAGGGCATTCGATAAAGACGAAGTTCCGGTTGGAGTAGTTGTGGTGGCAAACAAACGCATCATTGCGCGAGCTCATAATCTTACCGAAGCTTTGAATGATGTAACCGCTCACGCGGAGATGCAAGCCATCACTTCAGCAGCTGATTTTATAGGTGGAAAGTACCTGAAAGGCTGCACTATCTATGTAACGCTTGAACCTTGCGTGATGTGTGCAGGCGCTCTTTTCTGGAGCCAAGTTGATAGCGTTGTTTATGGAGCGAGTGACGAAAAACGCGGTTTCTCAACCGTTGGAAATCTCCTTCATCCAAAAACTAAATCAAAAAGCGGTGTGATGGCAGATGATTGTGCCGACCTACTCAAGCTATTTTTTCTGAAGAAGCGGAAATAAAAAAGCCGCCCCAATTTCTTGGAGCGGCTTTCTGATAGGGTTTGATGCGGCAAACCCTAACCGTTTAATCTTTCTTAGTTGGAACAGATTGATTCACAACTTCAATCTCGTATGGCAACTTGCTTAGACCTTCGTAGATGGTGGCTTTGTCGCCCACGATTACAATAGCCATTTTATTTGAATCGATGTATTTCTTAGCCAAGGCATTCACATCTTCCTTGGTAAGTTTTTTCAGGATGTCGTTTTGTTTTTCTGTGTAGTTTGTTTCCAAACCAAAACGAAGAATGGTGTTTAGGAATCCCGTTTTTTGGTAACCAGCTTCATACTTCAAGGCGTCTTTTTGTCCGATAGAACTTTTGAGGAATGTCAATTCTTCATCCGTGATGCCTTTGCCAGCAAAGAATTGAAACTGATTCATGAATTCGACAATGGCGCTATCCGTAGCCTCTCTTTTAAAGGCTCCTCCTGCCATAAATGGCCCAACATGTTCACTTCCATCAAAGTAGGAGTAAGAGCCGTAGGTCCAACCTTTCTCCTCACGCAGTTTTTGTGTGAGTCGGCTGTTGAAGTTTCCACCCAAGTTAAAGTTCATCAGTTTTGATTTGTAGAAATCTCCTGTGGCATCAAATGCTTGAGACAGATATCCCAAACGGATTTCCGATTGGGCAGCATCTGGCTTGTCAACCAAATAGATTTTGGTTTTTCCAGCAGCTGGAGTTGCAGGTTCTTTCGGGTAAGTCACATCGCGTTTCTTCCAAGTTTTAAGGAAGCCAAGTTTACCCAAAACCGCGTCTTTTTCAATATCTCCAACAATTACCAAATTACTGATGTTTGGAGCAAAACGAGACTTGTAGAATTCTTCTACATCGGCAAGCGTTACACCGCTTAATGTTTTCTCAGTTCCTGATGACGGAATACCCATGATATGGTTCTCGCCATAAAGCACTTTTCCGAACTGGTTGTCCGCTAAGGAGGTTGGCTCATTTACCTGATTAGCGATAGATTCCATCTGTGCAAATTTCAATCGCTCAAACTCTTCGGTGGTGAACTTAGGACGCATCATTGCTTCTTCTAGCAATGCCAACGTGGCATCCAAGTTTTTGGTAAGTGAACTCATGTTCACCACCACTTCCTCATCGCCAGCGCTTACACTAATTGAACTTCCAAGTTTTTCCAACTCGCCAGCGAATTCTTCGGTGCTGTATTTCTCAGTTGTTCCTGGTATCATGGAGGCAAAGAGAGCCGAAATTCCCGCTTTAGCAGCATCTTCGTATCGGTGTCCTGTCTTGATGCCAATTCGGAGATATGTCTTCGGAATTTCATCGTTTTTGGCGCCAATAATCTTCAGGCCATTTTCAAAAGATACTGACCAAGAATCCGGTACTTTTATCACTGGGCTTGGGCCAGAAGAAGGCTTTACGCTTCTGTCAAAACCATCTACTTCTTTGGTTGGCTTTACGTACGAAAGACCTTCATATTGAGCCATGTTGGCCTTCAGTTTCTTGTCTCTTACGTAGGTGAAATTGTCTTGCTTGGCCACTAATTGTGGTTGCCCTTTAGGATAAACACTTAGGATAACGGCTTTTTGTCCTTTAATGTAAGTATTGTAAACCCGCATAATGTCGGCAGCGGTTACAGCCATGTACCGCTTCAAATCCTTGCCCACATAATTGGGATTTCCCATCACATATTGATACTGAGCTAGCATGGTTGCCTTGCCCGAAACTGTTTCGAGGCTGCTAATCATTTGGCTTTCCATAGTCGATTTGAATCGCTTTAAATCGTCATCGTTCACACCGCGTTTCTCAAACTCGGCAAGGGTTGCGTTAACCATGTCTTGCATTTCTACCAACGTTTTTCCTGGATAAGGAAGCACAGTCAACTGAAATTGACCTCCAAGTTCTTGGCATGGATGCTGAACAGAGGCCTGAATCGCTACTTGACTTTTTTGGAAGTTCTTGTAGAAAAGTGAGTTTTCGCTACCGCCTAGAATGTCGGAAAGGATATCTAACGGAGCTTCATCAGGATGGTAGTTTGGAACAGTTGAATAGGAAATCTGTAGCAACGGGAAACGAATGTTGTCCTCGTAAGAAATGTAGCGATCTTCTGGTAGCACCACGCGCTTCTGCTTGTCGGCAACTACTTCCGTTCCGCGAGGGATGGTTCCGTAGTATTTCTTAGCCAGTTTTAGCACTTCGCTTGGATCTACATCGCCAGCAACAGTAAGTGCAGCATTGTTTGGTCCATACCAACGAAGGAAAAAGCGTTTGAGGTCATCCACATTGGCGTTGTCTAGGTCTTCTAAATAACCAATTGTTGGGAAATTGTAAGGATGAGTCTGTGGGTATTGTGCTTGATTCACTTTCTCGCCTACCAAGCCATACGGGCGGTTATCGTAGCTCTGTCCGCGCTCGTTTTTAACGGTGGCGCGTTGCACTTCAAATTTCTCTTGCGTAACGGCATCCAACAAGAATCCCATTCTATCTGCTTCTAGCCAAAGTGCTCTTTCGAGCTGATTGCTAGGAAGTGTTTCGAAGTAGTTTGTTCTGTCTTTGTTGGTGGTTCCGTTAAGTGTACCTCCAGACTCTGAAACAGTTTTGAAATGCTCCTCATCGGCTACGTTATCGGAGCCTTGAAACATCATATGCTCAAAAAAGTGGGCAAAACCCGAACGGAAAGGTTCTTCGCGGGCTGATCCTACGTGGTAGGTCACATCCACATGAACGATTGGATCGGAATGATCTTCATGAATAATGATTTGCAGCCCATTATCGAGCACATATTTCTCGTAAGGAATGGAAAGTCCATCTTCCGATTTTTCGACCTTTTCTACCAACTTCATGCCTGCTGGCACTACGGTGGTCTTATTTTGAGCAAAGCTGAAAACGGTTGTTAGCGCGAAGCCAGCAAGAAGGAATAACGGTTTTAATTTCATCTGCGGTTTTGGTTTTGAGAACGGCAAATATAGAAAACCACTTGCGCGACAGTTCTAATGAGGTTGTAAATAGTGTTAAATTGGACAAATACCGAAAACGGTTGATTTCTGGATAATCCGTTCCTTCGCTTCCCGAAAATCAATTGAACGGATGAAGCAGTATTTTTTAGGAGTGATGATGGTGATGGTAGGCCTTGGGGCTACAATGGAAGGTTTTGCGCAGCGCAAAACAGGCCGCTCAGAAAACTTGGATGTGTATATGGGCTCGTCCATTAAGAAGGAGGCGGACAAGAAAATGACGCAGTTTTTGGCATATAATTCCAACGGCTTTGTGACCCATACATTCCACAACCGTCAGGATATTTTTACGGTGTACGATACCACGTTGCAGCCTATTTCATCAGCTAAATTTGACCGTTTGCAGAGTGCCGATGGTTACGTACACAAGGGTTTTATTCGTCTCAAAGACAAGGCCGTTCTCCTTACAGGAAAGACCTTAACTTACGATAAGGCGAATACCGTTTACCTATCGGAATTTGATGCCGCAGCGCTGAAGATTGGAGACGCAAAAGAGGTAACCCGTGTGGATGGCAATGGTTTTCATGCCAATTTCAACGATGGGCATTTGAACTATGCAGTGTCTGAGGATGGTTCCAAATTCGTGGTCTATTTCAAAAAGGCGAGAAGGGCAGATAAGAAAGATGACCCTACGCAAACCTTCCGTTTTATGGCTTTTGATACCGATTTGGATAAAAAATGGCAGCAAGATGTGGAATTTCGTTCGGGAGATGGTACGTTTCAATTAGGTGGAAGTGCATGGGAAGCAAGTGCACCAAAAGCTGCCGTTGGTGTTGCCAATGATGGTACGGTTTATTGCTGGGGAAGAACAGATAAAGGAGATGCCTTTAACAACGATGCGCGTTACCACGTGAAGCTTACAAAAGTCAACTCAGAAGGTTTTGAAACCATTGACCTATCGGGAGATTTAGAAAAACAAATTCGCAATTGGACCCTGCAGGGAACAGAATCGGGAATGATAATGGCGGCCAATTACATGGATTGGAATAACGACACCAAAAGCTGGTTAGAAAAGGCTGACGGCATTGCTTTTGTAAGTTGGACAGGGGCCGCTAAGCAACGACCTGTTTTCAAATACATTCCGTTTGATGATGCATATATGATTTTGCATCAATCCAAGTCAATAGTGAAGCGAGTTGAGAAGGATTCCAAAAATGCAGCAGGTGCGTTTGAAGATAATTTCGTCATCAATGGATTTACCAAATTAGATGGTGACAATTACCTCATTATGGCGGAATCGAGCTTGGATTCTACCAAATTCAACGCGCATTTAGACATTGACATCATCACCTACACAAGAAAAGACGCTCAGTTTTTCTCCGTAAATGCCACAGACGGAAAACTGAACTGGAGCACGCGTGTACCTAAGGATCAGGAAAACAAAACAGGTAAGGGTTTGGGCTATGCCTGCAAGGTGGTGGACGATAAACTGTATGTGCTTTTCAACGACAATTTTGCGAACACCGAAAAGGAGTGGACACCAGAAGCTGGCGTGGCCAAGTTTGATAAGATGGATAATCCGATTGTGCTGGTCACCATCAACATGGCCAATCCGACCAGCGTGGCAAAGCGCGAAAAGCTCTGGACATCTGAGAAGACCGGAAGCTATTTTGAGGAATACAATTTTCTAAGCCCAAACGGTTCCAAGGAAGGTATTCTCTACTTGGATGATGAAATTGGGAAGGAACAATTTGTGCGGATGGTGTTTAAATAAAATCATGCCCCCCTGTAGACCCAAACAGTTAATCAAATATGGAATCCTTGATTCTTGGTTTGCACAAGCGAATTTGTATTAGCTATAACTTGTTCCGATTCTTCGGGAAACACACAGAAAGGACAGTAAAAAGGAAGAATATTTCCACACTCTGCACTTCTGCGTGCAAAATCCGAAGAATCCCTCCCTATCGTCTTTCGTCCCTTACCCTAAAAATCATCAAACGGCCGCGTGATATCCGAACTGATTCCGAAGAAAAAATAAAGTTCTTCTCTCCTATGCAGAGCCGACTGCTCTACACGGCTTGTAAAACCACCCGTAAGGCGTAAATCCCAAGCCGCATTAAGAATATACTCCGCCCTAAACTGCCACGAGAACAGTTTGGTATCCAATCCTTGAATCATGTGATTGCCGTATTCGCCCTGCCGTTGTAGATACGAACGGTAAATGTTGCTGCCGTAACTCACCGCATTCGTATCCAACCCATAATTGGCATAAATAAACTTGGCCTCAATCAGCCAATTGCTCTTTCGGTAGCGCAAAATGGTCATCGACTCCAGAAAATTGGCTCCACGCGGATGCGCCAACGGCTGATTGTAATGCCCATAGTTCTGTTCCACAGTTACGTGCGTGTACGTAAACGGCCGCACCCAATTAAACTCCGTTTGATAGTAGAGATTCTTAATCCAGAACAGATTATAGCCCTTAATCCCCACCTGAAAACCCTGCTTGTTGCCCCAAAATCCCTTCTGCACGGTAGTGTCTTTGCCCGCAGTAAGACCTTTAAACGCTTCGTTTGAAAGAAACTCATCCAACACCAACTGACCGTAGAGATGGTTGTTCTTGCCAATGCGATAACGGAAATCGAAGCCCAGCACCGCGTTGTCGGGCGAATTGACTGAGAACTCAATCGGACGGTAGAAGATAATCGGGTTGATGTAGTTCATCTCAAACCCACGCGCCCCCGAAGAATCCGCTCCCTGCCACACAATACTCTCAAACAAACCAATATTAAAACGCTTCGCGATGTTCAACGAGAGGTAATGGAAGGTCGCCAACTTGTTCCGATACGCCCCAGGACGGATGTCCTTCATGTTGGCCCAGATATTCACGTAGCGCAATCGCCACACCCACGTGTCCAACTTTAAGAACGCATACTGATTGGCATTATCCGAAAGGAACAACGAGCGATAGCCGTTGCCAATAAAAATCTTGTCGTACCCCGCTTGCACATTAAAATGCTTCGATGGCGAATACGAGAGGTAACCGCTTGGGTCGAAGAATGTGTTCATCTGTCCTTGGCGCGTAAAGCTTCCCTGACCTGGGTCAACATTATTGGCCGCCATAAAATCTGCCACATGCTGCACTGGCTTAAACGCCCCACCTCTGATAGAGAAATGCCCCACGAAGTTCTTGCCCAGAAATACATCTCCCCGTAATCCTCCTACCTGCTCGGTTGTAAACCCAGAGGCCGTGCCGTAGCGCGCAATGCTGTGAATAATTGGGTCAATCTCTACCCCAAACCACTTCTTCTTGTAATCGAGAAAATGTCCGTTAGAGAAGTTGTGTAATGCCGAACTATCTCTAAACACAAAAGACTTCAACAACTCATTCCGATTGTCCATATCCGACTGCGGAAGAATGGAAGGCCGAACACCCGTATGCACCGTTGCCCTGCCGTTGCGCAGCGCATCCTCCATCAAGAACGTCTCTAGCAATGGCGAATGCTGCGTAATCACATTCTGTCCCACGCCAAGCATCGGAAACACCAACAGCAGCGCCAAGAGGTATGTGCCCCGTCCCTTAAAAATCATGGTAGAGATTTCTCAAGATGGTTCGAATTCCGAAATAGACGTACGCGTTCTTTTCTGTGGCAACTTCATCCTTAGCCACGCGGTGTCTTAATCCGAGCAGTATGTGCAGGTTCGATGCCCTGTTCACCACATACGCCAGCTCTACCGTTTGGTACATAAGCGTTGATTTCACCCCTTGTCCAATGGTATTTCCGTAAGAATTTGCTCCGCGAAAGGTTTGCGTATCGGGGTTGTACGCATCGTTTCCGTAGTTCACGCCCGTAGAATCTCTGCCGATGGAAGCAAAGCTGATGCGGTAGCTAAAACGCAAGTCGCGCCAGCGATAACCCAACTCGCCCACCACTTCGTGGAAGTTGGCCCCTAGCGGATGCGCCAATGGCTGGTTGTAATGGGTGTAACTCTGAAGAGATGATTCGTGCGCGTAGGTATAAGGCCGCGCTGCGTTGTACTCAATCCGCGCATAGAGTTTCTTCAGCCCAAAGGGGTCAAAAACCTTGAAGCCCAACTGCCACCCCACGCGCTGACCAATAAATCCGCTTTGGCTCATCTTGGTAAAATCGAGCTCATCTATGGCCAACTGCCCGTAAAAGGCCGCCCCATCAAACGGAACGTATTTCAGATTGAGGCCCGCCACGGCATTGTTTCCCGAACCGTCATACGCATACTGTATCGACCTAAACAGCGTAATCGGATTGAAGAAATTCCAGTTGAAACCACCATTTCCTGAACTATCGCTCTTGAAAATCACACCCTCAAACAATCCCACTTGCACCCTCTTGCCAAGCAATACGCTCAAATAGTGAAACGAGGCCCACTTCTTCTTAAATCCAGCTTCAAATATGACGGGCACACGGGTGTCTTGCAACTGCGTAAAGATGAAATCGTACTGAATCTTCCACACATTGGTGCTCACTTTCAGATACGGATAGTTGTAGCCCACATCCGACAGCAACATGGAGCGGTAACCCTCTCCCACAAACAGCTTATCGTGTCCCAATTGGATGTTCAGCGCCTTAATGGGAGTGTACGACACGTGCCCCGAAGCAATCGAAAAGTCATAACCCTTCACCTTTACTCCCAAAAACTGATAAAGTCCATTATCGAAGGCAAAATCCTTAATCCTTCCCTCGCCCGGCACAATCTGATGCTTGTCAATCCAAGTGTTCATGTAAGGCAGGTACGTTGCTTGGTTCTCCCAAAATGAAGTGATAAACGAAACCGTTTTCCCAATGCTTCCTTTAAACGTGATGCCCTTCGTGTTCACCGTTAGGCGCTCCTTGCTCACGATATCCATGCCCAACTCTAAGTTAAACACAGGGTCAACATAAAACTGATACTTGGCCGAATCTACCCTCAGCAAGCTCTGCCTAAAAAGCTTGCGCCCGAGCAGCGTCCGCGAGAACTTCCCTTTATGAAAATTAATGGTACGCACCGAATCAAAGGCAAACGATTCGTTCATCTGCTTTATGCGGTATGGCTTCATTCCCGAATGGAACTCCGAACCCTTTACATGCAAAAATCCTTCAAACTCCGCGTAGTTCCCATGATTGAATTGGTAGGTGTATTGCTCCTGAGCAAAGCTTGGAACAACCGTGAGGAGTAATATGGCGAGTGCGAAAAAAAGTCCCAAGCGCATGGTAATGGCTTGGGACAAAGTTATCGTTTCACATGAACGGACAATGAGATAAGAGACAGGGGACGGGGGACAAGAGCAAGAAGGGAGGAACAAGAGACGAAAGCGAGGAGCGAATGTAAAACCGTCCTTCTCTCTCTTTTTTTCACTCAATAGAAAACCGAACAGGTAACTTCAAAAACACATCTACGTTCCGTCCGCCTTGTTGTCCGGGCTCAAAACAATCGAGCATCTTCACTACCCGTAGCGCTTCGGCATCTAACCATGGGTCAACGGAGCGTGCTACTTGCACATCTTTCACCGCGCCACTCTTTGTAACGGTAAACTGAACCACCACAACCCCGCTCACGCCATTATCTAACGGAACCTTCGGGTAATTGAGATTCTTGTACATCACCTTCATCATGTCTTCGGGGCCACTACAGTATACCGGCATCTTCGGAACCCAGTCGTAAGGCGCAACGTCTGCTACTTCTGCCTCCACAGCCTTGAAGTCGGTTCCTTTATGGTCTTCCACGTTTTCAGGAGTCAATACAGTCGGATCCGAAGTCTCTGTAACTGCATTATTCTCTGCCAACTTAATCTCAAACGTGGGTTTCTCCACCTTCGGAAGCTCGGGCTTCTCCACCTTCTTCTCTGTTTCGGGCAGCGTTACCAAATACCCTTGCGGATATTCTATTGGAGGAAGACCACAATCTGGAAGGACAGGATATTCATACGGGGTTCTCCACTCAAACGAAACGAGTGTAATGGAGAATGCAAACACGAGGCCAGCCATAAAGAACAACGGTCTCTTTCTTTCCAATAATGCTTTTGAAGTTTTCATTTTCAGCAGGATTTAAGGTTAAGTACCGTGGCATCATTGGCGTTGCGTTTACTGATAAACGAAGACGGTCGGAGGTTATTGCCTCCGACCGTCCATAAAAGAGAGAATCAAAAACTGACCTCTGCATCATCTCCACCACCTCAGCGGGTTCAGCAACTTGATACTGCTTTCTGGGTCGCTACCCGGACCGAACGGAGCAGACATCATCACCATGCTGATTTCGTTGTCGATGGTAATCTTTTTGATTGTTGGTTTTGTGTAAGTTTTCTTTTTCATGGTTGCAAGTTACGGGTTACGGGTTACGGGTTACGGGTTACGGGTTGCGGGTTGCGAGTAGGGGCGTGCTGCAGCACGTCCTTACCTCTGCCGATAATCTATTTGATTACAATGCGGTGTGTATCCGTTCCTTTTCCAGTTTCAAGACGAACGAGGTAAACGCCCGTGCTCACGTTCATTGGAAGAGAGGTAGTGGTTGAATTCAGGTTGAAGGAACCAACGGTTCTTCCAGCCATATCCATCACATCCACCTTTCCATTTTCGGTGTTTTCGGATAGGATGATATTCAAGGTGTTTCCGTTGGAGGT
>JAIOYP010000064.1 GCA_021741155.1 Flavobacteriales bacterium | reverse complement strand
ATATGCTCGCTTTTGTAGTTTAGTTCAACTTCTGTCTTAGACGGATTGAATTCTCTGTCAAATGTTCTTCTTGCTTCTTTCATTTGTGGCCTTCTGTGTAATACTTCTAGTATTACTTAACCTATTGGCCAAGCAATTGGCAAACAAAAATAATTTTCCTCAATTATGCACAGCTACTAAAAGCTACCCAAGATTTAGTTTCAGTCGGATATATCATACATCCAAAATGATGGAGAAGGGTGCGGTTTGACTGCGGCCTGAAGACTGATGAAACGGGGTGGTTGTTTAGGCGGGTGAAGTAGGGGGTTGCTGTGGTAAATCCCTACAACACTTTAATCTCTAATTACAATTCTACAAGTCGTAGTAGCATCGCTATAACTACCACCAGAAACGTTTAATAATCCAAAGCCGACAGCATTATCAGATCTTGCATTACCCGCTCCAGTCGTTTCAGCATCCGTAAAAAAACAATCCCATGGAGTCCATTCATTTGCTCCACCATTGTTATCAATGCCCCAAACATCATTATTACTAAACCTCCACGCATTGCTGGTTTCAGATATAAAAAGTCTTTCTTCTCTACTAGCCACGTTACCAGGTTGTCCGCTAGCATCCCAGTTTACCATTTGAATGGTAACGTTACAACCGTTTTTGTCTTTACATAGCTGATTAACCAGCGTCATATTCATTGGCTTTACACGCCCAACCACGCTTGGTCCTGCTTCAATAATGTATTCCATGGTTTCCCATTCTAAGGTTGTTTCTGCGTTATCGTTTAGCTTGTAAACAGCGTTGTGTCTTATTTCGCCCTCTACATCAAGAGTTGCAGATGGGCTGCTGGTTCCAATGCCTACATTTCCACTCGGATCAACACCAACTGCATAACTACCAGAGGGAGTAGAAAGCCCAGAAGGAACTTGGGTGGTGGCAACAAACATTCCGTCCATTAGCCAACCGCGTATCTCAGCGTAAGGCTGGTTAGTGCCACCGTTTAGGTTTTGAGCCACCTCAGAGGCGGATGCCGTGGGTAATCCAGCCGAATTAGACGATTCAAAGATGGCGGCATAAGGCGTTCGGTGATAGCTACCATTGCCACCCAACAGCGCTGCTTTATAAAGTCCTTTTTTCTTAAAAGCATCAACAAGTGTTGTTGTTACGTTGGTTGTCCATGCGTCAAAGCTGGTTAAAACCCCCAGCTGTGCATCTGTCATGTTATTCAGTGCGGTTGCTAGATTATTGGCATCTCCAGCAGAACTGTAAGTGTTATACGTGTTGGTAGAAACCACCGCATGATTCGATTTGTTGATGATGGTCAATCTGAGTCCAATGGTTCCGTTTTGGTTGTATACCTCGGTGGTTCCGATTCTCAGAATTCTAAGGTCGCTATCGCTATAACTTGTACCTCTGATATAAAGTGCATCAACCTGAGAGATAGTTGCATTTGTTTGAAGAACTCCATTTGCATCTGCATACACAGGTCGAGATCCGGTGCCGGCAAGTGAGCTAACTCGGGTGTTGCCCACTACATGTAGCTTTTCGGTAGGTGTTGTGATGCCAATGCCCACATTGCCTGCATTATTGGTTCGAGTAATACCTCCAATACCTGTACCTAAGGTAAAAGTTAGTGTTCCTGACGGTGTAGACGTAGAGTAGGTGCCATCGTAACCAATGGTTGCTCCACTGCTTGCTGTCACGTCAAGATTAACAAGGGCATAAGTGTATGTTTTAAGATAAACGTTCTGTTGGCCGCCAGTCTCATAAACGACAATGTCGGCACCAGTACCTATTTCACCGTCTACCTGTCCAACGGCTAAAAACCCGTCTCTACTAGAAAACTTCACATCTATTTTCGCCTTTCCTTGAGAATTGGTGTGCCCTCCCAAAATGCCATTCACAGTAACATCGCCATTGTTGTTATTAAATTTCCCCAAGTAATAAAATCGGTACTCTGCAACATTGCTTTGGTCAATCCATACATTAAATTGCTTTGTAGAGCCTATATGCAACTTGCTTCCAGGTGCACTATTTCCAATTCCCACGTTCCCATTGGATGCAATGCGCATTTGCTCGCTTGTGCTAGTGGCATTGTTGGCCGTGCTAAAAATCAAACTTCCATTTACCCTACCAGCAGCACTGCCTTGCGAAGAAACGGTTGCAATGGTTGCGCTATTGCTTTCGCCACCTCCAAAAGCGTTATTCCAAAATTCTAATTGACTTTCGGGCCGAGTGCCTGTCCCTGTCCAGTTACTTCCTATAACCACTCGAGAATTGGCGGTTCCGCTACCACCATCAAAAACAGCATTGGATGTGCCAACTTGCGCGGTGGTTAGTGTGCTGTTAATGCCGCTAAACACCATTAGTTTGCTTAAAGGGCTTGCTGTTCCAATTCCCACTTTGTCGGCTAAAGTGGTGCTGTACAAATAAGAATTTGTGTTATCACGTGTCCAGAAGCCAATGTTTCCGTTGTTTGGACCAGTAGAAGTTAAATTACGGGAGCCATCCGTATAAACCGCAGAGTTGGTGTTTAGTGAAGGCACATTGACACTGGCGCCACTGCTTCCTACCACAAGTGGTAATGGCGTTAATCCATTAGTGGCAATAGCATCAATCACTCCTTGAGATGCGTTTGGCATGAGCCGAATAACAGCATTGGTGGTATTTTGAGTGGCTACCTTATCTTGGTCCATAATCCAAAGTTGCTTGTTGCCACTTCGGTTAACCCCATTTACCAGCGCTACACCAGTGTTGGCTGCGGGTAGTGTGCTGGTGTAATATTCTTGTCCGCTTAAAACAAGGTTGGCGTGTAATTGGGCTGTTTTTTTTACCTCCAATAAACCAGATGCGTTTGCGAAATTTTGCCCAATAGACACATTACCATCTGCGTTTATTGCCATATAGAGCGGCCTAGTGTGAAACCCAAACCCAAGGTAGTTTGACGGGCTATTGGCTCCTGCCCAATTAAAGATAATATCGGCTTGATCACCAGCAGAAATCGCCTTTCCCAGCTTTAAATAAGTAGCAGCAGATGCCGCCAAAGAAGGCGTTAGAAATTGGGCGGCAGTGGAGGTTGCTGTTCCAAGAGTAGAAACATGTAAAGTCGCCCCAGGCACTGTTGTTCCTATACCCACGCGTGGTGTAGAATTAAAGCTTTCCAAGGTCAATACTTGAATGTTTCCTATGCCAGGAGCAGAGGATCCTGCTGTAGTTGTGCTGTTATTTAGGTAAAAATCGATGTCGTTTCCAGCAGTGGTTATGGTAGAGTTGTGCCTAGAACGCACAAAATGGCGGTAACCGCCAGTACGGTATTGAAGTGCTATGTCATATAGGTCGTTTGCTCCATCGTTATCGGCACCGCCCGCAATATCCAGTTTGGCTCCCGGTGTGGTGGTGTTAATTCCCACGTTGTCAGCTACCTCAAGCGTTCCGCCAATTTCCGCATTACCCGTAATGTCGTAGCTCGCAGCTTGTCCTGTTCCAAATACATTGCCTACAGTTAAGTTCTCGATGAAACTAGAACCTGAAGCACCGTTGAGTAAGCGTGTCCATTTGGCATCATCCCAGTAGTAATAACCAGGTATTACATCAGACACAGTGGCTGTGTTGTACACAATAAGGCCGACTGCTGGGGCATTATTGTAAATGGGAGCAGTGGCCGTGGTGCTGGTAAGGGCAATCTTGGGAGCGAGAAATCCTTGATCTGCAGATTTAAGTTCTAAAATAGCAGAATCGTCTTTTCCGCCCAATCCGTAGTTAATCATTACACCGTTCTGTGCAAGCAATTGAATGGAAGGAAGACATAGGAAAAAAAGTAGAATAGCTTTTTTCATGAGAAGAGGGTTGCAATGTGTCTTGACACATGTTTCTGTGTCAAGCGATTGCAGGGCGAAAATACTCTTTCCACAACTTTGCTCAGTTGCTAAATGTTACCCATAATTTAGTTTCAGTCCGAGTGTTTAAAGCACGATTGCATTGCTGGCAAAGTGGGAGCAACTACCACCTCACTACCACCTTTTCCATTGATTTTCTGCCCTCCACAAATTCGTGTGCTTCGGCTAATTGGTCAGCGTTGAATTCTGCACCCACCACAGGTTTGATGTGGCCAGCTTTCCATAAATCAACTACGGTTTTCATGGTACCAACCGAAAAATAGATGAGGATTTTGATGTGCTGCTCACCTCTTACGGCATTGCGCGCACCGAGTCAGCCCGATTGAAAAAACTCCCTTGGTATTCGATGATTATTGATGAGGCGCAGCACATCAAGAACCACGATACGGCCCAAGCCAAGGCCATAAAAATGCATCGGGGCCGATAATTCTCATAGCCATAAGCAGTACGCCCGTGGAAAATCGTCTGAGCGAACTATGGAGCAATGTTATAGCACACCGTTTTATTACCAAGAACACGTTTGAAGAACGCATCAACGAGATGGTCCAATCGAAGTAGGCCCTTGCAGAAATGACCGTATCCACCGATGAGAACTGGATTGGTAATCTGAGCAATAAGGAGCTGAAGGATCTGTTCACGTTGAGGTGAGCGGGTTTTATTATGCTTGTCTGTATCCTCTATTATTGGGGAAAGTTGCAGACCAGTATTTTTCCAATTATCCCCAAGACTCAATCAATATTCCTCTGCTTAAACAGTTCGCGGCTGTCAAGGTCATAACATAACAGCCGTCCGTATTCTTTTCCTAAATAGGTGTGTGAGCATCCATTATCAAGACAAATAAACTTGGCATTGGCTTCAATGGCAGCCTTAATTTTGGAACGTTTGGTAGGCGTATGCCCGAAATAAATGCTCCTTCGATTAAATTTTTTATCGATAGAAAAATTCCGAACCCAAACCATCGCGTGCGTATCGGTAAGCGGTTTCTCAATATTCAGATTGAATCCTGCATGAACGAGATAGAATTTATCGAGTTCATAGTAATACGGAAGCTTACGCATAAAGCGGAACGCCCGTTTTTTTATCCGCTGTTGCTTGTTCAGCAAATTCAGGGAATTCCGTGACTTGAGCAGCATTTTCAGTTCTCCGGGCTTTTCGCGGATGATGTGAAGGATGGTTTCCTCATGATTTCCCATCAATGGAAAAATGTTGTAGCCGTCCTCTTCCAGCTTCAAAACCATGTCAATTACTTCAATACTTCGTGGCCCACGATTGATGAAATCGCCTAAAAGAAAAAGCTGATCATCGGTTGTCAATGCCACCTTTTCGAGTAGTGCCTGAAACGTGTTAGCACAGCCATGAATGTCGGTTATAACCAAACGCCTACCGCCATTTTCTGGCCGAGGCACTTTCATTCCAACGGAACTCAGTGAAGACCCCATGTTAATCAAGGATGTTTTTGAGTTCACAGATAGAGCCGAAGGACAAAGGGCAAGGGACGTTTTCGCCCCTCGTCACGCGACCCTTGCCCCTCAAGCACAGGGTTGTCAACGCGTGTGATGCTATGTTTCTGGAAATTCTCAATTCACGTGCGCAAGGTGAGTAAGGACATCAGAATCCGATTTTCATGCTGAGTTTGAATGCAAGGTTATCAAATTCTCTGGAAAACGCATAAGCACCATATCGGTAGAACACGCCACCACCAATTCCGAGCAGGTTTACCTTGATGATGTCGTCAATCACAATTCCCGTTTCGAAGATTCCTTTGCTCATGTCCTGAATTTTCAGCCCTGAATGAATCTGTGGTTTCGTCAACCAACCGATGCCAAAACTATTTACCCAATTGAAATCTGGCCGTATCCATTTGATGCCCGTTTTCACAGACCCGAAATTGTGGCGTTGGTGCAACGCAATTTGATATTGATTCAGAAATTCGTTTGGGCGCACGGTCTCAAACGAGTTGGGAGAAAACACAGAAATCTGGTTATCATAATTGGCTTTGGGCGTGTACATTTTTAAGTACGGAACAGGATTAGAAATCCAACCCGCGCTTAATTGCCAAAACTCCATTCCCACTTTCCGGATGCGGAATTTACCATCCAATTTCACATCGGCTTTCCAATAATCAAAGTCGGATGAGAGAATTCCTTTCAGCCCTTTGGTGACGGTAGCCCAAAGGATTACCGCGCCCTTATCCTGAATAATTTCCCGTGCTCCAAGCCGCATTTTCTTCTCAAAAGGAGCAAAACGAAATCCCACACGGACTTCAGCATATTGCGCTTTCGTCAAACTATCAGTCGTGTTTTCTGGAACGTACCGATAGCCATGCTTGCTCTCAGCATCCTGATGGCGAAACTGCGCCTCAAAATGCCAGCCGCGCAACGGATTTATCCGAACACCCACGTTCCAACCGTTCATCAAATCCATTCGCTGAATGACCAAATCGCTATACATCGAACTAAGTGAGCGGTTTTCATCCACCAAAAATTCTTGCGCACCAATTTCTCGTACATCGTGGTAATACGCTCCGCGAAGCTGTAATCCCAAATTCTTATGAAGTGTGAAATCGGTATCGCCACCGTATTTCACTTCCTTGTCCTTAAAACCATAGGCAACATACGCCCCGAAATTGGCCCACTTGATTAGGTCGGGAGCGGTATGGAGTCCAACTCCTAATCGAAATCCTTCATAATCGTTGAAATCAATGATTTTATCCAAATCCAGCTCAACGGGGCCAATTGGAAAGCGGCCCGTTCCGAAGGCAATAAGTAGTTTAATCCGCTGCTCTAGCTTCAATTCCTTCCCCATACTATCAATCACATGATACGTTCGGAGTTCCTTCTCCGATAATGGCGTTTCACGTTCACTGCTCCAGTATGCCGAGTCCTTTTTGTGCGCCTTCGAATCCAACTCCAAGGTATTGGTGCTGATGTCCAATGCGCGAATCTTCTCATCCAAATTCACTTCTCTGTTATAGGTGGTTCCAACACCTTTTATGTTGAATCCTCCGAGGTTGAGGCCAAGCATTTTGAAGTCGGTATTGAGCTGCGTAGGAAACCACGTTTCTCCATTCAACTTCTCGTATCGGTGCTGGATTTTAATTTCAACGCCTTGCCCATCAACCACATTGGCCGAAGCATTCATCAAGGCAAAATCAGTGATATTGATGTGCAACTGACCTTGCAACGCATCAAATTTCTTCCCCTTTTTGGGTTGATAACTGATGATGATTATGGTGTCTTGTTCCACCATCAACGTATCTTCAATATTGAAGAAATAATTGTTCGAACTATTGGGACTAATCGGGCCGAGGAATGCCTGTTGCCCTAGCGTGAAATAATCTTTGTAAAACGAGAACGACTGCATCTGACTGGCAAGCATGGCAAACTGCGGATTCTTCATGCCCGAAAACCGCGTGGCCTCCACATTATCGGTGTATTTACCGTTGTGGTATTTGCGCTCGTACACATTCTCCGACATCATAATATGTTGCTTTTCGAGCAGGTTCCGAATGGTCACAACCATCGTGTCTTGTGTTGACCGTTTGTTGGTGATGGCCGTGTCTTCATCCAAGGTGAAAATGGTTTTCTCGTAAGCCTTGTAAGAGAAAAAAGGAAGGTTTGCAGGGTCGTTTTCCTTGCGATTCTTAACCACATTTTTGATGATTCGGTCTGCTGGATTTTCACCTGGGAGAATAATCACTTCAGCCAATTGCATATTCGATTTTGGCAGATTAAAAACCAAGGAATCAGTCTTTGCGCCAACAGGAAACTTGCGCGTTTCAAACCCGATGTACTTTATCCGAACATAAGAAACCGAACCACTCGTTTGAATCTTGAAAAAACCATTGAGGTCGGTGGTCGTTCCGCGCGGACCATCATTGAGCACCACATGCGCAAACACCAATGGTTCATTAGTGAGACTATCGCGCACAAAACCAGAAATAGTCTGCTGCGCAAAGCTCTGATTCGCACACAGAAAAAGGCAAATAAAGATGATTGACCTAGGCATCAAACAACCAGTTCGTTTGAAGAATTGACATGGAAAAGCCACAGATGCACGGATTTTCGCAGATTTTTCACCGATAATCATTTTTCTTTCAGTGGGAATCTGTGCATCTGTGGCTAAAAGTATGTTTTTCAAAGTGTTTGGTAAAAGACCTGATAAACTCAATAGGCATTGGGCACAAAGAAAACAATCAAGCAGTTGCGTAGTTTTATCGGTATGGAAAAGAAACGCTCGTACTACATCGTCAAACACGGCTCAGCCAAAACTGCTTTCGAACTTCGTGAAGAGGCAATTCCGCAGCCGAAAGCAGGTCACATTCGCGTAGCAACGGAAGGCTTTGGAATCAATTTCGCAGACATTATGGCTCGCAAAGGCCTTTACCAGGATGCGCCTCCTACTCCTTGCGTGGTTGGATACGAATCGGTGGGCCGAACGATGGATGAATCAGTCATCAATGGTGAAGTGATTCCAAGTGGAACTCGTGTTGTTGCGTTTTCTCGGTTTGGCGGATACTCAACACATGTGCTAGCAGATGAACGGGCGGTTCAGCCTATTCCAGAAGATATTCCGTTAGGCGAAGCGTTGGCCTTAGCAGTTCAGTATTGCACGGCTTACCATTGCGCGGAAGAGCGCGTTTCTATTTTTCCAGAAGACCACGTTTTGGTACAAGCTGCGGCTGGTGGTGTGGGAACTGCGTTGGTGCAATTGCTCAAACGAAAAGGCTGCACCATTTACGGAACCGCTGGTTCGGAAGAGAAACTGAAATACATT
Source organism: Flavobacteriales bacterium (assembly GCA_021741155.1). Classification (GTDB taxonomy): domain Bacteria; phylum Bacteroidota; class Bacteroidia; order UBA10329; family UBA10329; genus UBA10329. The sequence goes on along the minus strand of JAIOYP010000064.1, from coordinate 662 downwards.
CAGGAGCAAGGCGTGCATGTTCCAGTCAATTACCGAAAGCAAGATTTCACGAAAGTGATTAAAGAGAAACTCGGCAATCGCGGTTTGGATGTGGTGTTTGATTCGCTTGGTGGCAAGAGTTATTCGGATGGATTCAAGGCTTTGGGAAAAGGCGGTAGAATAGTTGGCTTTGGTGCTGCAGAACAGGTTGATGGCGGACTACAAGTGCTCAATCAACTGAAACTGGCCGCCAACTTCGGCCTGTTCAGTCCCATTCAATTGCTGATGAATTCGAAAGGAATGATTGGTGTAAACATGCTTCACGTAGCGGACGACCGCCCAGAAGTGCTTGCACGAACCATGAAAGCTGTTGTTGAACTTTGGAAAAACGGTGAAATAAAGCCTGTGGTTGGAGCCGAGTTCAAAGCTGACCAATTGGCCGAAGCGCACGAATTTGTGGAGAGCCGCAAGTCGATGGGAAAAGTGGCGGTGGGGTGGTAGAAACTCTCACTTTGCTAGAAATGTAATCGTACTGGATTTGCTGCAATTGCTTGGCCAATAGGTTAAGTAATACTAGAAGTATTACACAGAAGGCCACAAATGAAAGAAGCAAGAAGAACATTTGACAGAGAATTCAATCCGTCTAAGACAGAAGTTGAACTAAACTACAAAAGCGAGCATAT
>JAIOYP010000019.1 GCA_021741155.1 Flavobacteriales bacterium | reverse complement strand
TACAAAACCGAGGGTGTTCCTAAGACCTAGAGTCAGTCTTTATGAATCAATCTAATCTTACTGCTGATTCATACTGAAAAACATATTTTTTGCCACAGATGCACAGATTTTCTCTGATATCTCGGATGAATCTTCTTTTTATCTGTGCAAAATCCGTGTTCATCCGTGCATCTGTGGCTAAAAGCATGTCCATTTTATGAGATTCTATTGCTTCGGTTAGATTAGAAACGAATCTTCTACTCAACTTTTTTCGTCAGAATCAGCAATAAATCATCTCGAAATTTCAACTCCTTCGCGTCTTTTTTAGACATTGGAACGGATGTCCATTCTTGATTTGTGACCAAAACGCGCTTCTCACCTTGGTCTGGCAATTCAAATACCACAGGCATTCTGAATTCTTTCGCCTCTGCCTTCCAACGGAATTCAACTGCTTTTTTCGCCATGCGATACTCTAGCACGGGAACTTCAGAAAATCTCAAATATTGATTGAAAAATGGAGTGTAATCGTATTTGGCGCGGGTGTTTATGTAGTTGATGATGTCTTCTCCATCAACCGTTTTGTGCTTGAATTCTTGAGCAATTCCCTTTAGGATTGAACGGAAAAGTGAGTCGTTGTTCAGCACCGTTCGGAACGTATGGATCATCCAAGCGCCCTTGTAATACATATCACCACTATTGCCTGAATGGTTGAGGCCGTAAGCACCATAAATCGGAGTTTTGTTATTGATGAAATTCCGCTGATAGATGAGGTAATCCAGCATCTTGTCGTAACCGTATTTGCACTCTACAAAAACGGATTCTGAATACGTGCAGAAACTCTCATGAATCCACATATCGGCCGCATCTTTCATGCTCACGCTGTTGCCCCACCATTCGTGTCCTGTTTCGTGAATGATGATATAATCGAAGTCCATTCCTTCGGGATGACGGCCTAAATAGCCAGGCTTATACCTGTTTCCGTAGGCGATAGCGCCTTGATGTTCCATTCCCAAATAGGAAGTCTCAACAAGTGCGTAACCGTCTTTATAGAAAGGATATGGCCCGAACGCTTCCTCAAAACAGGTCATCATTTCATGCACTTGCTTGAATTGTTCTTTGGCCTTTTCCAGATTTTCCTTCAGCACGTAGTAATCCAATTTGAGATTCTCGCCAGATGCATTTTCGAAATTCTCTGTGAAATGTGCGTAATCAGCAATATTCAACGTGACGTTGTAATTGTTGATTGGATAGGAAATCTTCCAATTCCAAGCCGTTTTTCCATTCTCAGAAACATTGCTTTCCAATTCACCATTGGAAACACACATCAACCCATCAGGAATGGTGCAGCTAACACGCATACTGTCTGGTTCATCTGACAAATGATCCTTGTTTGGCCACCACAGGCTGGCACCCGTCCCTTCACACGCAACACCTACAAATGGCTTTCCTTTTCCATCTTCTTTCCACACAAAACCGCCATCCCAAGGCGCGTTTTTGGCCGCAATCGGTGTTCCGTGATAATAGACAGATAGCACTCCCGTTCCTCCCTTTTTCATCCCGCTAGGAAACGAGACGAAAACCGCATTGAACAATCTCGAGTAACGAAGCGATTTCCCTTTGAAAAGGATGCTATCGATTAGCATATTATCGAACAAATCAATCTGCAAACTGTCAAAATCAGCTTCGTTCTTGAAATGAATATGATTGACTCCACCGATTGATTTGTTCTCAATATCGACATCCAGCTTCAGGTCGTAATAAGTGACATCAAAACAGGAACGAATCGGTGAAAGCGTTCCGCGAAGCGTATCGGCCATGGTGAATTCTTGTGATTGAGCAAGAGTGGAAATAGCAAGAATCAGAAAAAGGAAAGTATATCGCATGGAAACCAAAGAAAACAAAAACGCTGCCTTCAGCATTGAACTGAAGGCAGCGTTTGTATAAATTGTGAATGTGTTCTATTTCATAAACCCTTTAACACGGGCTTCTTTGACGGCAGCATCAACTCCTTTTTTGTTGATGTTTCTTAGCCCTGAAGCTGAAACCTTCAATGAAATCCATTCTCCTGTTTCAACCAAAAAGAATTTCTTCTTGAATAGGTTTGGTAGGAACGTTCTTTTGGTTTTTCTCTTAGAGTGAGAAACGTTGTTTCCAACCATCACCTTCTTTCCTGTTAAATCGCAGACCTTAGACATATCGCTTTGTACTTAGTGTGTTCTAAATTTCGGGGCTGCAAATGTAGAACTAAATATTTATGCAGCAAACAAGTTTAACAACAGGATTTTTTCAACAAGCTTTTCAGATCAATCCTTCACGCAACGGCAAGAAAAACCGCTACGCTTATAGATATACGTACGGTAAGATGCTGCGCTATTGTAAGTAAGCGTGAGGTAAAATGCCAAAGATTCGCTTTCACGTCTTGATGACCAGAACAAACCGTTTTTGCCCATATGATCAAACTGACCTTCCTGAAAACGCATTCCAGCTGGCAGACCTGTAAACCCGCTGCTGTTAGATGCAGCTTCGTTTGGAGCATCCCAATGTAAAGTTCCCGCTTCTTTTAGTCTTCCGCCAGCAACATCATCAGCTGAACCTAAATATTTTGTGAGCACCGCATATTCCGCATCCGATGGCACGTGCCATCCAGTAGGACAAACTCCTCGTGGATCTTCGATGGTGAACCAGTTATACAGCTTTCCGTAAGTGTCGTTGTTCGAGTTGTCGTTATTGTAAAAGCAGAAAGCTGGAGTGGAAAGGTTTTTCCATTGCTCGCCATCAGTTACTTGAGCAATTTGAGAACCATCTCTGAATTTTGAGGTTTTTAGGTTCTCGCCCATCCAGCATTGTGAACCAATGGTAACGACTGAATAGTTGTTTCCATCAATGTCAGTTACGCTGGTTGTTCCTTCGCAACCGCCAGGAAGCTGAGTAACCACGATGTATCCTTGTTTGGTGTCGCTAGCATCACCTTGAGCCGTACCAATCTTAAGAGTTACGTCAAATTCGCCTGCTGCGGTGTAAAGAATTCCTTCTGGATCTTTTTCGGTTGAAGTAGCAGGATCGCCACCTTCGAAAGTCCAGAGGTAACTGGTGGCACCGATGGAATTGTCTTCAAAATTTACTGCCTGACCGATGCCAATGTGTGTTTGTTCGGCTTCAAAATCGGCACCATAATCCTTTTTTTCCTCTTCGCATCCAATAAAGGTGATGGTTGCAAGGGCAAGCATCACAGGAAATAATCGTTTACTCATCTTAGTTTGTTTAGGGTTGAATCCAAATGTATAAATGTTATGCAATAGTAAGACGATTTCAGATCAACTGTTTGCGGAGCATGTTTAAAGCTGTGTTTGCGCTAATCTCAATATTACGCTCGCGGTTCTGACCGAATAAATACTTTTTAGCGGTTGTTCCGTTGGGGCCGGCAACAGCAATCCATACGGTACCGACAGGTTTTTCGTCTGTGCCACCCGTTGGACCTGCTATACCGGAGGTGGCGATGGCGAAGTCGGTTTGCATTTTTGCTTTAACGGCCTCTGCCATGCGCGTAACAACAGCTTCGCTAACAGCACCATGCGTTTGGATGTCTAGCTCAGAGACTCCGAGTGATGCAATCTTTACTTGGTTGGCGTAGGAAATGATTGAACCTTGAAAATAATCTGATGAGCCGGAGACGGAAGTGAGTTTGTGCGCAATTAAACCCCCTGTGCAGCTCTCGGCAGTGCTTACGGTTTGGCGTTTGCCTCGTAGGAGTTCCCCGACAACGGCTTCTATCGTATCATCATCGTATCCGTAGATGAGCTCAGGGATAAGTTTTGTGAGTTTCCTCTCTTCGGTGAAGATGGAATAGGCCAAAGCACCGAGATCGGGACCAAAGGCGGAGAGGCGAAGGCGTACTCTGCCGGGAGAAGGAAGGTAGGCGAGTTTGATATGGGCTGGAAGCGCATCTTCCCACTCTGCGATGCGCTCCGAAAGCCAACTTTCTCCCATTCCCATGGTGAGGATGGTGCGGTGAAGGATGGTTGGTAGCGCATAGGTTGATTTGATGCGTGGCAGCACGTGGTCTTTCATCAAACCCTTCATTTCGTAAGGAACGCCAGGCATGGAAACGAAGACCGTATCATTTTGGGTGAACCACATACCGGGTGCTGTTCCTTGGTTGTTCTGCAACGGCTCGCAGGCAGAGGGTAATTCTGCTTGCAAACTATTGAGCTTGCTCATCTCCTTGCCAAAACGCGCAAAAAGCCTTGCTATGTGCGCCTCAATATCAGCATGAAACGTGAAACCACACTTAAAGTACTCTGCCAAAGCCTTTTTGGTAACGTCATCTTTTGTGGGGCCGAGGCCGCCTGTGATTAAAACCACATCAGCACGCTTTTCGGCAGCGGCCAAAGCGGCTGTTATCTCATCCAAAGCATCTGGGATGGTGACGATACGTTCTATTTTAACGCCAATATCGTTGAGTTGCTGCGCCATCCAGGCTGAATTTGTATCAACGATTTGTCCGATGAGGATCTCATCTCCTATAGTAATAATCTCAGCCTTCATGATGGACAAAGAAACCACATTCGCTCGGCAATTGTTTACTTTGACGTAGATGCGCAAAGGACTTACCATATCATTAGTAGTTGTAGTGGTACTGCTATTGGCTTTGGGCGTTTGGTTTGCCAAACTGTTGTGGCTAAAACCCTTTAGTATTGATAGTTTCTTTGAGCGGGTGTACATCGAATTCCTTTGGGAAGACCCCGAAGCCTTGACGCAGACCAAGGTGTTGAGTCCGTTCGGGTTTTCGGCCTATGAGCGCGAGCTGACAAACGTTTCTCCTACAGCAACAAGACGTTTGGCGGACGTTGGAAGGAATAATCTTGAAATTTTGGAAGATTACGACCGCAGCAAACTGTCTAAATCGCAGCAAGTATCGTTTGACGTGTTCCATTGGTTCCTTAAGACGGGCGTTGAGGCCGAACCGTTCCTGTTTCATGACTTTCCGATAACGCATATATCTGGTGCGCACGTAGAATTGCCACAATTTCTGTCCTCATTGCCCTTTGAGCAGGCAGAAGATGTGGAAAATTACCTGCAGCGGCTGGATGTGGTGGACGAGAAGTTCGGTTCGGTGATAGATGCATTGGAAGAGCGGAGAAAACTTGGGGTTGTGCCGCCCACGCACATCATATTAAAGGCAATGAAGTTCTGTGATGCGTTCTATGAGTCTCCATTGGACGAGAACATACTCTATACTTCGTTTGTGAAGCGGCTTGATGGGATGGAAAACCTATCGCAGCGGCAGAAACAAGACTTTTTGGACCGCTGCACTCTCTCTATACAGGAAAATGTATTCCCTGCTTATAAGCGACTATCGCGTTTTCTGTTGCAGATGGAGCGAAGTTCGCTGAGCATTGCGGGTGTTTGGCAGTTGCCCAATGGTGACGCTTACTACAAAGCGTGTCTTTTACAGCAAACTACCTTAGCGCTTGACCCCGATAGCCTTTACGCCTTTGCGAAGTGGGAGATGAGTCGACTGCACGGAGAAATGCTGATCCTTAAGAACCTTTCGGGGACGGTAAATGAGCCTACGTTTAAGACAGACTCCATTGGGCGGCTGGCAACAGTGGCTTATTTCTCGGAAGTATCTGATGAGATGCTAGCCAAGCTGCCTGCATTCTTCAATAAGCTACCAAGCGTGCCGCTAAGTGTGCTTGAAGTGCCAGAATATCGCTCTCAGAACTCAACCTTTGCCTTTTATATATCGCCACGGGGCGAACCGCTGACAAACGGAAAGCTTTACGTGAACACGTGGAAGGCTGACCACCTGACCAAACCGCTTGCAAAGACGTATGCGTACCATGAGGGCATACCCGGACACCATTTGCAGAAGGGAATACAGGCTGGGTTGACAGACTTACCAACCTTCAGGCGGTTTTTGCCCTTTACCGCTTACGCAGAAGGATGGGCGATGTACGCGGAGCGCCTTGGGCACGAAATGAATGAATCTCTCGATCCGCAAGATCGCATTGCCGTGCTACAATCAGACCTTTTTAGGACGGCTAGGATGATGACCGACATAGGCATACACCATAAAAAGTGGCTTAGGGAGCAAGCGGTAGACTTTATGGTAGATAATGCTGGGCTTAGCCAGCTTGAAGCGGAAGACGAAGTAGATAGATACATCGTTTGGCCCGGACAAGGCTGCGCCTATAAGGTTGGGCAGCTAAAATTTATCGAACTGCGGGAACGAGCACAGTCTGAGCTGGGGAATAACTTCGATATACGGGAGTTCCATGACGTTTTGATAGGCCACGGAGCCATGCCGCTGGAAATATTAGAGAAACAAGTGCTCGAATATATTGCAGAGCGGAGGCCGAAAGGCTAATCTCTCAGCTTATCCAATATTTGGTTGAGAACCAATGCCTCTTCTTCGGAGATGGAGCTGAAAAGTTCGCCCATATCATTCATGGGGCCATCAATTTTGGCTAGTAGGTCGAGGCCCGATTTGGTTATCAGCACATCTACCAACCTTTTGTCGGCAGCACATGTCTTTCTTTCGAGCCATCCCTTCTTATGAAGGCGATCCACTATCCTTGAAGCGTCTGACATCTTATCTAGCATGCGACTACGTATGCATGAGGTGCTTAATGCCTTGGGACTGCTGCCACGCAATATCCTTAATACGTTGTATTGTTGGCTTGTGAGGTCGAAGGGTTTGAGGGTTTCGCTCATTCGGTTGCGTAGCCACCCCTCTGTATAGATTATATTTACTAATGCCTTGTGGCGTTCGCTCTGGAATGGCTTTTCCTGCTTAATTTCTTCCTTCAGACCCATAGAATATTACCTGATGCTTATCATAAATCAACTCAAATATAGAAGCAATGTTCATTCCTATATATATAGGTGTATGTGGCGGCCACCTAATCGACCAACGGTATGGCAATTATATAGGAGTTGAATATCTGAGAGGCGTATAGCACATCATTATATATAAGGCCGGTGCTGGCAGCGCTCATTACCGTACCATTATCAAGGTAAAGCGTGTCTAATTGGTGTGTTTCTAAATCCATAGAATACACGATGCAGGGCGTAAGTGCTTCTGCATCTTTCACATGCTTTAGGAACTTGATGAAATCGAGATGTGCTGTAGTTACAAGCTTTCCGTTGGAGAAGGTAATGTTGTCGTTTCCTTTCATGGTAGAATATTCTTGGCGGTCGGAGAATGTTCCATCAGCATTAATCTTGTAGCTGAAGATGTTCTTCTCTTGTGTTCCTGTAATATAGATGCGGCCATTGGCCACACCCACTCCGTTTGCATACCGAAGCTTTTGGCCCACCATCTGCCAGACTTCTCCATTAAAATGAAGCACATAGCTCTTCTTCAAAGCCATCAGTTTTTCCCATTTACTGTTGATTTTGCCGCTGTCAATGCTTACGAATATGCCACCAGCCGTATCGGTACACACATCATTGGGAGAAACGATGAGTGGATGAGTTAGCTGCTGCACAAACACCACTTCTTCTGCCTTTAACTCAAATACAAGGATGCTCTGACGGCCTGCGGGCGGAAAATCTTCTGCATTCTGCTCGTGGTTGACAACATAGAGCGTTTTTACACCGTTTACCATGCCAATGTCGATGCCATGTGGTCGTAATTGGATGGATGTGGGCAAGCCCGTAACCACTAATTGTGCGAGTTTTTGGCTTTGGATGTCGAACGAATAGAACCCATTATGGCTATAATCCATTGTGCGCCTTTCCGAACAGGATGCAATAATGCGTTCCATGCCTCCGTTGGTATCGAGGGCAATATCTTCTGGCCCAGGGGCGGTTTCTATGCGCGTGTAATCTCCTTTGAAGACAGGGTACTTGGTACAAGAGTGAAAGGAGAAAAGGAAAAAGGAAAAAAGTATTAGCCTGGCGGTGAAAGAAAAAAGAGAAAAAGGAAAAAGGAAAAATGTGGTGGGGGCGGAAGAGATGCGTGTTGCGGGTTTCATCTAATTGTGGTTGAAGGAGAAAAGGAAACGTGAAAAAAGTATAAATATGGCGGGGGCGGAAAGTCTCAAGACTGTGATTTTCATCTATATATGTAGTAATTCAATCTAAAAAGTTGAAAGCTTACTTGGTTGAGGGGTGCTTCGCATGGCCTATTGGATAAATTTGCAAGTTAACGTCCGTTAGGAGTAAAACGAAAGAATGGTAAAGAAAGGTCTTCATACACTGATACTCGTGCTTTTTGCAACATGGAACGTTTGTATCGGTCAGGATACCACCAAAACTAAGGTTCTAAAAGACAACCCCATTCTTGCAGCCCTCGATAGCATGGCAGTGCACAAGGCGTTGCGCGCCAGCAAGTTTACTACCGATGTAAACAAGCTTAACAAGCACAAGTATAAGCCCGATGAAGTACCAAAATTCGATAAGGCGCACTACGTAGCCGCTTTAAAAGAGCTAGACAAGGCTAGTCCGTTCGACCTAGTATATAATGATGCTGTAATGGCCTACATCAACGCCTACTTGGTAAGAAATAGAGACAAAGTAGGGCGTTTGTTGGGGCTGGCAGAGCTTTATTATCCACTATTTGAAGAAACCCTCGACCGCTATAAGCTCCCAATGGAGCTAAAACATCTTGCCATTATCGAATCAGCCTTAAATCCGAACGCAGTATCTAAGTCGGGCGCCACCGGACTGTGGCAATTTATGTACAGAACGGGTAAGATCTACGACCTAAACACTACATCGTATGTAGATGATAGATGCGATCCGTACCAAAGCACCGTAGCAGCTTGCGAATACTTTAAGTTTCTCTACGGAATGTTTGGCGACTGGCAAATGGTGCTTGCTGCTTACAACGGTGGGCCCGGAACCTTATTAAAAGCCATTAGACGTGCCGGTGGTAAGCGCACCTACTGGGAAGTAAGGCCATACCTGAGCGTAGAAACCCAAGGATACGTGCCCGCATTTATTGCTGTTAACTACATGATGAAGCACGCAGCCGACCACAACATATATCCTCTAAAGCCAGCCTTCTTCGACTACGAATTAGACACCGTAATGGTGCGCAAACAAACCAACTTAAACACCTTGGCCGCATTGCTGCAAATGCCAAAAGAAGAATTGATGTTTCTTAATCCCATCTTTAAGCAACACATACTTCCAGAAACCACCAAAGGCATAGCGCTTGTGCTACCAAAAAAGAAAGTTGGCTTGTTTCTCTCTAACCTCGAAGATTTTTACGAGGTAGTAGAGCCTAAAGTGGTTGAGACCGTAGCCAGCCCAGTAGAAATAATGAAGGAAGTGAAGAAGACGCACAAGGTAAAGTCGGGCGAGACCCTGAGCGGCATTGCAGCCCGCTACCGCGTAAGCATATCGGACCTCAGAACCTGGAACAAGCTCCGAGGAAACACCATCAACATAGGACAAACCCTTGTGGTGTATGCACAAACAGCTGCAGCTGGCAATTCAACTTCATCGGCTACCGTATCTGACAAGCCAAAAAGTGAAGCGCACTACTACACCGTGCGATCGGGAGATACATTATGGGATATTGCCAAAAAGAACGGCATGACTGTAGACCAATTGAAGGAGCTAAACAATATCACTGGCAGCTATCAGTTAAAAATTGGCGACAAACTCAAGATTGGCTAGCATGAAATACGCTTACCTCCTACTCGCAGTCTTTTTCTTCTGCGCTTGCGATGCTCCCGTAATGCCTCTGCCCGGTATTACAGGCAAGGCAGGCGAGTTGGTTGTGGTAATGGACGATGCCTTCTGGAACGGATCAGCCGGAGACTCAACATTTGAGGCATTGGCGCAGCACGTATATGGTTTGCCTCAAGCAGAACCCACTTTTAACGTGGTGCATGTAAGCACTTCTGGTTTTACGAAGATTTTCCGAACCCACCGAAACATCGTTACCGTGCATATAGCAGATAGCTTGCGCGCCAACATTCAGGTAAAGACAGATGTATGGGCCACGCCACAGGTGGTAGTAGAAATTACAGCACCAACGGTTGATGCCTACTTAGAGATATTTGCCGCAAATGCATCAAGCATCATAGGGCACGTGCTTAAAAAGGAAGAAGAACGGATATTAAAGAGTTACCGCGCACAAGAAGATTCCGATGTCTTTAAACCAGTTGAAACCGCCTTTGGCGTAAGGCTTTCTATTCCAAAAGGCTACAATATTGTGCGGCAAGAAGCGAACTTTTGTTGGGTACGATACGAAACCGCAGACGTAACCCAAAGCATTCTTATCTATAAGGAACCTTACACCAAAGAGAACACCTTTTCTGCTGCAGGAATGATAGCAGCCATGGACACCTTCTCGCTTAAATATGTAGGAGGGCCAGATGCGGGCAGCTACATGAGCACCGTTACCGAATATCCGCCCCGTTTGTCAGAAACCTCCCTCCATTCAAAATACGCCAGCAAGCTTGTGGGACTGTGGCACATACAAGGCGCGCTTATGGGCGGCCCATTTGTAAGCTACGCTATGCTAGATGCAAGCGAAAAGAACGTACTATACCTCCACGGCTTTGTTTTTGCCCCGGGCAAAAACAAACGCAACTACCTGCGGCAAGTAGATGCCATTATCAATAGCGCTGAACTGCGCTAGACAAGTCTTTTCTTTTGTGTTCTGGATGGCATTGTTCTATGCAATGAAGACCTATATTTGATCCAAATAATCAAACCTCAACACTTACATCATGAAAAAACATCTACTCTTTGCTGCCTTGCTCATAACAGGTGGCGCTTTTGCACAAACCTGCACGCCAGATGCCAGCTATGCAGGTGGTAATCCAGGATTATATCCTCATGGCCCACTCGGACCAACATGCGAACTAATAGCACCTAAGACCATTGTGAGTCTAACGGATACTACTGTTCCAAATGCCACTATTGGCAGCGTTACACTTTACATTACCCGTATGCGAATTAATTCTGTGGCTGGTTTACCTGCTGGTTTTTCGCTAAGCACGGATGTGATCGGATCTGCAGACGCTAATGGCCCTTGGGGATACTGGAACAACACAGGCTCAACACCTACTCAAGTATCAGCAATCGGTTGTGCGTACGTTACAGCTGCTCAAAGTGCATGGAATAGCGCTATTGGTGGTGGTACAAACAATGATGGCGTATATCCATTGGTGTTTGAAGTAGATGCATACGTTGCAGCTACAAATCCAGCCTTTGCGCTTCAGTTTATTGGTGGTGCTGCTTGGGTAAGTGCCATTGACCCAAGCGTGGGTGGTGGTTCTTTCTACATTTTAGACACTTTGGTGGTACCTGCAGATTACGCAGACATTACAGCAACCATTGCTGGTCCAAGCGATGTGGCTCCTGCCGCGCAGTATGGCTATTCTGTGGCCAACAACCCTAACGTAACCTATAACTGGACTGCTACAAACGGCACCATTGTTTCTGGACAAGGAACAAATGCTGTTCAAGTAACCTGGGCAGGAAGCGGAAGCATTGAAGTAGACATGACAGATGACGGTTGCTCAGGTAATGAGACTATGGCAATTACTGCCACGCCAATCGGAATAGACGAAGCTGCAGGAATTAACGCCAGCATCTACCCAAACCCAAGCAATGGCATCTTCACACTTCGTTTAGACAATATCGAAACCCTCAATATCCGTATCATGGATGTATCGGGCAAAGTGGTACGTGCCGAGCGTTTGGCTGGAGCTAATTTGTACACCATTGATTTAACCCCCGTTAAAACAGGGGTTTATATCATGGAAATTGAAACTGCCACAGGCAGAACGTTTAAGCGTTTGGTGAGAAACTAATACTCTCCAAACCCTATTTGATGAGAGAGGCTGTCTGAAAAGGCGGCCTCTTTTTTTTGAGCTCGAATTGCCCTTAAGGGTCTCCGAACCAAGCAATCCAAAGCATAAAGACAATCCCCTAACCTTACACCTCACAAACTCACAGAGGTTTTCACAGAGGAGAAATAAATTTATTGATCCTTTTACTTGTACAAGTCTAAAGGTTTCTGTGGCTAAAAAAGTACTTTTCAACGAGCATGAAACACTTTAAGAGTTACATTTGTAGCAAAATTCCATCCATGCAAATCGATTCAACCTTCACCAACGCCATTCACATTTGTGTTTATCTCGATAGAACCGACAAGAACTTGGTGAATAGCACCGAATTGGGCGAAAGCATTGGTACAAACCCCGTGGTTGTGCGAAGAATTGTTGGTCGTTTGAAGGAATTTGGACTGATAAAAGTGAAACAAGGAATCGGTGGTGGCTACTTTTTAGGCCGTCCTGCAATGAGCATCACGCTGTGGGACATCTATCTTGCCATGAAGAAAGAAAACCCTTTCCGCTGCAAGGTTGGAAACGAGGAAGACACCGTTTCTGTGCATTTGCCCGAAGCATTGGAAGAAACTTTTGCACACGCGGAATATGCGCTGAAAAAGCCGCTTGCGGCTGTTACGGTGAGGGTTGTTTCGGGGAAAGTGGACTAACTCTTGTAAGACCGAATGCCATGATTAATTGGTCTTTTAGGTCTTGTTTTCCGCTCTTTGTTCTATTGCTTTTATCAAACTCCTCAGAAGCTCAGATAATAGCTCGTAAAGACACGATTCAACGGGATTTTGGCATCTCAATCAATTGGAGGTATCTGCCATTTCCTCCACGGGAGCACAAGATTTCAGATATTGTAGGGGGCTTTCATTTCGCATTCGAAACAAGAGCAGATAAGTTTTGGATTCAAACAGGTATACTAGTGAATTGGGATTCAAATCGAGGGTTTAACAAAGGACACTTGTTTCTTTTCACATTATCGGCACCCTACGAATTTGAGATTCTTAAAAGAAGACTGATTCTTGGATTAGGCCCAACCTTCAACTTTTACTATACTCACGAAACCGATTATAGCCCAGAAGGCCCATTTAGCAGAAAAACTCATGGCATTGCTTTCGGTATAGATTTCGAAATTACTGTGCCGATATGGAAGGGTCTCAGTTTTGAAACCTGTAGTGATTTTTCAATCGGCCCTGCATTCTTTGATTATGATGAAGTCGAATACTTTTTCCCATCAGCAAGGTTGGTCAGTCTCGGAATCAACTACCGAATTCCTGCCTATTCGAAGTAATTAATACAACAACCTATCGTTCGGATACCGTGTGACATGAACCGCCTTGGCGCGTTCGTAAAGCAAGTCGCGGAGCTCGTCAATGTTGTCTTTCTTGGTGGCCGAAATGAAGATGCAATCTTCGCCCATTTTGCCCATCCACGTGCGTTTCAGGTCTTCTAAACTCAAGTTCTCGCGGGTAGATTCGGTCAAGTCGTCCTCATCCTTTTTCACATAGGTGTGAGCATCAATCTTATTGAAAACAAGAATCGTTTGCTTATCGCGTGCACCGATTTCTGCCAAGGTTTCGTTCACCACATTAATGTGGTCTTCAAACTCAGGATGAGAAATATCAACTATATGAAGTAGAATATCCGCTTCGCGAACCTCATCCAATGTTGATTTGAAACTCTCCACCAACTGGTGTGGCAGTTTTCGAATAAATCCGACCGTATCTGACATCAAAAACGGAAGGTTTTCTATCACCACTTTGCGAACGGTCGTATCCAACGTTGCAAAAAGTTTGTTCTCAGCCAACACATCCGACTTGCTGAGCAAGTTCATTAACGTGGATTTGCCCACGTTGGTGTAACCGACCAATGCAACTCGAATCAATTGTCCACGGCTTTTTCGTTGTGTAGCCATTTGCTTGTCGATGTCCTTCAGCTGATCTTTGAGCAACGAAATCCGATCACGAATGAGACGCTTATCCGTTTCAAGCTCCTTCTCCCCAGATCCACCACGCGTTCCAGTTCCACCTCGCTGACGTTCCAAGTGAGTCCACATGTTGGTCAATCGCGGAAGCAGATATTGATAGCGCGCCAATTCAACCTGCGTTCTGGCCTGTGCGGTTTGAGCACGTGCATGGAAAATATCCAAAATCAAAAGGCTCCTGTCGTAAATCTTCTTCTGAAAAATCTTCTCCAAGTTCCGAAGCTGCGAAGGGCTAAGGTCATCATCAAAAACCACCACATCAATGTCGTGTCCCTTGATGTATTCATCAATCTCGTTAATCTTTCCCGAACCCAAGAAGGTTTTCGGGTCTGCCTTTCGGAGTTTCTGTGTGAAGCGCTTCTTGGTATCCAAACCAGCGGTCATGGAAAGAAACTCAAGTTCGTCCATGTATTCGGCCACTTTCGCCTCGGTATCATGCCCTTGAATAAGCCCAACCAAAACGGCCGTTTCCTGAACAGGTGCTGTATCGTATAATTTTCCCACTTAATTTGATTCTTTCAATTCATCTAAATAAACAGCCACGGCCGAAATCTGTTCTTCAGAAATAACCTCCGCAAAAGCAGGCATCATGCTTCCTCCTTCGGTGATGTTCTTAATTCGCTCTTCCAAAGTCATTTTTGAAACCGTGAGGTCGGGCGCATTATTCAACTTCAGCTTTCCGTTTGAGCCGTGACAGGCCACGCAATACGTTTTGTAAACTTCCGCTCCCAATTCTGGGTTTGAATGCTGCGAATTCACGCTCCCACAAGCGTAGAAAATCCCGAGAAGAAGAACCAATAAAGCCTGATTCATCAGAACCAACCTCTTCCCAGAACTTCGCGGAATGGCCAAGGAATTGTTGCGAGAATAAACACCAATCCAATGGTGAAAAAGACCGCAATCTTCTTGAATTTCTCTTTGTCTGAGGCAGCTTTCTTGGCGGTAATTCTACCAATAGTTATCAGCGCAATACCGATTACCATTCCAAAAATGTGTTCCACCAACCAAAAACGCAGCACGGTTTCTTTCATAGCTGCTCCCATTCCAGCTTCCATTGCTGCTTTTACAAACGGGCTGATGAAATAGAGAACAAGACCCAACAATAATTGGATATGACAGAAAATGAGCGAGAACAACGAGAGTTTATCATCTAGCGGAGTGAACTTGCCTGAAGACATGTTTGTGAATGCGCGGAAAATGGCGCCAAGCACGACTGCAAGAACAATCCAACGTAATCCTGAGTGTGAGCGAAGTAGTATTTCGTACATGATTTTTGTTTGAGGAACAAAGCTACGCATTTCACTTCCTGCAATTGTGCGGACACGCCCACGGAATTCAATTTGAGTAAGTTTGCGCGCTCTTCTGAAACCATTGAAATGACCAGAAAAATACTCTCACTCTTACTGCTGCTTGGAGTTGCCTCCATCCTTACGATTCAAGCACAAACGACTTTCCCAATAAATGGCGTGCAGGACAAGAATGCAGCTGTTTATGCTTTTACGCACGCTACCGTTCATGTGGATGCAAAAACCGTTTTTGAAGACGCTACACTTCTCGTAAAAGAAGGTCGCGTAATTGCGGCTGGTGCTGGAATTGCCGTCCCGCAAGGCGCCATTGAAACCGACTTAAAGGGAAAACATATTTATCCCTCGTTGATTGATGCGTTCTCAACTTACGGAGTGGAACAAGGTAAAAAGGAGAAGAAAGATGGCCGAGGACCGCAATACGATTCAGAGAAGAAAAGTGCGTTTGCTTGGAATGATGCATTGAATCCTGAAGTGAATGCAGCCGAGAGATTCTCTCCTGACGCGAAGAAGGCCGAAGAATTGAGAAAGATTGGTTTTGGGGCTACGGTTTCGTTGGTGCGAGACGGAATTGCTCGTGGAACTTCAACCTTGGTTTTGACAGGTGATGGAACTCCGAACGAGAACTTACTTCAATCCAACGTGGCAGCCAATTATTCGTTCTCAAAAGGAACTTCTGGACAGAACTATCCAAGTTCGCAAATGGGAGCCATCGCGCTTTTGCGCCAAACGTATTTTGATGCGGATTGGTATTCGAATTTAAATGACAACACCAAAGAAATGAATCTTGGTTTGGAGGCTTGGAATGGCGTTCAGCCGCTTCCACAGGTATTTGAAAGCCAAGACCTGTTGAGCATTTTCCGTGCTGATAAAGTTGGCGATGAGTTCGGGAAACAATACATTTTCCTAGGAAACGGAACGGAATACCGAAGAATTGATGCCGTAAAAAACACGGGTGGTTCGTTCATTATTCCGCTCAAATTCCCAGATGCGTTGGACGTGGAAGACCCGTTTGATGCGCAACTGGCGAGCTACGAGGAAATGCTTCATTGGGAACTCGCTCCAAGCAATGCAAAGGCGCTGAAAAAAGCAGGTGTTCCTTTCGCGCTTACGCTGGAAGGATTGGAAAAAGAAGGTGATTTCTGGCCAGCTATTCTCAAAGCGAAAGAAGCTGGATTGGATTCAATCACTGCGTTGGAAGCGCTCACATCCGTTCCTGCCAAGATGTTGGGACTGAAAGAAGTTGGTTCGTTACAGAAAGGCAACTTGGCCAACTTCCTCATTACATCAAAGGACCTTTTCAATGAGAAAAATGTGATTCTAGAGCATTGGATTAAGGGCAAGCAATACAAGTTTAGTGAGGCGGAAGGCGATTCGATTAGCGCCAATTATTCCCTCAAAATGGGAAGCAAATCGTGGAATTTGGAATTGACTGCAACGGTTGATAAACCAAGTGCCAAGTTGGCGAAGAATGACACGACAAAATTGGACGTTTCGTTCAGTCAGAAGAACGAATTGGTGACGATTTCTTTTGCAGACGAGAAAGAAGCGAAAGCAAAATATCGCCTTACAGGACGAAAAGATGGCAAGAATTACAAAGGTCAAGGACAAGGACCAGATGGTGTTTGGGCGGATTGGACATTGACTTACACTTCTGAGATAGAGAAAAAGGAAAAAGGAGAAAAAGGGAAAACGGACGAGAAGGAGAAAAAAGACGAAGCGAAGAAGGATACGATTGTAGGAAAAGTGGTTTATCCGTTCATGGCTTATGGCTACTCGGAAGCTCCAAAACCACAATCAATCATTATCCGAAATGCAACCGTTTGGACCAACGAAACGGATGGTGTTTTAGAACGTACTGATGTGTTCATCAACAACGGGAAAATCCAATCTGTTGGTAAAAGCGTGGCCGTTCCAGAAGGCACAATTGAATTTGACGGAACTGGAAAGCATGTCACTTCAGGCATTATTGACGAACATTCGCATATTGCCATCAGCAGTGGTGTGAATGAAGGAACGCAAGCCGTAACAGCCGAAGTAAGTATTGGCGATGTAGTCAACTCCGAAGACATCAACATTTACCGCCAATTGGCTGGTGGCGTCACAACTTCGCAATTGCTGCACGGTTCTGCCAATCCGATTGGCGGTCAAAGCGGCATCATCAAGCTTCGTTGGGGCAAATTACCAGAAGAAATGAAGGTGAAAGATGCGGCTGGTCACATAAAATTTGCCTTGGGCGAGAACGTGAAACAGTCGAATTGGGGCGAATACTATACTTCCAGATTCCCGCAAACAAGAATGGGTGTGGAACAAGTTTTCTATGATGCTTTTTACCGCGCCAAGGCTTATAAAGCCGAATGGGCGGCCTTCAATGGTTTAGGCAAGAAAGACAAGTCATCGGCTGCAAAACCGAGACGCGATATTGAGCTCGATGTACTCGTTGAAATTATGGATAGCAAGCGTTTCGTGACGTGCCATAGTTATGTTCAGCAAGAGATTAACATGCTAATGCACGTGGCTGATAGCATGGGTTGGAAAATGAACACGTTTACGCACATTTTGGAAGGCTACAAAGTGGCTGATAAAATGAAAGAACATGGTGTGAGTGGGTCTACTTTCTCCGATTGGTGGGCATATAAGTATGAGGTGAATGATGCGATTCCATACAACGCGGCTTTGATGCATGAAGCAGGCGTGAATGTGGGAATCAACTCGGATGATGCTGAGATGGGAAGACGTTTGAACCAAGAAGCTGCTAAAGGCGTGAAATACGGTGGTATGAGTCAAGAAGAAGCTTGGAAAATGGTAACACTCAATCCTGCCAAAATGCTGAAACTGGACAAGCAAACGGGAAGCCTGAAAGCAGGAAAAGATGCCGATGTGGTGGTGTGGTCAGACAATCCGTTATCCATTTACGCCAAGGCGGAAAGAACGTATGTAGATGGCGTACTGTACTTCTCCCGCGAAAAAGACAAAACGGCACAACATCAACTGGATGAGGAACGAAATCGACTTATTCAAAAGATGATTACGGCCAAGAAAGGCGGAGCAAAAGCCGATAAACCAAGCAAAAAAGAACATCATCTGTATCACTGCGATACGATGGAACCATAATCGAATCGTTATCTTTAACCTTCATAAATCATGTTATCTCCATCACATAAACTTTCTGAAGCCCAACTTGAGGTTCTGAAAACACTGCGTCATGTAAATGATGAGAAGGAACTTAAAGAGGTGAAACAGCTACTGAACTTCTTCTTCAAGAAAAAGCTGGATAAGGCCATAGGTAAAGTAGAATCCGATCAAGGTTTTACAGCCAGCGTTTACGAGCAATGGCTGGCCGAAGGTGAAAAGTGAAATGAGAGTCGTTTTAGACACCAACGCCTTCCTTTCATGCATTGGGAAACGTTCTCCGTATCGGAACGTGTTCGATGCTTTTCTCAATGCAAGATTTGATTTGTGCATTTCCACAGAAATACTTCTTGAGTATGAGGAGAAATTCATCGACTTCTGGGGAGTTGAGGTCGCTCAAAATCTCTTAGGGGTAATTCTTACTTCAGAGAACGTTGTACGCGAATCCCCGTTCTTCCATTTCGGCCTTGTACAAGGTGATGAAGACGCTAATAAATTTGCCGACATCTACATTTCGGGTGGTGCTGATATTCTTGTTTCTAATGACAAGAAAATTCTTGCAATAGACGAAAACGGGTTTCCTCCCGTAAAAACCATGACTTTGCAAGCATTCAGTCGCTTGCTAATTGACAAAGACAAATGAGAACACTAATTATTATCACACTCCTGTTTTCCGCGATGAACACTTGGGCGCAAATTCCTAAGCCCGGAGAAACGCCTTCAAAAACCATTGTTCTTACTGGTGGTATTGCCCACATCGGTAATGGAGATGTACTGGGGAATGCTGCCATCGGTATTGAAAATGGCAAAATCACCTTCGTGAAGCCGATGGCGACAGTAAAATTGAATCCAGAGGAAGCCAACATTATCGATGTAACAGGAAAGCACGTTTATCCAGGTTTTATCAGCCCAAACAACACCCTTGGTCTGACCGAAATTGACGCTGTGCGTGCTACCAACGATTATGCGGAAACGGGCGATTACAATCCAGAAGTGAGAACGATTACGTCTTTTAGCACCGACAGCAAAATCTCTACTACTGTTCGCTCGAATGGCGTTTTGATTACGCAAGCAACGCCTCGTTCGGGAAGGATTTGCGGTACAAGTGCTGTGATGCATTTGGATGGCTGGAATTGGGAAGATGCGGTACTGAAAGCAGACGATGGTATTCATGTAAACTGGCCGAATCGTTTCCAACGTTCTGGTTGGTGGGCAGAGCCAGGACCAACAAAGGCGAATGAGAAGTATGATGAGCAGGTGAATGAACTGAGAACATTCCTTCAGCGAGCCAAAGCTTATACCGAAAACCCATCACCCGAATTCAACCAGAAGATGGCTGCTTGCAAAGGTCTTTTTGATGGCAGTCAGAACCTGTATTTGCATGTCAATGATGCCAAAGGAATTATGGAATCTGTGTTGTTTGCAGAAGCAGTTGGAGCGAAAAAGCCTGTGGTAGTTGGTGCTACCGAAGCGTGGTTGGTGGTTGATTTTTTGAGCTCGAAGAAGATTCCTGTCATTTTAGAACGGACGCATTCATTGCCTGCTAATACAGACGACCATGTGGATCAGCCTTACAAATCAGCCAAAGCATTGTACGATTCCAAAATCCTCTTTTGCTTAGATTATTCGGGAGATATGGAAGCCATGGGTTCGCGCAATCTTCCTTTTACGGCAGGGACAACGGTTGCTTATGGCGTTCCGAAGGAAGAAGCATTGAAATCAATCACCCTAAACGCAGCCAAGATTCTTGGAATTGACAAAACCTCTGGCTCGTTGG
Organism: Flavobacteriales bacterium; assembly: GCA_021741155.1. Classification (GTDB taxonomy): domain Bacteria; phylum Bacteroidota; class Bacteroidia; order UBA10329; family UBA10329; genus UBA10329. Next base: position 42,193 of record JAIOYP010000019.1, on the reverse strand, counting down.
AAGCAGGGAAGGATGCCACGCTTTTTGTCTCATCGGGTGATGCCCTGGATATGATGACCAATGATGTGACACATGCTTGGGTTCAAGGTCGTGCCATCGACTTGGATAATCCGCAGAAGTATTTGTACCGAAAGTTTAAGGAGAAAGCGGAGAATTGAAAATCGCAAATTGGTTGCAGTATACCCTTGGCTCTGGGCTCATTCTGCTAAGTATTTCCCATTGGTTTCCGCTCGGCATTTGGCCACTTGAACTGCTAGGGGCTTTTGCCCATTTTACGGTCGTACTCGGTCTTTTCGTTTTTATTGGAGCGCTGTTGCTCAAACTACGTTTGTTGGCTGGTGCAGCTTTACTATCCGTTCTAGCGAGTGCAGCATTGGTGGCGCCTCACTTTGCTCCCTTTCCAACCGAGGAAGCACCAGCATTCACCATTGCCCAGTTCAACGTTTACCACCACAATCCAAGTCTTGAAATCGCCATTGCTGAACTTGCTGCTTGCAATGCAGACGTATTCACCATTCAAGAATTGAATGCAACGTGGACTCCTTTGCTCGACTCCATCTTCGAATTGTCACACCCATACACCATCTCTGCCCCTTGGGACACCTGTTGCTATGGCATTGGTATCTACTCCAAATTTCCGATTACATCTTACGATGTGCTGGACATTGAAAACACGCCCATTATCATTGCCCAAGTTCTGATAAACGAATTGGACGTGACGGTCATCTCGCTGCACACGCGCCCTCCATTTCCCAATGAAACCGAGGAGCGGAACTTGCAAATGCGAACAGTTTCCGAAATAGCGCAATCAATCAAGAATCCCGTTATTGTTTTGGGCGATTTCAATATTGTTCCGTGGGATGCTGAGTATAAAGCATTTCTTGAGAAAGGGAACTTGCTAGCAGTACGCGATGGTTTCCAAGCAACCTATCCGATGCATGTTGGATTACCGTTAATTCCCATTGACCACATCACTTTTTCGAAAAATCTCGTTCCAACTTCCTGCCAAACGGTGACCATTCCGGGCTCTGACCATCGTGGTTTAATGGCCGGATTCGTGTTTAAAGATTGATGATCTTCGCGACCCATGTTTAGGTCGATTACCTTCCTGTTATTGTTACTGAGTTCGCCTCACGCATTCTCACAAATTAGCCAAACTATCCGTGGCAAGGTGGTAGACGCGGTTTCGCAACGTGGACTTCCAGGTGCATCAGTTATCGTGTTGGATTCAGTCAGTTTTAATGGTTCGGCTACGGATATTGATGGCAGCTTTAAGCTGGAGAATGTTCCAATCGGAAGGGTTTCCCTCAAAGTTTCGTTTATCGGTTATGAAGACCAATTCCTACAAAATCTTGTGTTGAATCCATCCAAACAAATGGTGCTGAACATTCAACTGCAAGAGAAGATTAACGCGGTTGATGAAGTGGTAATAAAGGCAGAGCGCGATCAAGGCGAAGCGTTGAATGAAATGGCCATTATCAGCGCCCGCGCTTTTTCTGTAGAAGAAACGAGGCGCTTTGCGGGTTCGTGGCAAGATCCTGCTAGAGCCGCTGCAGCCTATGCGGGTGTTTCGGGTGGTTCGGACGAACGGAACGACATCATCATCCGTGGAAACTCGCCTACGGCAGTCCTTTGGCGGTTGGAAGACATCAACATACCCAATCCAAACCACCTCAGTTTTTCGGGAAGCACGGGCGGCCCCGTCAGCATTCTCAACAATAACATGCTGGCCAATAGCGATTTCTTTACAGGTGCTTTTCCGGCCGAATATGGCAATGCCAATGCGGGAGCCTTTGACCTCAATCTGAGGAGAGGAAACAGCGAAAAACGCGAATACTATTTTCAGCTTGGTTTAGCAGGGTTAGAATTCGGATTGGAAGGTCCGTTCACGAAAAAGCACCCTGCTTCTTACATGGCTTCTTATCGTTATTCTACCATGGCTATTATTGGTTTGATGGGAATTGACTTTGGTATTTCCGCTATTCCGTATTACCAGGATTTGACGTTTGTGATTGATATTCCAACCCAGAAAAAAGCAGGTCGCTTTACACTTTGGGGCATTGGCGGCATTAGCTCCATCCACATTACCGATAACCCTGGTTTTAACGATGGAAATAAGGAAAAACGAGACCAGAAACTGGGTTCAGACATGGGTGCTGCTGGGCTTACGCATCTCATCTTTCTAGGAGAGAAGACTAGTTTAAAGACCACCATTGCTATTACAGGTCTCCATCAATGGCAAACAAAAGACATCATTGAAGAGACAGATTCTACATCCAACACTTACCTCGAAACCTACAACAAGAATGTGACTCTAGGCGCCAGCATTCATAGCCAGTTGAATACCAAGTTGAGCGCACGTAGCAACATCAGAACTGGCATTATTTACGACCAAAAGTTCATCTCGTTTGTTGATAGCACCATCGACCTAAGCAGCGGAAACTATTACGTCAATCTCAACCTAAAAGACAACTACGGGCTTGCGCAAGTTTACTCGCAGTTCCACCATCGTTTTTCCGAAAAAACAAGTGGAAGCATAGGTGTGCATGGGCAAATGAGTACGCTCAACACTTCTTTTGCCATTGAGCCACGCATTGGGTTCAAATGGCAGCCATTCAAACGTCATGCTTTTTCTGTAGGAAGCGGCATGCACAGCCAGATGCTGCCCGCGCTCACCTATTTCTATCAAACCTATTTGCCGACCGAAAACCGCTACGTAACCACCAATAGGAACGTGGGTTTTACGCGAAGTGTGCACGCCATTGTGGGTTACGATTGGACCATTATTCCCAAACTGCGTTTGAAAATTGAGGGGTACTACCAGTATCTCTACAAGATTCCGGTAGAGCCCGTGGCGTCCTATTTTAGCATGGCAAATGCGGGTTCTAGCATTGGCGATGTTGAAGTGAGCGATAGTTTGCAGAACAACGGCACAGGCGACAACATGGGAATTGAACTTACGCTTGAGAAGTTTTTTGACCGTTGCTACTACTTCCTACTAACCACTTCGCTCTACAATTCTACCTACAAAGGAAGCGATGGAGTGAGGCGTAATACTGCTTTTAATGGTAACTACAATCTGAGTGCCTTGGGCGGATATGAGTTCAAAATCAGTAAGAAGAATACCTTGGCTTTTGATTCAAAGATTACTTGGACAGGCGGTGCGCGGTATGTGCCCATAGATCTTGATGCCTCCATCGCGCAGCAAGAAACCATCCGCGATTATTCGAAAGCGTATGAAGCCAAATACAAAGACTATTTCCGATTGGATTTGAAAGCTACCATCGTATTCAACGGCAAGCGCGCTTCGCACAGTTTGGCGCTCGATTTCCAGAACATCACCAATACCAAAAACGTTTTCAGTCAGAATTTCAACTCAGACACCGGACAGTTGGAGACTAAATATCAACTGGGTTTTCTGCCCTTGGTGTATTACAGGGTGGAGTTTTGAAGTCCTTGTTTCAGCAGCTTTTGTTTTAGCAAGATTAGCTTCGTTGTCTAACAACAAAAAAGGCAGCCACTGGCTGCCTTTTTCTATCTCGTAACACGATTGATTATTGGATAATCAAACGGTGTTGTTCTGTTTTGTTTCCTACCGTAAAGTTGATGAGGTAGAAGCCACTTTTCAAGTTCGAATCCACATTGACTGATGTTGAACCAGCAGAAATTACTTGGCTATATACCAATTGCCCCATGCTGTTGAAAACGTTAAGCGCTCCAGCTTTTTCGATAGAAGCAAATTGCAATCTGAACTCACTCTCGGTTGGGTTTGGGTAAAGAAGGGTTGTGATAACGTTGTCGTCAGAAACTCCAACGGCTGTACAAGTTGCAGCCTGTCCTGGATCAGCAAAGATGGTTTTGGCATTCACTACAACTCCTGTATTGTTTTCTGAAAGCGTCCAATTGGCAGCCACGTTATTGTCAGATGTTGGATCGCAAAGCACTAGTGAATAACCTTGACCATTAGCAGCAGTTGGCCATGGGGCAACATCATCATAGGCCACGGTATCAACAAGACCGAAACTCAGCTGTCTTAAGGCAATTCCTTCACCGTTATTACTCAATTGGGTAGCCGCTCCATCCCATTGAAAAGCCTCAACTCCGAATGCAGCTTCAAAAATGAGTGAATCGCCAGATACAATCACGTATTCACCCGCGCCTAAAGAGAAATCTGTTGGGAACGTGAATGAAAAACCAGAGGAGAAGTAGAAGCCAGCCATGTTGATAGGAGAACTCAGACTTGGGTTGTAAACCTCAACGAATTCAAGGGTATCATTACCTGATTCCGGAGAATTGTACATAATCTCGGTGATAACCGGGAGTGGTCCGCCAGCAGACTGCGCAAATACTGGGCAGACTGAGAGAACTACTGCATTGACGATTAGGAATGTGTAGAGTAGATGTTTTTTCATGTGTAGTTTATTTGAAACAAAAGTAAGCACCATGGATTCCTAAAGACATTAAAAGATGATGAATCTTTTGGTTGATTTGATTCCACTTGACTTTATCTGCAAAAAGTAAACGCCTGATTCTAGCGCATCCACATCAAACTGGAAATTGTTTGACCCCGAAACAACATCTTTCTCAGGAACTGAGAGTAATGTCTTTCCCAGCACATCAACGATTGAAAATCCAATCTCGGAAGATTCATTCAGTGTGAAATTCACGTTAAGCACCTCAGAGGTAGGGTTGGGATAAATGGAAATGTCTGAAGCGGTTAGCCACGAATCTTCGATATCAGCCGTTAGGTCAATATTGATATCGTCCAAGAACACGCGATTATTTCCGTTAGAGGTAAACACAAAACGGAATCGGAAATCATCATCTAAATAGGAAGCTGGAATATTTACTACTTCCTGATTCCATTGTGTTTCAATTGGAACGAATGGAGTTGTTTGCGGAGCAGCTGTTTCCAAACCAGCGCCAGTTAAGCTTAACCGTGTTGTCCAACTTGTTTCGCAATTGCGCGATATCTGAACCTGCAATTTAGAGCCAGATGCTGCCAAGTCTGAACCAGCATAGGCATATTTAAACGCCAGCTTCATCTGCGAAGCAGAACTTAGGTCGATTGGCGGCCCGTAGAGTTCATCAACGGTGATGGTGTTATTGTCCCAATTGTCTACCCAAACTGAGTGGATAGGGCTATGAGCAGCTACAGTGGTTACCTCCCATCGATTATCATCATCCAACGAGCTCTCAAACCATCTTTCTCCCTGTAAGGAAGAGTTTTCTCCGAACCATTCCCAAAAAGGGTAAGACCAAGAAGAATCGGACAGAACTGTGATGTAATTCTGCTTTGTAATCTGTTGCATAGTTCCATCAGCATAAACCGTTAGCGATACATCGCGTTTGCCGGGTTCGGTATAACTTACCGCTGGGTAGAAACTAGTGGAAGTATTCGGTGTGCCGGCCTCAAATTGCCAAACAAGACTGTCAATAGTGCCATGGTAGGAAGCTTGCCCAAATACCACTTCATTTTCCGAGTTGGAACAGATTACTTGCTTGTCTGATATGAAATCGGCAGCGCAAAGACCTTCCGATGGCATCACGCCTGTTGCCGCAAGATTGCTTGGTGTCCAAAGGTTGTTTCGATTAGCAATCGGTGAATTCAAAGCCGCCCGCATTCTTGTCTTCTGCCCTTCGGTAAACATGATATTGCAATAGCTGTAGTCCATCGCGTTCTGAACATTATCTCTCACATTACCACAAGATGATGCGTTGAGATTGCAACTGCTCCACCCAATTGTATTCGGAGTGTCATCAACCAAATCATCTTCATCACAATTGGATGCTTGACCAACAGGCAGGTAGTAGAAGTTAGGAACGTTATTGCCACCCCAAATGTGGTGCAGGTTGAGGTAATGCCCGCACTCGTGCGCAAAGGCAACCGAACGTGTGAGGTCTGAAGTGCCGATGGTGCCAACATAGGTGTGGGCAATCACAATACCGTCCCATGCGGGAATGGTATCTGCATCAGCAGGCCACACGCAATGCCCAGCAAGGCCAGCGGCATTAGAAGTGATATACACGTTCAAATACATGGCCGGATTCCAATGGATGAGTTCCTTTACGCGGTGATCGCCCGAATTGGTGAGGTCTGATGCAATGCGGTTGATACCGCTGTGGCAATTTCCTTCTGGGTCCTTAGTGGCTAGCGCAAATTCAATCTCGGTATCGGCATGAATGGGTTTAAAATCGGCATGAATATCTGCTGTGTCTTCTCGTGTTTTTCGGAAAGTCTCATTCAGTATTCTAAGTCCATCAAGAATCTGCTCGCGCGAAATATTTTCAGAATTGGGACCTGTAGTGTATTTGTGAATGACGTGGAAAACCACGGGAATGGTGTAAACCTGTCCGCCTCTGGTTGGCGATTGCTCGTACCCGCGCGTGAATGTTTCCAAGGCCGCATCGCGTTCAATAACCGCTTGCGCAATTTTGGGGTTTGCCTGTAGGGTTGCAATACGGATTTCATCTGCTCCGCAATGGATGTGTACTTGGGCTTTTACAGAAAAGGATAAAAGGAGAAGGAAGGGTAGGAATCGAGTCATGGCGCTAAATTACGTAGTCACCGTTTTAGCGAGGTACTTCTAGCGTTTATTCCTTGCATCACCTCAGTACTGAGTTAAAAACCATCTGCATAGAGTTCGAATTCTCGAACTCTATGACGGAGACCTTTTGGAAGAGTTGAAATTTTGGTGTAATGGATAAAAAGATGCATGTTATTGCCAAAGAAGCAGATATTCTTTTTAAGAACACAGATGTGCTTTTTAAGAATGCAGATGTTCTTTTCAAAAACATGAAGATTCTTATCAAAATGATGGATATATTTTCTAATAATACATGTATTATTAGCAAAAACATGTGGATTTTTGCTAAAAATATGCGCATTTCTGCTAAGTATTGAGCCAAAGAAAGTGCATCACAGATGGTGGAGTTGCCTGAAACGGTTCTCTTCCTTCGTCAGGGAAACAAACGGATAAGCCGAACCCAACTACTTGCTTCCCTGACGAAGGAAGGGTCTCTTTTATTGAACCATTTTTATCAACGCTGCCAAATACTAGGCAAGCTCCAGAAAAAGGGGGCCGATATATCCTTGAGTGCAGGAAAGTAGCATGGCGTTCGTAAAGGGAATTTATCTTTAATGCATGTCCGCAACTTTCCCCAATTGAGATAAACGATTGCGTACGCCCCCCAAGTAGATTTGGAAAGAATCTGCAATAGACAATTGGCGATATACACCATCAGCGGTAAAGTAACCGACATGATGAACATGCCATTGAGCGGTGCATCTGTAATGGTTACGGTACCAATGCCCGATAGCAGCGGTGAAATTGTTGAGGTTTTCACCGATACTATGGGGCTCTATTCGTTGATTATTGGCGACCTGCCAGTGGCGGTGGAGGCCTCCATGAAGGTGAGCCGAATGGGTTACGGTACGCAGATTCGTACCATCAATCTTGAACCAGGTGGCACATACCCCAATGAGAATTTCAGCATGTGACCGAAACATCCGACCCATTGGATGAAAACAGAAAAGGCGGCATTTTCGGATGTCGCCTTTTTTTTCCTGTAGAGACGCATGCAATGCGTCTCTTATTAATCCGTGGAGAGGCGATGAATCGCGTATCCATGTTGCAGGAGAGGCGATGAATCGCGTATCCATGTTGCAGGAGACGCGATAAATCGCGTCTCTACCCTGATAACCCTACTTTTTTGACTGACGACCAGAGTAGTAGAATCCATCAGCAATGGTGCATTTGAGCGAAACCTCAAGCCCGCCCTGAAAACCTGTGGCCTTGTGGAGTTTGGAAACGTTGACATCGTAGCTTACTCCCAATCGGAAATAGAGGTATTCTACGGCCACCATAGGCGTAATGGCATCGCCCCAGCGGTAGGTAGCACCAAGGCTAAGGGCACCGCCTTTCACAAATCCGGTTACTTGGGCAGCTTCTTTTAGCATGAAGCGGTAAAGAGCTCCAAAAACCGCTTCGGTAGATTTTCCTTGCAGCTGGAACAGAAACATGGGAACGATGTAGCTACGGCCATTTCCGAGTCCCATCATGGCATCGGCATGCAGGGTCCAACGCATGTTCAATCTATCATCTTGGCCCAAATTGAATTTCTGTTTGGGGCGATTGAGGTGAAAAAGACCTGTTCCGGCATGCACTTGTAAATCGCGAAAAGGGCCAATGCCAAGTGGCTGGTTGTAGTTCCACGAAAAACCGAGCGAAACATCGGGCGATATGAACGAATTGAAGTTGCTGACTTCGCCAGAAGAAACGGTTGGGTCATAGTTATCGCCATCATATTGGCTTCCCCAAATGGCATTGGTCATATCTACACCACGGTAAATAATTCCACTTTGGATCCCTGCTGTAACCGACTGTTCTCGGGTAAGATTTAAAGTGCTTGCCAAGCTGATAACCCCTGAAGTTGTGTGAAGGCCAAGGTCTCCGGCATCGTCTCTAAAGGCCGCCACACCAACAGCCAAACTTGCCTTTTTCTTCAGTTTTTTGGGAGTGATGCGGTGGTCGTAATTAAACCCGAAGGTGCGGTAAGGTGCATCTACCGTTGCCCATTGATCGCGGTAGTTTACAATGATTCTCATCTTTCCTTCAAAAACGCCTGTCAATCCAGGATTGACGAGCTGAGGCGTTTCTGTAAACTGCACAAAATGGATGTCTTGTCCAAACGCAAACGTTGAAGCGAGTATCAACAGATATGTGATAATTGACCTCATCTAAGCAAGGTCACGTTTCCTTTAGAAATGACCTCTCCTGCCGAAAGGACGTAGTAAACGAAGACCGCGCTGTTCATTGGCGCGCCTTTGAAGGTGCCGTCCCAGCCTTTTGCCAGTTCTTTCGATTCAAAAACGAGATTTCCCCAACGGTCGTAAATGCGCATTTCGTATTCGAACGGTTCTGTTCCGCGAGGTTTGAAAACGTCATTGTGGCCATCCTCATTTGGAGAAAACACGTTCGGAACGAATATCTCCGTTGCCAAGGCTGCCAAGGCTATTTCGGGTGTGCTGAAATCCCAATCGGGTGTTTTGTAAGACATCAATTCTGGTCCACTTCCCAACAGCGGCCCTACGATTGTTCCCGCGCTTTCGTGCCAAAAATCTGATTCCTGATGTGCCAATGTTTCAAATTTCCCGTCTGAAACCTCCTCATAAAAAACAGTAATCGCTCCCGAAGCATCACCATCTGTGCGAGTCATATCATGGTAAAAAATAGGATTGACGTAATAGAGTTCTGAACTTCTTTGGATTGAATTCGGTGTAGGTCCGGGTGCGTATCTCACCTTGTAAGTATTCGTTCCTCCATTAGGGGCAATGGTCACTGGTCTAATCTTGAAATTGTTCTGCGTGCTACCGACCGGGAAGAAATAGTCCTGTGAAGAATTGGTAACGCGAGATAGTCCGCCACCAGCATCTGCACTCACAAACCCCTGATCGTGAATGGCAAGAACCGTAGCGGGCGTGGTATTGATATGGAAAACTGTTTTAGAGGTTGCTCTGAATTCGCGGTCTGTGAGGTCAAGCGTTCCAGCTGTTTCAATGTTTTGAAGCATATACTTTACGCCACCACCGATTAAAGTGAGGTTATAGAAGTTCAATTGTTGCGAACCGCGCAGAAACTGATCATCACCATACAACTCAAACAAGCTTTGGCCGGGCTGCATTTGGCCATTGTTCTCAATATCATTCAATACCCTGAATATCCCAGATGAGGTTCCTCCGGCAAGAGTTCCAGCATTTAGAATGTTTCCCTCAACGACTAACTCTCCCGCATTGGAAAGTTGTCCAGCCTCATTCTGAATTCCGCCTTCCGCAAAAATGACCTGACAACCAGGGTTTATGCGGATGTCTGTTCCCTTGTTGATGACAAATTCCGTCTGTCCGATAGAAACCAACGGAAGCAAGAGCAGCGCGATATATAGAAGCCGATTCATCAGTTTGTTCTTCTCCAAAATATGACAGCCACATTATCTGGTCTGGTCTCTGTGGCTGATGTTCCCGTTATGGCTCCGATTACCGTTACAGAAACGGAGTGGCCGTGATCAGGAACGGTGTGCGTATGAGTCGATGCTGCGGATGTGGCTCTCGCCTTGAGCCAGTGACGGTGTGCATAGAAGTTGTCTGTGTGTGAATGGCTTCCATCGGCAGTAATTGTGTGGTTATGATTCATACAGTTGTCATTCAGCCTGCCCATAAAATTGCCGAATGTTTGTCTTCCATCCCAACCTCCACCGCATTGAGATGGGTTGCTTCCTGGGGAAATATCCTTCACATTGGAAGAAGTGTTATCGTCATATGGAATCCAAATGTTGCCTGAATAAGGATTTGCACCTGAGGTGGTGCCGCCATGCGCATGATTTCCAATAGTGCTGGATGTTCTAGACGTATATTCGTTTGTAGTGCCGTTTGTTCCTCCCCACCAGAAGGCCCCATCAGAATAGGTGTTGCCAGCTCCGTTACCATTGTCATTTGTGTATTGTCTAGAATCATCGTTGCTCCACCATCCTCCCCAATTATGGTCATGTGCCCCAGCAGCTGATGTGGTCAATGCTCCTGAACCAGCCGCTGTACCTCCCGCAGCATGGGTATGGTCTTCAAAAGCATCACCTTGCGGCACTCCGGTAAGAGCGGCAGCAGCAGCCACATTGGCGCCTCCTCCTCTGGCGCGGATAAAGTTTCCGTTCGTAATATCAGAACTTGCCCATACTGTATTGGGATAAATGGTATTCGGGTCGGCTGCATTTGCCCATTGAATATACGTGGCTCCAATAGGTGGTGTATTGATATTAATCCAAGCCGTTCCCGTGTAAACCTCCATCGCCCCTAAAGTCGTGTTGTATCGCATTGCCCCTGTTGGTACTACGCCACCGGGTCTTTGGGCCGTTGTTCCGGCTGGAACTCCGATGGCATCCGTTGTGGCTATCTGAAGAGAAAGTGTTGCAGTTGTCGTACCGATGCCGATGTTATTCGTATTCGGATCATTGAACAGGTTGCTGGTGGCAACCCAAGTGGTCCCATCATGGCGAAGCGTCTGACCTAAGGTTCCGCCAGTAAATGTCCCTGTAGCTCCCGTTGCCCCAGTGGCTCCTGTTGGTCCAACAATTCCTTGTGCTCCCGTTGGGCCATCGATACCTTGAATTCCCTGTGCACCTGTCGGACCTACAATCCCTTGTGCGCCTGTAGGGCCGACAGCTCCATCAGGACCGGTTGAGCCTATTAATCCCTGAGGTCCTGTGGGGCCAGCAATGCCCTGAATTCCTTGCAGCCCGTCTGGACCGATAGGGCCTGTGCTGCCTTGCGGACCCGTTGGGCCATCAATACCAGTGAGGCCAATCAATCCTTGAGGGCCTATTGCGCCAGTTGGCCCTTGAATACCTTGAGGGCCATCATTTCCTTGTAGTCCCTGAGATCCAGTAGGTCCAGTCGGTCCAGTTGGCCCTTGAACACCAACGCCTGTTGCTCCATCAGCACCAGTGGGGCCGATTGCGCCAGTTGGACCCACAATTCCTGTTGCTCCCGTTGGCCCATCTACACCTATCGGGCCAGCAGGTCCGGTTGGCCCCACCAACCCTTGCGGACCAGTTACCCCATCAATGCCATCGTTGCCAGCAATTCCTTGTGGGCCAGTTGGACCTGGATTTCCTTGTGCTCCAGTCAAACCAATCGAACCTGTTGGTCCAGTTGGGCCCATTACTCCTGCAATTCCTTGAACACCAGCAGAGCCTGTTGGGCCAGTTGGACCGGTCAATCCTGAAGGACCAGTAACACCAGCAACTCCCGGAGCACCATTGATTCCTTGTGTTCCGTTCACACCTGCCGGACCCGTTGGGCCTGTTGGACCGGTTACCCCATCAACTCCAATCGTGCCCGCCACTCCTTGCGGACCCGTTGGTCCCTGCGGGCCTTGTGGACCCTGCGGTCCAATTGCCTCCACCCAAACAGTCCCATCAAAATACCAGAACGATTGCGTGTTGAGGTCGTAAACCAAAAGACCTGTTGCTGGATTGGTAATGCCCAGTTTTTGGGTTGTGGTCATTCTGGTAATAAGAAAGCCCATATTATTGGCTTGTAACTCAAGCAAAGCAGATGGGTCTGGATTCAACGTTCCCACGCCCATATTCGGTTGTTGAGCGCTGGCTTTCAGACCGAATACGATTAAAATCGAAAAGAGTATTTGAATTCGATTGCTCATGTTAGAACCCCGTTCCACCTCCTTGAGCTGATGCTGGTCGTTGGTCGTCTGCCATTTCCAGTTTCAGAAAAAGAACATCAATATTCCAATCCTCCGAACTAGATCCTTGATTGTCTCCCTTAAACCACCACGTGCCACCACTACTATACATTCGGGACGAGGTTGAATGACAATTGCCACCCGAAGTTGGGTAAAACCCAGCAATCCAAGCCACATAATCCGCAGTAGAAACCCCTGTGTTTCTATTCGGGTCATCGCACCCATTGCAGTTAAACCTTTGCAACAAAAATGGTTTACTGCCATCTACCCAAACATCTCCGTTGGAGAGCGCTCGCATTCTTTCTGTTCCAGCTGTGGCAATATTCAAATCTTGAGCATCTGTGGTTCCCACAAAGTTATTGGCGGGATTGGTTCCTGTATTACCTAACGTCATCCAAGCTGCCTGCTGCGAATAAAGTGTTGATTGCGGATCCGTAACTTCCAATAAACCATTCGCCCCGATGGCAATTGCCGTATTAAAACTTAGAGGTCCCATAGGGCCAGTTGGGCCAGAAACTCCTGTAATTCCTTGTGGTCCAGTGCTCCCTGAAATACCTGCTATTCCTTGAGGACCCGTGTTTCCAACTAATCCTTGCACGCCCACAATTCCCTGGGTTCCCTGTGGACCTGCTGCTCCAACTGGCCCTTGAGCTCCTGTGATTCCATCAATTCCGTCAATTCCAACGCCTCCTTGGGGTCCAGTTGGACCTGTAGGGCCTTGAAGACCTTGATTTCCCGTAATTCCGCCAATTCCAATAGGGCCAACAACTGTTGATGCTAGGCCAGTTGGCCCTTGCGGGCCCGTTGAGCCATCAATTCCGACTATACCAACTGGGCCTTGAGGGCCTGTTGGGCCAAAAGGTTGAACCCATTGCACACCATCAAAATACCAGAAACCAACTGTGGTAACGTCAAACACCAAAAGCCCATTTGTAGGGTTCGGAATCATTTGCCGCTGAGCACTTGTCATTCTTGGAATCAAAACTCCTTTGCTTGTAGAAGCTAGCTCCAATTGCGCTGTTGCATCTGGATTCATGGTTCCAACACCAACCCGCTGTTGAGCAAATAGCGAATAACTGCCCAAAACCAAAAATGATATGACAATGATTCGTCTCATTAGAACCCTGTTCCCCCTCCAGTTGAGCTTGCTGGACGCTGATCGTCAACCAATTCCAGTTTTATAAAGACGACATCCACGCTCCAATCTTCACCGCTTGGGCCTTCTGTATCGCCTTTAAACCACCATGTGCCACCAGTAGAGTACATACGTGCACGGGTACTTTCGGCATTGCTGTTCGCGGTCGGATAGAATCCACCGATAAAGGCAACGTAATCAGTTGTAGAAACTCCAGTGTTTCTATTGGGATTATCACATCCGCTGCAATTAAACCTTCTCAACTGAACGGGTTTTGAGCCATCCACCCAAATATCTCCATTGCCCAGCACACGCATTTTTTCTGTGTTGTTTGTTCTAACGACCAATGGCTGACCATCGGTGGTTCCAATGAAATTAGTAGCTGGATTGGTGCTTGCGTTTCCAGTTGTAAGCCACGAGCCAGCTGTAGTTGTCAGCGTTCCGCCATCGTCAGTCAAACTATACGTTCCATTTGGATTTGAAGTAAAAGTCAGGTTGTAACTCGCAGAACCCGATGGACCAGTAGGACCTTGAACACCTTGCGTTCCTGTTGGGCCAATTGGCCCTTGAACGCCTTGCGAGCCAGTTGGGCCGTCTATGCCTTGAAGCCCCGTTGGGCCTATAACTCCTTGCGCTCCTGTTGGGCCATCAATTCCTTGAATTCCCGCTGGTCCCTGTAATCCTTGAAGTCCCTGTGGGCCTATTGGACCTAATGGGCCTGTTGGACCCGTAATTCCTTGAACTCCTTGTGGGCCTTGCAATCCTTGTGGACCTGCTGGGCCGGGAACGCTGGAATCTGCTCCAGGAGGCCCAGTCGGACCTTGAATCCCTTGCGGCCCTTGAACGCCTTGCGGACCTGCTGGGCCAATCGGACCAAGTGCCTCAACCCATTGGATTCCATCGTAATACCAAAACGACTCTGTAGTTGTATCGAAAATGAAAAGCCCTTGTGCAGGACTGGCAATACCATTTTTCTGAGCTGAAGTCAGTCTTGGTAGAAGCACGCCTTTGTTTGTACTCGACACTTCCAATATGGCGGACGGATCAGGCGTAAGTGTTCCAATTCCCATGTTGTCCTGCGCTAAAGCAGAAATGGAAATCAGCAACCAGAAAAAGGTCAGTTGTAAAGTAAACTTCATATTCTGTGTTTGAGAAGGCATGAAGGTAATAGATTGTAGAGAAGTTTTATCTGACATCAGACGCATATTCTCCAGCTCAGTGGCTTACCAATCAAGCAACCAAGCAAAAATCAACGGGGCAACTATTGTTGCATCGCTTTCTACAATGAATTTTGGTGTGTTGATGTCCAGTTTTCCCCAAGTGATTTTCTCATTTGGAACGGCTCCTGAATAGGAGCCATAGCTGGTTGTACTGTCCGAAATTTGGCAGAAATAACTCCAGAAAGGAATGTCGGTCATTTCAAGATCTTGATATAGCATTGGAACCACACAGATTGGGAAATCGCCCGCAATTCCGCCACCAATTTGGAAGAATCCAACTCCTTTTCCGCTTGAATTCTGGATGTACCAATCAGAAAGCCACATCATGTATTCAATTCCCGATTTCATGGTAGATGGGTTCAACTCGCCTTTGTAGCAATAGGAAGCAAAGATGTTTCCCATGGTGCTGTCTTCCCATCCTGGACAAATGATTGGCAAGTTGCGTTCGGCAGCAGCCAACATCCACGAATTCTTAGGGTCAATTTGGTAGTATTGCTCCAAATCTCCGTTCAAAAGAATCTTGTACATGTACTCATGTGGAAGAAACCGCTCGCCAGCATCCTGAGCATCTTTCCACACTTTGAAAATGTGCTTTTGCAATCTTCGGAACGCCTCTTCTTCAGGAATACACGTATCAGTAACTCTATTAAATCCATCTTCCAATAAATCCCATTCGTCCTGAGGAGAAAGGTCACGATAATGAGGCACGCGCTTGTAGTGATTGTGCGCCACGAGGTTCATCAAATCCTCTTCAAGGTTTGCACCTGTACATGAAATGATGTCCACTTTTCCTTGTCGGATAATCTCAGCCAACGAACGCCCCAACTCGGCCGTACTCATCGCGCCAGCAAGGGTTATCATCATCTTTCCGCCTTCGGCCAAATGAGTTTCATAGCCTTTGGCTGCATCCATCAATGCTGCGGCATTGAAATGACGAAAATGTTCTTCTGCAAATTTTGAGATTGGTCCTTTCATGCTTGTGTCGATTTACGAATTTGAGTGCGAATATGCGAAACGTAGTTCAGCGCAGCTAATCGCAAATTGAGAGAAAAGGAAAAAGGAGAAAAGGAAAATGTGTTCGGAACTTTGGTTGCTGGATAAGTGGCCGTTAACGGGAATGTCAATCTTTGTCGGGTGTCAACATTAACGTTCCTTTTGGTGCTTTCAAGTGCACTGCTTCATGCCACATGGAACTTTGTAGCCAAAAAATACGCGGGAAACTACAGCGTCATTTATCTCTCGTTTCTATTCAGCTCCGTAGTTACTGGGCTCATTTCCATTCCATATGTTGGAGATGTTCGATTGACCACTGAGTTAATTGTGCTGCTCTTAGCCACAGGCGTTTTTCATGCGGTTTACGGATTCGTATTGACTTTTACCTACAAGAATGGTGACATCAGTACGCTCTATCCCATTGTGAGGGGAAGTGGAATAGCTGGTGCCATCTTGCTTTCTTTAATTGTACTTCGTGAACAGCTAAGCACGGTTTCAGGAATCGGGGTGCTTACAGTCATTTCGGGTATTGGAATTCTCTCTTACCGCAGAAACCGAAAAGCCACTTCGCCCAAGGGCATTTTTCTGGCTTTGATTTGCGGTTCGCTCATAATGAGCTACACGATTTTCGATAAGCTTCTGGTTGCCGAAATTCATCCGATTCCCGTTATGGCTGCCTCACAAATTATTTCGGTATTGATGTTCTTGCCGTACGTTCTTACTCAACGAAAATCCGAAATGAGGCTAACTCTGAAAACTCTGCTGAGGCCCACAATTCTGATTAGCATTATCGCCACAAGCAGCTACCTAATCATATTATATGTGATGCAAATTGCACCCATCAGCCGCATTGTGGCGGTTCGCGAAGCTTCGGTGGTTTTCGGAGCGATGGCGGGTTATATAATCCTAAAAGAAGACTTCAGCAAAACCCGCTTAATCGGTGTTGTTTTTGTGATGATTGGAATAATTTTGGTGAAACTGTGAAGTTTGGAAAAACGAAAATTCGGGAAAAGGGAAAAAAGTAATTTCACAGCTCAAATCAGCCTGGAATGAAACACCTTTTTCTTTTCTCCTTTTTCTTTTTCACTCTTAACACGAACGCTCAAAATTGCGTTAGTCCAATAGGTCCACGAGCGTTTCAGATGGAGCTGCAGCAATTGCGTTCTAATCCTAACGATGCTTCTCGTTTGAGAAATGCCATGCAGGTTTTCTTGCCTTATTGCCTCAATAGCGGCCAGGTTTATCAAGTATGTCGTGTGTTTGGAGGCGACCCTTTTCGAATCGATTTTGCCTACGCGGCCTACCCGAATGTAGTTGACCCAACCAATTTTTATGATGTGTATGATGCACTGGATTTGAAAAGCAGTGCTTTCAGATTACACGATATGATTTTGGGTGAATTGGTAATTGTGCCAATTGCGGTAGAACCAACTCCAGTTCCAGATCCACCAGTTCCTTTATGTGAAGTAAGTTCGGCCGATGTCGAGGAAATCAAGGCTTTGGTTAAAGCTGCTTCATTCAAAGATTCGATGGAAAAACAAGCCAAGATGATGGTTAAATCGAAGCACTGTTTCCGAGTAGACCAAATTGTTGATCTTCTTGCTGTTTTCAGCTATGATGATTCTAAACTGATGGTTGCAAAGTTTGCCTACGATTACTGTGTCGACACCCAGAACTACTACCGTGTGGTAAACGTTTTCTCGTTCAAAAGCTATCAGGATGACCTGACGAAGTTTATTGGGGAAAAGAATTAAGAATTGGCCTGAATATAATCGGCCATTGTCTTAATAGAATAGAACACATTCTTGCCTTCTTCTGGGTCAGCAACTTGAATGTTATATTCTTTATTCATCAATACAATCAGTTCAAGCGCATCGATTGAATCCAGTCCGATGCCATTATCGCCAAAAAGCGGATCATTTGCGTTAATATCTGAAGGTGTCAAATCCTCCAAATTCAATGTTTCAATGATTTGAACCTTCAGCTTTTCAATCAATTCTTCTACCATGTCGCTTTTTGTATTGCGGTGCGAATTTGTTTAAATCTTTGGACTTATGCGTTTTGCGGTTGATTTTCTTGGCTCAAGAATATTTTCATTTCGCAGGTTGCAATCACATTTTTACCACAAACCACATTGGCTTCTACCACCTGCATGCCCATTACTTCGTATGTTGTAGTAACCGTGGTTTTTAGAACCGAGCCAACCGATGGAAGGTCAGAAACCGCGAAGTTTTTAAGTGCACCAATGAAACCGATGGGCGGTTCTTTCATCTCTCCTCCATCTTGCAGTTGCTGCGCGAAATGATAACCCGACCGAAGAGCAGATGTTTGAGCAATATTTTCCATCAATCCTGATGGAAGAAATTTGCCATCTCTCACAAAAAGATGTCCTTCCTCTACATGAAACTCAGAAACCGATGTGTTTTCTGAATGCGAAACAAGCCCATGAACAACCACAATTGGTTGTCGTTGTGGGATAAATTTCAAGACATCTTCGCGGTTTACGAGCATTTCAACGTTGTCTCAGCAAACAGTTAGAAGTGCATATGCGTAAGAGAATCGTGCACTTTCGGGAACCATCAAAAGCAATTTCTCGCCTTTTTTCAATTTTCCTGAATTGAAAAGTTCTTCGAGCATAATGTAGATGGAGGCAGAGCCAACGTTACCCACTTCAACCAAATTGGTAAACCACTTATCCTCAGTAATCTCCATTCCATCCGCTTTTAATTGGTCGTAAACCTGCTGACGGAAGAAATTGGATGAAAGATGCGGCAAAAAATAATTCACAGAAGAAACATCAACGTTTCTACGCTTGGCAATTTCAGTCAGGTATTTTCCTCCTAATGGAACGATAGTGCTACTGAGTAGTTTTACGTCTTGTTTCATGGCAAAAACCGAATGATCGAGCCAATGTGTCGGTTCAAATTCTTTCCAACTCTTAATCGAACCATCTTCGTTCTTATCAGCAGCCGAATACATACACGTTTCGTACTCATTTGCATATGAACGGCTTTCGATCCATTCAATCTTCAGAGACAATCCGTTTTCATTCGGTTTATCTTGCATTAAAGCGGCACCAGCTCCATCTGACAACATCCAACGGAGAAAATCTTTTTCAAAACCAACAAACGGATTGCTTTCCAATTCAGATTCAGAACGGGACTCTGATTCAAAATTCCGCGCCATCATCATTGGCGAGATTAACTCCGATCCAGCCGTTACAGCATTGGTTGTTTCTCCCGATTTGATGCTCAGATAACCGAACTTCATGGCGTGAATTCCCGAACAGCAAGCTCCCGATGGCGATACAATCTCCATTGGCGAATCCAGCAGTCCATGAACCATGGCGGTGTGTGATGGCAAGGTTTGATCTGTGGCAGATGTTCCGCACGAAAGAAGTTCAATTTCCTTGGAAGAAATACCCAAACCTTTCACCGCCTCAAGAACCATTTGAGCATTGGAATGGCTTTGCGTTCCGTCTTTTAGTAACGAATAGTAACGGGTTTTGATTCCGTTGTTCCGTAGCACAATTCTTCTGGCACGAGAAGGCTTTCCACCTATCATTCCCAAAAAAACCTCCATTTCATCGTTGGAAACAGGGCTGTTTGGCAAAAACTTCGATAAAGCTGTAATATAAACTTCCTTCAACTATGCAATCTGTTAGGGGCGAGGCTCAAAAGCCGCGCAAAGGTATGTTTGCATACCATAAATTCAAATAAGTAGATTCTCGTAAAATGTTCACTCACGAAGCGAATTCTGTTGGTAATAGCGAATCTCGGCAGTAAGTTCCTTTCTCTTAATGACAGAAATCAAGAATGAAGAAATAGTTGTGATGGGAGAAAGGATGAACGCACCAATTGGCAGCAGGTAGGAAAGCAAGCTTACACGACCTAAACGCTTCTTATTAAAGAAATCTCCTTTTTTGCTGAGAAAACCAGCGTACATGCCAAACAATTTTGTGGCGCGTTTTTCAAGAATAACGAGTGACGGGTTGATGTCGACAGCTCCCAAATTGTTGAGTTCTTGCTGCATATCAGTCAGCTCATTCGCTTTCAATCGTTTTAGAAGAATTTCTCCGAATCGTGCGCTACTCTCAATATCTTCTTGAATGATTCCTGCTCTTGGAAATCCCCAAAACGGATTTTTCTTCCCATAGAACATCCATCTTATTATGGTGATGATGCTTACTAGATTCTTGTTACTATCAATAAGAACGATGTTCCCAATCAAATCGGCCTCCAGTCTTTTCAGATGTTGTTTCACTTTTTCCTGCGCCAACACCCACATATTGCGTGATCCAAGGAGTGTGACCACTTTCTTTCCCTTGAAAATACGCTTGGCATCTTCATGTTGCAGCAAACTTGAAATTGGAATACTCGGATTGAGATACCAAACGGTGTAGGCTAAAATGATAAGGTCATAATTCTTGGATTGATCCACCTCAATCGGTTTCAATTTGAAGGGCGTTCCATAGACAGATTCTGGAAAAGCATTGAAAAATGTGAGCCGTGTCCACGGAAAAGGGAATTGATGTTCCGTTTCGATTTTCACAAAGTCAACCTCAACCGATTTATCCTTTAAAAGAGGAGAAATGCAGTTATCGGCAATTTCCTTCAACTGCCCAGTTTGGGAATAATAGAGTACGAGAACTTTCATTTTGTATTCAGCAATGATATTCACTTTTTGTCGGTTGCCGATAAACCGTGTCGTTTGCCTGTTTGTTCTAGTCGTTCATCGGTATTAAGAAACGTATTGGAATGAGTTCAGTTAAACCACTCAGAACGCAATGAAACGCAAGAAAAAAATAGAAGTCATGGAAACAGGAAGCATGAAAAGAAGGTTGACCGCATCTGAGCAGCGGTTTGCGAGTGAAATCGCCATTATGATGAACATGTCTCTAACGGAGTTACTACTAGTGGAAAAGACCAGAATGCCGATTGGAGTGTAGAAGTTTTCGGGGATTGGAATTAAAGAGCCGATGAGGAACGTTCCTCATTGGCTCTTTTGTGTCATCTTAGGCAATAAATTGTAATTGTTGATAATGGATTTATATCTTTGTTTCCTAAAATAATTTCAATTCCTAAAAAATGAAAAAAACTCTACTTTCTATTTTGACTTTGGGATTTGCTTTTTCGGCAAATGCTCAAATGTACACCCCTTCAGCTTCAGTGCTTCCTGCTGGAACGTTGAATGCAGCTTATGCAGGTCAGGTTATTAGCTTTACCGTTCCTACGGTTTCTGAAGTTGATGGTGCCACTGTTGCAAGTGCTGTTGCAGCTGCTTTTCCTCAGGCCGCGGCCTTCACTGGAGCACTCAGCGGACAGACATTCCCATTGAACGTATCTTCTACCACATTGACGGTGACTGGTCTTCCTGCAGGAGTTACAGCCACATGCGATGCTAGTCCTTGCACATACATTGGTGGTGAATCTGGATCTATCACACTTGCTGGAGCACCAACTCAGGCTGGTTCATTTACCATTGACATTACCACACTCACATCTGGTGAGGCAGATCTTTCTCAATTTGCAGCTATGCTTTCTGGATTCGGTATCCCGTCAACATTTGCCATTCCTCAACCTGTACCAGGAGCACTTGATGAAACTGGTTATACTATGAATGTTACTAATCCTAACGGAATCAAAGAAGCTAATGGTGTTTTCTCATTAGGTCTTTACCCAAATCCAACTGAAGGTCTTTCTACATTGGATGTAAACTCAACTGTTGCTGGAATGGCTACAATCGAGATTTATTCAATCACTGGAGCATTGGTGCAAACTTCAGGCAAGTCAATCAGAGTTGGAGCAAACCGTTTGAGCCTTGATTTTTCATCTGTTCCAGCTGGAATCTATTTGGTGAAAGCCAACATCAACGGCCACCAAGCGTTGATTAGAACTCAAAAGAAATAAACTGAAATGATTTAGTTTGGAAAGGCGGTGAAGAAATTCATCGCCTTTTTTATTTCTCCCCATCAAGTCCACCACTCTATGGCGAAGTATTATTTTTACCAACGATGACATTCAGAGCAACATTCCTTTTCTCTTTTTTCTTGATGGTGACAACACAGCTTGTTGCTCAAGTTAATTGTCCGCCTCATTTGCCACTAACCTTATTGGGAAATACAGATTACTGCGTTGGTTCGGATGGTTCTCAGCTTAGCATCAACGAATCGTATATTGGCTACGAATGGCTACCAACGAGCCAAACTGACCAAAGCGTATTACTCACCGCTGGCAATTATTCGGTTGTGGTTACGCATTACACAGGTTGCACAGATACCATGACGTTTCAAGTGAACCAAGTGGCAAATCCGCCACAACCTACAATTGATGTTAGTGGTCCAACTCAATTTTGTCATGGCGAAAGCGTGGTGCTTTCCGTTCCAACTTGGTATCCTTATTACGAATGGAACACGGGTTCGATAAGTGACGAAATCACAATTTTCGAGAGCGGAACCTACGTAGTTTCCATCGAAGACTGGATTGGATGTTCAAGTTCGTCCGTATCGGTTCAGATTACCGTTGATCCGCTGCCGACTGCTGCTTTTTCTCCAAACCTCAATATGTTCGACATTGAGTTCAACAACCTTTCGTATGATGCCACAAGCTATGAATGGAATTTCGGTGATGGAACAACAAGCATCGATTTTGAACCAACGCATACATTCACTACAAACGACACGTTGGAAATGTATTTGGTGGCTTTCAACAACTGCGGAAGTGACACTGCTTTCCTTGGTCTAGAAAGTGTAGGTATTGAAGAACGAACCAAGGAGGCTTTCTTCAGCGTGTACCCAAATCCAAATGATGGTAATTTCTCGATTGAGATTAAATCAAAAACCAACGCATCGATGGTTGTTTCCATTTACAATAGCGTTGGTCAGGCAGTGTTTAATGAGGCTCTAGGCTCTGGTCTTGGGGTTGCGAAAATTCAAGCAGGTAACCTTGCAGATGGCATTTATTTGCTGGCTGTTCGTTCTGAAAATAGAGTTCACACTACGCTTCTCTCAATCAAGAAGTAGGCTTTTCATTATCATTTTGAAATTCCTTGTAAGATTGAATTCACTGGATTATTCATGAAAGTTCCAGCTACAAACTAGGTTAATGGCAGAAAGCAAACGAATTGAAATTGGAGAAGTTGAAGTCGAGAAAATCATTGATGCGTTGAACCGATTTCACGGAATCGATTTCTCTGGCTATTCTCGTGCTTCTTTCACAAGACGAATACAGCGGATTGCCGACAAGGATGCTAACGGAACTTTTGATTCTCTCCTCAATCGTGTGTCTGAAAACAAGGAGTATTTCTCCCGGTTTCTAAAAGAGGTCACAGTGAATGTGACCGAAATGTTCCGCGACCCAAGCTTCTTTGCCTCACTTCGAAAAAACGTCCTTCCTGAATTAAACAAGCAACAAACATTACAGATTTGGCATGCTGCCTGCTCAACTGGTGAAGAGGTATATTCCATGGCAGTTTTGTTGCACGAAGCTTCGCTTTTGGAGCGGTCAACAATTCTAGGAACAGACCTAAATCCAGAGGTTTTATTAAAAGCTAAACAAGGCGTGTTTTCTGAACGGGATTTCCCAGAATACATTCAGAACTACGAACGAAGTGGTGGAAAAGCCGCGCTTTCCGAGTATTATGATTCTTCCTATGGAAATTCCGTCTTTAAGCCCTTTTTTAAAGACAAAATGACTTTTTCTGAGCACAATCTGGTAAATGATGGCTCCTTCAATAAATTCAATCTGATAATGTGTCGGAATGTTCTCATTTATTTCCAAAAACCTCTTCAAGCGCGTGTGTTGCATTTATTCAAGAACAGTCTTGTTACAGGTGGATTTCTTTGTTTAGGGTCGAAAGAAAGTCTCCTGTTCTCTGACGACCGATTAGCTTTTGAAGTGGTAGATGCGAAGGAAAAAATCTATAGAAAGATTTGAACTTGATTGACTTGAAAGGGATTGAGATTATAGCCATTGGCGGCTCAGTCGGTGGGATTAAGGCAGTCTCTGAAATTTTGAAATCGCTTCCTGCGGACTTCCCAATTCCTATTGTGATTGTGCTTCATCGTTTGAGGAATGTGACGAGCTCTATTCAAAGTGTGATTCAACATTCAACTGCATTACGAGTAAAGGAAGCGGACGAAAAAGAAACAATTACACCATCATGTGCGTACATAGCTCCTGCAAACTATCATTTGTTGATTGAAGAAGATAGGACTTTCGCCTTGGATTATTCGGAAACCGTGAAATACAGTCGCCCAAGCATTGACCTCACATTTGAGTGCATAGCAGAAATTTATGGAAAGGCCGCAATTGGAATTCTCTTAACGGGAGCTAATGATGACGGTGCAAATGGTCTATTACGTATGCGAAACGCTGAAGCCAAGTGCTACGTACAAAATCCAAATACAGCTCACGCCAAGGTGATGCCGAGGGCTGCTATTAATCTTGGTGCTGCGGATTTCTTAATACATCTAGAGGAAATTGGCCCAATGCTCAAGAAAGCGGTTCAAAATCGTAACTAATATCAAAAAGGAATTGATGAATTTTTTGCTGAATTCTATCAGAGAACCTAGAAACCACACATTTCTAAGGGTCTGGTTAGAAAGAATTCAGCAGATATAACAATGACTTGAAAGTGGTTTTTAGACGTGATTCAATGAGAAACCCCGACTTAGTTCTACCCCGCGAAAGCCACATCTGCTCATAATCTGAAAAATTGTACTTTAACCCCTTGATTTCAACCATGAATCAACCAGGTTTAACATTGACTTCCCCTCTTAATCAACCGATATGAAGCGAGCTTTACGCGCCTTAATCTCATCAATACTTCCGCTGTTAACACTTTTTCTTCTTTCAACGGAGACAAAAGCTCAATGCCCGGTAGTTATCGACTCCATCGTTGCCACAGACGTGACGTGTAACGGTGCCATGGATGGTAGCATCTGCATCTACGTGCATGGCGGTGCTCCCAACTACGTGTATCAAATTTTTAACGGTGTCGTTTTCGAATCATCCGGACCTCAACCATCCACAAGTTTTTGTTTTACTGGTCTTGGTTCGGTTACAACCAACTACCAAATAATCGTGGTGGGTCAGAACCCTAGCGGTGGTAGTTGCCAAGGAGTTATCGACTTCGCCACCATCAACGTTCCTCCTCCATTCGGAGTAACGGTTTCCACAGTACCCGAAACCTGCCCTGATAGTAATGATGGAGAGGCTTCGGTTGCAGTTACTGGCGGAGTTGCTCCTTACACATATCAGTGGCCACCATTTGTAGCTACCAGCAGCTCAATATCAGGTTTGGATGGTGGTAATTATACAGTCATAATCACGGATGATAACGGTTGTGAACAGACAGAACCATTTACTATCAACACTACTCCCGATTGGGCAGGAACACTCACTCCAACAAATCCAACTTGTTT
The DNA here is from genome assembly GCA_021741155.1 of Flavobacteriales bacterium. GTDB lineage: Bacteria > Bacteroidota > Bacteroidia > UBA10329 > UBA10329 > UBA10329. Next base: position 17,170 of record JAIOYP010000019.1, on the reverse strand, counting down.
TGGTGGAAACGATGGCTCAATCGCATCAAGTGGTGTTTCTGGCGGAACACCTCCATATACTTTCTCATGGACTGGAACAGCACAAACAACAGAGAATATTAGTGGGTTAACAGCTGGTTCATACACGCTTACGGCTACAGATTTCACTGGTTGTATTCATGTTTTTCCTACAGTAGTTTTAACTCAGCCAGCTCAACTTATCTTAACGGAAACTCATAATGATGTAAGTTGTGATGGACAAGATGACGGAGCCATAAATGTCTCTGTTGCGGGCGGAGTTGCACCATACACTTACACTTGGTCAAATGGCGAATCAACTCAAGACTTGAGCAGTTTGGGCGCTGGTAATTACCTACTCTCAGTTGAGGACGCGAATGGCTGCACGGGCAATCTTTCAATTACGATTCTGAATGGCTCCTCGCTTTCTTTATCTGTGTTTAGCGTGAATGCAGAATGCAACGAGGCAAATGGTTCTATTGATTTGACTGTGGCTGGCGGATCTGGAAATTACAGTTATAACTGGCAGCCGGGTTCTATCGCAACACAAGACCTTTCTGGGTTGATTGCTGGCATTTACACTGTGGTGGTGACAGATAACACCATTGGTTGTCTAGACACGTTGGACGTTATTGTAAACAATTTCCCAGGGCATGATGTAACGGGTGTGGTTACCGATGGTACTAATTGCGTGTCAAACGATGGCGAAATTGACATTACTGTAAATGGAGGAAGTGGCGATTTCAGCTATGACTGGTCACATGGGCCAACTACGGAAGACGTTACTGGTTTGGCTGCTGGCAATTATACTGTCATTGTAACCGACAATATTGTTGGATGCGTTTCAATCGCAGCATTTTCAATTCAGGCACAGGACCAAATAGTCGTTTCTGCTGCTGTCACACAACCTAGCTGCGCAAGTATTAACGGAAGCATAGACCTCTCTATTAGTGGCGGTTCTGGTCCATATACATTCCTCTGGTCTGACGGATCCAGTAACGAAGATTTGAATACAATTCCAACTGGGGTTTATTCGGTTACGATTACGGATGTAAATGGATGTACGTTAGATACTAGTTTCAATATCAGCAATCAGGGAGCCGCAACAGTGGTTGCCACTGTGGTAGATCCAACATGTCCAGGTACCAACAATGGAAGCATCTCGCTTATAGTATCTGGCGGAGTTGGTCCATTCACTTATAATTGGTCGAACGGGACAACAGGAGCAAGTATTGCTGGACTATCAGGAGCAACTTATTCAGTAATAGTAACTGACCAAGGAACTGGTTGTGTGACCAATGAATCCTACACATTGACTGGGCCGCCACCATTTGTGGGATATGTGAATATTCAAAATCTTAGTTGCGGAGGTGCTAATGATGGCTTTATTGAGGCTACGGTATCTGGCGGAACGGCTCCATATACTGTTCTTTGGACACCTGGTAATTTTACCACACCCAATATTTACAACCTCTCTGCAGGACCTTATACTGGGGTTGCAACAGATGCTCATGGATGTACAATATCTGGAGTCTTTACAATAACTTCAGCCCCTGCAATCGTCATATCTGAAACACACCAAGACATCACTTGTAATGGTGATAATAATGGCTCTATCGATATTTCGGTTGCTGGTGGAACCCCACCTTTAGCTTATAACTGGCAACCAAACGGTGAGATTACTCAAGACCTAAGCAACCTTGCGTCTGGGACTTACGAGATTTTTGTTTCTGATGGAGCTGGATGTTCCGACTCCCTGGATGTCATTATTGCTGAACCAGCTGCACTTGTTCTCAACCCTACTAGCACAGACGCTTCTTGTAACGGTCTTTGCGATGGTACTGCTAGCGTAGCACCAACAGGAGGAGCTATTCCATATACATTCGACTGGTCGCCAAGTAGCAATAGCGGGCCTAGCTCAGTTTCTATTTGCGCTGGTAACTATTCGGTAATGGTTACAGATGCAAACGGTTGTTCAGAAACAGCCAATTTTACGATTGCCGACAATCAGATTCAATACACTCTTACTACCACCGATGTTTCATGTAATGGAAGTTGCGATGGCTCTGCCTCGGTAGTGGTTACTGGCAATAACCCTCCATTTACAATTGATTGGCAGCCTACTGGTGGAACTGGTCCATCCGAAAACGGCCTATGTGGTGGTAACTATTCTGTAAGCATTACTGATGCCACAGGCTGCGAGCTTACCGAAACCTTCACCATCATAGAACCCGACCCAATTCTAATCACGTTAGCGGTGACGGACGTTACTTGCGAAGGAGGTTCGGACGGAGCGATTGATTTAACCGTGAGCGGAGGAGCCGCACCATACACATACCAGTGGTATCCTCTAGGACAAACCACCGAAGACATTAATAATCTACCTGCTGGGGATTATTCGGTAGTGGTTACTGATGCCAATGGCTGTACGTCAAGTGCAATTACGCTTGGAGGTTCTTTTAGTGGCGGAACCCTTGCTTTACCTGATGGAACTGGTTCTTCTTACGCCACTACAATCCCAGTTAATGGATTCCCTTCAAGTTCAACCGTTCAGAGTGGTCAAGATATTCAAGGCCTTTGCGTAAACATGGAACACTCCTATTTGGGTGATCTTGACATTCAATTGACCTGTCCGAATGGAACTGTAATCGATCTTGTTCAATCGATTGGTGTAAGCGTAGCTGGCTCAACATTCCTTGGAGATGCGGCAGACAGTGAGGCGGACGGAATTCCGGGAATTGGATGGGATTATTGCTGGTCAAACAATCCCACCTATGGAAACATGGGCGCTGAGGCCATTGCAGGAAATACCGTTACTGTAACGGATGGCGTTGCGCTTCCGTCAGGTAGCTACACTCCAGTGCAACCATTTAGCAACTTGATTGGATGCCCTTTGAATGGTAATTGGACAATCACTGTTACAGACAATTTTGCCATTGATGATGGATTCATCTTCGATTGGGGAATCGGATTTAGTGGTTCAGGAAGCAATGATTCTCTGGCAACTGTAAACGAACCAGGACCAATCACTATCTCTTCTAATATAACTGATGCTGATTGTGGTTCCTGCAATGGAGCAATTACCGTTACACCGCTAACGGGTAATGCGCCATACACTTATCTATGGAACACAGGCGCTACCACCGCAACCATCACTAGTTTGTGCGCTGGCGTGTATAACGTGGAGGTAACAGATGCCAACGGTTGTACTGAAAACTTCTTCGTACCCGTTAGCCATGTTGACGGCCCAACCGGAAGCAACACACTAATTACCGATGCTTCTTGCTACGGTTCGTGCGATGGAGAAGCTACTGTGGCTGGTATAGGAGGTACAGCTCCATACACCTATCAGTGGGTTCCAGGGGGCTATACTACCGCAAATGCCACAGGCCTTTGCGCTGGAACTTACTACGTTCAAATTCAGGATGAAGACAATTGCATCTACACAGAAGAAGTAGTCATTGCGCAGCCAGCTCAAATAAACATCGGGCAAACCATCATCAACTCACTTTGCGGTCAATGTACTGGTGCAATCAATCTAAGTCCTATTACTGGGGTTGCTCCATACACGTATGTTTGGACGCAGCCTGGCCTTTCTGGAACAAATCCAACAGGGCTTTGTGCTGGAGTATATAACGTTACTGTAACGGATGCAACTGGTTGTTCACGAGTCATTACTTCGTTGATTAACGACATCCCATCAGCAACACTCTTCATGACTGGAATTAATCCACTGTGTAACGATTCTTGTAACGGACAGGCGATTGCTACTCCAGTTGGAGGTACTCCCCCATTCACATATTTGTGGGATGATCCATCAGCTCAGACAACAGCTACGGCAGTGGATTTGTGTCAAGGATTATACACGGTTACGTTGACAGATGACAACGGATGTGTGGCAGTAAATCAGGTAACGCTTACTCAACCTGCTCCAATTGGCCTTTCTCTTCTCATCATTGATAATGGAACATGCGGTGGCAATTGTGATGGAGCCATCACTGTAATTCCCTCAGGAGGGTCAATTCCTTTCACGTATCTATGGAACGACCCACTCAATCAAACAACCGCAACCGCTATTGACCTGTGTGCTGGAACCTATTCGGTAGAAGTTACCGATGCTAACGGTTGTACCGATATTACTACTGGGACAGTCAACAATCCGGCTGGACTTACTGCTACCCCAACAATTACTGATGCCACTTGTAATGGTGTTTGTGATGGGTCGGCTTATGTAACCATTGTTGGAGGAACAGCTCCTTTCTCTTATTTATGGGATGACCCAGCTGGTCAAGTAACTGATACTGCTGTTGGGCTTTGTGCTGGTTCATACACAGTAACCGTAACGGATGTAAACAGTTGTGACTTCGTAGTTCCTGTGGTCATTGGTGAACCTGCTCCAATAGCAATTACGTTCTCTGCAGTTGTGAATCTGCAATGCGATGGAACTTGTATTGGCGAAGCGACAGCTGACGTAACTGGTGGTACTGGACCATACACTTACTTATGGGACGATGCAGCAGCACAAACCACGCAAACCGCAGTAGGTCTTTGCGCTAGTACATATACGGTAACGGTTACAGACGCTAACGGCTGTGTGGCAACTCAAACCATTACGATTACAGGTCCTAACGGGCTCACTTCAAGCATCACGGCTCAAACCAATGTTACCTGTAACGGACTTTGTAACGGAACTGCAACAGTGACTGCAACTGGCGGAACTGCTCCATACACGTATCTATGGAACGACATCAACAACACCACTACGGCTACAATCACAGGACTTTGCGCAGGACCGCATAGCGTGACTGTGACAGACGATAATGGATGTGTTTCCGTTTCTACAGTTATTGTTACGCAACCGGCCGTTCTAACCGCCTTCACTACTGCCAATGACGTAAGCTGCTTTGGTCAGTGTAATGCAACTGCTAACGTTTTCGCTACGGGTGGAACTCCTCCTTACACGTATCAGTGGAACGATCCTAATAACCAAACAACCGTAACGGCTGTTGGTCTTTGTGCTGGAACATACACGGTAACAGTTACTGGAAGCAACGGTTGTGTTGCTACAGCAATTGAAACCATCAATCAGCCTCCAACAGGAATCTCAATTGACACGGTGATTACCAATGCTACTTGTGGTGTTTGTAATGGTGAAATTGAAGTAATCCCTAACGGTGGTGTTCCTCCATACACCTATCTATGGGGAAGTGGACAAACTACCGCTAGTGTCACTGGGCTTTGTCCGGGTGTTCACACGGTTGATGTTACTGATGGCGTTGGTTGTACTCAAAACTTCGACATTGCAGTAAGCAATACTGGAGGCCCAACAGGCGCAACGCTTGTTACGGTTGATGCAAGCTGTTTCGGGGTTTGCGATGGTGAAGCAAGCGTAACTCCTATCGGTGGAATCCCTCCTTATACCTACAACTGGGTGCCAGGTGGACAAACAACTTCATCTGTAACCGGACTTTGCGCAGGAAACTACAACGTTCAGATAAGCGATTCTCTAGGTTGCATTTATACGCAGCTTGTAACCATTGCTGAACCAGCTCAAATTGTTTCCAACGCTACTTCCACGCAAGCTACTTGTGGACAGTGCAACGGAGAAATCCTACTCACTCCTTCTGGGGGCGATGGTGGTCCATACACATACGTTTGGGCTCCAAACGTTTCTTCAACAGAAACCGCTTCTGCTCTTTGCGCTGGAGTTTACACAGTAACTATAACGGATGCAAGTGGTTGCGAAACCATTGAGGTGTTTGCACTTAGCAACATCGATGGTCCAGTTGTTACGTCTTCATCAACCGATGCGCTCTGTAACGGAAGTTGTGACGGAACGGCAGCTATCAGCATTTCGGGTGGGACACCTCCGTTTACCATTCTTTGGGATGATCCTGCTGCTTCTATAGATAGTACTGTAACTGGCCTTTGTGCGGGCATTTTCAACGCTACAATTACCGATGCTAATGGATGCATTTTCGTTGCACAGGTAACGATAGGAGAGCCAGACCCAATTTCATTAAGTCAGATTCTGACAACAGCAGCAACGTGCTCAGGTACTTGCGATGGAACTGCTACAGTCATTCCTTCTGGAGGCACGCTTCCTTACACGTATCTCTGGTCTTCTGGCGGAACGTCTGCCACAGAAACAGGACTATGTGCTGGAACATATACGGTAACTGTTACGGATGCCAATGGTTGTACACAGCAAGCAACCGCAACCATTTCGGAACCAGCTGCAATCACGTTTGTTACAACGACTGTTGATGCTTCGTGTAACGGAGTGTGTGATGGTGAAGCAACAGTTGTCGCTTCTGGCGGAACGGGTGCTTTCACGTATCTGTGGAACGACCCTGCAGCTACTGCAAACGATGCCGTTGTTGGCCTTTGTGCTGGAACGTACACCGTAGTAGCTACCGATGCTTCCGGTTGTATGGATTCTACAACTGTTACTATTAACGAACCAGATTCTATCAGCATTACCATCACGCCAACTTCGGTTAGTTGTTTTGGCGATTGCGATGGTACTGCAATTGCAATTGCTACTGGCGGAACGGGTTCTTACACCTATCAGTGGAACGACCCAAATTCAACTGCTAACGATACGGTGATTGACCTTTGTCCTGGTATTTACGGCTTGGTAGTAACCGATTCTCTTGGTTGTACTGCAACTGCTTCAACTGTAATTGCAGAACCACTCGTACTTGCTTTACTTGATTCAGGCATCAACATTACCTGCGGTGGACAATGCGATGGAATTGCTGGTGTACTGGTTCAAGGTGGAACAGGTCCTTACACGTATGCTTGGGATGATGCAAACAACTCAACCACTCCGTTTATTACCAGCTTGTGTGCAGGAACGTACCAAGTTGTGGTAACGGATGCTAATGGTTGTTCTGATTCAACCAGTATTACCATCACCGAACCTGCTGTACTTGTTGCTGATGTGACTACGGTAATCAACCCATCTTGTGGTGGTGTTTGCGATGGCGAGTTAACGGTTACACCAACAGGTGGAACTCCAAATTATACCATCCTTTGGTTACCAGGATTTGAATCTACGCCATCCATTTCTGGCCTTTGCGCTGGTTCCTACACAGTAATTGTTGTGGATGCTTCTGGTTGTACCGACACCACGACTGTTAACCTAACGGAGCCGCCAATTTTAACGGCAGCTATTAGTTCTGTAACTCAAGTTCTTTGTGTCGGAGATTGCAGCGGAGAAGCTACGGTTACTCCTTCTGGTGGTACGCCTCCTTTCACCTATTCTTGGAATACAAATCCAGTACAGACAGGAAGTACAGCTACCAATCTTTGCGTTGGAATTTGGACTGTGACAATCACGGATGATATCGGTTGTACGACTACTGCATCTACGACCATCAACGAGGATAATGCGTTGAGTGCAACGGTTCCAATTTTTACAAACGTATCGTGTAACGGTGCGGGAGACGGAACGGCTACAGCATTTGCCAATGGTGGTGTTGGACCATACACGTATTCATGGAATGATGTAAACTTCCAAAACACGCAAACGGCTACCGGACTTGTTCCTGGAAACTACACGGTAACGGTAACTGATTCTCAGTCTCCAGCTTGTGTTACTCAGGCTTCGGTAACGATTACAGAACCAGCTACGCTTACGCTTTCTGCAACTGCAACTGATGTTACTTGCGGCACGGATTGCGATGGTATTGGAACAGCAATTCCAGTTGGAGGAACTGCTCCTTATGTGATTACTTGGAACAATCCTGGTGGAACAGGAACTAACCTTTGTGTTGGAACTTACACGGCAACGGTAACCGATGCCAACGGATGTACTGCTTTGGCAAGTGCAACGGTTAATGGTCCATCGGCTATTGTGTCTAATGTAACAAGTGTGGCGGCTACGTGTAGCAATATTGCCAACGGCTCCATCGACCTATCTGTTGTTGGTGGTGTACCGGGATACTCTTACAACTGGTCTCCGGGTGGAGCACAGACGCAAGATTTGACGGGTGTTCTATTCGGCACATATACTGTTGTTATTACAGATGCCATCGGTTGTTCTATCACTGCTTCTTACAGCATTGGAACATTGGTGAACATCGTTGCTGATGCTGGAATTAGTGATACGGTTTGTATCGGCTCTCCGATTTTGTTGGACGGTTCTGGTGGCGGTAGCTACCTCTGGTCTCCTGCCGCTACCTTGAGCGATTCTGCTGTTGCAGACCCAATTGCTACACCAATTGATACGACTACGTATTATTTGACTGTGACCATCGGAAACTGCGTTGATGTTGATTCTGTCACCATCTACACATACAACAATCCTCCGGTTGATGCTGGTAACGACTTGTTGATTCCAACGGGAGGTTCTATCGGATTGAACGCGAATGGCGTAGTTACTGGATGGACGTACAGCTGGGAGCCTGCCGAATTCCTCGACAATTCGAGCATCACTAACCCAACAGCACGCCCTGACGGAACAACCATGTTCTATGTGACCGTGACGGATGCCAACGGATGTACTAACACCGATTCGGTTCTAGTAGAAGTTACTCCTGGAATCTTGTTCCCTGATGGTATTTCGCCTAACGGTGACGGTATCAACGACACATGGAGAATTGACAACATTCAATTGTTTGAAGATGCCATTGTAGAGGTTTACAACCGCTGGGGACAAATGCTATTCCAATCGGCACCGGGATATCCTATACCGTGGGACGGTCGCTTTAAAGGCGAAGACCTTCCTGTTGGAACGTACTACTACGTGATTTACTCCGCCAATTTCGCGGAGCCATTCACTGGACCAATCACTATTATTAGATAATCATGAAGAGAATTCTATACATATCAGCCCTGTTTGTTGGACTCTCGCTGACCTCCTTTGGTCAGCAAATTCCGCAATACGCTCAGTATATGATTAACGATTATGTACTGAACCCCGCTACCACGGGCCAACACGACTATTGGGAAGTAAAATCGAACAACCGACTGCACTGGGTGGGAATTACCGATGCGCCAAGAACTTTTATCCTTTCAGCACATGGCCCATTTAAGAAGCAGAACATGGGAATGGGCGGTTCGGTATTTGCCGACATCACTGGTCCAACTAGCCGCGTGGGTTTCTACCTATCTTATGCCTATCACCTCAAGCTTTCTAAGTCTTTGAAGTTGGGAATGGGATTAAGCTTTGGGCTTCTTCAGTACCGTATTGATGGAACGAAAGTGACGCTACGCGAGAACGGTGACCCGGTATTCCCAAATCAGGTAATGACGGTTTACACGGCCGATGCAACTTTCGGAATAAACCTGAAACACAAGAACTTCAACGTGGGTATTTCGTTACCACAACTTATCGGTAACCAGCTAAAATTCCTCGAGAATCAGAACAATCCTGAAAGCAAGTTGGCGCGTCATTATATGTTAATGGGAGGCTACACTTTCCACGTGGGTGACTTCGGTATTCAGCCAAATGTGCTCTTGAAGTATGTGTTCCCAGCACCACCACAGTTTGATGCCGGAGTTAAGTTAGATTGGAGAGATCAATTCTGGATTGGTGCTTCGTATCGCCATAAGGATGCCGTTTCTTTCATGGGCGGATTGGCCTACAAGGACTTCCTTGTATTCGCTTACAGCTACGACATGACTACTTCTAACCTCAAAAACTACTCTAACGGAACCCATGAAATGATGGTGGGCGTTCGATTCCGCCCTTGGAAGAAGGTGGCAACCGAAAGCCCAGAGGCTGCTCCAGCGGGAGATTCGGAATAATATAAAGGATATCATTTTGAACGGCTCGCAGATTGCGAGCCGTTCTTGTTTAATCCCTTTTAACATTCTTTAATTTGCACAGCACAATCCACTGCCTGTTTTTGGGTTGAGGAATGCAACAAAAAACCTTGTCAATCCTCAAAAAGCTAGCAGGTCAGACCGCCATCTACGGACTTAGTTCAATTGTGGCACGCTTTCTCAATTACCTCCTTGTGCCGTTGCACACGGTGGTGTTTGTGCCACAGCAGTATGGGGTTATTACGGAGATGTATGCCTACGTAGCCTTTCTCATCATCCTGCTTACATACGGCATGGAAACCGCTTTCTTCCGCTTTTCTACTAAGGATGAGCACGAGCCGAAGACGGTTTTTTCTACCATATTGAGTTCGCTGGCAAGCAGCACGGGTGTTTTCATCCTCATGGCCATCCTCTTCGCGCAGCCCATTGCAGATTGGTTGCTTTATCCCGACAATAAGGAATATGTAGTGTGGTTTGCCATTATTGTGGGGTTGGATGCGGTGTCGTCTATTCCCTTGGCACGGCTTCGATCCGAGAACAAGGCCAAGACCTTTGCCGGCATCAACATCGCCAACGTGTTGGTAAACATTGGCCTCAACGTATTCTTTCTGCGCTACTGCCTACCGCTTGTTGCCGAAGGTGGCGGCAATTGGCTTACCGATACCTTCTATGATACCGGAACGGGCGTAGGCTACGTCTTTATTGCCAACCTCATTGCCAGCATTGTCAAGTTCCTACTGCTGGGACCAACCATGCTTCGCGGATTCACCAAACCACAATGGAGTCTTCTTAAGCCTATGCTCATTTACTCCCTTCCACTGCTCGTTGCAGGATTGGCTGGCATGATGAACGAGATGTTTGACCGCGTGATGCTGAAACGTATCCTCTACCCGATTCTTGGTCAGGATGGCGCCATGTATCAATTGGGTGTTTATGGTGCTTGCTACAAACTCTCTATCGTTATTTCGTTGATGATACAGGCTTTCCGCTATGCGGCCGAGCCGTTCTTCTTCTCGCAAGAAAAGGAGGCGGGTAGCAAGCAACTCTACGCCAAAATCATGACCTATTTCGTGTGGATACTGGCTGGAACCTTCCTCTTTGTAATGCTCTACATCGACCTCTTCAAATACTTCATTCCGAACGAGGATTACTGGGTTGGACTCAAGGTGGTGCCCATTCTCCTGATGGCGAACATCTTCCTCGGCATCTATTACAATCAATCTGTTTGGTACAAGCTCACCGAGAAAACTGCACATGGCGCTGGTCTCGCCATCTTCGGAGCAATCATCACCATAGTCATCAACCTGCTTTTCATCCCAACGTACGGCTATATGGCATCTGCTTGGGCCACCTTTGCATGCTACGGTTCCATGATGGTAGTGTCTTATTTACTTGGTCGGAAATACTATCCCGTTCCTTACGAATTGGGGAAACTGTTTGGCATGGTGGGAGGCGCGGTGCTGCTCTATTGGGCCAGTGTGGTGCTTCACGTATCCGAAATGCAATACGGACTGGCATTGAACGTGCTGTTTCTACTCACATACGCGGGGCTATCGTGGTTCCTCCTCCGCCCCAATTTTAAGTAGTTTTGCGCGCCCGCTCGAAGAAAGAATTAGCAATGGAAGTACAGGTAATAAATCGCTCAGAACACGCACTGCCCAACTACGAAACAGAACTTTCGGCCGGGATGGATTTGCGTGCCAATATTGAAGCCGATATTGAGTTAAAGAGTTTGGAAAGAGTATTGGTTCCAACGGGGCTCTTCGTTGCGTTGCCAAAAGGAACCGAGGCACAGATTCGTCCTCGTAGCGGACTGGCATATAAACACGGTTTAACTGTTTTGAATACGCCAGGAACGATTGACGCAGATTACCGTGGAGAGATAAAGGTGCTGTTGGTAAACCTTTCGGCCGAACCGTTTGTTATCAAGAACGGTGAGCGCGTGGCGCAGATGGTGATTGCCAAACACGAACAGATTTCGTGGGCAGAAGTTGAAGTATTAGATGAAACGGTGCGCGGTGCTGGTGGATTCGGACACACAGGAAAGCATTGAGTAAAACCCTTCACATACTACTCGTCTTTGTTCTTGCCCTTTCGGTTGGTGTTGCCAACGGTCAGAAGCGAAATAAGAAGGCTAAGGAGCCGAGCTATGAGGACAATCGCAAAATCACGGAACTGTTCTTAGATGCCAGCAAGCAAAAGATGCTCGGCAACTACGAAGAGGCTGCCGAACTCTATCACAATTGCATTAAGATTGACCCAAACAATGCCGCCAGTTATTACGAATTGGCCAATCTGCTTACCACAAGTCAGCAAGTACCGGCAGCACTTCCGTTTGCGCTTCGTGCGCTGGAGCTCGATCCATCAAACGAATGGTATTCGCTCTTTACAGCTGAAATTCAGCTTGGAATGAATGACTTCCAATCGGCTATCCGTATTTACGAGCGGTTGGTAAAGGAATATCCAACCAAGGTGGAATACCAGTACGAGTTAGCAACTTCCTATCTCTACTTGAACCGATTTGAAGAAGCCATTCAATCCTACAATAAGATTGAAGAGGTGATTGGGGTAAGCGAAGAAATCTCTGTGCAAAAGGAGAAGATTTACCTCCAAATGGATCGCTTAGAAGATGCGGTGAAAGAATTGGAGCGGTTAATAGCCAACTTCCCAGGAGAGCAACGCTACTTGGGCATGTTGGCGGAGGTTTACACCGCCAACGACATGCTCGACAAGGCCTTTGTGGTGTACGAGCGCATGGCCAAGAACCATCCAGAAGACCCGATTCTGCATTTGAACCTTGCGGAATATCACCGTAAGAAAGGGGATTACGATGCCTCGTACAAAGAATTGAAAATGGCGTTTGCCAGTCCGGCATTGAGCATCGATAGTAAGATTCAGGTGATGATGTCGTACTACAACCTCACCTCGGGTGATGATAAACTCTTGACCCAGGCCTACGAATTGCTCGATTTATTGACAACCGCACATCCCACCGATGCCAAGTCATTTGCCATGAAGGCAGATTTCTTGCTGCGTGATGGCAAGCTGAAAGAATCGCGTGATGCTTTTTACGAAACGGTGAAATTGGACAGCAGTCGCTTCATGGTGTGGAGTCAGCTTGTGAATACGAGCTACGAACTCCGCGATTGGGAAGCCATGAAAACCGACAGCAGAAAAGCGCTCGATTTGTTCCCTAATCAGGGAGTTCTCTATTTACTCAACGGCATAGCGCACAACAGTCTCAAGGAGTACAAGGAAGCTGTGAGCATTCTTTCCGAAGGAGAGATTTTCACACGGACAGAATCGTATATGAATGTGCAACTACTTTCGGTGCTTGCCGATGCGCACAATAATCTCAAGCAGTACAAGGAATCGGACGAGACGTTTGAAAGAGCCATCAAAAAAGAACCGAACAATCCTTTGTTGCTGAACAATTACAGCTACTTCCTTTCGCTGCGGTCAGAAAAGTTAGAGCATGCAGAAGAAATGTCTAAGAAGGCAAACCTACTCCAACCGCGCGAAGCCAACTATCAAGACACGTATGCTTGGATTCTGTATCAACAGGCCAAGTACGAAACGGCCCTCGAATGGATATTGAAAGCGATGGAAGGCGGAGGCAGCAAAAGCGGCACTATCGTAGAGCATTACGGTGATATTCTTTACAAAATGGGAGAGAAAGACAAGGCGCTGGAACAATGGAAAATTGCCTCAGGACTGGGCGACCACAGCGAGGAACTGCCATCAAAAATTGAAGGCAAAAAGCTTCCCTAGTTGACAATGAGAATTCCCTTATCGATTATTGCAGCGGTGCTCATCATCTTTATGCTTTTTGGCTGTAAAAGCAGCCAAATGGCAACCCGCCCTTCGGGACTTCCAAAGATTACCACCGCGCAGTTGCTTGATTCTGTGAGAGCACACAGCAGCTACGAGTTCCTAGAAGCAAAGCTGAATGTCAATCATTCCACAGCAGAGAAAACGCAGAGTTTCGGAGTGCGCGCGCGATTCAAAAAGGACAGCGTTATCTGGCTTTCCATCTCTCCCGGATTGGGAATTGAAGTCGTTCGGTTGGTTATTTCTCCAGATAGCATCAAAATGGTCAATCGTATCGAGCAGAAGTATTTCTCGGAATCGTTTGAGAAGGCGAACGAACTGCTGAAACTGGAGGTGAGCTTTGAACTGCTACAATCAGCATTGACAGGAGAATTTGTTCGATTGTATGATGAAGAGATGTACATTCTCAAACCGCTAGTTGACCTCTACACGCTAGAGGCGGCATCGGATAAAATCGCAACGAGCAATGCTCCTCTGAAACTGGAACAGCGCACAGAAATTGACCCAGGCATTTGGCGCGTAACACGTTCGGTTCTCAAAAATCCAGCACGAAACGAGCAAATTTTGGCCGAGTACCGTGACTTCCAACAATTAGAAACGATGATTTTCCCGACTTCTATGCGTTTCCGAACACAAGGAAAAGAGAATATTGCCGTTGAGCTTAACTGGTCAAAGATCGAAGAGAAAAGTACCTTGCGGTTCCCTTTCAATATTCCGAGCAAATATGTGGCTTATTAGGCGCAACATACTTCTGATTCTGCTGGTTTTCGGTTCGCTTGCGGCCTTAGGCCAAGTAAAATCAGAACTCGAAAGTCAAAAGAAGCAGCTTCAAAAAGACATCGAATTCACCAATAAACTCCTCAAGGAGACTGCTGCCAACAAGAAAGCGTCATTGAGCGAGCTTAACCTGCTCAGTTCCAAGATTAACAAGCGACAACAGCTCATCAACACCATTCTTCGAGAAGTAGATTTCGTGCAAGCTCAGATAGATCAAACCCGTGGCGTAGTCGCTTCTCTAGAGGCCGACCTTAAACGATTGAAGGACGAGTACGCCAAAATGCTTTACTACACCTACAAGAATCAGAGCAAGTATGATCGCTTGATGTTCATTCTTTCTTCGGAAGATTTCAATCAGGCTTACAAACGAGTCAAGTATTTCCAGCAATATGCTACGCACCGACAGCAACAGGCGAAGGCCATCGAAGAGGTGAAATTGGCACTGGAATCACGCACGGACGAACTGGCACAAAAGAAAACCAAAATGGCCTATCTGGTTGAAGATAAGGAGAAGGAGAAAATCCAGCTTTCAACAGAGAAAGATGAGCAGGACAAGATGGTTGCAACCCTCAAGAAAAAGGAGAGTCAACTCAAAAAAGACCTTGAGCAGAAGCAGCGTGATGCCAAGAAATTGGAGAAAGCAATTGCCCGAATTATTGAAGAGGAGATTAGAAAAGCGAAAGAAAAGGCCACAAAAGACAACACCACCACCACAACCAAATCTGGTTTTGCGCTTACGCCTAAGGAACTAGCTCTTTCTGGTCAATTTGCCGACAACGAAGGGAAACTGCCGTGGCCGTCTGATCGTGGTGTCATCACTTCTTACTTTGGCGAACACCCGCATCCCACCATGCGGTCAATCATGATTGACAACAATGGCATTGACATCACCACTGATAAAGGCACAAAGGCACGAGCGGTTTACGAAGGCACCGTTTCTGCCGTTGTTTCCATTCCTGGTGCGCACAAGGCGGTTATTATGCGTCATGGAGAGTTCCTAAGTGTGTATGCAAATCTTGAAGAGGTCACTGTTAAGATGGGCGACAAACTCACCGTGAAACAAGAGATTGGGTTGGTGGTTACGAGCCGCGAAGACGATCGAACCGTACTTCATTTCGAAATATGGAAAGGTGCTACAAAACTCAATCCTGCTAAATGGATCGTGAGTAAAAAATAAATACATTTGACACATGCTTTTAGGTTCAGTCATACTCGGTGTTTTTGGCCCACAGGAGGTCATTATTATTGCCATTGTCATTCTTCTCATGTTCGGTGGGAAAAAAATTCCTGAATTGATGAAGGGCCTTGGAAAAGGCATTAAGGAGTTCAAAGACGCCTCAAAAGGCGAAGAGACTGATAAGATTTCTGAGAAGAAAGATTAAGTCCGGACCATTTAGTTCAAATGGCCAACATTGCTTCGTATCATCTTGCATTAAAGGAAGGAACAACCACGGTTCGCAAGACCGTTGAGGCATTTCTCGCACGCATTTCCGAAACCAAGGACCTGAATGCGTTCTTGGCTGTTTATGCTGATGAGGCATTGGAACGAGCTGATGCCATCGATAAAAAGCTCTCTTCTGGCATTGCTGGAAGGTTGGCTGGCGTAGTTGTCGGCATCAAAGACAATATTTGCTACGAAGGTCACGGAGTGCAAGGCTCAAGCAAGATTCTGGATGGATTTGAATCGCTTTACAGTGCAACAGCCGTTGAAAAACTGCTTGCCGAAGATGCCATTATCATTGGGCGTCTCAATTGCGATGAATTCGCGATGGGAAGCTCCAACGAGAATTCCGCTTTCGGAAATGTGTTGAATCCGTTAGATAAAACGAGAGTTCCAGGAGGTTCTTCTGGCGGTTCAGCTGTGGCAGTTGCTGCCGACCTTTGCCATGTATCATTAGGTTCAGAAACGGGCGGTTCTGTACGTCAACCCGCTTCTTTCTGCGGATTGGTTGGAATCAAACCAACTTATGGCCGCATTTCGCGCCATGGATTGTTGGCATTTGCATCCAGCTTTGATCAAATAAGTCCGTTTGCAAAGAATGTAGAAGATGCCGCGCTTATCACGGAAGTGATGTCGGGCAATGACGAATTCGATAGTACAGCATCAAGCCGAGAAGTTCCGAGTTACGCTCCAAAACCAATCGGCAAGAAGAAATTCGCCTACCTAAAAGAATGTGTGGAAAGTGAAGCGCTAGATGCTACGATCAAAGCGCGTTTTATGGAAGTTATAGAGAAGTTGAAAGCTGACGGACACACCGTTGATGCCGTTGATTTTTCATTGCTCGACCATCTCATTCCTACATATTACATCCTAACTACTGCCGAAGCGTCCTCTAATCTTTCGCGATATGACGGTATGCGTTATGGCTATAGAAGTGAGAAAGCTACTGACTTGGAAAGCACCTACAAACTATCCCGCTCAGAAGGTTTTGGAACGGAAGTGAAACGTAGAATCATGCTCGGAACGTTTGTGCTCTCTGCTGGCTATTACGATGCTTATTACGCCAAAGCACAGCGTGTAAGACGATTGCTTAAGAACACAACCGATGAGTTGTTCTCAAAGTATGACATGATTCTTTCTCCAACCACGCCCGATGTGGCTTTCAAGTTTGGAGAAAATTCGGATGACCCGATAAAGATGTACCTCGAAGACATTTTCACGGTGATGGCAAATCTTGTAGGTATTCCTGCTATTTCTGTTCCTGTTGGAACCAAAAACGGTCTTCCATTCGGCATGCAGCTGATGGCCGATGACTTTGACGAAGCCGAGATGTTCTCTGCCGCCAAGTAC
>JAIOYP010000063.1 GCA_021741155.1 Flavobacteriales bacterium | reverse complement strand
ATGCTGGAATGATTGAGATAGATTGGCAGCAGACTGACCCAAGTGTTCGGATGTATACCATCGATGTAAATGGCGCGGTGGTGATCGATCATCAACTTCTACTTTCTGATTTGAAATTCTAATGAGAGCACTTTTTTCTGCCTGCTTGGTGGTGATTTTTTTTTCGATGTCAACTGCCCAAAATCCTGAAGAATCATTCTGTGGTAAGGTCAATCAGGGAAAGGAATTGAAAGCCGTTTCAACCATCGGTTTTGGTTCGTGTGCTGAACAAAATGTGCCTTATCCTGTGCTTGAAAGAATTGCAGAACGTAAACCAGATGTGTTCTGCTGGTTGGGCGATAATATCTATGGAGATTCGCGGTCTATGAAGGTGCTGCGTGAGAAATACACTAAGCTTGGTTGCCACCCAGAATTTAGGAAACTGAACGAAGAAGCATACTTCTTGGCTACTTGGGATGATCACGATTTTGGTAAGAATGATGGCGGTAAATTTTACACCAAGAAGAAACGTTCAAAAGAATTATTCCTCGAATTTTGGAATGAAGCGCAAGATTCAGAACGAAGGAATCACAAAGGAATTTACCACACAACTACGGTTGGGCCAGAAGGTCAGCGGGTGCAATTCATTATGTTGGATACGCGGACCTTTCGCGATCCATTACGATTAAATATTGGCGGCCACTTGTTCAAAATCAAGAAAAAGTGGAAGAATGATTACATCCCAATTAAGAGTAAGTCTGCTACGTTTTTGGGTAAGGAACAATGGTCGTGGTTGGAAGGCGTTTTGAACGAGCCTGCTGATATTCGGATTGTGATGTCGAGCAATCAATTTGGCATCAGCTACAACGGTTATGAAGCTTGGGCTAACATGCCGAGAGAGCGAGAAAAGTTTGTCGAACTCATCAAAAAGACAAAAGCAAATGGTATCGTTTTCATTTCGGGCGATGTGCATTGGGCCGAAATTTCGAAGCTGAAAGCGGAGGGTTGCTATCCGCTTTACGACATCACTTCAAGCGGAATTACTCAAGAATGGAGTCACATTGAGCCAAACGACAATAGAATTGGTGAGGCATTTGCGCCAAACAACGCTGGAATTATTGATATTGATTGGGAGCAGAACGACCCCTTACTTCAATTCAAAATTATTGACGTGAATGGGGATGAGGTTCGGAAGCATGAAGTGCATCTAAGCGAGCTTCAGTTTTGAGTCTATTGAATTTGATCAAGCAGTCGTTTCAGATCTGCATTCGGAATGTTCTCTTGGTCTGATTTGTCAAAAACGGTAAGCAGATAAATCGTGCTTTCCGTAATGTGAAGGTAGGTTACAACGCGAGCTCCACCAGATTTCCCCTTGCCTTTTGAGGAAATTGCAAGTCGAATCTTATAGCAATGGTTTCCTAGGGGAGTTCCTTGAATGGGGTTGCTTTTTAGGCTTTCAAACAATTCGCCAAGATCGACTTTCAGTGACGGATATTTTTTGCCCAGTTTCTTAATGTCTTTTCTAAAACTGGGAGTGGCAATCAGTTCAAAGCTCATTCAGAAGGTCTTCGGCAGGAATGCCTTTCATTTTCCCTTCTTTAATCAGATTCATCTCTTCGATTGAGTCCTGAAGTCCACTCAAAATATCCCCTTTATATGACGAGAGTTTTTGAGTCTTAACAAAAGGAAGATTCTCAAGAAGTTCCATCACAAAAGCAGCTTTGTTGTCCTTAATGTCAATTAGAAGTTTCATGAGACACACGAGTTTAATTAGAAACAAAGATAACCTTAAATCCAGTAATCGTTGGCGTTCTATTGTTTTCGAGAAATCAAAAACAGACCTAAAAACGTCAAGGTTCCATTCAGAATTAAAAGTTCAAACCCGAATTTGTAGCCATTCATCAATTCTACTGAATAGAGATTGAGCACGTAGCAGATGATGGGCGATGCGATGCAAACGATTGGTGTCAGATGATCGCGAACCGCTCGTTTGGTTATCATTCCAAACGAAAAAAGACCGAGAAGTGGGCCGTAAGTATATCCCGCAGCAGTGAAAACCGCACTGATTACACTATCGTTGTTTACCGCTCTGAAAATAAGAATGACCACAACCATTACTGCAGACACCATAATATGAACGCGTTTTCGGATGGCAGTCTGCCGTTCCTTGGGTCGTTTCTGAATATCCAAAATATCAATACAGAAGGACGTGGTGAGCGCGGCCAAAGCAGAATCTGCGCTGGAATAAGCTGCCGCAATCAATCCCAAAATAAACAGCACACCAATTGCAAGTGGCAAATGTCCAGCAGTGGCCAACAACGGGTAGAGGTCATCTGTTCTGGTCGGAATTTCAATTCCTCGTGTAATGGCAAACACATAAAGAAGTGCGCCAAGCGAAAGGAAAAGCAGATTCACAAACACCAGCACCACGCTGAACGAGAACATATTCTTCTGGGCATCGCCAATGTTCTTGCAGCTGAGGTTTTTCTGCATCATGTCTTGGTCCATTCCCGTCATTACAACGGCAATAAATGCTCCTCCTAAGAACTGTTTCCAGAAAAACTTCGGACCATTTCCGTTCTCAAAAAAGAACACCCTAGAGTATTCGCTATCACGCACCGTTGC
The DNA here is from genome assembly GCA_021741155.1 of Flavobacteriales bacterium. Taxonomy (GTDB): domain Bacteria; phylum Bacteroidota; class Bacteroidia; order UBA10329; family UBA10329; genus UBA10329. The sequence goes on along the minus strand of JAIOYP010000063.1, from coordinate 6,962 downwards.
CACCAATTCGCTCAATCCTAAGTTCAATTCGCTTCCGATAGCGAGGATGGTGAGTACAACAGCAAGCAGCATGAACACGGTTTGCAGCGTGTCGGTCCAGATGATCGTTTTGATGCCGCCCTCAGCCGTGTAAACCCAAATAAGAAGAATGGTGGCGATTACCGTTGCCACGAATGGAACTCCTAGCGCATCAAAAACAGCTAATTGCAGCACACCAGCTACTAAATACAGTCTGAATGCCGACCCGATTGTTCGCGATAACAGGAAAAACCAAGCTCCTGTTCGGTAGCTTACTGTTCCAAAACGATCCTGAAAATAGCTGTAGATACTGGTAAGATTCAATCGATAGTACAACGGCATGAGCACCATCGCGATGAATGCGTAACCGACCAGATAACCGAGAACCATCTGCATATAGGAGAACTGTGTGGTTCCAACCCAGCCCGGAACGGATATGAAAGTGACGCCACTTAATGAAGCTCCAATCATCCCAAAAGCAACCACGGGCCATGGCGAATTGCGTTTTCCGATGAAAAAATCATCGTTGTTAGCGCCTTTTGAGGTAATGCGACCCACTACTATCAGCATGAGAAAGTAGAGCGCAATTATGGAGAGAATGAGGATTGGAGACATGCCCCGAAGATAAAGGCGGCTTTTGGTCGATTGTGAATAAAAAACCGAAGTTTCTAACCATATAACGTTCATGTTTTACCTATCTTACGGCACTCTCCGATTTTACTGAAATTTGAACCAACCAAGTCAATTGACATGATTTGGCGTTAAAACAATTGTCCTTGGTAGGGACGGATATATGGATAATAAAACACTTTACAGGCCGCAATTTGAGCACGACTCTTGCGGAATCGGAATTGTAGCACATCTTAAAGGAAAACCATCACGCGATATCATTGATGATGCCATTACCATGTTGCAGAACATGGAGCACCGAGGCGGTACGGGAGCCGATGAAAATTCGGGCGATGGTGCTGGAATTCTGATTCAAATTCCTCATAAATTCTTTAAAGAAGAATGTACTAAAGCAGGATTCAAGCTGCCAGCAGCGAATGAATATGGAATTGGAATGACCTTTTTTCCTGCCGATGATGTGCTTCGCGAAAAGTGTAGGAAGGAGTTGAACAAATACATCCGAAATCTTGGCTTTGATTTGCTTGGCTACCGACTTGTGCCAACCGAACGAAGAACTGTAGGCTACACTGCTATTTCTGTCGAGCCAGTTTCAGAGCAATTCTTCATCACGCCAAAGGAACCAATGGCGCCAGATGCGCTCGAAAGAAGGCTGTGCGTGTTGCGTAAATATGCTAATCGCACAATCCATGAGTTGTACAGTCAGACCATGGATTCGTTCTACATTTCAACGTGTTCGGCAAAAACTATAGTCTATAAAGGTCAGTTGACAACCAGTCAATTGAAGCCATATTTCACCGATTTGTCAGACGAACGAGTGATTTCTGCCTTGGCATTGGTTCATTCCCGTTTTTCAACCAATACAGCTCCAAAATGGAAGCTCGCGCAGCCATTCCGATACATTGCGCACAATGGCGAGATAAACACCATTCAAGGCAACGTGAATTGGATGAAATCGAAAGCTACGCTGCTCAAGAATTCGCTTTTCACACCAGAAGAACTGAACCTGTTGCTTCCTATTTGCGATAGCAACCGCTCGGATTCTTCCAACCTAGACAACGTGGTGGAGGTGCTCACGCTAAGCGGAAGGCCGATGGCACATGTAATGATGATGCTGATTCCTGAAGCGTGGGAGCGTAACAACCAAATGAGTCAGGAAAAACGTGATTTCTACGAATATCATGCGTCCATGATGGAGCCTTGGGATGGCCCAGCTTCCATCTGTTTTACGGATGGAAACATTGTAGGGGCAACCCTCGACAGGAACGGATTGCGCCCTTCTCGTTATCTGCTTACTACCGATGATAAATTGGTGATGAGTTCCGAAGCTGGCGCATTACCAGTTGATCAATCCAAAGTGCTTTTCAAAGGACGTTTGGAGCCAGGGAAGATGTTTATTGCTGATTTGGAGCAAGGACGAATCATCAGCGATGAAGAGGTGAAGCACGATATCTGTTCGAAGCAACCTTACGGAAAATGGCTTCGGGGAAGCGGATTTAGGATTAAGAATCTTCCCGATTGTAAAGAAGAAATGCTTCCGTTATTGACGGACGATGCATTGGAAGAAAGGCAATTGCTTTTCGGTTACACTTCTGAAGATTTGAAAGTATTGATTGGCCCCATGGCCGCAGAAGGAGAAGAACCACTTGGTTCAATGGGAGCAGATACTCCGTTGGCCGTGCTATCGCAACATAGCCAGCATTTGGCCAACTATTTCAAACAGTCGTTTGCACAAGTTAGTAATCCACCCATTGATCCCATTAGGGAACGAATGGTGATGTCACTTTTCTCTGGGCTTGGTCCAACCCGAAACATTCTCGGAGAAACGCCACAGCATTGCAACAAGATTAAGCTTTCGCAACCTGTTATTTCCAATCAGAAATTGCATCGCATTAAGAACATAAAACATGCAGATTTCAGATGCCATACCATTCATGCGGTGTTCTATACAGATGAACGGGAAGGGGGATTGGAAAATGCCATCGACAGTATTTGCAAAGAGGCCATTTTCGCTGTAAAGGAAGGCTACAATATCATTCTGATTTCCGATCGATCGGCTCAAGAAGGAATGGCGCCAATTCCGTCATTGTTGGCTTGCGGTGCGGTGCATCATTGTCTGATTAAACACAAAATCCGTTCAAAAACAGGAATTGTAATTGAAGGTGGAGATATCGTTGAGACGCATCATTTCGCTACGCTTTTGGGTTATGGCGCTGGCGCGATTAATCCTTATATGGCACTCGAAACCATCGAACAGCTCACGCGAGACGGTTATTTTGAAGATGGTGTTAGCGCAGTTGAAGCGGAAAAGAATTATGCGAAAGCCGTTGGAAAAGGCTTGCTGAAAGTATTCTCCAAAATGGGTATCTCCACGCTTCAATCATATCAGGGAGCACAAATATTTGAGGCACTCGGAATAAGCACGCATGTAGTTGATAAATGCTTCAAAGGAACCACCACGCGCATCGAAGGAATGTCGTTTGATGATTTATCGCGCGAAGTGCTTGTGCGCCATGATTTGGTTTACAAACTGCGTCCAACCAAGAAGAAAGAGTTGCCTGTTGGTGGTGTGTATCAATGGAAACAGCGTGGCGAATTTCACCTCTTTAATCCAGAAACGATTCATCTTTTGCAGCAAGCTTGCCGTAAAAACGATGTAACTGTTTACCGGAAATATGCCGATAAGATTAACGACCAATCGGAGAAAGCATGCACGCTCCGAAGCATGTTCCAATTCAAAGAGCGCGCTTCTATTCCGTTGTCTGAGGTGGAACCGAGGGCCAATATTCTCAAACGTTTCGCTACAGGCGCGATGTCGTTTGGGTCGATTTCTTACGAAGCGCACAGCACCTTAGCCATTGCCATGAACCGTATTAATGGACGCAGCAATAGCGGAGAAGGCGGAGAAGATGAAGCGCGTTTTGAGAAAAAACCGAATGGAGACTGGGAACGGTCAGCCATCAAGCAGATTGCCTCCGGACGTTTTGGAGTAACTATCAATTACCTCAACAACGCTGTTGAATTACAGATAAAAATGGCGCAAGGAGCCAAGCCCGGAGAAGGTGGTCAACTTCCTGGTCATAAGGTGGATGAGTGGATTGGTCGGGTTCGACATAGCACGCCAGGTGTAGGGTTGATTTCGCCACCACCGCATCATGATATTTACTCAATTGAAGATTTGGCGCAGCTCATTTTTGACTTGAAAAATGCCAATCCGAAAGCGCGTGTGAACGTGAAACTGGTTTCGGAAGCAGGAGTTGGAACCATTGCTGCTGGTGTGGCAAAAGCAAAAGCTGATGCTGTGCTTATTTCGGGTGCTGATGGCGGAACTGGCGCATCGCCATTGAGTTCGCTTCGGCATGCTGGATTGCCATGGGAATTGGGTTTGGCAGAAGCACATCAAACATTAGTACAAGCGCGTTTGCGTAGCCGAATGGTGCTACAAACAGATGGTCAGATTCGTACGGGAAGAGATCTTGCTATTGCAACCTTACTTGGCGCGGAAGAATGGGGCGTTGCCACAGCTGCTTTGGTGGTTGAAGGTTGCATTATGATGCGAAAATGCCACACAAATACGTGTCCAGTAGGCGTTGCTACGCAAAATCCTGAACTGAGAAAACTCTTTACTGGAAAGGCTGATGAAGTAGTAAACCTGTTCCATTTCCTTGCGGATGATTTGCGAAGAATTATGGCGCAACTTGGGTTCAGAACTATCAATGAAATGGTTGGTCAGGCCAATGTGCTTAAAATCAATGAAAACCCAGAACATTGGAAGCTAAAGAATCTCAATCTTAAACCAATAATTCAGCAAGCGGCCCTAGCCGATGGCGATACGCACTATAATAGTTCCAAGCAAAAACCTTTAGACCAAGATGTGCTGGCGTATCGATTGAAAGAAGTGGCCAGACCTGCTATTGAACAGGGAATTGCTGTAAAAGCAGAATTCCCGATTCTCAATATCGATCGGACGGTTGGAACATTGGTTTCTAGCGATATTGCGCTGAAGTATGGCTCAAAAGGGCTTCCTGAAAATAGCATCGACATTAAATTTAATGGTTCTGCTGGACAAAGTTTTGGAGCTTTTTCCGCCAAAGGCATCCGTTTTGAACTAGAAGGCGAAGCGAACGATTACTTCGGAAAAGGACTTTCGGGAGCCACGTTAGTCGTTTATCCCGATCGGAATTCCAAGTTCGTTCCTCACGAAAACATCGTTATTGGAAACGTGGCTTTTTATGGCGCCACTTCGGGCAAAGCCTATATAAATGGTGTTGCTGGAGAACGATTCTGCGTTCGGAATTCTGGTGCAGAAGTAGTGGTTGAAGGAATTGGCGATCACGGCTGCGAATACATGACAGGTGGTCGGGCGGTTATTCTAGGTGCTACGGGAAGAAATTTTGCAGCAGGAATGAGCGGTGGAGTGGCCTATGTTTTTGACCCGAATGATCAATTAGCCATCAATTGTAATATGGGATTGGTGGAATTGGAAACACCCGATTCGGAACAGGCAGCCGAAATAAAAAGCATGATGGAGAAACACGTTGAACAGACCAATAGCGTGCTTGCAACATCACTTCTGAAAAACTGGAAATCAACCTTAAACTCGTTTAAAACGGTAATGCCAATGGATTACAAACGAGCGCTTGAAGCAAAGAAGTCAAACACTCAAAAAGCACATTTAACAAATGGGTAAGTCAACAGGATTTTTAGAATTCGGGAGAGAATTACCAGAGAACAGAGACCCCAAAAGTCGAATTGAAGATTCGAAGGAAATTCAACTGGAGTTTGATGCCGAAAAGCTAAACAAACAAGCAGCACGTTGCATGGATTGTGGCGTTCCGTTTTGCCATAATGGCTGTCCGCTTGGGAACAATATTCCTGAGTTTAACGATGCGGTTTACAAGGAGGATTGGAAGGAAGCGGCTGAGGTTCTCTTCAGCACAAACAATTTTCCTGAATTTACGGGTAGAATTTGTCCTGCTCCTTGCGAATCTTCGTGCGTTTTGGGAATCAATAAACCGCCCGTTACTATTGAGTTAATTGAAAAGGAAATTGCCGAAAAAGCATTTGAATTAGGATTGATTCAGCCAAATATCCCTAAGAATAGAACAGGTAAAAACATTGCAGTTATTGGTTCTGGCCCAGCTGGTTTGGCCGCTGCTGCGCAACTCAATTCTGTTGGGCATACGGTAAATGTTTATGAACGTTCAGACCGAATTGGCGGTTTACTCATGTACGGAATTCCCGATTTTAAACTAGAGAAGCGAATCGTTGAGCGCAGAATTAAACACATGCGTCAGGAAGGAATTGTGTTCAAAACCAATCGCAATATTGGCGAGAACGTGAAAACAGAAGATATCCTAGATCAATACGATGCGGTTGTTGTCTGCACGGGCTCTACCGTTCCGAGAGATTTGCATGTCACGGGTCGCGAACTTGATGGCGTTCATTTCGCTATGGATTTTCTCACGCAAGAAAACCAACGCGTTGCTGGAGATAAAATCAACGCTAAGGATGCAATTGTAGCTACCGATAAACACGTGTTGGTTATTGGTGGTGGCGATACAGGTTCTGATTGTGTCGGAACGTCCAATCGCCATAAGGCAAAAAGTGTTACTCAGATTGAATTGCTGGAAAAACCACCTTTGGAAAGAGGCGAAAAAGACCCGTGGCCGCTGTGGCCTGTTGTGCTTCGTACTTCATCTTCGCACGAGGAAGGTGCTGAACGTCAATGGGCATTAAATACCATGGCGTTTCATGGAACGGACGGAAAAGTCAGTTCAGTAGATTTGGTTGAAGTAGAATGGATTGTTGCCAAAAACGGTCGGCAGAAAATGGTGGAAGTGGAAAATTCCATGAAAACAATTCCCTGCGATTTGGCTTTGCTTGCCATCGGATTTCTGCATCCACAACATACTGGATTAATTACCCAATTAGGATTGGAATTAGATAATCGCGGAAACGTTTTGTGCGAAAACTACCGAACAAGCAACCCCAAAGTATTTGCCGCTGGTGATGCCAGAAGAGGGCAATCATTAGTGGTCTGGGCAATTTCTGAAGGTAGAGAAGCTGCTCGTTCCGTAGATGAATTTTTGATGGGAACTTCGGTGCTGGAATCGAAGGGACGTTCGTTATTGAGTGTTTGACAGGCTTTTTCTGTTCAACTTCGTGCGAATGTTATTAAAGGTTTAATGTCTCCATTGTCAGCAGTTTTTAATGCTGAAATGTAAGTTCTGCGAACCTCATCTGGTTTGCTCATTCGCGATTGACTCCATGAGAAAACTTCCTTTCCAAAAATGCTTTCGGAAATAATATCAGCC
>JAIOYP010000018.1 GCA_021741155.1 Flavobacteriales bacterium | reverse complement strand
ACACAGAATGGTTGTTCTCAATACTATAGCTTGCAAACTTGTTTATCGCATTTTTGCAGTGGTGAACAGAACTGAACCTTATGTTCAAATCAGTCACTAAAAAAAAGTTGCACAGGTCTTAGAATACACAGATTTCCACTGAAAGAAAACTGATTATCTCTGAGAAATCTGAGAAAATCTGTGCATCTGTGGCTATTTCATGTCAATTATTCAAGACCCGATAGCCATAGTGCTAAGCAGAGGGCGGCATGTCCGTCTGATACAATTCCTGCCACCTCGGTAGCTTGATCTTTGCGCCAAACCAACGCGCCATGATTTATAAGTTCTCCTTCATTGAAAAAATTCTCCTTTCGAACGACATCATTCCGCATCCTTTTGCTGATGCTTCTTCGTCCGTTGGGCTTGGTTATGCCCTCGGCTGTTCGGTAAAACTAAAGATTGCCGATGCGCTTGCCATGGACTATCAACCCGTGGGACAGATTGCCAAGAAGGCCAACGTGAGCGAGATCGGCTGCGAGCTGATATTGGATTGTCTGGATGCTCTTGGCTATGTGAGCAAACAGGACGGCAAGTATGCGTTCACCAAGCGTGGACACAAGAACCTATCACTCCAGTCGCCAGAGAATTTCAGGTATTTTATTCTCTTCTGCGATTATCTGTATAAAGGCTACGCCAACATGGATGAGACCATCAAGCTGGGCAAACGACCGCATTCCAATATGTTGGAAGAAATGAGCGAATATGAATGGGAACTGTTCTCACGTGCCATGATTGATATTGCGCGTACCAGCACCAAGGAGGTCATATCGAAAGTACCCGTCTCAAGCACCGCCACCACGGTTTTAGACATAGGCGGTTCGCACGGACTCTACAGCATAGAACTCTGCAAAAAGAACCCCAAGCTAAAGGCCACCATCTTCGATCTTCCGCCCGTAAAGAAATATGCCGAAGAATGCATTGCCAAGCACAATGCCGCTTCGCAGGTATCGCCCCTGTCGGGAGATTTTATGAAAGACCCACTGCCCAATGGCAACGACATCATCCTTTCTTTCAATATCATCCATGGTCTGAACACGGAAGAGAACGAGCAGTTGGCCAAGAAGGCTTATGCTGCCCTCAATGCAGGTGGCATCTATGTGGTGCTCGATCAAATCAAGGGCATTGGAGGCAGCTCGCAACTGTCAAAAGCCACAACGTCTTACATGGCACTCAACCTGTTGCATCAGGCAGGAGGGAAGACTTACTCGTTGGATGAAGTGAGCAGTTTTACCTCCAAAGCAGGCTTCAGAAAAGTGGAACTGAAAAAGCTGAATGCACCTGGGTTTGGAGTGATCGTGTGCTATAAGTAGGCGATTCCGTTAGGAAAACAAAGGGTAATCTTCTTTATCCCATTGATTTCAGCCAGGCGATTGCTTTGCGCTCTGAATCGAACATATGCATGGGAACCTTTGGTAGAAAAAAGTGATTGATGGTGTGCCCAATAAATCGAATAACGGGAGAGTTTTCTTTTACGGCAGACGCACTGGCAAACAGATGAAGGTTGGTCCCGATGAATTTCCGTTCAGGATACCCGAGGCTTTTCATGTCTGAATTGTCACAATAGAAAGGTCGTGGTTTCCCATCCGCCATGCTTATGAGAGCCTCAAGAAGAGGTTGGAGTTGATAGAGCGTAATGGTGTCAGATCCGGAAGCGATATTAAACCGCAGGATGCCATCTTCATTTAGTTCAACCGTCCCAAAATCCAATTCGATGACCCTTGACCCACTCATTGGGTGCTAAAGTAATCTGTTCTTACGACAGTATTGTTATGAGTATCTAATTTCTGACATCGACCTGTTGATAATGAATGTCTTTTGTTGGCCGATCAAACATCATCAATAACCAACCTGTACGTTGGGTCTTCCATGATATTCACATCAATAATCGATTCAGCATTTTTCAAAAGCAAAATGCAATCTGGACTAAGGTGTTTTAAATGAAGCTTCTTGCCTGCGTTGAGGTAGCGTTCCGATAGTTTGTTCAAGGCTTCAATAGCCGACATATCTACTACACGGCTTTTTTCAAAGTCGATAATTACCTCTTTTGGGTCATTTAGAGCAGCTTATCCTGAGTAGCTCATTTTAGGACGTATCGAAGAAATGTAAGTGCGCAGAGCTAATGAGGGAAAGTCAATGGCTCATTCCCATGCCTTGGTTAGCTTTGCAGCTTAATCATTCCAATGAAAAAACTACTTACCGTATCGATTATCCTTTCTCTTTCTTACGGATGTACTACGGTTCCAATTACAGGAAGAAAACAGATGAATCTGTTGCCCGAAAGCCAGATGATGGGAATGGCTGTAACCAGTTACAACCAGTTTGTGAGTTCAAATGCCATGGTGGCTGCAAACGATGCACGATCGCAACAAGTAAAAGAAATAGGAGCGAAGGTGGCTGCTGCCGCAACTAGGTATTTGAGAATAAAAGGTGCTTCTGACCGTGTGGCGGGCTTCAAATGGGATTTTCAAGTAGCAGAAAGCAATGAGGTGAACGCGTGGTGCATGCCGGGCGGAAAAGTGGTATTCTACACAGGAATCCTGCCTATTTGCCAAGATGCAGATGGCATTGCCGTGGTAATGGGGCACGAGGTTGCTCATGCCATTGCCCGTCATGGAAACGAACGCATGAGTCAAGGTTTGATGGTGCAAGGAGGTGGAATGGCCTTGGATCTTGCCACCTCAGGTCAGTCAGCCCAGAATAGAGCTCTGTTTGGGCAAGCGTACGGTATGGGAACAACAGTAGCCGCTATTCTTCCTTTTTCCAGACTTCACGAAAGTGAAGCGGATGAAATGGGTTTGATATTTACCGCCATGGCCGGATACGACCCCGCGAAAGCGGTTCCGTTTTGGGAGCGTATGTCGCGGTTGGGAGGAAGCCGTCCGCCAGAGTTTTTGAGCACACACCCCGATCCAGACAAACGAAGCGCCAAACTTGCCGAGCAAGTACGTGTTGCACGGGCTTATGCAAGTAAATACGGCACCAATTGATTCATCGAAAGACAATATCTTTGCCATATCGATGTTAAATTAGTCTATCCATGAAGCAGAAATTAGTCTTTGCGCTCTTTTGTTTATCCGCTGTATTCGTAGGCGGATGCAAAAAAGGTTGTATGAAATGTACAGGAATGAGTGCGCCACGCGAATTTTGTGAAGGAGATTTTACCGAGAAGTCATATTATCAAAATGCAGTAAATGCTTATGAAGCTACAGGTGGTGTTTGTGAAGAGAATTAGTCTTTTTTGCGTGGCGTTAAGCTTGGCTTTTTTGGTCGGTTGTAGCCGTTGCGAGGAATGTGATTATCAAGGCGGATCGGAGACAATCTGCGAAACTGAATTCGACACTCCAGAACAATATCAGGATGCCATTGCCGATAAAGAAGGGCAAGGCGCCAGTTGCACTTCTACGGGAGGCTTCTGATTTCAATTTACATATCGCTCAAAAGCATGATTGCCATCACGGCAACTTGGTTATTTTTGCCACATAAATCACAGTAAATGGCTTCAACATCAGATATTAAAATAGGTTCAGTAATGCGTTTCAATGGAGAACTCTGCATTGTAAGCGAAAAGCAGCACACCATGCCGGGTAAAGGCGGTGCGTTCTATCAGGTTAAGATGAAATCTATCCAAAGCGGAAGGAACTACGAGAATAGATTTCGTTCGGGAGAGAGCGTTGACATTGCACGACTGATGTACAACGAGTTGCAATACATCTATGAAGAAGGTGAGCATTTCGTTTGCATGAATCAGGAAACCTATGAGCAAATGATGATTCCAAAGAAATTGTTTGGTGAGAATGCCAAGTTTTTAAAGGAAAGTATGATTGTGAAGGTTGGTTTTGAAAGCGATCAGCCTATTATTGCAGAAGCACCAACGTTTGTTGAATTGTTGATTACTCGTTCAGAACCAGGTGTAAAAGGTGATACTGCCACAAACAGCATGAAGCCTGCAACCTTAGAAACAGGAGCCGAAATCCGCGTTCCGTTGTTTGTGAATGAAGGTGAAATGATAAAGATTGATACGCGCACGGGCGAATACGTTGAGCGCGTTAAGTAAACCACATTGAAATTCGATAATCCCATATCGGCAGCTAATCTTGCTGCCAAACTCGGTGCGGAATGTATCGGAGATGGGAAGATTCAGCTTTCAGGAATCAATGAGATTCATCGTGTAACAGAAGGTGATATTACCTTTTGTGACAATGCAAAGTACATCAAGCCAGCATTAGCGTCTAATGCAAGTTGTGTGCTTGTAAACGAACGTTTTGAAGCGCCAAAAGGCAAGATTCTTCTGCTTTTAGAAAAACCATTTGTTGCATTCACGGAACTTTCGAAGGAAACCAGAGGTTCTTTTGAAACGACTGAGATGGTCAGTTCTACAGCCAAAATTGGTGAAGGAACGCTGATTATGCCAGGAGCTTTTGTAGGTAGAAATGCTCAGATTGGAAAGAATTGTGTCATTCATCCTAACGTTACCATTTATGATGGCTGTTCGCTAGGTGATAATGTCATTGTTCATTCAGGAACCGTCATTGGTGCTGATGCCTTCTACTTTCAGCGAAAAGGAGGTTACAATAAGCTTAATTCCTGCGGAACAGTTCGGATTGAGAATGACGTTGAAATTGGAGCCAACTGTACCATTGATCGTGGTGTGACTTCAGAAACCGTTATTGGTCAAGGAACCAAGATTGATAATCTGGTTCAGATTGGTCACGATACGGTTATTGGTAAGAATTGTCTTTTTGCTTCACAAGTTGGAATTGCAGGCGTTGTCAATGTAGAAGATGACGTCATTCTTTGGGGACAAGTAGGTGTTCAAAAGGATTTGACAATCGGAAAAGGAGCAGTGGTTTTGGGTCAATCAGGTCTTGCCAAATCGATCAAGGGCGGCATCACTTATTTTGGAAGTCCCGTACGTGAAGCACGCGAAAAAATGAAGGAGTTGGCGCTAATAAAACAACTGCCATCCATCATCGAACAGCTGAAAAAGTAAGTGTAACCCGTAGCGCGACTGTTCATTATGCGCGTTAGTCATTTTGTTATTCTAATTAGTCTAATAGTTAGACTATAGCCGCAAATGCTTCGTAATTTCAAGGCAAATTACTCTCCAATCCGTTGACCAGCATCAGCAAGAATAAGAACGAGCAAATCATTCTTGAAACTCTCAAGATTGCTAACTCTGCCTTGAAGTTGAAAAACCTCAAGCTGAACTCATTGCTGGAGATTACTAATGCCATTAACAATAACTTTTCCCGAGAGCAGCTACTCAAAATCTTCGAGTTTGTACTCAGAAACCAATTAAACATTGGGCGATTGTTATTTTTTACTCAGGATGATGATTGGGAGCAGTCCATTGCTCATGGTCTTATTCCTGGAGTAGCACTTCCTAAATTGGAAGGAGAACTGCTTAATGTGCTAGAAGTTCAGGAAATTAAAAAGGCTGGGGAGAGATACTTTGGACAGTTTGATGTAATCATTCCAATACTTCACAAGAATCAACCGCTGGCTTATCTGCTTGCAGGAGATATCAATGAGGACTTGATTGAGAATACAAAGACGCGCCATATTCCGTTCATTCAGACCTTGGCCAACATCATCATGGTTTCCATTGAGAACAAGCGGTTGTTTAAGGAAAACCTGCGAAGAGCGGGAATGAAGCGTGAAATGGAGCTGGCATCTGAGATGCAAAACATGCTTTTTCCGAGTAAGTTGCCACACAATGAGAGGATTGAAATGGCTGCCTATCATAAGCCGCATCAGGATGTGGGTGGTGATTATTACGATTTCATTCAGTTGAGCGATAACGAGATTGCGTTCTGTATGGCAGATGTTTCGGGAAAAGGAGTTTCTGCAGCGTTGTTGATGTCAAATTTTCAGGCCAATTTGAGAGCGTTGTTTCAGCAGCAAACAAATCTTACTGATCTTATCCAAGAACTCAATCAGAAGGTTTTGAATTCTGCAATGGGCGAAAAGTTCATCACCATTTTCATTGGTAAGTATAATTCTGTAACGCGCGTTCTTCAGTATGTGAATGCTGGTCAGAACCCGCCAATTCTTGTTTCAAATAATACAACCAGCGCCTTATCAACTGGATGTCCCGGACTTGGTATGTTGGATGATTTACCAACAATTCGTGAAGGTGTAATCATTCTTGATCCTGATTCCGTAATTACCTGCTACACAGATGGTGTAGTTGAACTGGAAAACATGCGTGAGCGTGAATTTGGAGAGAGTCGGCTTGAATTGGTATTGCTTGATAATCAGCACAATTCAGTGCGAGAAATCAACGAGAATATTGTGAAATTGCTAAAAAGCCACAAAGGACAGATGCCTTATGTGGATGATATCGCCCTACTCACCACTCGGTTCAAGTAGGTTTTCTTCCGTTTTGTTTTCTGAGTTTTCTTTGAGGTGATACACCTCAAATGCAACGATGGCTGCAATAAATCCCCAGAATGGAGCAGACGCCTTATCCGTATCTAAGAAGTTGTTCAGAAGACCGTGAATGAGATAGGTGATGATTCCCAGAAATAGATTCACCATGTATAAACGATGTTCCGTATTCTTCATCCGAGGATAGAGCATTACAGCGTAATAAATTACGCAAATGATAACCATGATAAAAGATATCATTCCGAATACACCAGATTCTGAAAGAGGTCCGATATATTCACTATGAGCATTTCCAGCATCTCCAGCATTTGTGCTGATAATCGTTTTTTCGTCAGAAAGTTGAAAAGGGGCGTATTGGAACATATAGGTTCCAGGACCCCAACCAACAAATGGTCTTTCTTCAAACATTCGCCAAGCGGCACTCCATCTATTTAAACGCTCTAAGTTGGAAGCATCCGTAGAAATATTGGTGATGGATTGAAGATGTTCCGTTATTTCTGCTGATGAATCTTGGCGGTTCTTTTCCAATTTCATGATGATTGTATCCCAAGAAAGGAATAGAGCCACGATGAATACGCCACCAATAGCCATAATTGTGGTGAAACGAATTCGTAAACGCATCACCAAATAAACACCCAATGCACCGATAAGACTAACCCAGGCTGCACGCGTGTAAGACAGGATTAGAGCCACGCTAAAGAGCACTAGAATTCCGAAGAATATCAGCTTCCAACTCTTGCTATAATTGCTATTGAATGTGAGAGCAATCAACAAAGGATAGAACATTGCCAAAACAGCGCCATACGAAGTGTGGTCGTTAAAGAATGGCGACATAACCCAGTGCGCTGGCTGCTCCATAAAACCATACATGCTATGATGGATAATTGTGTAGCAAATGATTCCGATAAAGGCGGTCAGATACATCGCCAAAAACAACTTGATGTTTTTAAAATCGCGAAACAATTGTGTCATTACAAAGAAGAACGCAGTGACATACCACAATCTTGAGACAAAGTATTTGAGCGAAACCATCGGCATTTCGCTAGTAATGGTTGTAATACCGATCCAGACAAGATTGATGATGATAGCAAGTGTGATGGGATGATCGGCAATTCCCTTATCGAATTTCCTTTCAGCAAATAGCTTTAACAAGAAAATTAATAGGAGGCCAAACAGTAACGGATCGGTTGGAAGTGTTAGTCCAACTCCAAGTCCAATGTCTGTGAGATTAACTGATAATGGCGTTAGAAATACGATTAGGAGTGCTAGCTTATCGAGAGCGAAAAACGCTAACAACATCACAACCAAAAGAACAGGTAGGATAGGAGCGTAGTAAAATTCGAATGCGATTAATATGGCATTCAGGAGAGCAAAACCTCCTCCAACCCAATAAATGGATTTTGTGCTTGCTAGCGATCTTTGAATAGAACCTATCAAACTATCAATGTTCGTTTACCGTGTCTTTTCCTCGAACGTTTTCAGCAATGCTTAGGAACAGAACAGAAATTAGTAAAGTAGATAGAACTGAAACAGCTACAATTAACCATCTTATTGGATAAGCTTTCTTATCAGCAACAACAGGATTCGTGATTACGTTGCAGTAGGTCAAATTCTTCTCTACATCTCGTTCTGCAGCTTCCAATTGCTCTTTTAAGTCATTATAGCCACCTCTAACCCGCCAAAGGTGTTCGTTTAACGCCATGAATTCTCCGCCTTTTTCCTTCAAAGCATCAAGAAGAGGCTCAATTTCTTTGGCGTTCATTTTTCTACTCGGAGTAGATATTACTTCCAAATAGCGCTCGGTGGCATATTCGGTTTGTAAGGCGTAATCAAGAATGCCATAATTCTGTCTGATTCCAGTTAGAATCGTCTCCATACTATCCATTTCTGCGCGTTTCCTAGTTACTTGAGTATCTAAGATTTTCACCAGCTCCATGGCTTTTTCTTGTTGTAAGAATCGCTCCTTTTTGTTGAAGAAGAATATGATAGACTCCACCATATCACGTGCTTGAGTTGGGTCTTTATCTAGAACCTCAACTACAACCGATTCATACTCGGTTTTTCTAAAAACCACACTTTCTTGATACTGTTTAATAAGATTAGATGTGGAGGATGAACCTTTCTGATTAATCCCGTACGTTTCGTATAAGTGAAAGAGATTTGTGACTGAATCTCGAATAACATCAGACTCCAATACTTGAAGCATTTGCTCAGTAGGAGTTTCGTTTCCCATTGGAATGATGTTGGCAGGATAGAGAACTGCAAAGGATTTGTACTTAGGAGTAATTATGAAAGGGCTAGAGAAAATTGCTGATAGCACCAAAGCAATTAATGCCACTCCCAACAGGTGTTTCCACCACCTCAACAGTAGATTAAGCAATTCTGAGTTGTTCTTGAATTCGCTCATCTTATTGCTCGTTAACTTTGGTGATGTTCTCATAACCGATAATTACAAGTAGGGCTAGGATGAATGTTGAAATGGTAGAAACTAAAACAATCAACCATCTAATCGGGTAACTTTTCTTTTCTGCCGGAAAGGCATTGTTTACGATGAACTTATGTGGTAGTGTTTGCTCGGCATCGACTCTAGCCTCCTGATATTTTGCACGGAGGTGACTCAGTTGTTCCTTTTCGTGCTCAAGCATGTCTCGAATAGATACATAGGCACCACCATATTTGGAAAGAATTTTAAGCTGCTCTCCAAGTTTTTCTGCTGCTCTTGTGTTTCCTTCCAAAATCGCCTTTGCGTAGTACTCATTGAAACGCTCCGACATAGATTCGTAGTCATTTACACCCATTTCTCTCATGGTGTTCAATGAATCTTCAAGCTCCTTCACGTAATTCTTCATCTCATCATACTCGGCTGCAGCAATTGCCATGGCCTTAAATGCGCGTTCTTTCTGCATTCTATTCTTCACAGAGTCAACCAAAGCGGCAATGTCGTTGGCAATATCGGCAGCTAAGAAACGATCGGAGTCCAAAACATCAATTCTTACAGACTGAAATTCGGTTCGTTTGTAAGTAATGTTACTTTCATATTCCTTAAATAGTTTGGTCTGCTTATAAACATCAGTAGTGTCAATTTTATAATGATTCATCAAATCATATTTCTGAACCACTCGTGAGCGAATCTCATCCGAATTAAGGATCTGAATCAATTGCTCTGCCTGCTCTTCTTCTCCGAAGGAAAGAAGGTCTTCCTTCGCAACGTTATTCTTTGCAAGCAGCGATTTGGAAATCGAAGCAGTTGATGTTGGGAACATTATAACTGTACTCTCGAACTTAGGAGTAACAAACATTGGTGCCGAGAATATGCCCGAAAGTATGGCTGCGGCAACCGACAGTATTATCAGTGGTTTTTTCCATCTGACCACGAACAAAAGGAGATTCGATGAGTCGAAATTCAGTCCGTTGTTCACTTCAATTTTATCCTCCGACATTCCCTGTTTTGATGAATGGGCAAAAGTAGAAATTTTTGATAGTCATTTTAAGTTCAACCCAACCGTTACTTCTGTCTAAGTTTCCGAAGGAAATGAAGGTTTGGAATCAAGGAAAGAATGGTGAGTATGCCACCTGAAATAAGCATGATTGCAGAGCCAAGTTTCCAAGCAAAATTTGAACTTAAATACCCAACCGTAATAACCAATAACGCTGGAAATACGAGGAAGATAAGTTCACGGTCGACTATGAATTTAAACCGTTTGATAGCGACTATGAGTTGCAAGAAAAAAGCCAATACTTGTGTGATGAAGCAGGTAACTGCGGCACCATAAGCTCCGAGTTTAGGTATAAGAAATGAATTGAATACGAGACTTGATGTAACTCCAATCAACGCAATGTAATTCAATTGCTTAAGACTACCATTGGCAGTAAGAAGTGTGCCAATGATGTACGCTCCCGCCATTGGTATAAGTGAGAACATTAGCAAGGAAAGAATACGCCCAGATTCTACCGTGTGTTCTTCATACAGTAGCGACATAAAATCAGTGGAGTAATACCAACAAATCATACCTAACGTAAAGGCTGGAATGAGTATAAGTTTGGAAGCCATGTGTACCAATGGCTTCACGTCTTCTTTGAGTTTTAGCATCCGCGAGAACATGGGCAGAAGCAGAACTGCGAACAAGTAAGCGATCATGTTGCTTGCATCTAAAAGACGGAATGCTTGTGCGTAAATTCCCGTTTGTTCTTTTCCATCTGGCAACATACGTTCGAGTAGCACAGAATCAACACGACCATAAATACTCATCAACAAAATGAGCAATGCAAACGGCAAACTCTGTTTGAGAATGAGCACCAGCATGGCCGGATTCCATTTGTAGGTGAATGGGCCGCCTCGCTTTACAACAACAGCCAATGCAAAAAGGGCAGTTGCGCCATAGGCGAAGGTTTGCAGATAGACGAACCATTCAATCTGAAATGGGGTGGAACGTTGCATAAAAAAGAGCACCCAACCACAAGTCAAAATCAAGAGCAATCGATCCATGATGGAGACCAAGCTGTCCATCTTATAAAGTTGTAATCCTGCGATGTTTGACCGCAGAAATAGAATGGAGGCAAGCAGAAATTGATTAAAACAGAGCAAAACAAGCATCAACATTTGATGGTGAGAATAGCCCATTACAATGCCCGCAATCATGCAAATAAACATGTAGCCAATTGCCAATAGAAGCCGCAGTGCCACAATACGAGGAAAGTACTTTCCTAGTAGATGTTCGTGCTGCGAAACGTTTCGATTGTTGAAGTTGCTGATGCCAAGATCCAGAAATACATTCAGGATAAAGGCGAAATTGAAGAGAGCGAAATACGACCCGTATATTTCTGCACCCACCTCATTTTGAACTGCTCTATCTATGCCAAAAATCCAAAATGGCTTGACCAGCAGATTGAGGAACAGCAGGAACGCGAGGTTGGATAGAAACTTTCGTTGCATGGTCTGTGGCAAATCTACCATTTGAAAACACGTAACTAACCACGGCTTAACCGCTTTTATTACATTGCCACGGTGCGAATTGCAGTCAACACACGATTACTTCTCAAAGGACGCCTCGAAGGATTGGGGCGATTTTCGTACGAGACATTGACGCTGATTACGAAGGCGCATCCCGAACATCAGTTCTTTTTTCTGTTTGACAGACCGTTTGATTCGGAATTCGTTTTTGGCGATAATGTTACTCCGATTGTGATTAATCCGCCAGCGCGGCATCCAGTTCTTTGGCACGTTTGGTTTGAGATTTCGTTGCCTAGTGTGCTGAAAAAGATTAATCCTGATTTGTTTTTATCGCCAGACGGTTTTCTATCGCTGAAAGCGGATGTGGTGAGCTTACCAGTGATTCACGACCTGAATTTTGTTCACAATCCGAATGATTTGGCGCGTTCGCATGCTTGGTTTTACAACCGATACTTTTCTAAGTATGCGAGCAAAGCCAAACGGATTGCCACCGTTTCTGAATTCTCTAAACAGGATATTGTAAAGCAGTATGGCGTTGATTCGTCTAAAATTGATGTGGTTTACAACGGTGTTTCGGAACGTTTTAGACCATTGGCCGAAGTAGAAAAGGAATCAGTTAAGGTACAATGGACCGAAGGGAAACCGTATTTCATTTACGTTGGGGCCATTCATCAACGCAAAAACATTGAACGGATGTTGGTGGCTTACGAGCAATTTCGTGAGAGAATTGCCGAGCCCCATCGATTTGTTCTTGTGGGAAATAAGAAATGGTGGACGCCAAGCATGCAGCATACACTGGATTCTATGCAATTCAAAGATGAAGTAATCTTTACTGGACGTGTTTCGGACGAAGACCTGAATAATCTAATGGGCGCTGCCTTGGCTAATGTGTACGTTTCTACATTTGAAGGCTTCGGAATTCCGATAATTGAGGCTTTTCAATCGGGTATTCCGGTTATTACATCAAATGTTACAAGTATGCCTGAGATTGCAGGCGATGCAGCTTTGCTTGTGAATCCATATAAAACAGAGACCATTTCAGAAGCTATGGTTCGTCTTGCATCATCATCCGAATTACGAACTGAGCTGATTACAAAAGGGAAGGAGCGAGCTGCTTTTTTTACTTGGCAGCGCTCTGCCGATTTGCTTTGGGAGAGTATTCTAAAGAGCGTGGAGGGTTAACTCTCTTATTTCGCTGAGGAACGAAGCGTCTTTTTATTCTAAAATCCAAGCCAAAAGTGAGACCCTTCCTTCGTCAGGGTGACAGACGGAAATTCTTAGGAGCGATAACGGTTAGGAACAAAATTCGCTCATTCTAAAATCCGAAATCTAAAATCCAAGGCCGCCCATCAAGCCGCCAGCCATTCCTCGCATTTCCGATTCAAATACGCTTTCAGCATTTTCCAAGGCCTTATTGGTCGCGATTACGATTAATCCGGCAAGTTCTTCTCTACCCGAACCTTCCAAAGATTTTGGAATGACCACCTCTATGATTTTCTTGTTTCCGTTGGCAACAACCGTAATTCCTTGACATTCGCCTTTAACAGAAATATGGTTGAGCCGTTCTTTGGCAGCATCCATTTGCCCCTTCATCTGTTGGAGCTGTTTTATTTTATCAAACATGAACTATAGTTTTTTGGAGCCTTTTACGCTCTTGGAATTTTCTGTCAACAGCTTAATCCTGTACTCAATGAGCTCGTTCATTTCGTCTCCCATTTCTTGAATGGAAGGATATTTACTCACAGAAATAATCTCGGGACAACATTCCTGAATAGAACGATTGAGGTTTTCTACCTCTTCCATAATCTCTTTTAGAAGGCTTTCGGTTGACACGTCTTCAAAAGTATCGGAGGTGCTCTTTCAAGCCAAGAAGAATGAAAGAAAGATGTTAACGATCAGTTAACCGTCTGATGGCAAATCAGCCCAAGGCATTCCTCTCGAAAAACGGGTTTTCCACGGATAAAGTGGCGTGCCATTTTGCCCAATCAGTTCGAGCACATCCGACTTTCGTATAGCTGGAGATCCGATGATGAATGAAAAGTCCTCAAAATCTTTGCTAATGACCGAACCTGCTCCAATCAGGCAATTGTCACCAATTTTGATGTTTCCAATAATCGAAGATTGAATACCAATCTGCGTGTAATCTCCAATTTCGGGTCCTTTGACTATTTCGGTTGGCGGATGCGTGTCGTTGGCAAGCACAACATTGGGATAGATAAAAACGAAGTTTCCCAAGCGGCTGAACTGGCACAAATGAACACTACTGTGCAACTGGCAATAATTGCCAATGGTGAGAAAGCCTTGCAAATCGCAGCCTGTGCCTATTCTGCAGTTGTTACCAATAACCGTATTCTCTCTAATAGTAATGCGATGTCCCGATTGAAAATGAGTTCCAATGGTTACACCCGCATAAATAATGCTGTGACTTCGAATAAGCGCTCCAGAACCAATAATGGTGGGTGCATTCGCATACTCTTCAGAATGGTAGTAATCAGAAGTTGGTTCGCCAATTACGCAATCGTTGGCAATGATTGAATTGTCGCCAATGGTAACGTTATCGTAGATGGCAACATTATCACCGAGTTTGACATTCTCGCCCAAAATTGCCGTAGGACTCACATATTGATTACGATTGTTAAACTTCATTGCTCCAAATTACTTCATACAAAGCTAAAAGCGAAGAAGAAACAATCTGATAATATCAACACAGACTAAGACTTGAATTCCGATTTTCTCGTTTCGCGCATGGTGCCTTCCCAATAGCATGCGTAGCACCGATACCGTTTGAATTTCAGGAGACCGAAGCTCAAAGCGTTCAACCATCTTTCTGTGTTTTTTGTCCGAGAACGCTTTAGCTTAACGCCACATTTTGGACATGGAGCTAATAGAAACCAGTTTGAAAATTTGAAGACAATCAATACCGCGATGTAAATTACCGATACAATCACCCCCCAATGCAGGGTTAATTTAAGCAGTGCCTCCCAGTTTATTGATTGAGCCTCCATGAACGATTCAAAGTAACTGATTTTTGTCTGCGCTAAATACGAGCCTCGTTATTAATGAGTGACTAAATCACCAACTTTGGCGCAAATCAGAAACTGCAACATGATTACATTGATATCGCCAGCTAAAAAATTGGACTACGAATCGAAGGTTGGCACAGAGGAATTTACCATTCCTGAAGGATTGGAGCGTTCTGCGTTGCTGATCAACAAACTTCAAAAAACATCAAACAAGCAGATTGGTGAGTTGATGGATTTGAGTAAAAATCTAGTTGAACTCAATGTCGAACGCTACGCAAGCTGGACGGAGGATTTTACCGTAGGGCAAACACGCCAAGCACTTTTGGCATTTAAGGGAGATGTGTACCAAGGAATGAAGAACGATGAACTGAGCCTGAACGAACTACAGTTTGCGCAGCGTCATCTCCGTGTTCTGAGTGGATTGCACGGACTGCTTCGCCCACTCGATTTAATCAAACCGTATAGACTGGAAATGGGAACCAAACTGGCTGTAAGAGGAAAGAAAGACCTCTATGGTTTTTGGGGAGATGAGATTACTAATAGAGTAAATCTGGCTTTAGAAACATCAGGCAATGATACACTTTGCAACTTGGCAAGCGAAGAGTATTTCAAAGCCGTAAACACCAAGAAACTGAAAGCAACCCTTATTACACCTGTTTTTAAAGATTTGAAGAACGGGCAGTTGAAGATTATTTCCCTTTATGCAAAACAAGCTCGTGGAATGATGGCTGGTTACATTATCCGTAACGGAATAAATACCATTGAAGACATCAAAGGATTTTCAGATGGAGGCTATCGCTACACCACAAATCTTTCTGATGAGCATACGTGGGTATTTACCCGATAACTCGAAAATCAAGATTGTCGTCCTTCGCTTCAAGTACAATTTATTGGATAGGTTACATTGGTTCTGTCTAATTTTTACATTTGACGGAATAACCCCGTAACTCACAATCGTATCATGAAAAAGAACATTTACCTTTTGTTCTCACTTTTTACCTTTTTCGGTGCATCTGCACAGAATTTGGTTGTCAACCCAAGTTTCGAAACTACCAGTAGCAATTGCGGCAACTTTGGTGGCGAAGGATTTTTTACTGACCTCAATGGAAGTTGGGATAACGCTAGCAACAATCCAGGAGGAGACAGTTGCTCTTCGCCCGATCTTTTTTCGGCTTGTAATCTCATCTTTGGAAGCCCAGGTCCAGTTCACATGCCGTATTCTACGCTAGGGTATCAATATTCTAGAACAGGAACTCGCCATGCAGGCATTATTACCCATGAGTCGTTGGATGAGTACCGCGAATATCTTCAAGGCCACACTTCGGCACCGCTTGTGCAGGGTCAGAGTTACTGCGTAAGCATGTATGTAAGTCTTGGCAATTCGGTATTGTATGCAACCAACAACATGGGGGTTTATTTCGGAAATACACCGTATCAACGAGATCCATGTCCGGGACAAACCAATTCGGCCATCTATGTTACGCCACAGTTAAACTATAGCTGTAGTGCCATTACCGACACCATGAATTGGGTTCGGTTGCAATGGAACTACGTGGCCACAGGAGGAGAACGATACTTTATGATTGGCAACTTCTTCAATAACGCCAACACCACTATTGTGAGTAATGCGGGAGGCACATTCACCAACCCGTATGCTTATTATTTTATAGATGATGTGAGCATTGTAGCTTCGTCTGGCTGCTGCTTTGCAGATTTAACTGCTGTACCGACTAAGTGCGTTACCGATGCGCCTATAACACTAACAGCTGTTGGCGGAGTTGGGTCTAGCTGCTCAAACAGTTCTACTGGAACATGGTCTGGTGCAGGCATCACCAATGCAACTACAGGAACCTTCAGTCCGTCTGCTGCTGGAGTTGGTAGCCACACCATTACCTACACATTGAGCTGCGGATACAGCACAACCACAACGGTAAACGTGAGCGCATGCGCTACGCTTTCGGTTTGCTCAGAGTCTAACGGAAACCTAACGGTAACTGGCGGAACAGGTCCATACACATGGGCAGAACAAGCTCAAATAGAGGATTGCAGTGCGTGTCAGGTTATTTTTCCAATACCTCCTTGTACATTCCCTCCGGGATGTTCGGTTATGGTACCGGGATGGGCAGATTTTACCACAGGAAGCACAGCAACACCAACAGGCACATGGCCAATAAGAGTAAGTGATAGTGACGGTGGAGTTATAGAAATAAGTGGTCCGAGTGCCGTTTCTCCTTGTTCTTCCATTCCATGCGAATTATCGCTTCATTTATCCAATGTGCAAGGTATTTGTGGAGGAGTGCAAGCAGGTGCTATTACCGTGGCAGCTTCTGGTAATATTGGAACCGTGACCTATGTTTGGAATTCCAATCCTGTTCAGAATGGACCAACAGCATCCAATTTAGCCGAAGGTTCTTACACCGTAACAGCTACCGACCAACAAGGTTGTCATGCAACATTGACACAGATTTTGGACGCTGGGGTTATTAACGTTTTTGCAGGAGATGATGTAAATATCTGCAAAGGAGAATCTGTAACCTTAACAGCAACTGGCGCATCGGCTTATACATGGAGCGATGGTTCTGGTGGAACCGCTCCAGGAGAAACCATTACGTTTAATCCTAGCGAAACAACTACCTACACCGTTAGCGGTACAAATGCTGGTTGTTCCGATTCGGATCAAATTACGGTCAGTGTGTATTTCACTCCCGTTGTAACGGCCTCATCGCCATCAAATCAGTTGTGCGATAACGCTGGTGCTATTACGTTAACTGGTAATCCTTCAGGAGGAACATTTAGTGGTCCAGGAATGACTGGAGCGGTGTTCAATCCGAGTACAGCTGGTGTTGGTGAGCACATCATCCAATACACCTATTACGAAGTAGTAGAATGTCCGGCAACGGCTTTGATACCGATTACGGTTGACCTTTGTACAGGAATCTCAGATGCTTCGCTTATCGAAGGTTTAATTGTACATCCTAACCCAACTTCAGGAAACATTGTGATTGAAAATAAAGGTTCGGCAACAGGAAGAGTTGAGTTTTCTGTGACAGATTTGAGCGGTCGTTTGGTAATTCCTGCAAAAGCAGTAGAACTAGAAAACATGAGATTGCCAATGGATTTGAGTTCGTTGGCTACCGGTCAGTATTTGCTAAATGCTGTACATAACGGCAAACGAGTGGCAACCATTCGCTTGACCAAAGAGTAATTCAGAGATTTAGAATGGATTGAAAGGGGCAACAGAATCTGTTGCCCCTTTTTTATTACATCCATTCCTTTAGTTTTGGCATCCCAAATTCAAGTTTAGCACCATGACCGAATTCATAGAAAGACCAATGTTCAATGAGGAGCACAACATGTTCCGCCAATCTGTAAGAGACTTTATTGCCCAAGAAATTGTGCCGCACAATGCCGAATGGGAGAAAAACCACATGGTAAGTCGCGAAAGTTGGGAAAAACTTGGTGCTAATGGGTTTTTGTGCATGCAAGTGCCAGAAGCTTATGGTGGACTTGGATTGGATGATTTCCGTTACAATATGATTTTTTCTGAAGAATTGAGCAGGGCAGGAGCCGCAGGTCCAGCAGTTGGCTATCCGTTACACAGCGATATTGTATTGCCTTACATCTTGGATTTTGGTCCAGAGGAAATGAAAGCCAAATGGTGTCCAAAAATGATAAGTGGCGAGGCCATTGGCGCCATTGCCATGACAGAGCCAGCAGCTGGAAGCGACCTTCAAGGAATGAAGTGTACCGCAGAGGATAAGGGAGATTATTACCTGGTAAACGGTTCTAAAACCTTCATTACCAACGGTTACTTGTGCGATGTATGCGTTACAGCTGTAAAAACAGATCCAAGTATGGGTGCAAAAGGCATCAGCATGCTATTGATGGAAGCCGATATGCCAGGTTTTACCAAAGGCGAACCATTCCATAAAATTGGATTACATGCACAGGATACCTGCGAGTTGTTTTTCGATAACGTAAAAGTTCCGAAAGGCAATTTGATAGGCAAGGAGGGAGAGGGCTTTAAATACCTAATGAAGGAATTGGCGCAAGAGCGTTTGGTAGTAGGCATTGGAGCCATTGGCGCAGCCGAAGGCATCTTTTGGAAAACGGTGAAATATGTGAACGAGCGTAACGCATTCGGACAAGCCGTTTCGCGTTTTCAGAACACCCGTTTCAAGATGGCGGAAATGGCTACCGAAATTACCAAGGCGCGTGCTTTTCTCGATGCGTGTGTTGTACTTCATGCCGAAGGAAAACTAGATGCTGCCATGGCAAGCATGGTTAAGCTTACCACAACAGAGGTGCAATGTCAAGTGGCGGATGAATGCCTGCAACTGCATGGTGGTTACGGTTACATCTGGGAATATGATGTGGCACGCGCTTGGGCTGATGCCCGTGTACAGCGAATTTATGCTGGCACCAATGAAATCATGAAAGAGCTAATTGCTCGGAAGGTTTTGGGGAAATAATCGGAAGGTTTCCTTTACTTCATTGATAAGGCTTCATGTTTGAAATGGAGTAATGAGGAACAGGTTTGGGACAAGGTAAAAGAGGAATTGAAGGAGCTGAAAGTCGAAATTGACAAAGAAGCGGATTACAAAGACATTGAGAACGAATTTGGTGACGTATTGTGTTACACACACACACTTCATTAACGTAGATTCAGAAATGGCGTTGAATCGTACCAATAAGAAATTCATCAAGCGTTTCCAGTATTTGGAGTCTCAATCCAAAAAGGATGGAAAGGAACTTTCGGATATGACGCTGGTAGAGATGGACGAATATTGGAATGCAGCTAAGAAGCTGTGATACGCGATGAGAAAAGAGCTGGTCTTTATTCTCATCGTTTGTATTCTTTCGAGGCTGCCGCAACTGCTCAGTCCAAACTTACTTCTTGATGGGGACGAGGCCATTGTAGGTTTGATGGCCAAACACTTTTCCGAAGGCAAGGAATTACCGTTCTATTTCTACGGTCAGAGTTACGGTTTTTCGTTCTTGGAAGTGCTTCCGATTAGCCTTGTGTTTCTGCTTTTTGGAGTTTCTGCCATGGCTGTAAAACTCACCATGCTACTCCTGTTTTCTGGTGGTGTGTGTTTGTTTTACGCCACACTTAAACACTTCCCGAGCGGAAATAAATGGATTCCTTTGTTGATAACCTTATTATTGACCACCACTCCGGCCTGGGCAGTGTGGTCCATGAAGGCTCGAGGCGGATACATTTCTGCTTTCTTCCTGTTTCCACTTTTCACATATCTGCTTTTCAGCAAACGTTCTGAAACATCTCTTTTATATCATGCTTTTTTTGGGTTAACGCTAGCAACCATATTTGAATGCCAAGCATTATGGCTTCCTGAGATGCTTGTTTTTACGACTTTCCGATTGTTTCAAATGCGTTCTGTCAAGTTGCTTGGTGCTCAACTATTCGGAGGTGCAATGGGATTTGGAATGTTCGGCTTATTGAAAGTTCTAGACACGACAAGAGTAGATTCTTTTGCACCAAGCGTTTTTAGCATGCCTGAGAATCTAACAGAAAAGTTAATGGCGCTACCCAAGTATCTTCAAATCCATTTTTCAGGGAGTTATTATTTGGGAGATGCCATCGAACCGAGCTTATTTACTTCAATCTTCGCATGGATTCTGACTACAGGCTTACTTGTTTCAACGCTTATACTTTTCTTTCAGATAACACGAAAAACAAGGAACAATCAACTGTTGTTTGTTTCGGTTGTTCCCGTTTTGTTTGCAGCTGCTGTGTCGATTTATACAGCCGATTATCACGCCCGCTACTTGCTTCCAATTTCTGGCTACTTTTTCCTGATGTTGGCTCTGTTGCTTTCAAAATTTGAGAAACTAAAAGTGGTTAACGCATTGCTCGTCATTCTCATTGCGGCTAATTGCTACGCGCTAATCAGTTTTAAGGATTATAGGTTTGAAAACGGCAGCACCATTCACCTGAATCGAGCCATCAGACAATTGGAATCAAATAATGTCAAATACGTTTTTTCTCAAGGAGCATTGCTACAATGGCAGCTGATGTTTTATTCTAACGAACGATTAATTGCTCGGTATTACGGAAATAACGATCGCTATTATCCATACATCGATGCGGTGAATAATGGATTGAGAACCGAGCCTGACAAGGTCGGATTGATTGGCACTTGTAATCAAGCAATACCAATGGATGATCCCACTATTTGGACATTTGGGTCTGAATATTTCACTTTGGTTGCGCCAGCCAAATCAAAGCTAGAAGAGAGGGGGTTTCGATTCGATTAGTAAGCAACAGAATTGCTGGTCTAATGGGCAAAAAGGAGTCTGTGAACCTTTGAAAGCCTCAAAGGCGTAAGGCTGGAGCTAAATCAAAGGTTATTAAAAAATGCCTTTACTACGGAAGCCCGATAGTGAAAAGGAACGGCTTTAGAAGAGGTCGTCAAAACCAAACGTGTGCTGTCTGAAATTGGCTGTTCGTGGGTGGCCAATGCCCCTAAACCTTCACAAATTTCCTACTTGCCTTGTCCACACGTCTCGTTGTACGATTCGCTAAGGCGAATGACACCAGCAAAGAAATCACTGAACCCACTTTTGTCCATCCCAGCACAATCCCTATAGAGCGGATAAAGCTGGTTCTTGTAGTTTTTCATGCTTGGTATGAACAACGGGCCATTATTTACCGATACAATCATGTATTCGACATTATGTATTACCTCTTGACGCATACCTGTAGGTTGAGGCTTCACATAATTCTTACTGAA
Source organism: Flavobacteriales bacterium (assembly GCA_021741155.1). Lineage (GTDB taxonomy): Bacteria > Bacteroidota > Bacteroidia > UBA10329 > UBA10329 > UBA10329. Next base: position 44,961 of record JAIOYP010000018.1, on the reverse strand, counting down.
CTTGTGTTGGTTAGACCAAATGGTGATGTATCCTTCTGTACTTCGGAACATGTGTTGACTTCCCTTTTGTGGTTTTTCAGGATTCTTAGGCATCAGTTCCATTATTGCTTCTTCCGATTGAAATGCAATGGCATTCAGGCAACCAGTTCCTTTAATGACAGTGTCTCTTCCATCAATCTGAAATTCCAATTTAATAGGGTCGTTGCTCGCCATTTGCATTTTGACAATTTTGGAGAAGATTGTGTCTGGTCTGTCTTTCAACACCACAAAGTCGGAGCCGTCATATTTCGTGTAGTAATTTCTCTCTTTTTTGTCTGTTTGAAATGGATGGATTTGTGCTTCTGCGGAAGCATAGCAGAATAAAGCGCACATTACAAGTATATATTTCATCAGGTTGGTTTCGGTGGCGAAATGTATGAAATAGCAATATCTAAACCTTCGCAAATTTCCTACTTGCCCGTATGATGTGGTAGATGAAGAAGCCTGAGGAGAGGCGCATGAGTAAATCAATCAATCTTGTCGAATTTCTTGCTTTTGATTGTAGAGCGAAAAGCAAAAGGAGGCTTGTTCTTCGAAATTATCTTTTTGATTTCCTCCCAACGGGTGACAATAAACTCAGCCATTTCCCAATAAGAAAGTCCGTTTTTAGAAGGAGGTTTGATGTAAAGCATTCCCAAACCATGTTCTTCACAAAGATCCCGTTGATGACGGGTAGTCTGGATGTTGTAATCCTGTGTAATAATTATACCGCCCTCTTTACCTACAAGCGGTATCCACTCTTCGTCTTTGGCACCTTGTCCAAACACTTTTTTGATGGAAAGAACTTCAATCTGTAATGGTTCTTTGAAGTTTAATGGCTGTTGGAGAATGTTTAGTGCCTCGGCAAGCTGGTGAGGCATGTTTTCATCAATGTATACCTTGGTCATGCTGCCTTTTTCGTGCAGAACTCAATGGAGTGTTTAACCTGATCCTCACTCAGTTCATACAACATTGCAATAAATTTATCTGGTTCTCCTCCCTGATGAAGTTGGTAGATGGTGGATGGTCGAATATTAGTTCCTTCAATTGTCGGTTGACCAAATTGATGTTCTGGATCAACAACGATGCTGTGGTCTTTGCCAATCGGCCAAAGTTTTGTGGCCAACTTATCATTGTCAAATTCGATGTTCTTTACAAAATCCAAAAGGAAAGTGAGGTTAAATTGACGTGTCCCGTCTAAGTCGATTACCTCACCTTCGCTTCTTTCGAAATAAATTTTCTTTCCGTAAGATTTAATGCCAACGAGTAAGTTTTGGGTAGCGAAAGGGTATGGAGTGTCGTATAATTCTGACAACTCCAAATGAGCTTTGAGTACATCTTTCGTATTTACCCCAGCATCTGTCAGCTGGATGTAAACGAATAACTCAATAAGCGTGTAAAAGCTTACCGCTCTTGATTTACCATTTGTCCAAGAATATTGATTTTCAACATCCGAAGCAAGTCTAGCATCCCAATATTCCTTTACACATCTACTAACCTTGTGATAAGGTATCTGTAGAATATCGGCCACGTCTGGAAGTGTGTAAATGCCGCCACCAATAAGAGGTTTGTTATGTGTATTTGCTTTCATTGCTTTTAGTCCGCTTTACAAAGCTAAATGTTTTTCCACTCCTGAAATGTTGATAAGGAAACCTTTGCCTAGGCATGGATAGGAATTGGTCGTATTCATTCCAATCACGTATTCCTCCTATACTGCCCACCCACCTCAAACAGCGCGTTGGTAATCTGTCCGAGCAAGCAATGCTTGGCGGCTTCCATCATTTTCATTTTATTCCCTTTTGCATGTTCACCAATCCGATCACAAAAACGGTGTTCTTGGGGTTATCGATTTTGAATATCACTTTGTATCCTTTGAAAACCAAGTCGCGGTAGCAGTCGTCATCATAATATATCGAACGCCTATTGGAATAGGGATTATCATCAAGTTTCGAAATCTGCTTAAGAATGTTAACCTTGAATTTTCTTGCTGCCTGAGGTTTATCTCGGGCTATAAAATCAGTTTGGTCCTTAAGGTCATCCTTGAACGGGGCGAGTAACTCAACCTTCATACTTGCGAATGGTCTCTTCTAAGATTGCATCAACTTCCTCGATTGAATAGGTCTTAACCTCTCCTTTCTCAAGCTGGGCAGCACGTTCATGCAACATTTTTCTTGTTTGCAAAAACGCCTCGTCCTCTTCAATTACTTCCAATTCATCAGCATCAAACTGATCAAGAATTCTTAAGACTTTCCCCAAAATCTTATCACTCACACGAAGTTTTACCGTTGCCATAACTAATCTGCTTTATCCAAAGATAAGGGTTTGATACATCAAACCCTTACTACATATTCCTCCGATACTGCCCACAAACCCTTCGACTGTGCTCAGGGTTGTCGGACAATAAGATTACATATTTCTTCGGTATTGTCCTCCAACCTCAAACAGCGCGTTGGTAATCTGTCCGAGCGAGTAGTGCTTGGCAGCTTCCATCATTTCCTCAAACATATTGTCATTTTGAATGGCGGCTTGCTGTAGCTTTTTGAGCGAGGTTTTGGTCTGGTCGGCTTTGGCCTTGTGGAGGTTCTCCAGCATGGTAATCTGATACTGCTTTTCCTCTTCCGTAGCACGAATAACTTCTTTTGGAAGAATGGTTGGCGAACCTTTGCTACTTAGGAACGTGTTCACCCCAATAATTGGGAATTCGCCAGTGTGTTTCAGCGTTTCGTAGTACAGACTTTCCTCTTGAATCTTGCTGCGCTGGTACATCGTTTCCATCGCGCCCAGCACGCCACCGCGCTCGGTTAATCGGTCAAATTCCATCAGCACCGCTTCTTCTACAAGGTCGGTCAGCTCTTCAATAATGAACGCACCTTGAATCGGATTCTCGTTCTTGGCCAGACCAAGTTCCTTGTTGATGATAAGCTGAATAGCCATCGCCCTGCGCACGCTTTCCTCGGTAGGCGTGGTAATGGCCTCGTCATAGGCGTTGGTGTGCAACGAATTGCAGTTGTCGTAGATGGCGTAAAGTGCTTGCAACGAAGTTCGGATGTCGTTGAAATCAATCTCCTGCGCATGCAAACTTCTACCGCTCGTCTGAATGTGATACTTGAGCATTTGCGCGCGTGGATCAGCACCATATTTCTGCTTCATGGCCTTGGCCCAGATTCTTCGTGCCACGCGACCGATTACAGCATATTCTGGGTCAATGCCGTTGCTAAAGAAGAAGCTCAGATTTGGCCCGAATTCGTTCACATCCATTCCACGGCTCAGGTAATACTCTACGAATGTGAACCCATTGGCAAGCGTAAAAGCCAATTGCGAAATCGGGTTCGCGCCAGCTTCCGCAATGTGGTAACCTGAGATAGAAACCGAGTAGAAATTCCGGACGTTCTGATCAATGAAATACTGCTGCACATCGCCCATCAACCGCAGCGCGAATTCCGTACTGAAAATACACGTGTTCTGTGCTTGGTCTTCCTTCAGAATATCCGCCTGAACGGTGCCACGCACCTTGCTTAATGCATCCACTTTAATCTTGGCATACACATCAGCAGGAAGTACCTCATCACCTGTGAGGCCGAGTAGGAGCAGACCCAATCCGTTGTTTCCTTCGGGAAGCTCTCCTTGATATTCAGGACGTTTTAGTCCTTGCTTATCCCATTTTTCCTTTTTCTTTTTTTCCACTTCACTTTCCAAGCCATTAGCTTGGATATACTTTTCACATTCCTGATCGATGCAGGCATTCATAAAGAAACCGAGCAACATCGGTGCTGGTCCGTTGATGGTCATCGAAACCGATGTTAGCGGATTGGTCAAATCGAAACCAGAATAGAGCTTCTTGGCATCATCCAAGCAGCAGATGCTTACACCTGAATTGCCTACTTTTCCGTAGATGTCAGGGCGATGGCCGGGGTCGTTTCCGTAGAGCGTCACGCTATCGAAAGCTGTGCTCAAACGCTTCGCTGGCAATCCGCTTGAAACGTAGTGAAAACGTGTGTTGGTTCGTTCGGGGCCGCCTTCTCCTGCAAACATCCGCGCAGGGTCTTCGCCTTCGCGTTTAAACGGATAAATACCAGCCGTGTAAGGAAATTCTCCCGGCACGTTTTCCTGTAAAATCCATCTCAATAGGTCGCCCCAATTCCTGTATTTCGGAGTGGCAACTTTCGGTATTTGCAAATGCGACAACGACTCAGAATGTGTCTTAATCTTAATCTCCTTGTTCCGAACTTGAAAGATGTAGAACTCATCCTTGTAACGTTGCGCTTGTTCGGGCCAACCTTCAATAATGAGCCAGTTACGCGGATCCAAATCCAACTTCACTTTATCAAATTCCGCCTGAAGAACCTTCTTCAAATCAGCCTCCGAAACCGTTTCTATCGTGCGGTGAATGGCGTAAAGTTTATCTGCAACTTCTGCCTGTTCGTTTGCCCATTTATCATACCCACGGTTGTTCTCCGCAATCTCAGATAAGTAACGTGTTCTGTTCGGTGGAATGACGTAGATCTTCTCGCTCATCTCATCCGTTATCTCGAATGTGGAGTTTAAATCTGCCTTCGTTTTGGCTACAATTTCATCCATAATCGCCTTGTAAAGCGAGTTGGTGCCTGGGTCGTTGAACTGACTGGCAATGGTTCCGTAAACAGGAACGTCCTCGTCTTTCATATCCCACAACTGGCGGTTGCGCTTGTACTGCTTTTTCACATCCCGAATAGCATCCAACGCACCGCGCTTGTCAAACTTGTTGATGGCAACCACATCGGCAAAATCGAGCATGTCAATCTTCTCCAATTGCGTGGCGGCACCAAACTCAGGCGTCATGACGTATAACGAAACATCGCTGTGATCGGTAATCTCCGTGTCGCTTTGTCCGATACCAGAAGTTTCTAGAATAATAAGGTCGTAATGCGCTGCTTTCAGAATATCAACTGCCTCTTGCACGTGCTTGCTCAACGCCAAATTACTCTGGCGCGTAGCCAACGAACGCATGTAAACACGCTCATTTCGAATAGAATTCATGCGAATACGATCACCCAAAAGCGCACCGCCTGTTTTCCGTTTTGATGGGTCTACCGAAACAATCGCAATGTTCTTTTCAGGGAAATCAACCAAAAACCTGCGCACCAATTCATCCACCATTGATGATTTTCCTGCGCCACCGGTTCCAGTAATTCCTAGAACAGGCGTGGTGGATTTCTCAGCTGCTGCCTTAACCGTTTTGAATGCGTCTTTGCTTCCTTCAGGATTGTTTTCCGCAGCCGAAATCAACTTCGCGATATCGGTCCAATTCTGCTTTTCCAATCTTCCTTCTTCACCGCTCAATTCCATCCCCGTTGGGAAATCGCACTGCTCAATCATGTTATTGATCATGCCCTGCAAACCCATCTCACGACCATCGTCAGGACCATAAATGCGGGTAATTCCGTAGCCGTGCAGTTCCTCCATTTCGGAAGGAAGAATCGTTCCGCCACCACCACCAAAGATCTTTATTTGCGGAGCGCCTTTCTCCTGCAAAAGGTCGAACATGTACTTAAAATACTCGTTGTGTCCACCCTGATAACTCGTCATGGCAATGGCCTGCGCATCCTCCTGAATGGCGCAGTTCACCACTTCTTCCACGCTGCGGTCGTGTCCCAAATGAATCACCTCAACGCCCGTGGCTTGGATAATCCTGCGCATGATATTGATGGCCGCATCATGCCCATCAAACAGACTGGCCGCAGTCACAATTCTGATCTTATTCTTCGGTTTGTATGGCGCTACTTCCTGCATCTTCTAACTCTTATTCCGCGAATTTACGATTTAGGCCGTGGCAGTGTCTTGCTTGAAATGACTTGAAAGAGTTTAAAAAAGAGCCTGTTCGATTTGCTTTAGGACTGCTTTGTTGACCATCATTTTCCTAGATTAAGGCATCACCATCTGTTTTCGCGCCTTGCGCTTATCATTAAGATGAAGAATGCCATTGGCGGCAACAGACAAAATAATAACCCCAGCACCAGCATAAAACCCAAGGTTCAAGTCTTCGTGCTCATGAAAAATAATGGCAGCGAGGATGATAGAATAGATGGGTTCTAAGTTCACCGAAAGGTTCATGACAAAGGGCGAAACGTGCTTGAGCGCCTGATAGGAAAGCTGCATGGCATAAACGGTGCAGACGATGCTCATAATGAGCAGATAACCGCTATCAGATATTGACGGAATAAGCGTTGGAGCAGGGAAGAGGTAGAGGTAAAGCGGGGCCAAAACGGTGAGCGTTCCCAAGCCACCAATGAGTTCGTAGAAGAGCAAGTTACGTGGACCGTGGTTTTCCAACAGTCCTTTGGTCTGAATGGTGAAATAGGCACAAAGCATGGCGCTTATCAGCCCTAATGAAATACCCACGGCATACAATTGCTGAAAACGAAAAATGAGGTAAATACCACAGATGGTAAACAGACCGAGAATGAGTTCTGCGGCTTTTGGTTTCTTACTATTGAGGATGGGGTCGAGAATGGCCGTAAACAGCGCGGTACTTGCCAATGCACTTAGCGCAATAGACACATTCGAGTACTTGATAGAACCATAAAAGGTAACCCAATGCAGGGCAATCATGGCGCCTACAAAAGCAATCTTTTTCATCTCTTTCCATGGCGGTGGTTCTAGTTCGCCTTTCCATTTAAGAAAAGCACCTAATGCCGTGACAGTGATGAGTATACGCCACCAAACAAGTGGATATTCCTGGAGCGTAATAAGCTTGCCAAGTATGCCCGTAAATCCCCAAAGGAAAATGGCAAAATGCATTTGAAGGTAGGCGCGTTGCATGGGGCGCAAATGTCGCTATTCGGAGATTAGATTTTAGAAGTTAGATTTTAGATTTCACAGATCGCATTTTCTCGTTGTCAAATCACTATTTAACTGGTTCACTAATTCACAATCATCAACCACACTTCTTGTAATTTTGATTTTCTTGCGCCTTATGTGTAAAAAATGGATTATAGGATTGATACTTGGACTGTTGTCCTGCACCAATTTGTTGGCGCAAAACAGCGATGCCATTCTTGGTAGGTGGATGAATGAGAAGAAGGAAACCATCATTGAGATATATGAGGAAAACGACATGTACCATGGCAGGGTGGTATGGCTTAAAGATTCGCTGGATGTGTTTGGAGACAAGCTCCGCGATGTGCTGAATTCGAACACGAAACTCCGTTCAAGAAAAGTACTTGGCACCAAAATGTTGGATGGTTTTGTGTGGGATGGAGCGACTACTTGGCGCAAGGGCCAGATCTATTTTTATCACTCAGGCAACTTGTACAACGGAAAGATTACGATGAGCTCAACTGGCCAACTGAAACTTCAAGGTTACTACAGCTTTTTCTTTTTCCTTGGTAAAACCCAAACGTGGACTCGTCCCAATAAATCTATCTACCGCGATTAATGGATTTTTCGGAAGCCATATTGTACATCGGATTAGCTCAATCGCTCTTTGCAGCATTTGCGCTCGGAACGAGACGTACCGTTTCGCTTCCAGATAAGCTATTGGTGGGTAGTTTGCTTCTTTTTGCCTTCAAGTTCATCATTCTCATTTTTCACCTCGAGCATCAGGAGTTTTTTGATATGCAGTTCTCGTTGGGCCTCATTCCGCTTACGTTTAGTCCGATTCTGTATCTCTACACGTACTATTTGGTTTCGGAGCGAAAGAAGTTTCGTGCCCTCGATTTGTTGCATTTCTTGCCATTCGTGCTCATTACGCTGGCTTATTTCATCTTCTTTCAGGATGTGGTCGATTTCTCAGACGAATCGTTCCTCAGGCAAGACCCGTATCTTTGGGTGCGCGTTACGTTCTCTATCGTGTTCTTCACATCCGTAATCGTTTACACGGTTCTCACGTTTGCCAAGCTGATTGTATTTAGAAGAAACATTGAGGCGCAGTTCAGCTACCGCGATGGCGATTTGCAACTGTTCTGGGTAAACTTTATTGCGGTGCTTTTTACTTTGAGTGGATTGGTGGTAATTGTTGCAGGCGCCTACAACGCCATCATGTTTAAGCGTGTGGTTGATACTGCTTTGCTTTCGCACATCGGACTTACTTCTGTGGCTTATGCCATTAGTTATTTCGGACTGCGACAACCATCGCTTTTCCGTTCAGAATATGCTACTGAGGAAAAACCGCCACAGCAGAAACCTGTTTCTAAAACGGAAGCGGAGAGCAAAGAGGTGAAACCGCGATTCACGGAACAGGAAGCCAAGGCACTCACCGAACGGCTCATCATTCACATGAGTGAAGAACGTCCGTATCTTAATCCTGAACTTACATTAGGCGAATTGTCGGCACAAATCAACCTTGCCAAACACGAACTAACCGACCTGCTTAACGTGCACATGGAGATGAATTTCTTCACGTTCGTGAATGATTTCCGATTGAAGGCCGTTACCAGAAGATTGGCCAATCCAGATTACGACCACCTTACCATTATGGCCATTGCCAACGATTGTGGGTTCAACTCCAAATCAACGTTCAATAGCCTTTTCAAACAGACGTACGACCACACGCCTTCTGATTATAAGAAGATGCTGCGCGATGGCAGTGCAGTTATCTCTTGAGCTTATTTTCCAGACAGGAAACGCTTCTCTAAGCCGTCAGGGTCTTTCAAAACCGTTCGCACCCACTGAAAATACAGCTCGTTGTGTTCTTCTTCGGTAAGTTGCCACGCCACTTCCGAAGCACGAAACCGTTGGGTAAGATGCTGTACAGAAATAGCAGCCGAAACAGAAACGTTCAGGCTTTCTGTAAAACCATACATGGGAATGTGCATGTTGATGTCGGCCATGGCAAGCGCGGTCTTACTTAGTCCATTTTTCTCACCTCCAAATAGCAAGGCAATTGGCTTGTCAATCGGAAGTTCTTGCAGCGGCACGCTCTCTCCATGTGGACTCGTAGCTACAATGATAAATCCCTTGGTTTTTAGGCGATTGATGCAGGCTTCTGTGTTGTTTTCATGATGAGCGTATCGGTGTAATTCAATCCACTTCAGAGAACCTTTCACCACGCGAGGATTGAAGTCATACGCATTGCGTCCTTCAATTACATGCACATCCTGAATTCCGAAACAATCTGCGGTTCTGATAACCGCATTGGCATTTGGAGAGTGGTAGATGTCTTCTAATACCAGCGTCAAATGCCGCGTGCGTTCCAATAATCGGGAAGCAATCAACTGGCGTTTGTTCTCAGTGGTAAACGACAACAGGTATTCGAGAAGATCTGACAATTCAATTAAAAATGAAAAATTATGAATTAATAATTACGGGCTCAAGTAGCCATTTCCATTTCTCCATTCTTAATTTTTCATTCTTAATTCCTAATTATTGAACGGCATTCTGCCGTTCGAAGCACCCATCTGATTGCAAAGCTGAAGCAACATACGCGCACCAACATTTGTGTCCCAACCAGATTCAGAAGGAGTTACCTCTACCAAGTCAAAACCAATAATGGTTCTACCAGTATTCACCACTTTCTTAATGAGATAAACCGCTTGTTCAAAGCTCAATCCACCATGTACGGGCGTTCCTGTTGCTGGACAAAGCGAAGGGTCCAATCCGTCAATATCAAAGCTGATATAAACCTTCTGAGGTAATTGCGCAATAATCTCTTCGCAGATTGAATTCCAGTTAATACCGTTGAATTCCTTGGCTTTCAGATGTTCGTCATAAAAGGCAACAATTCGGTCGTTGCTGTTCTCTGTCTTTTCAACCTCTTGTTCACAGATATCTCGTACGCCAACCGAAACAAGTTTGGATACGTTTTCTAACGTCAACGCATTGGTCATAATGCTTGCGTGAGAGTAGGTAAAGCCTTCGTATGCATCACGCAAATCGGCATGTGCATCAATCTGAAGAATGCCAAAGTCACCTTGCGTTTCGGCCAATGCTTTCATCAATCCGAATGGCGTGCTGTGGTCACCACCCAGAATCCCTACCAGTTTACCGGCCTGCAATTGAGCGAGCGAACGGGTGTAAACGTAGTCCATCAATTCCGCGCATTGCTCGTTAATCTCAGTAACCAATTCTTGCACGTCTTCATCTTCTTCCGAAGCGCCTTCTTCCAACATTCGAATGACTTCCTGCGCTTTCTTGCGGTAATGCTTGTTCAAATCTACCCAATCCATCGGCACATCGCGCATCGCAATACCCATCTTCCACGCATCCTTGTGTCCAGCATAATAGTGATCTACTTGTTTAGAAGCCCACAGCACCGCTTCGGGTGCTTCGCTGGTTCCGTCAGTAAACGAAACGGTCACATCCCACGGTACCGGAAGTATCACAACCTCTGCTTCATCTACGTCAAATGGTAATCCGAATAGTCCGGAATCCTTCAGGCCCGGTCCGTTTGCATCAAAATTGTCAATCTTCTCTTGCTTGCTCATGTTTCCGAAAATAAGAAAGGCTCCACTAACGGAGCCTGTTTACACAATTTTGGTCTTAAATTAATTGATGGCGTCTGCCAGTTCGTTTCCTGTTTTAAATCGAACTACATTCTTGGATGGAATGTTAATTGGATCACCATTCTTTGGGTTACGACCTGTTCTTGCTGCACGCTTTGCTACCGTAAAAGAACCAAATCCAACCAATGCAACCCGTCCGTCTTCTTTCTTTAATTCTTCTGTAGATGCACTTATAAAAGCGTCTAAAGCACGCTTTGCATCTGCTTTGGAAAGTCCTGCATTGGTAGCAATTTTATCAATCAATTCTGCCTTATTCATTGTAAGATGGTTATTGGTTTTGCTCTGATTAGTGCCCAAATATAGACGGCAAGCCAAGTGTTGCAATGCATCAGTTACAAAACCTAACGTTTTGTTGATAAAACCAAACCATTGTTGATAACTGCGGCTGCAATGCCCATGAATAAAGGGATGCGTGAATTTCGTGCGATTTGATCGATTCCCCAAAAAGCAGATTGCCCAATACGGCTCAGACGGGAGAACCCGACCTGTTTTTGTAAACTCTCTGAATCTTAAAGGCTACTTTGTAAGAACTATCGAGCGGCTGTATGGTTTTCCATTAGCAATAATGCGGTAGACGTATTGCCCACTGGCCCAATTACCCGAAGTAGAATTCACTGGTACACGGTATGTTCCTTGCGGTTTATAGCCTGATTCTAACTGAGCAACTTGCTTGCCCATAATATCGAACAATTGAACTTGAACATCCATGCTTCCCGCAAGGGTGTATTCAATTACAACCAATCCGTCTGGCATGTAAAGTGCTTGGTGTTTCGGTCCGGTGCGTTCGTTTTCAGCTATGCCTGTAACGCATTCAAAACCAAGGTTCAACCGATCGTAATGCACGTTGAGAAGCGCTTCATCCACAGCGGCTGCAGGAATGCACAACCAATTTTCTAGAACCGAAGCATACAACTGGCGGTAATCAATATCGAACTCAAGGTTACCTACAGAATCCAGGTTAGATAATGAGGGATGTGTTCCAATAAATCCGTTTCCCTGCAATGCAGGGCCAAAGAACATGGATGGTGCAGCTGCACCATGGTCGGTGCCATCAGAAGCATTTTGTGGTACCCTTCTTCCAAATTCGGAAATAGTCATTCCAAGTACATCGTTGTCGCGGCCAGAAGCTGCCAAATCCTGATAGAAACTGCTTACGCCATCGGCTACATCAGTAAGTAAAGTTTGATGTGCATCGGGCTGAAGTGCGTGCGTATCAAAACCATCCAAGGTTACTAGATAGACTTTGGTGCCGAGCCCGCCTTTTATCAAACGGGCAATCAATGCCAACTGGTTGGAAAGTGGAGAATCGGGATAACTGACCGAATTGGTAGACGCATTGTAAGCATCATTTATAACTCCTGCATAGATGTAGGTACTGTTGATAATGCTGCGAAGGAAGCCCAATTGCTCGCCATAGAGACATTCGGGCAGATTAACGACATCATGCAGCCAGCCGTTTTGCGCCAATTGGTAGAGTTGGTTTGGATCTGTTACCGAAAAGGCATAATTCGTATTGTCTGAACCCTTGAACATCGGATTTCCGACACTTCCAATTTGAATGGCTAATGGCTCGTCTGGTGGATTATTCAGGTAATCAGAATACTCTTCTTCATAGTGGCGACCTAAAAAACCTGAGGTAAGCGTTTCATCTTCATCAGTGCCCGTGGCCCAAATATCAGCCGAACGGAAGTGCGAAAGACTCTGGTCTTCATATCCCACACCATGCACCACCTTCATTTTTCCATCGTTCCAGAAGGACTCCAAACTTCCCATAAAATCTGGCATGGCAAATTCTGGACTGAGGGCGAACGTGTCTGACTCATTGATTCGTATGGAGGTTCTGTGACTGGCGTAGGTAGCGTAATCGTAGATAGGAACAATGGTGTTCAATCCGTCATTTCCACCCTTCAATCGGAGAAAAACAAGTACACGGTCCGAGTCTGCTGCAGCCAATGCCTTGGTAAGTGGAGATAGAGCAGTAGCGCCTACTTTCATTCCACCCAGAAGCATGGAGCCACCGACTCCCAATCCAAGGGTTTTGAAAAATGAGCGTCTGTCCCATAGAGCGTGTTCGCGTGCATGCGTATCTTCTACTGGCTGCTTCTTGTGAGGCAAGTTGAACAATGGGCCTTTATTCTTTGGATATTGATTCATGACGTGCGGGTTCTTAGGTCAATTGGAATTCTGGTGTATGCAAAAGATGTCCTAGCAGTAAGAATACTTGATAGGGAGCAAACTCTACGCTTAGGTTCCATAGTCCGAGGGTGTAGTAATTTGATGGATAAACATCTCTGAATACCGCAGCGGCCTGTTGATATTCGGCTGGGGTTTGTAATCCACGAGGCACGAAATGATCTACAATCTTTTGGGTTACAAGGTCAGGATCGGTGCTTACGCCACCAACAAGATCAATGGCCAATGTTCTAAACTCTTCGGAATTTTGTGAGTAAGCGTATTGACAGAAATAGTCAATAATCAACCAGCGACCTGTGATGGTAGTGCTATTAATCCAATCGTGGTTGCCTTGCCAACCTGCTACATCTACGGGGCTAAATAGCTCCTGCCCAAGCAACGCACCATAATATTGAGTGCCGTTTATTACTGTCTCATCATGCGTAAATCCACTTTCAATAATGAAAGTGACCATCATTTCCATCGGGCTTTTGATATTCACGCCAATGACGTCATCATCAAAGAAATGGTCGCTTTTGAAAAGTTGTTTCAACACAGGAGCAATCTCGTAGTTGCTACTTAGAAAAGTACTAACCATTTCATCCACGATAGATTGGTTGGGCACGGGGCTTACAAAATACTTGTACAGTTTGGTGCAGATGAAATGGGCTACCTGTGCATCGCGTTGGGCAAATAGGATATTCACCACATCGTCATAGCCCCAATCTCCGCTTTGGCCAAAGATGGTCTTGTTTGCGTGCGAGTGGTTGGGGTCGTTGAAGGTGATGGGTGCGCAGTATTCGGTGAATCCATTCCAACCCGTTAGTGCTTTGGCAGTTTCTACAATATCGTTTTGCGTGTAGCCATTGTTCTCGCCCAAAGTGAAGAGCTCATAAAGTTCGCGGGCATAGTTCTCGTTGGGCGAAGTAGCCGTATTCTCATACGAATTCAAGAACACAATCATGGCGTTGCTGATACCTATTGCATGTACAAAGTCTTTAAAGTTGCCCAATCCGTTTACCTGCAAAAGGTTGTAATACTGATACATATAAGAAGGACATTGATAGACATCCAACTTGGTTACGAAGTGGTTACTCCAAAACAGAGTGAGTTTATCACGCAGTCCGTTGGTAAGCATATCTGTAACGAACTGTGCATACCATTCCAACACCTGATCGGGGCCTTCGGTATTTACATTGGAGTAGTCAGATAAATCCCAATTGCCCCAAGCAGGAGCAGGGGTGGGAGCCAAGTTAACCGCTTGATTCACCAAGGCATCCACCAATATCTGAGGATTCAAGGATTCAGCCGCCTGAAGCGTGGCCAAATCTGTGCCGAATCCCATTCTTCGGTACAGGTGTTTTATGCGTCTTTCATCCCACGGCTTCGTGGTGCTTGGGACATACGGAGTGATTCCATCGAGATCACAAGTTGCAGGTACTGACATGGTATGTGCTTCTGAATTTACAAAGCTATATTAGTAATAATTGAGAAAAGTTAGGTTGATGTAGAGTAAAAATCACACCTTCTTAGAAGGTGTGATTCTTACTCGTTTAGGACGCTATTGATTAACGGTATAATTTGTAGGTCTAATGTTTCGTTGCCTTTTCAAATCCTTAGCGTAGAAAATCGCGCCAACAGTAATCATAAATTGTCCCGTTAGGTAAAGCGCCATATTCAGAATGGCGTCATAATCAAAGTCAATAACGAACTTGTTGATGGCTATTACCATGTCCGACAGGATGAATAGTATGCCTCCAATCAGAATCCAGTTGTAGCTCTTATCATCTACATGGTTGTGACGAGCAGCTGCCGTAATTCCCATTACGCTTATAACAACAGTATAGGCCAACACAGGAATAAACAAATCTGCCTGCAGCCCATCTTTCATGTAATAAAAGAAAGCACCTGTAATGAGGATAAAAGGCAATGCCATTAGTGCCGCTTTCGGAAAGTTGAACGCAGCCTTAGAATCCTTTACGTTTCTCATAAATGCCGCTGCATAACCCATATGGGCAATCAGAAAGGCACCCAATCCAACCACAAACAGAATCGGAATCTTCTCATCAAACATCAGCGCGATATCGCCTATCCAAGAAAAGAACAATCCAAACTGAATTGTCTTACTGAAGAAACTGGATAGCCCCGAAAGTTGCTTCCAATGGAACACCATCAGCACAATCATAAACATCGGTTTTACCGTGTAATGCAGTAGTGGCAAATCAAACAGCACCGTGCTCATAAACACCAACACAAGTGCGTAATATAGAATGGTGAACTTCTTAAACGATTCGAACATCTCCTTGTTTTCTAATGTGTTTTACTACGCGGCTAAAGAGTGTAAAATTAACGAGAGCAAAGAGGGCTGCACCGCGCATGATATTCATAAAAGCAGGATGCTCCCAAAACAGCAGCGCAACAAGTAGCGTAGCGAATATCCGCGCATACTCGGCAGGAATCAGCCACTTCTTGTTCTCCATCAATCCTCCACAAATACCCAGCGTAACCAATAAGTAAAACATGGTGCTGTAAAGCGGTATGCTACCAATACTATCTTTCAGAATAAGAACAGAAGTTCCGAGTACCAAGCAAATGACGAACACGAAAAAAACGTAGATGTGGTCATGCCGAAGGCCATCTGCTTCATACTTATGATAGGTACTCGCGTCAATCTCCTGCGGAGCTTGAAAGCCACCCAAGTAATCAGGCTGCCAACCAGGAGGTTTTATAAAAACGAGCACCTTATCAAAGCTCTTCGATTTCTTCGACAATTCCCACAAATCTTTCCAATAATGGAAATTGGCCCACACCGGATTCCAACTGTTTAGCGGAGAAGTAATGCCGTAAACAACTTCCTCCTCTTCTTTCTGAAACGTACCAAATAGCCTATCCCAAATAATAAGACTGCCCGCATGGTTCCTGTCAATATACTTTGGGTTACTACCGTGATGTACGCGATGGTGCGATGGCGTGTTAAAAATCCACTCCAGCGGTCCCATGGTTTTGATGGTAGTGGTATGAATCCAAAATTGATAAAGCGTATTGAATGAGTTCATGGCTGCAAACATGATAGGGTCGAAACCAATCACAGCCAACGGCAGATAGAACGCCCACGAGAACCAACCCTGAAACCACGATTGCCGCAAAGCCACCGAAAGATTATAATCTTCACTCTGATGATGCACAATATGAGCTGCCCAAAGCGCATTGATTTCATGGCTTTTTCGATGAAACCAATAGTAGAAGAAATCAACCCCAAGAAACAGAAGTACCCACGCCCACCAAGTATTCTCAAACGTAAAAACCCGATGCTCATATAAATAGAGATAAGCTAGAAAGAGCAACCCTTTGGTCATAACGCCCACTACTTGCGACCCAATGCCCAAGTTCAGGTTTGTGAGTGCATCATTAAAACGATACAGCTTCTTCTTTGTCAGATATCCGAAAAGCAATTCAATCCCAATCAGCAGAAAGAAGATAGGAATGGAGTAGGTGATGTAGCTCACTTTCATGGTATAAAGCTACAATTTGAGACCTTTGCGCAATGACCGATTCTCATAGGAAGGTCAGGATTTAGCTTTTTTAATGTTCAGTTCGGGTCATTGAGCCTTCAGATAGCCATTCATGGGCTTTTTCTGTTCAGATTCTGTGTTCATTCTTGCAATTTGAGGCAATTGGAAATAACTATCCTAGAACTTAGTTTGAGAGTATGGGCAATGGATTCCGCCACATGTGGTGATTTCCTAGAAAGTGGCACAATCGAACCTAAACGCTGTTTGTATCTTCGAGCGTGCGAGGAGTCTCGTTATTAAAGCGTTCCCATCAGCCTTTTCAGACCTATGTGAGACCCTTCGTTCCGCAGGGTGACAAACGGACACTCGATTGGTTACTGTTTTCACTGAGAAATATTCAGTTTCCTTTCCTGAAACTGGGACTGGAATGAATTCTACTTCAAATAAAAACGGGTCGAAGAGCTTAGAAAACACACCTCTGTATCCAAATGTATCTCCGTGATAAGCGTCTTCAAATGCAATCACTTTGCGTTTTGGCGTTCCTTGATTGAATCAATATTGAAAGGACATTTTGAGCGCCACTTCCACAGCTGTAGAACCATTATCCGTGTCAAACACCTTTGTGAATTGCGTTGGCATTTTCTTTCCAATCTTTCATAATGAGCAAATGGTCATTCGCTAATTCGCCAATCTGCTAATTCGCTAATCAAAGACCTCAATCGCACAGCTTCCTTAGCAATCGTTCCTGAATTCACCTCCTCCAACTCATTTATCCGAATAAAAGGAACATCCATCTGCGTTACGAAGTAGCTTTCTGTGCTGGTATTAGGCGTTCCGCTGATAACAAGCGCAATCACATTTATACCAGCAGATTTAAGCACGTTCCAACTGAGCATGGTGTGATTGATACTCCCCAAATAATGCCGCGTGACCAATACTATTGGTAAATTCAGCTTCACCATCAAATCCAAGTAGGTTTCTGTTGAGCTTAACGGAACCAGCACGCCTCCAGCACCTTCCACTACAATCGTTTTATCCGATTGCGGGAGTTCAAACTTGTCGATACTGAGCTCAACTCCTTCTATATCAGCCGCTGCATGTGGCGACATAGGAGCGTTCAGTCTAAAAGCTTCTGGAAGTGTTTTCAAACCCGTTAATCCTTCAATCTTAACGCTATCCGAGTTCGTTAAATCTCCACATTGAACAGGTTTCCAGTAATCAGCCTGCAAGGCTTTGGTGATTATAGCCGAGGCAACCGTCTTCCCGACATCGGTTCCGATACCCGTTATGAATAACCCTTTAACCGACATGTTTTAAAGCTTTTTGCAATGAAGCAATCAGTCCTTTTACTTCTTCTTCGGTGTTGAATTCATGCAAACAAATACGAATGCGCTCCGTGCCTTTTGGGACGGTAGGAGAAACAATGGGACGCACATCAAAACCATCGTTTTGCATAGCAGCTGCGACCGCTCTTACCTGCGCATTTCCAGCGACAATCACACCCAAAATCGGGCTTTCTCCGCCAATTTTCCGAACACCTGACATGTCTTTTATTGATTGATTAAATACATTAATCAAACGACTGATATTCAAATTACTATAATCATGTACTGACAGCATGTCATATACACATTTCACAGCTAAAAGCGAGTGATTTGACGTAAACGTGGAGAAGATGAGCGACCGTGCATGATTGATTAAAAACTGCCGGAGATTGTCGTTGCAAAGCACCGCTGCACCATGACATCCGAGTGCTTTTGAAAAGGTGACTAAACGGGCGTAAACTTCATCCTCTAAACCCAGTTCTGACACCCGTCCTCTACCTTTTCCAAACAGTCCGACTGCATGTGCTTCATCCACAATAATGGCTGCGTCAAATTCTTTGCAAACCGCCACCAATTCCTTCAATGGAGCGAGGTCGCCATCCATGCTATACACGCTTTCTACCGCTACAATGGCAGGACCTTCCAATTCGGACAGCACCATTCGTAAGCTCGCTACATCGTTGTGTCTGAACGACTTCAATTCAGCACGCGACAAGCACATACCGTCATGCACCGAAGCATGGATCAACTCATCATAAACGATGTACTTGGCAATTCTACCGAGCGAAGAATACAGCCCCACATTGGCATCATAACCCGAATTGAAGATGAGTGCAGTTTCCGAACCATGGAATGCAGCTATTTGCCGCTCTAGTGCTTCCGCTAGCTTCGAATTACCTGATAGAAGTCGCGAACCCGTAGAACCCACTCCACTCTCAGAAAACTCCTTTTCGGCTTCAGCAATTCGTTTTTTCAGTTCTACGCTGCGCGCAAAGCCAAGGTAATCGTTGGAAGTAAAATCAATCTGACCTTCTGAGCCTGTGCTGAGCGAAGCCGGAGTAGTGAGGCTACGGAACGTTCCCTGCTCCTTGCGTTGTGCGAGTTTGGCCGCAACCAGTTCATCCAAGCGTTTCATTTCGAATATTCGAAATATGTGAATTGATAAACCGCCTGTTTCTGAGAATAACATGAATTAGCCACAGATGCACCGATTTTCACAGATAAAAAGGATTTTTCTGTGCCAAATCTGTGTTTATCTGAGCATCTGTGGCTAAAAAATGTATTCGCAAAAGTCAAGATCAAAACTCAACTTGCAGTTTTCGCCTTCTTAGAAGCCTCTACGTTCTTTTCAATCGTGTGCCCAGGGCGAGACCATCTGATCTTCTCTGCGTTCTCGGGACGCACCTTGTAAGCCGCTTCATCAATCTGTGGTTTGTCACCTTTTTTGTATGGCGCTTTAGCCGTAAGACCCAACGCTTCGAACAGCGCCATGTCTTTATTGTACTCAGGATTGGGCGTTGTAAGCAGCTTATCGCCCGCAAAGATGGATCCTGCACCCGCCAAAAAGCACAATGCCTGACCTTCATCTGTCATTTGCGTTCTACCAGCCGACAACCGAACCGTGGTGTCTGGCAGCACAATGCGCGTAGTAGCAATCATCCGAACCATATCCCAAATAGAAACAATCTCCTGCTCCGCCATTGGCGTTCCCTCCACAGGTACAAGTCCGTTAATAGGAACACTTTCAGGATGCGGATTTAGACACGAAAGCGCCAAGAGCATCCCACAACGATCCTCATGACTTTCACCCATTCCGATAATGCCGCCCGAACAGACCGTCAGATTGGCCTTCCGCACATTATCCAAGGTCTTCAATCTATCCTCAAACCCGCGTGTGGAAATAACCTCTTTGTAGTATTCCTCAGAAGTATCAATGTTGTGATTGTACGCATACAGCCCAGCAGCAGCCAAGCGTTTCGCCTGATTTTCAGTCACCATTCCCAGCGTGCAGCACACTTCCATGTCCGTATCATACACGGCCTTCACCATGTCCAACACCTCATCAAACTCGTCATTGTCTTTCACATTGCGCCAAGCCGCGCCCATGCACAGCCGCGAAGAACCCGCATCCTTGGCATTCTGTGCCGCTTTACGCACATCTTCCACACTCAACAGGTCGTTCTTATCGATCTTGGTCTGGTAGCGTGCCGCCTGCGGACAATAACCGCAATCCTCCGAACAACCTCCCGTCTTTATCGAAAGCAGCGTGCTCACCTGCACCTCTTTCGGGTCGTTGTGCTCGCGGTGCACCTTGGCCGCCTCATAAATAAGATCAATCAACGGACGGTTATAAATCTCCAAGATCTCCTCCTTCGTCCAATCGTGCTTGATGTCGCTCATGTGTTAAAGTTTGCGGCAAAGTTATCAGAATGGAGTTCAAAGTTAAGGTTCGAGGTTCATAGCTTATCAACGTTGAACTTTGAACTCGTTCAGGGGAAATTCTAAATTCGAAATGAAGAAGCTCGAAAGGGTTTTTGGGTTGGACGTTGAGGACTAAAAGGGTTGACGGATATTTGATTTTCCTAACCTGTGGTATTCCGTTATTTGGCCTAGGCTAGGTGCATCTGTGGACTTTTCATGTCTGTTCTGTCAGTTTGGGAAAAGCATATTGGGCTTTCCATCAGAAGGAAAGGCAATGCCTGATGATGTGAAGGTGATCGTTCCTTTTCCTGCTCTTTCGGGTACGATCTCCAGAATATCTCTCCATGGCACGGGATAGAAAACGCTCTCGATGTCGTGGTAGCCATCAGCGCGTTTCCGAATCACACTCAACCCAAGGTTGATTTTTGCATTGGGGTAAGAAATCATCGGGGACGAATGTAGCAGATCGGGTAAACTCAGGGTTAACACGGTCTGAAACTGTAGAGACGCGATTAATCGCGTCTCTACAATTTGCGCACAAACAACTGCGCGGTCTCAAATTTTACCACCTGAATGGCCTCGCCCTTATCGATGTAGCTGGTAAGGGCCGTGGCATCGTAGATATCGCCATCAATTTCCACCTTACCCGCAGGGCGAAGGATAGTGCTGGCAATTCCTTGCTTGCCAATCAGCTCGTGTTCTTTGGAGTTTACGCCTACAAAACCTTCCGAACTGTTCTGAACGGAAGAAAGCACCATCGAACTCATCATAGAAGTGGAAAGGAAGCGTTTGGCGAGGTAAATAGACCCGAAGAAACCGCCCACAGTGGCCAAAATAACGGTGAGAAATGCGTTGATGATTTGCGTTGGCATGGTCATCTCAAAATCGAAACCAACGTTGTTTATCAAACTCAAAATGAGGGAGGTCATAATGAGGGCGATGCCCGAAACGCCCGCCACGCCAAAGCCCGGTATAACGAATATCTCTACCCCAAGCAGCACAATGCCGACCATAAATAGGATGACTTCCCAGTTTTCTGCCAGTCCTTCTAAATAAAGGGGGGTGAAGTAGAGGAGGGCGGCTGTGACTGCTGCTGCCAACGGAAACCCTACACCGGGCGTTTGCAACTCAAAGTAAATTCCTCCGATGATGATCATGATAAGGATGCCACTCACGGCAGGATTTATCATCCACCCGATAAAGGTTTCGAGGCTAGTTGTCACGTATGTTTTGAGTTCGTATTCTGGATAGCCGTTCTCAATTAGTACTTCATCCACGGTTTCGTGCATGCCTTCGCAGAAACCGTATTTCATGGCTTCGGAAGCCGTAAACGTGACCACCTTTCCCGAATCACTAATGCCATCTATTTTGATGGAAGCGTCTACCATGGCCTGCGCAATTTCGGGGTTACGGCCCTTGGCTTCGGCTGTAGAGCGCATGGTGCTGCGCATATAGCTTTGGTACTTATCGGGCATTTGCTCTCCCGTTTGATTAACCACCGTGGCGGCACCAATGTTGGCGCCTTTTCGCATGTAAATGCTATCGCAAGCAATCGAAATAAGCGCCCCTGCCGATGCCGCGTTATTATCTATAAATACCCAAACAGGAATTTTGCTGTTGAGGATTTTTGTCCGCATGCTATCGGCATGAAGCACCGCTCCACCGTAGGTGTTCATGTGCAGCAGAATGAGGTCGGCATTCCACGCATTGGCCTCTTCAAATGCCCTTTGCATTTTGCGCCACACGCCTGGGCCAATCTCTTCCTTTACATCAAAGGTGTACACCTTCTTCTTGGATAAAGTAGGGGCAGATTCGGTTACCTCAATGGCATCTTTTTCTACCGAAGAAGTGTCTTCCTGTGCATTAGAAAAAAGAAAAAGGAAAAAGGAGAAAAGGAGGGTGAGGTGAATTCTCATGAAGTAAATGCTTTTGTGTGATTTCAAAAATGATGACCAGCTTAGACTTATGAATGAACATGAAATAGCCTCAGATTCACTGATTTTCTCTGATTTCTTGGATGAATAATATCCATCTGTGAAAAATCCGTGTTCATCTGTGCATCAGTGGCTAAAAACATGTGTTTCTCTTGATTTAAGAAACGATTGCCTTGAGAGGCTCGCATCATTTCATAAAACTACGCAGAAGCTCCGAAAACTCGTGGTAGATGTGCGGATTGGTGGCAATAATCTCTTTGGTGAAAATGGCATCATCGCCACCAGAAAAATCTGAAACCACGCCACCTGCTTCTTTTACGAGGAGAACTCCGGCCGCTACATCCCAAGGAGAGAGGCTGTATTCGTAGAAGCCATCAAACCTACCGCAAGCCACATACGCCAAGTCGGTGGCGGCAGAACCGGGCCTGCGAATGCCGTGCGAATGCTGCATCAAATGCTTGAAGAGTTCGAGGTATTGATTGAGCAAATGGTAATCGTAATAAGGGAAGCCAGTGCCGAGTAAGGAGTCGGCCACTTTTAGGGCATCGGAGGTCTGAATTGCTTCATTGTTTAGAAATGCGCCACCATCCTTCCAAGCAGAAAACATCTCATCCTGATTAATTTCATAGACCACGCCTACAAGCGGCTCTTTCTCGTACAGAAGCGCAATGCTCACGGCAAAAAACGGCATGCCGTGTATAAAGTTGGTGGTGCCATCCAACGGGTCAATTACCCATTTGAGCGGATTGTCATCGCGCTTTTCGGTTCCTTCCTCGGTGATGAATCCTGCTTGGGGAAGCAGTTTTTTAAGTTCTTCTACAATGATTCGCTCAGCACCTTTATCTACGTACGAAACGAAGTCGTTGTGGCCTTTTACTTCCACTTTTTTAGACGTGAAGGCTTTGCGTTCGTTTAGGATGAATGCGCCAGCCTTGCGGGCCACGCCACAAACTTGGCAAGCAAGTTCAGCTAGGTTGAGGGTGGAAATGTCCATGTTGTTCAATTCTGAATGTATTTGTGTGCACAAATCCTGTCAAACTCACCCCCAAGTTCGCTAGCGAACTTTTCCCCCTCTCTTGAAAGAGAGGGGGTGGCCCGACTTGTCGGGACGGGGGTGAGTCTAACATGTGAGGAATTCACGACAGGCATTCTGCCATCAGTATTGAGCCCATTTCTTACCCACTTTGGGCATCAGAAAGAGAAACGCAATTCCGAGAACAATCATTACGGAAGAGATGATTTCGGCCTGAGTAACGCCTCCAAAAATGGGGTATTCGTTATTGATCCGTACCTGTTCAATGGCCATTCGTTCGGCCCCTGCCAGAATGAGATACCACGACATCACCATTCCTGGAGTGGTCCAGCGTTTGCGCATAAACCATAGAAAACCGAAAATGATGAGAGCCATGGTGGTTTCGTAAAGTGGAGTCGGCCAAGCTTTCCCATACATGCTTACGTATCCCATTTGTGCGAAATCTGCTTTCAAATCAATGCCCAAAACGTTGTTTGGATAGTTGTAGGCCCAAGCCCAATCTGGCAAAAAGCTCAACCATTCTGGCTTTGGCGCATCGTTCGGAATTCCCCAATCGCCATCTCCAGCAATTTGGCAGCCCATGCGGCCAACGCCATAGGCAAGCATCAATCCCGGCAACGCTGCATCGGTAAGGTGCAATAGTTTAATGTTGTTCTTTTTGGCAAACCAAAGAATGGCGATGGTGGCACAGATTAATCCACCTAAGAACGAAAGTCCGCTGAAAGAGACCAACGCTCCCACGGGATCGGCCATCAAATCATCCCAATTCTCAAGATTATGAAAAAGCTTGGCGCCTAGAATACCGAACACGGCAGCAAGTATGGTAATGGTTCCCACTTGTTCGTACGGATGAACAGTGATTTCAACCTCCTTTGGTTCTGGAAGGGATTCTTTTTTATCCTCCCAAAAGCGCATGCCAACCGAAAGTGCAGCACCTAAAAATCCTCCAAGCAAATTGCCCTTTGCGGAGAGAATAAATTCCTGCGGATTTCCGGCAATCATGTCAAAGTCGAGCACGAGTGCTAAGAATTTATAGCCAATCGCAAATCCGATAATCGCTGAAATAACTTTTTCTACAAGGCTAGATTTCTTTCCTTGCCAAACCTTCTTTTTGACTGGAGCAAGCAATCCGAGACCTTCCTTTCGTTTGAGTTCAGATTTCAAATCCCAACTAGCGGCAAGAAATGCCAATGCCACCATCATTCCAAAGCTTTGTACCAATCTGAAAGGCGGAATGGAAAGTCCGAAAAGGTCAAGAACTGAATCGTATAGTGTTGGGTACATGTGCGGGTTTTAAACTTGAGGCTGCAAAGATGCACTTATTGGTTTATACAGTTGACGGAGTTGACTGAGTTTGTCACCCTGACGAAGGAAGGGTCTTGTTTGAATTAAGAATGAAAAATTATGAATTAAGAATCGGACGATATAATTTGTTCAAATTAGCAGACCAATAAACCAATAGTCCATGCAGCCTTACCTCGCAGAATTCATCGGAACATTCGTACTCATCCTCTTGGGAGTTGGTGTGAATGCCAACGTCAATCTAAAAGACAGTTTTGCATTTGGCAGCGGTTGGCCGCTTATCACCTTCGGTTGGGGCTTTGCCGTTTTTGCAGGCGTAATCGTGGCCGGACCTTATAGCGGAGCACATCTCAATCCGGCAGTAAGCATTGGGTTGGCTGTTGCTGGCAGATTTCCTTGGGCGGATGTCCCTTTCTATGTGCTTGCGCAATTAGCTGGCGCGATGGCTGGTGCTTTGGTTGTTTGGTTTCAATTCTCGGATCATTACAACCGAATGGAGGATAAGGACAGCGTTCTCGGGACGTTCTGCACGAGCGCATCCATTCCGAACACATTCAAGAACCTATTCAGTGAGGCAGTTGGAACCTTTGTGTTGGTTTTTGTGGTGCTCTTTTTAGCTGGTCCAACGTTTGCTTCTGAGTCCTTGCCTGGCACTGTCATCGGACTTGGCTCGATTGGAGCACTTCCAGTTGCCTTTCTGGTTGTAGGAATTGGAATGAGTTTGGGCGGAACTACAGGTTATGCCATCAATCCTACACGTGATCTTGGTCCGCGTATCATTCATGCATTGGTTCCTATCAAAGGAAAACGCGATAGCGATTGGAGTTACAGTTGGATTCCGATTGTGGGACCTGTAATTGGTGCAGTAATGGCTGGTGTGGCGTTTCTAGCTTTGGGTTAACCTTCAATCAGAACTTCGCCCAGCGATACCCAACCTTGGGCATGTAGTAGAATCCAAGGCAACCGAGAACAATCATCGTTACAGAAATGAGTTCGGCCTGCGTGATGCCGCCCATAATGTTGTATTCGTTATTGATACGAATCTGTTCAATTAGCAATCTTTCTGCACCACCAAGAATAAAATAGGCAGATATCATCAATCCCGGAGTAGTCCAGCGTTTGCGCATGATCCACAAAACGGCAAAAATCATGATGGCCATAATAATCTCGTAAATAGGAGTGGGGTAGGCAAAACCTGTAAGGCTCGTATAGCCTTTTGATGCGTAATAAGTAATCAAATCAACGCCAAGAACGTTATTCGGATAGTCGTAAGCCCACATCCAATCGGGTAGGAAACTCATCCAATCAGGTTTGGGAAGGTCGTTCGGAATTCCCCAATCGCCATCGCCAGAAATATGGCAACCCAATCGCCCAAAGCCATAGCCCAAGGCCAAAGCTGGCATGGTGGCATCAATAAAATGAATGACATTGAGTTTGTGCTTGCGCGCATACCACACAAACAGAATCATTCCCACAAATACACCACCGTAAAAGGAAAATCCACTCATCCGCGTGAGTGCACCCATTGGATCAGCGACTACGTCATCCCAGTTTTCGAGGTTGTGGAACAGTTTTCCACCAGCAACGGCACCAATTCCCAAAATGATGGCGATGTTTCCTACATGCTCATCTGGATGAACCAGTTCACCGTTCTTTGGGTTCTTGACTGCCTTAATTTGCCCGATGCTTTCCTTGCGTTTTAACTCAAGAATGAGAAGCATGCTGCCAACGATGAATCCGATTCCGACCATCATACCATAACTCTGCATGTATTTGAATGCAGGAACAGAAATTCCGAGGAGGTCTAAAACAAGATCGTAAAACGTTGGGTACATCTATGCTTGAACTTGCTGTAGAATGCTTCCGATGAAAACACTATCATCGCCCAACATGGCAAGTTCGGTCTGAACAATTGTTCCAGAGATAGAATCATCAAACGGAATTCGAACACGCAAGTAATTGTCGGTGTAACCGAACATGAATCCGTCTTTGTTTTCATGCTCGAAGAGAACAGGTCGCGTGGTTCCTGCGAATGGTTCGTAGAACGCACGCTTTTTCTTTTCGCTCAAAATGGTGAGCATCTTATTTCGTTTTCTTCGCTCACTAACGGGCACAATCTCATCCTTTACACGAACAGCCGTTGTGTTTGGTCGTTCAGAATAAGTGAACACATGGAGATAAGAAATCGGCAGCTCGTTCAGGAACGTGTACGTCTTTAGAAACTCTTCCTCTGTTTCTCCCGGATGACCAACAATTACATCGACACCGATGCACGCATGTGGCATTACTTCTTTGATGGTCTCAATGCGGCTGCGGTAAAGCGTTGAATCATAGCGTCTGCGCATTTTCTCAAGCAATACATCTGATCCACTTTGAAGTGGAATATGGAAATGAGGAACAAACCTATCTGAAGAAGCACAGAATCGAATAATCTCATCGCTCAACAAATTCGGCTCAATACTCGAAATGCGGAAACGTTCCACATCACCTTCCAATTTGTCCAATTGCTGAATGAGTTGATGGAAATTTTCGTCCGTTCCAGAACCAAAATCACCGATGTTCACGCCAGTGAGAACAATCTCTTTCACGCCTGTGGCGATGGCTTCTTTGGCCGAAGTAAGACTCTTGGAAATATTTTCGCTTCTGCTTCTTCCTCTCGCAAGCGGAATGGTGCAGAACGAGCAGAAGTAATCACAACCATCTTGAAGTTTCAAGAAAGTTCGTGTTCTATCGTTGGATGAAAACCCAGGAATGAACTCTTTTACATCCTTTATCTCGCAGCTGTGCACTCCCGCTTCAGGAACTTTGTCCAAATTCTCTAAATAGCCAGCGATGTTGAATTTTTCGTTTGCGCCAAGCACAATATCAACACCTTCAATGCTGGCAATTTCGTTCGGTTTTAGTTGCGCGTAGCAACCGATAACAGCCACAAATGCATTCGAATTTACCTTCAATGCTTGGCGCACACTATTTCTGCACGTGGCATCCGCCTGATCGGTAACCGAACACGTATTGATGATATAGACATCGGCAGATTCTTTAAAATCGACACGTTGATAGCCGGCAGCAATAAGCTGACGGGCAATGGTGCTCGTTTCAGAGAAATTCAGCTTACAGCCGAGTGTATGGAAGGCAACCGTTCGCATTTCGGGTCGCAAAGATAGCCGTTCAGTCTAAGCGACTGATTCGACTAGAGTTCTAAATAAGAACCACCTTCATAAAGTCTCCAGTAAATGCGTTCAGATTTACTCGGTTTTATTCCAAGACTCGTGCAGTATTCCACATACTTTCCGTCAATAGTCTTGTTGGCAAACGCCTCTTTTCCTACCACTTTCGCTACGGCCTTATTGGCGTCTTTGCGGTCGTCTTCAGAATTGATGTTGAATGTTTTGAGCGTAGTGCCTTTGGTTGCACAGAATTCACTTGGTGCAAAGTGATTTTCACCTTCTACCTTGTAAACTACCATACTCTCGCCCTCTTTGACAAGCTTTTTAGCTTGTTCAACTAATGTTTTGTCATCTCCAGTAATGTATCCCTCCAACGTGGTGAGATTTTGAATGATGTCATTCATCGTTCTTACAAATGCCATGTAGTATTGCTTTCTATAAGATACAATGGTAAGGAAGTTTTGTTCGATGAACCGAATTAGCTTTGAAGATTCCTTATTCGTACATGAATTAAGCACGTTTTGTGATGAAAAACCACCTATTTCTTCTGTTATTTCTTTCAAGTTCTGCTCTGGCGCAGGTGTCTCACGCCACTTTTTACAGCAAAGAAGGATACTTATTTACCATTTATCTCAACGGAAAGAAGATGAATGAGGAGCCACAAACGGAAGTAAGGCTCATCAATTTGAGCCAACCTTATTATTCCTGCAAGGCAGTTTTTGAAGATCCTGCCCTTGCTCCTGCAGAAAGAAAAATGTTGCAATTAACGGATGCGCACGGCAATCGGGTAGATGTCACCTTTGTGGTTGAGCACAGCAAAAAAGGCGACATGAAAATCGGTTGGAAATCGCAGAGTGAGTATCCACGTTATATAGAAGAAGTGGTTACGCCAACCGTAGTGGTTGTAAACAATGGTGGGGCTCAGCAAGAAGTTGTTCGTACTACCACTACAAGAACTGTAGAAAGTAACTCCGAAGGCGTAAGCATGAGTTTTGGAGGAATTGGCGGACGTGTCAACATCAACACTGGATATTCGGAACCTGTGGTTGAAGAAGTAACTACAACAACCACAACTGTGGCAGCTAGTCCAGCAGCAAACACGGCTTCGCTTCCTTGTGGAGGAACCATTCTTGGCAATCAGGATTATGAAATGGCGCTGAAAAGCGTATCGTTAAGAAGTTCGGAAGACGGAAAACTAACCGCTGCCAAGCAGATTGTTTCGTCCAATTGCTTTACAACCGATCAGGCTAGAAGAATGGTTGAACTATTGAGTACCGAAGAAGCGCGATTGGACTTGGCTATTTATGCCTATCCGTACGTATTAGACAAGGGAAGTTATTTCAAAATGAATGGCGTGTTTGCCAAGGAAGAAAGCATTGACGTGATGAACAAAGCGATTCTGAAATAACGCTCTTTGTCAAAGATTGAACTCAAGCGTTTCAATCACATCACCTGGGTTCATTGTTCCTAGAAAGATTTTCCCAATTCGTATCCTAAGCAATCGTAACGTAGGGAAACCAACGGCAGCCGTCATTTTCCGCACCTGACGGTATTTTCCTTCGCTTAACGTGATCGAAATCCAACTTGTAGGACCGTGGCGTTCGTCTCGGATATTCTTCTGACGAGGCGGCAGCGTAGGAGTCGTTGAAATTCGCTCAACAGGGCAGGGCAGCGTTACATATGGTCCAGATTCGCTACTGATGGTAACGCCATTCCGTAATTGATCGATAGAATGGTCATCAATCAACCCATCTACTTGGACGTAGTATTCTTTTTCTACGGAACGACTGCGCACCAATTCACTTACTTGTCCATCTGTTGTGAGAAGAAGCAAACCTTCTGAAGGTTCATCCAAACGGCCGATTGCCATCGTTCCCTCAGGGAAATCGAAAAAGCCGCCAAGTAGCTTTTTGTTCTTCCGCTTGTTCTGATTATTAGCAAACTGAGAGAGATAACCGTCTGGTTTGTAAAGGATGAAATGGCGGTGATGCATTGCGGAATGAGCGAATACTGCAATTGGCGAATTAGCGAGCAAAGATGGGTACTTATTCAACAATTAGTTCGGTGAATTCAACTTCTCGGCCACCTCTCACACCTTACTGAACAGATACAGCATTTCGGTTGGAATCTGTGCACAGCTTCGTCATAGATTGCTGTTTCAGCATCTATTCATACCAGCTGATTGCGTACGAATTTCCTAAAAAATCATTGTAGCCAACATATACACTCTCTAATGCTGAGATGTCTACGGGTGTATCAAGTGTATAGGAATACAGACCCACAACGCAATCGCAATTTTCTATTTCAGTGTTAACCAATCTTGGTGTATCATAAAACTGGTTTGCAGATGCATCATTGAATTGTACCATAACATCTGATAATATGCTTGTTGGATCTATTGAGCTGCCATCGGGTAATTTATATTCCAGAGATATTGCGGTAAGTTTCCCTTCGCTATTTGTAATGAGCGTGGGAACAACCACTATCAAGCTATTTGTAGGGTTAATTGTTGAGTATGCGAGTGAATAAGGATTATTGTCAATTAGTAATGTATAGGTTCCTGTTGTAAATGGTAGCCTTGTACCGTTTTCTTGTCTGTAAACTACAGAGTAAAAACCACCATTTCCATTCGGATTAATAAACTGAGTCGTTATATTCTGATAGGGATTGTCGTTAGGTCCCGAAAACACAAGGCTATTTGGAACACCAAAGCCTAAATCGCCTCTTACTTCTAGGCTATAACCTATATTATTGATTCCAATTTCATTCATAATTGGGGCAGTATTGTTTAACCCATATTTGCCGCCTAATCCCATGGTGAACCGATTTGTGATATATAGTTGTTTATGATTGATGAGGTCTAAAATACTATCATTATCTGCATCAATATTTTTAGCCAAGCTTTCGAAAAATCCGTCCAATTCTTTTAGGCTGTTTACTTCTTCATTGCTAATGATTATATCGTTTCCTAAAGGATCATGTGAAGGTAGAATGCTGTTTCCGTCTAGCGTAAGCGTCTCTAAGTCGATAATCGCATTATCGCCATCGGCTAAATTTAAAAGAGGAAGAAGATTTAATCCCTGAGGAGAAAGAGTGCCTAGATATTGATTGTTTACATCTAAAAATACCAAGGCTGTAACAACTCCAGATTCGGTAGTATAGGAGAATGCGCCATCTATAATATCAACAAAGCTTGGAGTAATAGATCCAATATGAATTTTTAAGACAAGAACTTTTGTCGCTTCTGATAGGGAATTGATGCTTTTCTTGTTTTCTGAAGTGCTACCTTTAATAGTAACCAGACCATTAGGGATATAATCGCTATCGTTTTTCTTACACCCTGCAATGAGAACTGCTAACAGAAGAAATACAAGTAGATTTTTCATGATTCAAATGCTTTTGTTTTCATTACCGATGACCTGTAAATGTACGCAATAGGCCATTTTTTTTGCATTTAAGTGGTTGATGATTAGGTGCATATAGTTTGAATACGGAGTAATGCAAGTACTCTTCATTATTCTTACCATCAGCTAGACCTTACTAAACAGATACAGCATTTCGGTTGCAATTTGCGCGCAGCGTTCGTCATAGGTTGCTGTTTCCGCTTCCGTTAAGTCGGAAATTTTCGGGTCTTCGTAGGTGATTCGTGCTCGGAACTCAGCGCCAAGAACAATCGGACAGTTCTCATCAGCATCCGAACAGGTCATGATGGCAGCAAAACCTTTTTGCGGATTGGCCGAGTGATCAAACGTTTTTGAAAAGCAATCCAATGCGCCCGTTTCATCAGAAAAACGAACAGAATAGCGTGGGTTTGTGCTTACCGTTCCATCCACTTTAAACCCAACACGTTTGATGGCATCCACGGCCCGTTTGTTAAAGGCAGTTTCTTCCGTTCCACCCGAAAAAGTGTTCACATTTCGAACGCCATAATAGGCAGCAGCCGTAGCCGCCCAAACTTGCCCAAACTGACTTCTTCGCGAATTGTGCGTGCAAATGAAGATGAGGTTGACCGTTTCTCCCTTGGCAATTTTGTCTTTGATGTAAGTCGAAACTTCGTCCAATTCCTTTCTGCGTGCTGACGGAATCGTCTTGAATTCCGAGACTAAACTCAGAACATAAATGTGAATATCGCGCAGCAAGGAAATAGGTTTTAGTGATGGCTGGGCTGGTTTAGGAGAAGATTCCATGTGGCTTTTTTGTTGAGAAAACAGCTGTTGACGCTCAATCGTCCGCATCTGAGTTTTGGGTAAATGAATAAGTATTAAGTAAGGAATGGCAAGAAGAAATACCATAATGATGGAGCCGAACAGCAAAAGCATCACAATGCCAGCTTCGAGCAAGTCGCCCATTCCCGAATAGGAATCGAAGTTATTTGAACTCATATCGAAGATGCCTCCTACGGCAACGCCAAAAAACATCAGTGCCATAAATAAAACTGGTGCTGCCGCAATGATTGCCAAATAGCCCCAATTCACCTTAATCATATAGTTATAGATGAACCACTTTTCAGGAAATAGAATTGGCTCGCCTGATTCAGAATTTCGGCTGTAAATCCATTTGCCTAGTCCAATGGCAGGGAAAAGAATTAGCCAAGCAATGTTTTGTGGCTGCATCTTCCCGTTGGTTTTTACCAAATGAATGATAGTAAGAACGAGGCCTACAATAATGTTGTAAGCGAGATAGGAAAGGAGGATTTCGGTCATTCAGAAAAAGCTGGCTGCAAAGAACAACACTTTGACCCACTTATTGAAAGCGGGTCAAAGCGTTGTAGTCAGTCTAGCAACATCCGCCTCCTGGTGCGCAGCACGATTCTTGGGCTTTTCCCAAAGCGACTTTCTCCTTTGCTGGCGGAATGCCGCACGCATCCATCGCCAAACATTCGGTTTTTGTGTTGGTCAAAACGAAGGCTTTGCCGTCAAATTCAAGACCGTAAGTTCCAATGGTGGAGGTTTGATATTCTACTTCCACATTGGTATCGTTTAGCCCCAGTTTCTCTTCTGATAGAAGAATGATGTTCAATAATTTGGTGGCCGCCAATCGGTGGTCGTGGTCATTTGCCGACCAAAGTTGGAAGTTTACCGCCTCGTCTTTTCGAACCGTTCCGCCACAGTCGATAAAATGGCGCTTCACGCTTCCTACTTCCGTTACATGGAAATGCGCTGGAACTTGGGTTCCATCTTCTAAGCGGAAAGTCAATTCGCTCATTCCTGTCAAGGCTTGTTTTACTTCTGATAATTTCATGATTTAATTATTTGAGTGATTGTAATATTACGATGATTGATTTCAAATTTTTTTAACAACAGGAGGAAGTAGTGCAGCAGTTATCTAAAAGGAAATTCAATTTCCCTTTAACAGATGACAGTTTGGTTGTATTCAAACAATAGCAAACACTCGCGCCTTCAACCGTTCCGTCAATAAATCCAGCTTCCTTCAAGGCTTTTAGGTGTTGTGAAACTGTAGCTTGAGCCAATCCAACCTCGCTGACAATACTTCCGCATACACAGTTTTTCTGGGTGCTCAGGTATTGAAGAATGGCTATTCGTGCAGGATGCGCCAATGCTTTGGCCATTTCCGCAAGCGAATTCTGCTCTTCAGTAAACTGATGTGTTTTACTTAATCCCATTTCAATCGCAATATTACGATAAATATTTTAATTGATTATGTAACCAGCTATTTTGTTTGTGAGTTTTTGGTTGAATTCCATAAACCAACTATAATCAATTGATGTGCTTCCATCCTAGAACTACTATTTTTAGCCCCTCACAAATGAATAACGAATATGAGTAAATACAAGATTGCGGTCGTTCAATTAAACCTTAATGATAATGCCGTCAACAATCTTAAGAAATGTGAAAGTTGGGTGCGTAAGTCTGCTTCTCAGGGAGCTGAAGTAATCTGCCTTCCTGAGCTTTATAGCAGTCATTATTTCTGCCAAAGCGAGGATACAGAGAATTTTGCCTTAGCAGAACCACTTTACAGCACGTCATTTATTGCTTTTAGCAAGTTGGCCAAAGAATTAGGCGTGGTCATTATCGTTCCGTTTTTCGAACGAAGGATGGCGGGTATTTATCACAACAGCGCTTATATCATTGATACAGATGGAACGGAGGCAGGTTTGTATCGAAAAATGCATATTCCAGACGATCCTCATTTCTACGAGAAGTTCTATTTCACACCAGGTGATCTTGGATTTAAGAACGTTCCTACTAAAAAGGGCAACATTGGCACGCTCATTTGTTGGGATCAATGGTATCCCGAAGCAGCACGATTAACGGCTCTCCAAGGAGCAGAGGTTTTGTTCTATCCAACGGCTATTGGTTGGCATCCTGCCGAGAAGGCAGAATACGGAGACAAGCAATATGGTGCGTGGATGAACGTGATGAAAGGCCATGCCGTGGCGAATGGTGTATTTGTAGCTGCCGCAAATAGAATTGGGCTCGAGCAATACATTCCAGATACAGATGGAATTGAGTTTTGGGGAGCTTCGTTTATTGCAGGTCCACAAGGCGAAATTCTTGCCATGGCTTCGCATGATAAAGAAGAAGTAATTATGGCGGATGTCGACCTCGATCTTCAGGAAAGTGTCCGACAGAACTGGCCATTTTTCAGAGATAGAAGAATTGATGCCTTTGGAGATATTACCAAAAGGGCGATTGATAAATGAGAAGATTTCCTGCGGAATGGGAGAATCAAAGCGGCATCTTGCTTTGTTTTCCTCACAACGGCAACGATTGGCCAGGTAAGTACGAAGCCATTAAATGGGCTTTTGTAGAGTTCATAAAGAAAGTTTCGTGTTACGAGGACGTGTATTTGGTTGTGGCCAATGAAACATTGAAAATCCGCGTGACCGAAATGTTGACGATGGCTCATGTTGAGCTTAAGAAAGTTTTCTTTATCGTTCATCGTACTAATAGAAGCTGGATGCGCGATTCGGGTCCAATCATCGTGCAAAACGGTTCGAAAAGAGAGGCTCTTGACTTCCATTTTAACGGTTGGGCCAAGTACAAAAACTACCAATTAGATAAAGGGGTACCTCAGAAGGTTGCCGATTTTTTGAATGTCCCGCTGACTTCCGTTACTTATAAGAACAAGTCTGTTGTGCTAGAAGGAGGCGCCATGGATGTGAATGGAAAAGGCACGCTGCTTACATCCGAGGAATGTTTGCTGCATCCAAGTATTCAGGTTCGCAATAAAGGGTTCTCTAAGGCAGATTATGAAGCCATTTTTAAGGAACATCTAGGCATTACGAACACCATTTGGCTTGGAGATGGCATTATAGGTGATGATACACATGGACACATCGATGACCTTTGTCGGTTTGTAAATGAGAATACCATTATCACAGTCGTAGAAACGGATAAAAAGAGCCCGAATTACAAAGCACTTCAAGACAATTATGAACGATTGCAAAACGCAGTGCTTGAAAACGGAAAAGCGCCTAATGTGGTGACCTTGCCAATGCCAAAGCAGATTGTATTCGAAGACTTGAGTCTTCCTGCCAGCTACGCCAACTTCTTGATTTTGAATAAATGCGTGCTTGTGCCAACTTTTAATGACAGCAACGATCGCATGGCACTTAATATCATTGCCGACTGTTTTCCTGGAAGAGATATCATTGGCATTGCGGCAACAGATCTTATTTGGGGTTTTGGAACACTACATTGCCTCAGTCAACAGATTCCTGCTTAATCGTATTGAACTGATGCTAAGTTGATAATTTAGCAGCATGTTGCGTCCCATTTCTATTCAGGAATTAGCAAAAGGAGTGCTTGATGGA
This sequence comes from Flavobacteriales bacterium, assembly GCA_021741155.1. GTDB lineage: Bacteria > Bacteroidota > Bacteroidia > UBA10329 > UBA10329 > UBA10329. The sequence goes on along the minus strand of JAIOYP010000018.1, from coordinate 9,822 downwards.
AATCGTGTAGCACTTGGAAAAGCCATCACGCTAGTTGAAAGCACGCGCGAGGAACAGCAGCTAAAAGGAGCTCAATTGCTGGAAGCATGCGCACCTCACGCCATTGAAAGCAAACGCATTGGCATTACTGGTGTTCCAGGAGTTGGGAAAAGCACGTTTATTGATGCTTTTGGTTCAAAGTTGACGGAATCGGGCAGGAAGGTGGCCGTGCTGGCGGTCGACCCAAGCAGTGGCATTTCTCACGGAAGTATTTTGGGCGATAAGACCCGAATGGAAAAACTTTCTGCCGACCCGAATGCCTTTATCCGTCCAACGCCATCAAGTGGTTCGTTGGGTGGCGTAGCGCGTAAAACCCGCGAAACCATCACGCTGTGCGAAGCGGCAGGTTTTGACACCATTCTGATTGAAACGGTTGGAGTGGGGCAGAGCGAAACTGCGGTTCATTCCATGGTGGATATGTTCGTTCTGCTGGTTTTGGCTACTGCTGGCGATGAGTTGCAGGGCATCAAGCGCGGCATCATGGAAATGGCCGATTTGGTCATTATCAATAAGGATGATGGCGAAAATGCGAGCTACACGAAACTGGCAAAAGCGACCTATCATCAAGCCTTACACATGTTTCCTGCCAAGGAAAGTGGCTGGACTGTTCCCGTGATTTCTTGTTCATCGCTGAGCGGAAACGGAATTGAGGAAATTTTAAATTCAACAGAAAGCTATTTCAACCACGTTCGTGTGAGTGGATTTCTAGAAGTGCAACGCGCCAATCAGAATGGATTTTGGCTAAAACAGGCCATCAACGAAGAATTGAATCAACGATTCTATTCAGAACCATCCACCAAAAACAGCTTGGATAAATTGACCGAAGACGTGAAAAACGGGAAGGTGAGTCCGTTTGCAGCAGCCCGCGAACTCCTCAAAAACTGGGGCTACAAAAGCTGACGCGCCTCCGCTTTCAGCGTTTCAATGGCATCTGCTGTTGGCGAAATGCCAGCCGTTGCCAGTATCTCAAACAGCGCTGAGCTAAACTGAACTCCAGTTGCATTGTCGCCAACTTTCTTTCCTGCCAACTCAATCAACTGATTCGTGGCATTCCTACTATCAATCAACTTGTTCCAAGCTTCGCTCGAAACATAGATTTGCTGCGTGAGGTTGTGCTCAAACTCTTCGCGAATCGTCCGTTGAAGTTCGCGCTTGAAAATGGATGAAGTCATGGCTGGCCGATGAACTCTTGGAATCATTTGATTTGGTTCAATTCGTTCCAGAAAAAGAATCAAACGCTCGTAAGCTTGTAGTCGTGTCGGAATCATTCCCGAACTCGGAACCGCAGCCGCTTTAATACTGGCGTTGGCCTGAATGAGCGCAATTTGCCGTTGCTCTTCCATGAATTTCTTCAATAGAAAATAAGCGGTTGCGAACACGATTCCTGATGGAACAGTGTATTTCAATATTTCGAGAATGACAGAGACTACTTCGTTCATGTGTTGAGTTTATAGTTCACAAAGTTGATAAAGTTTATAAGTCTGTCGATAAACATGTTTTAGCCACAAATGCACAGATTTTCGCAGATTACGGGATTCTTTTCTGTGAAAAATCTGTGTGAATCTGTGCATCTGTGGCACTTTCATGTCTTCCTTGGTCATATCGTTAATAATCTCATTGACGATTTCCATTTGAACGGATTTCCGTTTCACTCATTGTTTAGCTTTGCGCAAAATTTCAGCTATGGACAAGTACCTTTCAGAACGGATTAAGAAACTAAGTGAATCTCAAACCATTGCTATGGCGCAACGAAGTCGTGCGTTACAGGCAGAAGGCATTGATGTGATTTCGTTGAGTTTGGGCGAACCGGACATGAATGTGCCTGACCTAGTGAAGGAAGCGGCCAAAAAAGCTGTTGACGACAACTGGAGCCATTATCCACCTGTGGCGGGTTATCCAGAATTGCGAAAAGCAATTGCTGAAAAGTTCAAACGTCAGAATGGATTGACCTACACTCCTGAGCAGATTTTGGTTTCAACAGGAGCAAAGCAGTCGCTTGCGAATGTCATTTTGAGCTTGGTGAACCCGGGTGATGAAGTGATTATTCTTGCTCCTTATTGGGTGAGTTATTTGGAGTTGGTGAAGTTGGCTGGAGGCAAGGCCAAGTTTGTAACTGCCGGGATTGAAACAAACTTCAAATCGAGCGCAGCTGAGTTGGAGGAAGCGATAAATGACGATACCAAGCTTATTATTTTCAGTTCGCCAAGTAACCCAACGGGTTCGTTTTACACGAAAGACGAGTTGGCAGGATTTGCCAAAGTGATTGCAAAACACCCAGGTGTGTTTGCCATTTCGGATGAGATTTACGAGCATATCAACTTTATTGGAAAGCACGAAAGTTTGGCACAATTCCCAGAGGTTTACAACCAAACGATTACTGTGAATGGCGTTTCAAAAGCATACGCGATGACGGGCTATCGTATCGGTTATATCGGAGCACCTTTGTGGATTACCAAAGCTTGCGACAAAATGCAAGGGCAGATTACATCAGGAGCCTCTTCCATCGCGCAACGCGCCAGTATTGAAGCTTTAAATATGGATGATGCTTGGTTGAATGAGATGCGTGATGTTTTTGAAAAGAGACGTCATTTGGTAACTGAGTTGTTCTCAAACATAGAAGGATTCAAGACGAAATTACCAGATGGAGCATTCTATCTCTTTCCGGAAGTGAGTGCGCTTTTTGGTCACTCATTCAATGGACAAGAGGTGAACGATGCCAACGACTTGTGCATGTATTTCCTCAATGAATGCCACGTGGCGATGGTGCCGGGAGAAGCTTTTGGAGCACCAAACTACATCCGACTTTCTTATGCAACCTCAGAAACAAATCTGAAAGAAGCGGCAAGGAGAATTAAGATTGGAGTAGAGAAGCTGTTGCATCATTGATGCAATTATTCAGTGATTCTATCGTTGCTGGGGCTTCCGATGGGAATTAAACTACAACACGTATTCGTTTCGATTTTCATTCTCGTCTTTATGGCTGGTTGCAAGAAGGATGACGTACATGATTTGGATATTAATGTAATTACTTTTGGTCTCAGATTAGATTCAATTCTAGCGCATCCTCTAGATTATCTCTCCTACGGAAATGGTGAATGGAGTAACTATGATCAACCATATTTACGCAGCGATAGTATTGGAGGAGGACACTCATATGATGGATTTTTGAGATTGTGGAATTACCCATTGGGCTCAACTGGAGCTGGTGGATTATTAAATCACGAATACGTTGAATTAGGCGATAACCATCAGATTTTTTATGAGGTAAGTGATTCTCTCGATTTATCTATTTCTTATTCAGATTTTGACGGTAACGGGTTTCCAATCGGATTTGAAACATCTGTCATTACGGGTAACCCGTCCTCTGGCACTTTGAAAATCTCTCTTGTTCATAATCCCGATAAAAAAGCAATTGGTGTCTCAGACGGAGACATATCGAATGCTGGTGGAACAATAGACTATACTTATACTTTTAATGTTGCAATCAAATAGGCAGCATGAAACACCTTTTTCCCTTTTTTTTTATCCTCCTTTCATCCACCGCATTCAGTCAAACTGTGTGCGATTCCCTTGATTTTGTGTCCATTCAATACAGCGCTTTCACCGATTCGGTGATTGTGGTTTCGGTTGAAAACAACAATACCACAGGTGAGTTATTCGATTATCCGGGCTTCGTCTTGATTAACACGAACGGAGATACCGTTGCGAAGGAGACCGTCAATTATTTCGGTATTGGTCAGCAATCGGTTCATCATTTGAATGTTCGTCCTGGAGTTCAGAATCCGCTGGAGAATTTCGTGGGTGTGCTGCAACTGCACACAGGTTTCTATTCTGATTTAGCCTGCGAATGGACATTGAATGAATCGCTCTGCACGCCAAACGAATGCGATTCAATCATTCTTGCGTTTGAGAATTGGGGCGGTGCTTTGGTGCTAGGCGATTTCGCTTGGAGTCTTTTGGATAGTGCCAATGCGGTGATTGAATCTGGCACTTTTACCATGGAAGCACAAGGGCAACATTGGGAAGAGCGTTTCTGTTTGCCCAAAGGAATGTACAGCTACACGCTCATTGCGTTAGGCGAGCCAACAGGCGGTGGCCCCACCATGACGGCAACTGCTGGTTCGTGGTATAACTCACCCACCATTCAACAGTATTTTGCTTGGTTTGATAACGATAGCAGCACGCTCCAAATTCCATTCTACACGAATTGTATTGGCACTCAATCTCCGAGCGGAATAGCAGAAACAACAATAGAAGCCGTTGACATTATCCGAAATGGCAGTTTGCTTTCTATCAGGAGCGAAAAACCGATGCGGCAGATTGAACTTTCCGCTGTCGATGGTAAGCTGATTGGAGCATTTACTCCAAATACCAATCTGTTCAGCCTGCCTGTCGACTTTCCACGCGGACTTTATTTCGTTCGTGTTAGAATAGCGGACGCGTGGGTAACGCAGAAATTCGTTTTCTGATTTATCTCATGATAAGTTCTCCGTTGAAAGAGGTTTGGCGCTTCAACTAATTCCTACATTCGCCCCGCTTTTGGTTCTCAATCATCTCAACTGAGATGAGAGATTAAAAGGGAAATCGGTGTAAGTCCGGTACTATTCCCGTAGCTGTAAGCTCGATGAAGACCTGTTATTCTCGGTCACTGCCTTAAGAAATTAGGATGGGAAGACCAACAGGTTCGAGTAAGTCAGAAGACCTGCCCAAAGCAGCACATTTCCATCGCCTTCGGGAGAAAGGTCGGAAGTAGGACTGTTAAGATGAAAAATATAGGCTTGTGCCTTGTATTTATTGCAGTAAGTGCAATCTGTTTTGCGCAGGTTAGCGATAGCTTGGTCTATCCCGAAGTGACCGTTACCGAACAGCGGATAGAAGAGGCGATTGGTTCATCTGTTTCCGAAACCGATACGCTGCTTTACAAACTTTTGCAATCGAAAGGACTGACGCAGGTGCTCGAAACCGAGAGTTTCATCTCCACGCGTTCGTACAATCCTGGCGGGACTGCCGTTTTCTCTGTTCGCGGAAGCGGTCCGCAGCACACACAGGTGGTGTGGGATGGCATTCCTATTAATGATCCGATGTTGGGACAGACCGACCTTTCAACCGTTTCGTTGAGTGGCGTTTCTGGGGTTCGTGTGTTGTATGGCGGTGCTGGACTCACCAATAATTCGGGTGGAATAGGAGGGACGATTGAGCTTCTTTCCACCAAGCCAAGAACGGAGGATGGCGTGGATGTAAAGCTGAATGGCTATGCAGGTTCGTTCGGGACTTACGGTGTTTCGCTGCTGCTCAGAGATAGGTACAAGAAGCTCTTCGGAAGTACATCGATTGAATATCAGACCTCTAGGAACAACTTCAAGTTTCGGAATCTGGCAACCATTGCTCAGGAGGATAAGATGCTCGAACATGCCTTGGTTAAGCGTATCGGTTTTACGAAGAGTTTAGGTCTGAACATCAACCAGAGGAACACGCTTTCCGCCACGGTTTATTATTCGCAGGTGAGTAAGGAATTGCCGCCATCTATGTTGATGGTGGCTTCTATTGAGACGCTCTTTGACCGCGACATTTGGGCTTCTCTCAAATGGAGGCGAATTGGTAAGAAGTCCGTGATTACCGCCACGGCCGCGTACATCTACGGCAATCAGCAGTATTTCGATCAGAACGAATACACCTTCCATCATCTCTATCAGGCCAATAAGAACTTGGTCCGCTACAAGTTGGATTTGGGGTATAACCTGCATTTTGAGGCTGGCGGAGATGCATTCAACGAGCATGCTCGCTCTGATAGTTCTTACCGTTCGCAGCCGCATTGGCGCTTTTGGCAAGCGGCCTTTGCTTCGCTCAAATATGTGCCCAAGAAGTGGGTGGCCGCCCAAGTTCTCGTTCGGGAGGATGTGATTGACGGAACGTTCAGCCCTTTTCAAGGCTTGGTTGGAGTAGAGGTGAAGCCAACCAAATGGTTCTCCATCAAAGGAAACGTGGCGCGTAATTTTCGTGCCGCCACGCTGGATGATTTGTATTGGGTTCCTGGTGGTAATCGTGACTTGAAGAACGAAACAGGTTTTAGTTGGGAAGGTGGATTGGCCTTTAAGACGGGAATCAAGACCTTCCGTTTTGGGTTCGATGCCACTTATTTCCAATCGGAGATTGACAATTGGATTATCTGGCTACCGCAAGGAAACGTGTGGACACCGCAGAACAAACGAGCGGTTTCATCCAAGGGAATTGAGACCAAACTGGAGGCTTCGGTTACAACGGGGAAACTGCTTTTTAAACTAAATGGTGCTTACACGTGGGTTTCTTCCAAAGTAACCGAAGGTGCCACTGCCAACGATGCCTCGGTTGGAAATCAGCTCATCTATGTGCCGCTGCATCAGGCCAAAGCGCATTTCTCGGTGCATTTCGCGAAGCTGTTTTTGCTGTACGGACATCAGTTCACGGGATTGCGCTACACAACATCCGACAACAAGAGTTCGTTGCCCGCCTATCAGATTAGTTACGTGACGCTTGGCTACGAATACACCCTCAAAAAGCATACGATGGGCATCAACTTCACGGTTGATAATCTGTTTAATATCGCCTATCAAACCATTGCTTGGCGACCAATGCCGGGTCGTTCATTTCTCATAAATCTTAGTTATCAATTCAATTAATCTAAACTATAAGTACCTATGAAAAAGTTGTTTCTATTGCCGCTTGCCGCCATTTTAACCCTTGCTTCTTGCGATACCAAGGATCCAGACGACACCACGAACTATGATTCATTCACAAAAGGTGTGTTTGTCGTTCATGAAGGGAATTTCCAAGCAGGAAATGCCAGTCTTTCGTTCTTCAATAAATACAACGATACCATGAGCAATGGCGTGTTCACTTCGGTCAATTCCATTCCGCTTGGCGATGTAGGCCAAAGCATGGTAACGATTGGTGACCTTGGTTTCATTGTGGTCAATAATTCAGGTAAAATTGAAGTGGTTAATTTGGAAGACCTGAGTTCAAAAGGAACCATTACAGGTCTTTCGTCTCCACGTTATATCTGTGTGGTTACAAATACAAAGGCGTATGTCTCTGATCTGTTTTCGGGTGTCATCACCATCTTCGATCCACAAACGCTGGCTACAAGTGGAACCATTGCTGTTACGGGGCAAATCGAGGAAATGGTGAAGACCTCTAGCGGTGTAATTGCTGCCGGAACGGGCGCCAATCAGGTCTATAAAATCAATACGCTAAACAATACGCTGATGGATAGCGTGAATGTGGGCGTGGGCCCAAGCAATGTGGTGATGGATGCCAACGGCAAAATTTGGATTATGACCAACGGAGGTTGGGGAACCGAAGCTCAAAAGCTGGTGTGCATTAACCCTGTAAACATGGACATTGAAATTTCGTTGGATTTTACTCTTGCTGATTACCCTTCAAGCCTAAAGACCAACGCTGCCGGAACGGCTCTGTATTGGGCAAATGGTGGGGTGTTTAAAATGGATGTTGCTACTACTTCTATCCCAACTACCGCTTTTATTAGCACAGCGGCCTACAAGGTGAATGCAGACCCAGAAACGGATATGATTTATGTGTCCGATGCAGGCGATTTCAACTCTAACGGACACGTGTATCGCTACACGGCTGCTGGCGCGGCTGTCGATACGTTTGAGGTGGGCGTTATTCCGGGGGAATTTACGTTTACACCGTAGGATTCCTTAGTGGAGACGTTGCATGTCTGTGGAGACGTTTCATGTCTGTGGAGACGTTGCATGCAACGTCTCTACAACGATTTATTAATCTGCAATTCAATAACCTTCATTTCATCACGCAAACGCGCAGCTTCTAGGAAATCCAATTCCTTGGCGGCCTGTTCCATGAAAACGCGAGTTTGACCAAGGCGCTTTTTCAGCTCGTCCTTGCTTAGATAGGCAACACCTTCTTCGGCAGCCTGATTGATGTCAACTTGAATGTCGTATTTCGCTCTGCGTTTCATGTCGCCAGCCACTGAAGTTTGACCCATGATTGCTTCACGCGACTTTTTCAAAGCAGTCGGAACCATGCCGTTATCTGTGTTGAATTTAATCTGTTTTTCGCGTCTTCGTTCCGTTTCGTCAATCGTCTGCCGCATCGACTTTGTAATCTTATCAGCATACATGATGACGAGCCCGTTTACGTTACGTGCAGCACGACCAGCAGTTTGAGTAAGCGACCGTGACGAACGAAGAAAGCCTTCCTTGTCGGCATCCAAAATGGCTACAAGGCTTACTTCTGGCAAGTCCAAACCTTCGCGAAGCAAGTTGATTCCGATAAGCACATCGAAGTTTCCTAAACGCAAATCGCGGAGAATTTCCACACGTTCTACCGTGTCAACTTCTGAATGGATGTAGCGACAGTTTACACCCAGCCGTGCCATGTATTTGGCCAATTCTTCGGACATCCGTTTGGTGAGGGTGGTTACGAGAACTCGCTCTTTTTTCTTAACGGTCTTATCCACCATATCAAGCAAATCATCCACCTGATTTACACTTGGGCGGACTTCAATGATTGGGTCTAATAATCCTGTTGGACGGATGATTTGTTCGGCAACGATACCACCACTTTTCTCCAATTCGTAGTCAGCTGGCGTTGCCGAAACGTAAATCATTTGATTGGTAATGCTTTCAAATTCATCAAACTTTAACGGACGGTTGTCCATAGCTGATGGAAGTCGAAATCCGTAGCCGACCAAATTTTCTTTTCGGCTTCTATCGCCACCATACATGGCTCCAATTTGCGAGACAGTCACGTGGCTTTCATCAATAAACATGAGAAAATCGTCTGGAAAATAATCCATCAAACAGAATGGACGAGTTCCTGCTTTTCGTCCATCGAAGTACCTCGAATAGTTCTCGATTCCCGAACAATAGCCGAGTTCACGCATCATTTCGATGTCGTATTCCACACGTTCTTGCAAGCGTTTGGCTTCAAGTGGCTTCCCGGTTTCCTTGAAATAATCCACCTGCTTCACCATGTCTTCCTGAATCTCCCAAATCTTCTGTAGAAGCGTGTCTTTCGAGGTCACGAAGTTGTTGGCTGGATAGATGACAGCGCGTTGCAACGTCTCCATCGTTGAACCGCTTTTTGGGTCGATCTTTTCAATTTCCTCAATCTCATTCCCAAAGAAGAACACCCGGTAGGCGTAATCAGCGTAAGCGAGGTAGACGTCAATTGTATCACCTTTCACGCGGAATTGTCCACGTTCCAGCGTTTCATTAGAACGAGCGTACAGACTCGACACCAAGCTATGCAGGAATTTCTCACGACTAATTTGTTGTCCGACTTTAATCTCTATCGTATTGTTCTGAAAATCGGTGGGATTTCCGATGCCATAAATGCACGAAACGGAAGAAATGACAACCACATCGCGCCTTCCTGAAAGTAGCGTAGAGGCAGCACTTAATCGGTGCTTTTCAATCTCATCATTTATCTGAAGATCCTTCTCAATGTACGTGTCAGTAACTGGTAAATAAGCCTCAGGCTGGTAGTAATCGTAGTACGAAACGTAATACTCAACCGCGTTATTAGGAAAGAACTGTTTGAATTCGCCAAAAAGTTGCGCTGCAAGGGTTTTGTTGTGGCTGAGAATGAGTGTTGGCCGTCCCGTTTGCGCAATCACATTCGCCATTGTGAACGTTTTACCCGAACCTGTTACACCAAGGAGCACTTGGTGCGCATCGCCAGCTTCTACACCCTCGACCAATTGCTTGATGGCCGTGGGCTGATCGCCCATGGGTTTAAAGTCTGCTATGAGTTGGAATTCGT
>JAIOYP010000017.1 GCA_021741155.1 Flavobacteriales bacterium | reverse complement strand
GACAACGAAATGATTTATGAGCTTTCCGATTTTCTCATTCGCAGAACAGGAAGACTGTATTTTGAGAAACCGCTTGCTGACAACTATGCTGAGGCGTTAAATCAAGAACTCACCAGTCTTCTCAAGTTAACTGAGGCCGACTCGAAGGCATCTCTTCAAACGTATTTACACGAAAGCAAGGACGTCCTCGATTTCTCTACTAAATGAAAACACTCATCATCATTCGGCACGGAAAATCAAGTTGGGACCATCCCGAACTAAAAGACCACTTACGTCCGCTCAATCAACGAGGAGTGAACAATGCTTTTAGCGTTGCTGATGAGCTTATTCGTTTAGACGTTAAGCCAAGTCTTTTTCTCACCAGTCCTGCCGTGCGGGCATTGGATACGGCCATTATTTTGGCTACCAAAATGGACTATCCGCTAGATAAAATTGCCACAGATGCGAATATCTACGAGGCATCAGTGAGCGAACTTCTAGAAGGAATCTCCGAGATTGGAAATGAACACGAAACTGTTCTGTTTTTTGGTCATAATCCTGGGTTTACCAACCTGATTAATCGCCTACAATCTGAAACGCTTTTCAACCTCCCAACCTGCGGAACGTTTGCTATTGAACTTCCGATTGATGATTGGTCGGAAATAGCCTGCGCTAAAGGACAGAAATGCTTTTCGTTGATTCCAAAAGAGCTGGATTAATGAACAACAGCCCTCGGAGATTGAGTACTTTGAGCCATTCAAACCCAATGTTCAATTTAATGAAAGAGTCGTGCTGAAATTCGGAGCTGTTGACATCGGTTCAAATGCCGTTAGATTATTGATCACCAACGTTTTTGAAAGTGAAACTGGACCCATTTTCAAGAAATCATCGCTTGTCCGAGTACCAATTCGGTTGGGTGAAGACGTTTTTACCGAAGGTGCAATTGGAACAGTAAAAGGGAACAAATTGGTTGATACGATGCGTGCCTTTCGGCTTCTATTGGGAGTGCATGATGTGGTTTCGTTCCGCGCCTGCGCCACCTCCGCCATGCGAAACGCAACGAATGGTGAAGAATTAGTTGAACGTATTTCGGAAGAAGCTGGCCTCGATATTGAAGTTATTCAAGGAAAAAAGGAAGCCGACATCATCTTCTCAAACCATTTCGAAGAGAAACTATTGAAAGATAGAAGTTACCTCTACATCGATGTGGGAGGTGGAAGTACCGAACTAACCGTGTTCAGTAACAACAAGGCCATTGCCAGCCGATCTTTCAGAATTGGAACACTTCGCTTGCTGAATAATAAAGTAGAAGAAGAATACTGGCAGAAACTCTTGAATTGGGTAGGAAAACATACCGAAGGATTGGAAAATCTGGATGCCATTGGCTCAGGTGGAAACATCAATAAGCTGTATAAAATGGTTGAGATTCCGGGTAGACAACCCATGACTCGGGGTCAGCTCAAGAACCTCCACATCATGCTTCGCGAAATGAGTTATGATGACCGTATTGCAAAACTCGGTTTGAACCCAGATCGTGCTGACGTTATTGTGCCAGCTTGCGAGATATTTCGTGCTATTATGAAACGGGCCAAAATCAAAGAGATTATCGTTCCTGAATTTGGTCTGGCGGATGGAATTACGCGACTGCTTTACGATAATTACCATGCTTCTAATGCGTAATCTGAAATCGCTGTTGTTCTTGCGGCTGATGGGATTGTCTGTCAGGTTCTCTTATGCTCAGACGATTCCAATAATCAACGTTAATCAGCTTGATTCTCGATTGGAAAATGGTGCAGACACAACCTTTGTGGTCAACTTTTGGGCAACGTGGTGCGGCCCTTGCGTAAAGGAACTTCCCTACTTTGAAGCGCTTGGCGCAAAAAATTCTAATGAGAAATTCAAAGTGCTTTTGGTAACGCTTGATTTTGTCGAAAATCTTGAATCCAATGTGATTCCTTTCATTTCAAACAAAGAGATAAAAGTGAGGTTTTGCTATTGGATGAGGGCAATCCCAACGAATGGATTCCGCGTGTGAGTGAGAAATGGAGTGACGCCATTCCTGCTACCATTTTCGTCAATACACAAAAAAAGACCCGCCATTTTCATGAGGGGTCTTTTAAAGAAGGTGAGTTGGATGCGAAGCTCCAAGAATTGGGTCTGTAGAGACGCGATTTATCGCGTGTGAAAACCCTAGACGCGATAAATCGCGTGTCTACGAGGTTCTTTTGATAGAGCAGCCGATTGCTTTGGTCTCTCCCGGATTAATTGGTTTTCCAGCAACCATTGCCTCAACAGCATTTTTCAAATAAGGCTCTGTCACGCTGTCTTTCTGTTTCATGTTGTCGTCAATCGCACCTTTGTACGCCAACTCCATTTTCCCGTTGAAAAGAAAAACATCAGGTGTTTTTGTTGCTCCAAAAGCATCTGCCACAACATGATTTTCATCCACGACATACGCGTATTTTCCATAGCCTTTTTCTTTGGCATGTGTTTTCATTTCGTCCAAACTATCATCTCCATCGCGTTTTGCTTCGTTTGAATTTACAAGCACAAAACCAATCTTGTTTTTAGCACAAGCTGCTTCCAGTTCATTGTAACGATCTTCCCATCCAATAACGTAAGGGCACGTGTTGCAAGAAAAGATGACACAAAGGCCGTTCTCCTTCGCCAAATCAGCAAGAGAAGCTTTTTTTCCATCAACAGATTCCATTTTGAGGTCTGTTTTCGGTACCTTATCGCCTAAGCTCAGTTGTTCGTTGATAGTGAAAGGTGGCGACATCATCTCTGGCAAAAAGACTTTTCTGCTCTTGAAAGCGATGGAATTGGCCAAAGGAGAAGAAGCCGATTCCCTAAAAAAGTGGCTGGCGAGTGATTCAGAATCAGAAAAAGTAAAAGCTATAACCGAAATCTACAATCGGCTCGGAATACGAAAGTTGGCCGAAGAACAGATGTGGGATTATTACAACAAGGGAATTTCGAGTTTAAATCAGCTGCAAGGCGATAAGCAATGGATTGGAACCCTTCGGGCATTCTCAGAAAACCTCATGCATCGCGAATCGTAACCAAACGATTAAACCTTCAAGGTTTTGAAAACCTCAGAGGTCTGTATAAGCTTTAAATGGACAACCTTCCACTTTCCAAACCAGATTTTGACCGCTACGAACGAAGCGTAACGCTTCTTCAAGAAGTAGTTGCGCAGATTAACAAGGATTTCCGCTTACACGGTTTTGATGTTGCGTTTTCTGGGTCTGGCGAAACGGCTTACAGAGAACTTTCCGACCAGCTTGCTCCCGTTATCGAATACATGCTTGAAAATCAGACGGAAACCTTCTGGAATCTCATCTATAGTATCGACCTAAACGAAACCAAAGTGAAGCAGATCCTTTTTGGAAAAGAAGAGGTTGATAACGCCATTGGCCAACTTACAGACCTCATCCTAAAACGCGAATTGCAAAAGGTGGTCATAAGGCATTTTTATTCGGGTAGAGAATTGCCGTAGGATTTTCAACTATTGTTTCACTACTTTTTGGGAGGTTATTTGTTTGCCGTCCGAGGCGCGTAACAGATACATGCCATCAGGGAGATCGGAAAGGTCCAATTGCAGATGGTCGGTGTTGATCGTCCAGGTCGTCAGTACCGTACTGCCCAGAGCATCCAGCAGTTCCACGTAATCCAGACCCGTTTCAGCAGTGATGGTCAATGTTCCCGATGTCGGGTTGGGGTATAACGAAAGGCGTCCCTCGTGGGAAGGCTCTTTCACCGAAGTGTTAAGCCCTGTGTGGTAGCGGGCAAGGACAATCTCATCGTTGTTCCCTATTCTAGCCGTTCCGCCAACCACAAGTTTCCCGTCCGGTTGCAATTTCATGTCGTTTATCTGATTGTTCCCCGAACTCACCTCGGTTATCACGACTCCGTTGTCTCCGAAAGTCGGGTCAGGTGAGCCGTCTTCATTTATTCTCAAAACAAAAAAATCATTTTCACTTCCAATATCTGATGTCCCTCCGCTAAACAAGATTTTCTCATCCGGTTGTAGCGTCATTGCATTCATAAGGTCATAACCCGTGCCCAGTTCAACACCAAAAACACCAGCATTCCCAAACGTCATGTCAATCGGACCACCTGAATTCAGTCTTGTGACAAACCCTTCTCCAGAACTGGAACCATAAAGGTCTCCAGCCACAATCAGGTCGCCTGCTAACGTCATCCCAATATGTCTTGCCTGATTAGTAAGATAACTTTGATTGACTGTAAATTCCGACCAACCAACAGAATTGAAATCTGAGTCGAGAGTGCCATCAGCCAAGAATTTACAGACCAAGGCCGCTTGTTCAGTTACGACCAAACCGCTCGATCCACTTACAAAGAACCCGGAATTTTCCACAACCATGAGGTCTGTACACGTATGATACTCAGAACCTATGTCAACAATTACAATACCTCCAATACCGAAACTTTGGTCCCACGTTCCGTCTGAAACGAAGCGAAATAGTGCGATGTCATCCCCTACTTTTGCAATACAAAGTAGCTTTCCATTCTGTAGAATTTCTACCTTTTGTATTATGGCAAATTCCAGCGTGTTAATGACTACAATTCCATTGTCACCGAACGAATTATCCAGTTGTCCGTTTGCGTTAAAACGAGCAAGGAGGGGGCCAATGCCAATCTGCGGAGAAGCGTAACCTGCGACAACAATCCGGCCATCACCTTGAATAACCATGTCGTTGCCAACATCAATACCAGTACTTGGGTCAATGACAGTGACTCCATCTTGCCCGAAGGAAGCGTCCATTTCTCCAGAAGTAAGAAATCTGGTCAAGAAAATATTGCCCACTTGAAGACTCGCCTGCGTCTTGCCAAGACACAGGATATTACCATCAGTCTGGACCAATAGTTTCACTATTTGATCCTCAGAATCTGATATATGGTATGTCGCTATTCCATCTGTTCCGAAGGCTAGATCCAAATCTCCTGGTTGCTGTGCCAGTGCAACGTGCGTAAACAGAATTACAGATAAACCAAGGTATATAGATTGCTTTTTCATGCGAGGCAGAAAATGACCTGTGTCCCTACCGCGATAAACAAATAGCGGTAGGGACACGGGTCGGGTTCAACTTATTTAATTGTCTGTAAAGATAGGACCGAACCGTCTGTGAACACGAAACGGTTGATGTGGTTACCGTTCGGCACTCCCTGACTAGGCTTTACTACGTGAGTCCATTGCTGGTTCTTCTTCAGTTTGAACTTCTGGGTGTAGAGCAATGTTCCATTACCATTTCTGAATTCATACGTGAAGTTGAGCGCATCGCTAGCGGTCATATCAATTGTGAACGCATTGCCTGTAATTGGCACAGGGTAGATATTTACACTCAGAAGGTCGGCCATTGCCATGCTAACGTTCAATTTCTTTTCCACCTCCAAAATAAAAGGAATGTATCCCATACCCTTTATAGCAAATCCGAAGGTGTAGAGGCTCGGTTCTAAGGAAAGACCTCTTGTGAATGTGGACGGATTGTTCGGGTCAATACTAATCGCAGGTGCTGTGGGGTTGTTCAAATTGCTAATTGTGCAGGCGTCAATCAGTTCGTGCCACGATTGGCCGCTGCCGAAGTAAGGGTCATCCAAGGCGCGCCTTACTACTGCATGTACAAAATTGTCCCAACGACCCCCTTCGCTGCCTCCATTATTCTGCTCATCCAGCCATTCCAGTAGTTCGCCAAGAAATTCAGGTTCTCCGAATTCTATGGTCTATATCTGGGTCGTCCACACCGCCCTCTGTGAGTTGATTACATTCCAGATCTGGATAGAAATTGGTGCCCGTGCCATCCTTCGGGTATCCATTAACCGGAGGTGCATTACTATTAACTTTGTCCATCGCCCACCAAGTGTCGTTTCCGCAAACAGTGTTACCGAAATTCAGTTCGGGTGTCGTAATCGAATTTCCTCCGTCCCAAACACCCAATGGTTTGCCTACGCCCCGAACAAAGGAGGGACCTGGGATAACATTTCCGTCCATGTCTCGATAGTCAGTTGAACCTAAAGGCACACTAATCGAACCCGTCATCCAAACACCGTCTGGATTACATGGTACTCCTGGGATGAAATACCCTCCCAAATTATTTCCATTCTGATCAAAACACGATGAATTTGAAAACTCATTTTGGGTAATATACCGATAATTCGGAAGCGCGGTTTGTGTTCCTGTGTTAAAATTGAGCGCGGTTCTCACCTCCAACCTACTCGGACCAGCAGTCGGAAGGTCAGGACTAACATATTGCTGAATCTCCCAAGCGTAATAAGAGCCGTTGCACAACCAGTTGCAGCCAAGAAGCGAAGGTTCTGTACCTCCTGATTCCAGTGCGGTAGAAGGAGCATCAGACACCACAAAGGGCTCTTCCGTAACCACCGTGGAACCGCCCGAAGTAAGACCCGTTACTTCCAAAAAGAATGTTGATTCGGAATTGAGGTACTTATTCGGAACCCGCCAAAAGTTGATGTTATTCTGCAAAGCGACCTTATCTCTCTGAACATCGGTAGGTGTTCCCTGCGCATTAAATGTTCTTTCCTTCACCTTAATACTCCAAGTGGTCACACTAGGGTTTTTGGCCTTGTTCAGCACAAGATAACCCTGTGCGTTATCAGGTGAGAACATAACAGCCCCTCCCTTATTTTGAGCATAGCTCGTAATACTGCATATGAATGCAGCGGCAATCAATAACTTTTTCATGTCATTAAAATTTAGTTGGTAAAATATCCGCCACACGTTTTACGGGATGCTGCAGTTCGTACGCCCGTGCCATTTTGTTTCGCGAAAACTTTTTTGACAGGAGCAAACTAAAAACATCAGAGTGTCAAAAAATGACACTCTGCTATTTTTCTTTGTTTTTTTTGAGGGCGTGTTTTTCAAATGATTGATTTTAAGATGAAGAAATTCGTTGTAATTTTTACAAGTAAACTTGTTTTTAGCCACTGAGACACAGAACACACAGAGAAAAAAAGAAGAATATTTTTCTGTGAAACCTTCAGTACCTTCCCCGCCTGAATGACATGGTCGAGCAGGTGTGTTTTAGTGGGTAATTGATGTTTCATCAAACAATCACCCCACCCTAAATTTTTTCGTCTGCTTGCAGTAAACAATCTCGTTGCCATCATCGCGCAGCTCATCTAACATGCGCTTAGCTGTGCGTTTGCTGCAATCAAATTTTTCGGCCACCTGCTGTGTAGAAATACATCGGCCTTCCTCCACCATTTCTAGCAAGTATTCTAGTTGCCGTTTTCGTTCTGCAAACGTCATGGCCTACGGTTTTGTGATTTGGCGCACTCGTAAAAATGCGCCACAACATGGTTCACCCCCTAAAAGAGAATGTTGGTTACAAGAAGAATTCATGGTTTACAGTTTAGTGCGCCTACTCTAACAATGGTTTTCGGCTTTCCCCAATTCCAGTTTCGGGGGTTAAATTGAAAAAAGAAATGGAATAATCAAAACATTGTTAAAATATTTTGACTTCTTAAATACTTTGACATGAAAAATATGTTTCTAAGTCATTTCGTGACTTTAACGCACTACGATAATCCTATCTTTGCCCAAATTTAACACACAGAGACCGTTCTCCCATAATGGATAAGTTCTCATACCTCTCAAACATGGATGTTTCTACAGTGGAACATCTTTATCAATCGTACAAATCAGATCCTTCATCGGTAGCCGAAGACTGGCAACAGTTTTTTGCAGGCTTTGACTTTGCCGAACAACTCTACGATCAAGATGGTGCCAGTTTTGGTATCCCTGCCAACGTAAAAAAGGAGTTTGATGTCATCAATCTGATTGATGGTTACCGAAAAAGCGGTCATCTTTTCACCAAGACAAATCCAGTTCGCGAAAGGAGAAAATACACACCTACTCTTGCAAAGGAAAATTTTGAGTTGAGCGATGCTGACCTCGACACTACATTCCGTGCTGGAACCATGATTGGCATTGGCCCAGCTCCGTTGCGCCAGATTATTGAACATCTCGAAGCTACCTACTGCCAAAGCATTGGCGTAGAATACATGTACATCCGTAGACCAGAAGTGGTTGAATGGATGCAGAAACTGCTCGAAACGAACAGAAATCAACCTGATTTTACGTTGGGAGAACGAACTCAGATTCTGAAAAAATTGAGTCAAGCTGTTCTTTTTGAAGAATTCCTCGGAAAAAAATTCACCGGTCAGAAACGATTCTCATTGGAAGGAGCCGAATCGCTCATTCCAGCCATGGATATGGTAATTGAGGAAGGAGCTGCTTTAGGAATTGAAGAGTTCGTTATTGGTATGGCTCACCGTGGCAGACTGAACGTCTTAGCCAATATTCTAAACAAGACATACAAAGACATATTCTCCGAATTTGAAGGGAAGGATTATGAAGATGCCGATATTGAAGGCGATGTGAAATATCACATGGGTTACACCTCTTCTATGACCTGCGACAATGGCAAGGATGTGAAGATGAACCTTTGCCCAAATCCATCGCATTTAGAAGCTGTTGGACCGGTTGTAGAAGGAATTTCGCGCGCCAAGATTGATCGAAAATTTAAGGGAGACGACAGCAAGTTGTGCCCAATTCTGATTCATGGTGATGCAGCCATAGCAGGGCAAGGTGTGGTGTATGAAGTGGTGCAGATGGCCAAATTGGATGGCTACAAAACAGGTGGAACCATACATATTGTCATCAATAATCAGGTTGGATTTACAACCAATTATACGGATGGCCGATCAAGCATTTACTGCACAGATGTGGCCAAAGTGACCCATTCTCCCGTTTTCCACGTGAATGGAGATGATGTGGAAGCCGTTTCGCACACCATGCGCATGGCCATGAAGTTCCGACAAGTCTTCAAGGGCGATGTGTTTGTTGATTTGCTTTGCTACCGAAAATACGGTCATAACGAAGGCGATGAGCCACGCTTTACGCAACCAAACCTCTACGACCTTATTGCAAAGCACGAAAATCCACTGAGCATTTATGCCAGAAAACTGACCTCTTCGGGTGTGGTTGGCGCTGACCTTGTAAGTTCGATGGAACAAGAATTCAGCGATATGCTACAAGAGCGTTTGTTGGAAGCCAAAGAGATTCAGAAAGCAACGGTTACACAATTCTTAGAAGACACTTGGCAAGGCTATCGTTATGCCAAGAAGGCGGAGTTTGAGAGCTCGTTAGACACAGGCGTTGATGAAGCTACGCTGAAGGGAATTTCAAAAGTGTTGACCACCGTTCCTAAAGAAATTAACGTGTTCCGTAAGATGGAGAAGATTCTAAAAGACCGTGAAACCATGGTTTTTGAATCGGATCAGCTCGATTGGGGAATGGCCGAGCTTTTGGCTTACGGCTCCTTGCTTAAAGAAGGTCATGAGGTTCGTATTTCTGGTCAGGATGTAGAGCGAGGCACGTTCTCTCACCGCCATGCTGTGCTTGTTTTAGAAGATTCTGGAGCAGAATACGTTCCGCTTCGTCATCTAGGAAAAGGACAAGGAGAATTCAATATCTTCAACTCATTCCTTTCAGAATATGCGGTTCTCGGATTTGATTACGGTTATGCTTTTGGCACGCCAAACGCCCTTACCATTTGGGAAGCACAGTTCGGTGATTTCAACAATGGCGCACAGATTATCATTGACCAATTCATTTCATCCGCAGAAGAAAAATGGAAAGGAATGAATGGTATTACTATGCTTCTTCCTCACGGATATGAAGGAATGGGGGCCGAGCACAGCAGCGCACGAATGGAACGTTTCCTTCTGCTTTGTGCAGACGACAACATGCAAATGGTGAATTGCACCACGCCTGCCAACTTCTTCCATGTGTTAAGAAGACAGATGAAACGTGAGTTCAGAAAACCATTAGTTGTTTTCACTCCAAAAAGTTTGTTGCGCCATCCACGTTGTGTTTCATCGCTGAAAGAACTCGCTACAGGCGGTTTCAAAGAAGTGATTGATGACGAAACAGCCGATGCGAAAAAAATCGAGCGTGTGCTTCTTTGCAGCGGAAAAGTGTATTACGATCTTCTCGAAAAGAAAGAAGAATTGAATGCCGAGGAAGTGGCAATTGTACGTTTAGAGCAATTGGATCCACTACCACGAACTCAGATCGCTGCGCTTCAGAAGAAATACTCAAAAGCCAAGTGGGTTTGGGTTCAAGAAGAACCAGCCAACAGTGGAGCATGGTCGCATCTGTTGCGCAAACTCCGCCAAGTTCATTTGGAACTCGTTTCTCGACCATCTTCAGGTGCTCCGGCCACAGGTTCTGGTCAGCGCCATCGTGCAGAACAAGCTAAATTGATTAATCAAGCGTTTGCCGATATTGCGGTAACCGCCTAACCAAAACATAAGATTGCCGACATGCCAATAGTAGAGATTAAAGTACCGAGTCCAGGAGAATCGATTAGCGAAGTAGAAATCGCTTCTTGGTTGAAAGAAGATGGTGATTACGTTTTTCTTGATGAGGAAATCTGCGAAGTAGATTCTGACAAGGCCACATTGGCTATCCCAGCCGAACAAGCGGGTGTCATCAAACGAATTGCTGCCGAAGGCGATGTAGTGCAAGTTGGACAGGTAATCTGTACGATTGATACAGATGCGAAAGCCCCTGAGGGAAACGCTCCAAAGGCGAAGAAGGAAGAAGCAGTAGTGGAAGAGAAAAAAGCTGTGGCTCCAGCTAAAGCGGAAGCGCCAGCAGCTCCAAAACAAGAATCTTACGCAAGCGGAACACCTTCGCCAGCGGCCAAGAAAATGATGTCTGAGAATGGCGTTT
The DNA here is from genome assembly GCA_021741155.1 of Flavobacteriales bacterium. Lineage (GTDB taxonomy): Bacteria > Bacteroidota > Bacteroidia > UBA10329 > UBA10329 > UBA10329. The sequence goes on along the minus strand of JAIOYP010000017.1, from coordinate 55,616 downwards.
CTGCCAATCAGGTAAAAGCAACGGGAAAGGACGGACGCATTACAAAACAAGACGTTCTTTCTGCCATGTCTTCAGGTTTTGCACTTGGCGATGCAGGTCAGAGTTGGGCAGGCGGTCGCGAGCAGCACAGAGAAAAAATGAGCATGCTCCGCAGAAAAGTGGCAGAACGATTGGTTTCTGTAAAGAACGAAATGGCCATGCTCACCACCTTCAACGAGGTGAACATGAAGCCAATCATGGATTTACGTAATCAATACAAAGGAAAATTCGCAGATTCTCACGGAATCAATCTTGGATTCATGGGCTTCTTCACCAAAGCTGTGACAGAGGCTCTTTATCATTATCCAGCGGTAAATGCCATGATTGACGGTCAAGAGATGGTATTCCATGATTATTGCGACATCGGTATCGCTGTAAGTTCTCCTAAAGGATTGATGGTTCCTATTGTGCGCAATGCAGAACAAATGAGTTTGGCCGAAATTGAAGCTGAAATCAAGCGTTTGGCCATCAAAGCCCGTGATGGGAAAATCTCTATTGATGAAATGACAGGCGGAACATTCACCATCACCAATGGTGGTGTTTTCGGTTCGATGATGAGCACACCGATTATCAACCCACCTCAAAGTGCAATCCTAGGAATGCACAATATAGTAGAGCGTGCGGTTGTAGAAGACGGACAAATCGTTGCACGTCCAATGATGTACTTGGCACTAAGCTACGATCACCGCATTATTGATGGAAAAGAATCTGTTTCCTTCCTTGTTAAAGTGAAGAACATGCTCGAAAATCCTTCTACTATGCTGTTTGGTGGTAAGACGGGGGAAGAGATTCTGCTAGGGTTGTGATCAAACTCCGTTTAATGATTTCGATGACTTAGAATGGACAAGGAATCAAAACAGCAAGAACTGTTTTCCGAACTAGGAAAGTTTGTTGCTCACTTTGAAGGTCTTCAAGAAATTCAAAAGGAATGCATTTGCATCTACCTCGAGGAGTCTGGACTAACAAATGATAAACTAACGAAACTGCTGTTATCAGATTCTACGGCTAAATCTATTTGTGATTACTTTTTTTCTATTTCGGCTGATTTTTTAAAAAATCAGCCGAAAACTTCGCTAAATCCAGACGAAGTTGATTTCATTCAGAAACTCTTGGACAAAACCAGAAATGCTATTAATGACGCATCACAATTACGAAATGACATAGTTCATTCCAGTTGGAAAATCACCAACATCTACGATGAACTTCGACTTGAGGCTGAGAGAATAAAAATTAGAGGATCGGAAGGAGATATCGACCAATTAGAAATTCTACTAGGAGACCTGAGCAAAACAATTGAATGGATTGACAATTTGGCTTTAGTGAGTTTTGATATTGCTACAGTTTTGGTTGGATTTGGTTCAATTTCAAATCTCAATGATGCTGAAGCTCTTCTTAAAAATATTGCCTTCCAGAATTTCAGAAGCGGATTAAAAAAGAGCTAAGTAAAATTATCATTACGAACAGGTTCTAAACCCACCACACCACTAGGCAGAAACTTAGCTATGCATATTCATGCGAACATGTATAAATATCTGCATTTTTTATACACGTCAGCTGATGATTGTATAAAAACCTGTGCAAACCATACACATTAGAAGTTCTAGAACTTAGCCTGAACAACTTTTTCCGCAACATCTTTTAGCACCTGCTCCACCGCAGGACAAATGCTCGCGTTTTTCAAATGCAAATCAAGCAGTTGATGCTGCTTTACTCTATCTGTATGCGGATAATCTCTGCATGCTTTTGGCCGATGTTCGTAGATGGAGCAATCCTTATCGGCTCCTAAAAACGGACACGGCATCGATTTAAAAACCTGATCGCCATCCTCATCTTCTCGAACGTATTGAGCCACAAACTGAGCATCTTTCATCCGCAGATGTTTGGCAACACGCTTGATGTCTGTATCAGTCAGTAATGGACCAGTGGTAGTGCAGCAATTGGCGCACTGGAGGCAATCGATACACGAAAAGGCTTTTTCATGTGCTTCATGAAATAATGAATCTAACTGACGCGGGTTCTTCCATTTCAGTTGAGCAACCAACTTTAAGGCTTCGTTTTCCGCTTGCTTTTTCTTCGACATGATTGGGAAAGAGTTAATCGAGCTACGGATTAGCTTTTGAACGCTATACCATTCGAAAGACCAGCTACTCCTTAGCCATTAACGGCCACAACTTCAGTCACCTCACCAGGAAGACGATTCTTTAGCAGTGTTTCGATACCATTTTTGAGGGTAACCTTTGATGATGGGCAACCGCTGCAAGCACCACGAAGCACCACACTTACCACTCCATTCTCGAAGCTTTTAAAGGTGATATTGCCTCCATCTTGTGCTACCGCTGGAGCAATCTCTGCATCCAAAATGGCGATAATCTGTTGTTCAAGATCTGTTGATGGCTGCGTGTGTACTGATGTGGCAGCAATCTCCTCATCCGTTTGATACGTACCCTCCACCAACTCGGTAACAACCGCACCTCCACTATTGAGATAATCACGGATGAACTCACGTAGTTCCATCACCACATCTTCCCAAGAAATCATGTCTGACTTCATAACGGTGATGAAGTTTGACTGAATAAAAACCCCCGTCACGAATGGAAAGCTGAACAATTTCATTGCCATTGGGCTTCCTTTTGCTTCATCCATTCCGGTGTATTCCGCAAGTCCTTGCTCAAGAAGAACGCGGTTGGCCACAAACTTCATTGTGGTTGGGTTGGGCGTGGTTTCTGCGTAAACAGAATATGGTATTGTCTTTAACATGATTACTGTATGATGATTTTTCGCTGCATACTGCCGTGCTCGGTTGTCACCCTTAGAAGGTAAACTCCCTTTACGTACGAATTGAGGTCAAATTCCTTTCTCCAATACGACTGCGACTGCAACTCGGTTTGATAAACCCGTTGTCCCAGAACATTGTTCAACTCAATTTGCATTTTGGAGGCAGATTCTAGCTCAACTTCTACTGCAAACAAACCAGTGTTTGGATTTGGATAGACCGTGAGATGTCCGTTAGAAAGGTTCTCATCAATGCCAACACCAAACTCTACAACGATGATGGTCTGCGTGGTAGTGGTTGTGCAATTGTAATTGATGGCAGTAAGCGTGATGGTGTACGTGCCAACTTCTGAATAGACATGAATCGGATTGACGGTTGGAACTGAGCTGGTTCCATCACCGAAATCCCATGAATATTGGTTTGCATTTGAGCTTGTATTAGTCACCTGCACGTTTCCGAAACCAGAAAGCACAACTGTATCCGTGTTCATGCTAAATCCAGCCGTGAGACCAACCTGCGGACAATCCCATTTTACATCGACTATGCTATAGGCCGTATCAGAACAGATTCCGTTTGATGAGATGAGGAATACGGGGCGTGGACCAACGGCAGCAAACGCATGGCTTGGATTCTGCTGATTGACGAGTGCCGTTCCATCGCCAAAGTTCCATGTCCATGAATTAACGGCTGGAGTGGTTTGATCTTGAAAGGAAACGGTTGCGCCAAGTGTGGCTGTAGTAGGTCCTGAGAAGGAAGCATTCAACGATGGAAACGTGTTGACGTCCAAATCATCCGTAGCCTGACATCCGTAAATGTTAGTGATAATAGCCTCATACGTTCCTCCTTGCGAAGTTTGAAGCGTCTGAGCTGTTTGACCCGGAATTAGAACACCTTCGAAGAACCATTGGTATGTTGACCCTTGGTTCAAGGCATTCAATACTGGATACGCCTCGTTTGCGCAGATGTTGATATCCGCACCAAGAAACACGCTTGGCTCGCTTACCAAAACTTGCAATTCATCTGTACCCGTACAGCCATCTTCTTCAATCACCGTAACGGCATAGTTTCCGGGAACACTGACCTCTAGTTCAATATCGTTGGTGCCAATTGGGTTTCCGCCAACCGTCCAAGCGTAATCAGCATCATCAATTCCAGCATTCAAGATTGGTAGTGGGTTTCCGGGGCAGAGCGCCTGATCTGAGCCAAGCTCAACGGGCGAAATAGTATAAATCAGCACCTCCATATCATCTGACCCTGAACAGCTAGGGCCATAGCTAATGGTTACGCCATAGGTTCCTGTAACTGTTGTTTCGAGCGTTTGGAATGGAAGCCCAGTTGGGAAGCCATTCAATGTCCAAGCGTAAGTGGCGCCATCGTTTCCGTTTCCGTCTAAAACAGGAAGGTCGCCAAGGAAGCAGGCGCGGATGTCTGGGCCAAGGTCAACCACTACCTGATCAAGTACATGAATGGTATCGGTTGTTTTAGATGTTCCGCAGCAACTTGTAGTAACCAACTCCACGATATAATCTCCTGCTGTGGCAAATGTCACGGTTCCCGGGTTCTGACTTGTAGACGAAGCCATTGACCCTCCGGGAATTGTCCATTGATATGTATCTCCCACGAATGTAGTGGAGAAATCTGTCGATTCTCCAGCGCACAGCGTTGTTCGGGTAGCATCGATAACTGGTGGATCAAAATCCTCCTCAACCAGAATGTAGTTTGCATAGAAGTAAGGCACACCATCAACAATAAGCGTCAGGTTTCGCGAACCTAGCAGACCTGAATATTGTACCGTGTCAATCTGAAGTGTGCTGTTCTGCGGCTCGGCACCGAATCCGAAAATCCAGTTAATGACACCTACCGCATCGGTTTCTACACGCACATTGGAGTTGGTACAACCGAAATACTCTACTCGAATCTCTGGCTCCCACGGGTTATAAATGTTCGGGTCGAGTACAAGTGTTCCGTCCAATTGATAGAGTCCTTTACGTGCACCATCTGAACCTTTTCCGCCTTGCCCTCCGATGCCACCATCGCCACCACGACCACCATTGCCTCCTTCGCCATTATTGCAACTGTGGCTTGGGCCATTGTCGGCTAAAAAGCCACCTAAACCACCATCACCACCAAATCCACCGGGGCCTCCAGGGCCGCCTTGTCCGCCTTGTCCGCCATAACCTGGCAGGTACTGACAATCCTGAACTACGCCATTGATACCGTTGTTGTACGTGAAAATGCAGAAGACACCGCCACCGCCTTCGCCACCAAGACCACCTGTTCCGTTTTGGCCACCTTCTCCACCGCCACCACCACCAGCTCCTGTGCCAGCCGTGTTGTAAGCTGTATCAGCATCATAAGGACTTGGGCCGAATGTCGGAAACACGGGGTCCAACGCGGCTGGTTCGCAGCCTTTGGCTCCACCGCCACCTCCGCCACCACCACCGGCTCCGTGGGTTTGTCCTGGATCTCCGTCTTCGCCAATTCCCGGTAGGTAAAACCCTGCACCGTAAGAAGCATATCCTTGAATTCCTGGGCCACCATCAACTCCTTCCAATCCATCGGTGCCATCAGCACCATGGTTCAAGTTAGTGGCCTGACAATTCGTGTTGGCGTAGGTCAGCTCGCATAATCCAGTTCCGTGCTGCGCTCCTTGTCCTGAGCCCGAACCTTGACCGTCTTCCCCGTCCTCTCCCGGATTGGTAAACTCACTATCTGGCTCTACCAGCCATTCGCAAAGATTGATAATGGGCGCACATACCTCCATCACCACAAAACCGCCCCATTCGCCTCCATCACCACCTTTTCCGCCAGCATTGCTACCCGCGAAAGAGCCTGAACCTCCTAGACCGCCATCTCTGCAGCACGGTCCTTCGTCTTGTCCAGTATCCCCGTTCAATCCAATGGTACCCGGAAAGCCTTGTTGTCCCGGAGTGCCGTTGATGCCATTGGAACCATTACCCGTTTTGACAATACATCGGGAAACATAATATTCCGAACAGCCAGAAATGTAGATGCCGTAAATGCTTACGCCATTGCTTGGTGCATTATCCACCTTAAGGGTGATGTCTTGCAGTCGGAAATTGGTGCTGTTGATGGCGCTGATGCCGACTAAAGCCTTGTTCACCACATCATAATTACTTGCATTCCTATGGAAAATGGTTGAATCAGCATTAGTTTTATACCAAGTCGCTTCTTCAAATCCTCCTTCAACAACAATATCCGAAGGAATTGGAAGTGGAGCGGTGAGTTGATAAACTCCGTGCGCCAAACGTAGGTGGTTGTTTGCTGGATTGACCAGCGTGAACGCGTGTTGCAATTCGGCTGGGTTGGCCTTTGTTCCTGTTGCACCAGTTGTTGCTCCTGTCGGAGAAACGTAGATGATGCCGCACTCTTGTGCCGAAGCTGTAGAAACCAGCAGCACGAAGGCTGCCAAGAGTGCATTTTTAACGAATGTAAATGAGCTATTTTTCACGCGCTACAATTTTACACAAATTCCATCGCCTTTCGGGTCAATGAGATGTCAGTTCGACCAGCGTTTCGTTTATTTAACGCTCATATTCATATACGGTTGTTTTTAGATGGGACTTATTAGAACGTTAAATGGCGTAACGCCAACACTCGGAAAGGATTGTTTTGTGGCTGAGAATGCCACACTAATTGGCCAAGTAGTGGCGGGAGACAATTGCAGTTTCTGGTACAATTGCGTGCTGCGAGGCGATGTAAACCACCTCATTCTGGGCGATAGGGTAAACATTCAGGACGGGGCGGTGGTGCATGGCACGTATCAGAAAAATCCGACTCGTATTGGCAATGATGTGACCGTAGGGCACAACGCCATTGTGCATGGTTGTGTGCTGCACGATAATGTTTTGATAGGAATGGGCGCCATTGTGATGGATGATGCCGTGGTGCACTCAGGTTCTATTGTGGCGGCTGGGGCTGTGGTGCTTGAAGGTACCATCATCGAACCCAACTGCATCTACGCGGGTGCGCCTGCCAAGAAGGTGAAGCAACTTGACCCAACTACCGCTCCCGAAATGCTAAAAGCGATTGCCGGTAAGTATGTGATGTATTCGGGGTGGTATGCGAGTGGGAAGTAGCTGCCGCGTTGGGTTTCGGCATGCCGCGTTGAGTTATTGACTGACCGCAGCGTTCTACTCAGTGACCGCGTTAATCTATGAACCTTCCGCGTTGAGTTACGGAGTGACCGCAGGGTTTTGGGGTGGTGCCGCTTTGGGATTTGGGTTGCAGCAATCAGGAAGCGAACGCTGATCAAACAAGTGTGATGTTTTGCACTATGTAACCGTAAAGTCTGTTACTTTGTCCACATACAAACCCACCATGAACATAATCGAAGCCCTGCGAAGGAACTCTCTTGAATCCATCTTCTCAACGAATACGGTACAAGGATGCTGGCCGATTTGGAGCGAAGCCATGAAGGAATTGCTTGGTGAGAATCCGAGAGCGGAAGATTTACTAAACCTTGGCAACCACTTATCAGCCATCTTCACCAGCACGGGTGGAACTGGTCGCGGACAGGGCGAAGTGTCGGCAGGAGGTACAGCATGGGAATCTCTTGTTGCCTGGTACGTTAATCTTTGCACTGCCGGAACACGAGGGGTTGCCATTAAGAAGATGAGTCTCGTGCCAAGTCCTATTCAAGATGCCATTACGGTCAACTACGGGAACTTCTCATGCAATACGGAATCTGATATTACAGTCATCATCTTTCCAGATAAACCTGTTTTCACAGAGTCGGCTGCAAGTCAGGGACTTTTGAATAGTAAGGGGCAGATAGATTACGCTGCACTCAATCAGGCCGTTGTCAACAGCTTCTCCGATTTCAGAATTGGCATCATTCAGTGCAAGACCAATTGGAACGATAACGCACAAGTGCCCATGCTATGGGACATGATTTATTCAGCTGGTGGCTTTCGAGACAGGAACATCACTATCGGTCGAAACTCGTTCAGTATACAGAAGTGTGCATATTTCAGCTATTCGTTCATTACCGTGCCCTCAAATGTTAGGACAGTCTACAAAGCCAACTCAGTGGCAGTAAAGCGAGTGACAAGTCTTTCTGGTGGCAACTATTGGGGCAAAGAGACAAAGGAACATGTGGCACGCTCGATCAAGGAGATTTTTGCAAATAATTATTTGGATGGTTACAATCGCTCCATTTTGGAGGACATCAATTCAAATCTTTCTGAGTTCTCAGAAGGGGGTCGATTCGAGTATTTCAGACTTCTTTAACGAATATTCCTTAGAATTTCCATGGCAACGGCTCGCGCCATCAAAGGAGGCACCGCATTCCCAACTAGCGTGAATTGTGGAACCTCAAACTTACGGCCATTTCCGCCTGTAGAGCGTTTGCCCTGAAAAACAAACGAATCATCAAATGACTGTAGTCGAGCCATTTCCCTTACAGTTAATGCGCGGGGTACGCGGTAATGGATATAATCGTCTGCAATGGTCATCACAGTTGGGCTTTGCTTCTCAGGATTCAGCACATTATAGTTGCGCTTTTCTGAAGCAAGGCCTTTTTCAATAAGTTCGGGCTGTGCTTGTTTGTAATCGCCCGTTCTGCGTATCACTTCCAGCCGCTTTACCACCGTTTCGTTCTGATTGCTGGTCTGATGATTCGGAAGTCGTTCATGAACCAATCTTCCTTGAGCAAGTTCGTCTGCGTTACGCACGTAAACTGGCGGAGCCGGATCGTGCTGAGACATAAGCCTTCCCTGTCTGCTCCATTGCGCATAGGTCTTTTTCTCCTTACCGTTCACAGAACCATCCACTGACCTTTCTTTTAAAAGAGCGGTCATGTGTTCCGTTTTACCATTGTATCGAGCCTTTAGATTGATGTCAAGATAGTTGGAGGCCGTTTCGTTATTTCCTAGGAAATCTAAATCATGCAACGCCTCAAAAACCGAAACCTTTTCGTCTTCCTTCACAGTAGCTGGTATGGAAGTAATCATCTTCTGATCCTTTCGACATCCTATAAAAAGCACACGCTCACGATTCTGAGGTACACCATAGTTTGATGAGTTGGCTACGAAAGGAGCATCAATACGGTAAAGCGTTATCTCATCCAAAAGTGTGTCAAGTTTTTTAGCCTCGGACTCGGAACAAAGTTGTCGCAAACGACTGATGCATTCATCGAAGGACGACACATAAATACGAAGTCCCTCCTTGAAGCCATCCACCATCACACGATGTGCTTTTGGCACCTCCAAAACATCAATTGCCTCTTCCATCTTGTTGATGACCGTTTCCGGTTCAAGCACTTCGATGAAATGGTTGAAGTCGTTCACAAAGGCATCATTATCTAGGTAGTTCAGGTCTTTTTCCTTGATAACCTCTTGCTGTAGCTTCATTAATCGTGAACGCCTCTGTAAAAGATTGAGCCCATGGCGGATAGTCGCGATACAGTTATCTGTCTTGCTGGTCTTGTAGTCCGCAATCTTTGGAGTCACCTGCTTGAAGTAGGAATCCATAGTGGCGATGTATTCCTCTCGCACCTTGTCTAACTCACTATCTTTCAATCCCTCGTGACCTAATCTATTAGCAATACAATCGAATACGAAACTGTTTGCGGACGATGGTTTCATCCCTTTAATGAACTTGGTCAGTTTTGGTAGCGCCTCCATGTCGATGATGCTTTGCATCTCTTTGAGAATTTGCTCAGCAATTCTGCCTTGCTCTTTGGTAAGGATTCCTTTTACGTTTTCCATCACGAAATATTTCGGGCGCAATGCCCGAATCACTTCTAGATAGTGTGAAAAGAGGTCGTCCTTCTTGTCATATTTCCTGCGTTTACCAGCAAGACTAAAACTTTGGCAGGGAGGTCCTCCGCAAACCACATCAACTTTTCTATCACCGATTTGAGCAAGCAGATTATCTAAGAAGTTCGGTTCTGTAATGTCTTGCCTTAAGAACTTCATGTCAAGTCCCAATTGGTGATTATAGCGAACCTCATGCGTCAGTTCGCAATTCTCATTGATGTCGCTGGCAGCAATAAAGTCGAAGAACTTATTGTTGTGATCAGCTTGTAGAAAACCCTCGCTGAACCCACCAGCACCAGCAAATAAGTCGATAAAGGCAAACGATTTCCCATAGAGCGAAACCTGTTCTTTAACCATCTGAACGGTTGAATGGGCTTGATAGGAGCTAACGACATCGATTAGAGAAGATTTCACTTCTTCAACGGTCACCTTCTTTTTGGTGGACTTACCGAATAGCTGCTTAACCGTCTGCTCCAGTTGACCGAGGTAATGGTTGATGATTGTCGCCCTATCGGCTTCTTCTATCACTCGCTGCTTTCGTTTGTCGAAGTCGCTTGGGACAACCTTCTCTTTGGTTGCCACTTTAACTTGTTCGCCATCACAGATTATTCTCAAATGAATTGGACTGAAGCCTTTCTTATCGGGCTTATCTAAGTAGAAATTGCAGGAGGCCATGGTTACGGACGTTTTTACGGACACGGACAAATTTACGGACACATTCGAATCGTGCAACAATTATTATGTCTCTCTCCGTAATCAATCTATATCCAAAAAAACTTACCCAAAAAGTTCTCTATATAACAAGAGGACTTTCTACACTAATTTACAGACAAGAATATCTTGGACACGCCCTCACCCCACATGCGGAATGGAGCAGAATTCAGATTTGACCTCGCTGCCAAAGAAGATGGAAGCATGCTCATCGAATGTGGTCGTATCATCTGTAGTCAGAAACCTACGCGAACCATCCTTGCTGCACGCATGCTCCATTTCGGGATGCCGATTAAGGTAGTCTTTGAGACTTGCCGCTACAATCTCTCCCTGCGAAACGATGCTAATCTGTGCAGGAATGTGTTGCGCAATCTTATCGGCTAGCAATGGATAATGCGTACAACCGAGCAGGATGGTGTCGATGTCGGATTCCTTATCCAAGAGCTGATTCACATACTTTTTCACGAAATAATCTGCGCCCGCACCGAGGTGCTCATTATTCTCAATTAAAGGCACCCACATAGGACAGGCCTGCTGATGCACCTCAAGCTGTGGGAAGGTCTTGCCAATTTCGATGGGATACGATTCGGATAGAATTGTTCCGCGAGTGCCCAAAACCCCAACCTTGCCGGTGGAGGTGTAATTGCCAATTACTTCGGCCGTTGGCCGTATGACGCCAAGCACCCGAAGTCTAGGGTCCATCTTTGGCAAATCTTTTTGTTGGATGGTTCTCAATGCTTTGGCAGATGCCGTATTGCAAGCCAAAATGACCAACGGACAACCCGCATCAAACAGTTTGAATACACATTCGCGCGTGTAAGCATAAACACTCTCGAAAGACCGTGTACCGTAAGGCGCACGCGCATTATCTCCCAAGTAGAGATAATCGTACTGCGGAAGGAGGGCCGTCATTTCTTTCAGCACCGTGAGGCCTCCATAACCCGAATCGAAAACGCCTATTGGTCCGTTCATTTCGTTTATCCGTTTGACCCTGAACTTGGTTCGGGCTTGTGTTCAACTGCTTCATCCGCCAAAGGCAGACGGCATGAACAAATTTCTCAATTCCTGATTAAAAAAAAGACCCGTCTTTGGTAAGACGGGTCTAATTATAGTCAATGTTTGATTTTGTGTGGATTAAAGACCCAATTTGGCCTTCACATCTGCCATAATATCTTCCGTGTCTTTGGCATAAAGAAGCACACCTACAGAGCTATCAAACACGTAGGTGTAGTTCTTTGCAACAGCTACTTCATCAATTGCTTTTCTAGCCTTATCGATGATTGGCGTCAACACTTCTTGCTCTTTTTTAGCTATTTCATCTTGAGCTTGTTGTTGGAACTCTTGGATTCTTCTTTCCAATTCAGAAATTTCACGAACCTTAGTGTTTCTCACCGTTGGAATCATGTCTTTTTCTGTCTGTTGAAAGCTAGCCACTTTCGTTTCGTATTCTTTACCCATTGCCTCCAAAGCAGTTTGGAATTCTTTTGCGAAACCTTCAAGGTCTTTTTCGGCTTTTGCTTTCTCTGGCATCAATTCAAGCAAAGCAGCAGAATCAATATGTCCGAACTTTTGCTGAGCAAAGGTTGGCACAGCTACCACAAGGGCAATAATTACAACTAGTATCTTCTTCATTTTTCGTGTTTTTCGGGGCGCAATATTAGAAATTATTTATCGGTCTTGGTTGTCTTGGATGAGTGCCCTAACGCATCCAAAATATCTTCGCTCAGGTCGTATTTCTCTGAGGTGTAAAGCATAGTAAGTGTTCCAGCCTTGTCAAATATGACGGCATAGCCACGTGCATCGGCAATCTCCTTGATGGCAGCATATACCTTATCCTGAATTGGTTTGGTAAACTGTTGTCTTTTTTGGAACAAATCACCTTGGAATCCGAAGCGTTGCTTCTGCTTTTCCTTGGCCTCTTTTTCCTTCTCGATGATTTGATCTTCGCGCTTGCGCTTCATGTCATCTGTAAGAAGAATCTGCTCTGCCTGAAAATCTTTGTACATCCGATCAATCTCGGCATACATCTTTTCAATTTCATCTTGCCACTGAACAGAAATCTCGTTGAGTTCTTTCTGCTTGTTCTGATATTCTGGGATGCTCTCTAGTATGTAATTTGAATCTACATAGCCAAAGCGCTGTGCACTTGCACTGAGAACAAAACCGAATGCTATTAGGATTAGTGCTATTCTTTTCATGCTGATAAGGTATTAGAATTGTTGTCCGATAGAGAAGTGGAATTGACCTGGTGCCATGTCTGGTCTGCCCGGCACATCGTCAAACCTCCAACCATAATCCAGTCCCAAGAGTCCGAACATCGGTAGGAAGATACGAACCCCAACCCCAGCTGATTTTTTAAGCTGAAACGGTTTGAATTCGTTGAATGTGAGCCAAGAGTCTCCTGCTTCGGCAAACGCCAAAACGTAGACCGTTGCTTGAGGGTTTGGCGAAATTCGATAGCGAAGTTCTGCACTGTATTTAGTGAAGATGGTTCCACCGTAAGATGCAGAAAGGGAGTTGTTGTCGTAACCACGAAGTGCAACGATTTCACGTCCATCAAGGCCGAAGCCACTAAGACCATCTCCTCCCACATAAAAACGTTCAAACGGTGAAATTCCAAGTTGTTTGTTGTAAAGTCCGAGAAATCCGAACTGCATTTTGGTCTGTATAACCAAATTCTTTGCCAAACTGATATACCACTTGGCATCAAACTTCCACTTGTGGTATTCGATAAGCTTATATTTCTCAGAAGAGGGAGCAGTTGAATAATCGATACCCGTGAACGCTGAGAATGGAGGAGTTAACTCAACACTTCCAGAAATGACTGACCCGTAGGTTGGGAAAATTGGGTCACCAATGGAGTTACGGGAAATTGAAAGCGTATAGCTAACCGTATTTGAAGTACCATCATTAAAGCCAGGAATAAGCTGATAATTGTCCAAAATGTAGTTTTGGTAGCTTATCTCATGTTGCATCAAGAAGTAGTCATCCGGCCATTTCAGTCGCGTTCCCAATCCAAGTGATACACCAGTAATTCGAATAGCCTGCCGATTTGCTTCTCCGATTTTTATACCATTCGACTGAACCGAGTGATAAGCCGAGATGCTCAACGCATTTGGTTTATTTCCTCCTAACCATGGCTCCATAAATGAGAAGTTGTAGGATTGGAAATAAAGACCGTTTGATTGTGCACGAATGCTCAAACGTTGTCCATCACCAGCAGGCAATGGTCGCCATGCTCCTTTCTTCACCACGTTACGGAGTGAGAAGTTATTGAACGTCACACCAAGCGTTCCCACAATACGGCCAGCACCCCAACCTCCAGAAAGCTCAATCTGGTCAGAAGGTTTTTCTTCAACGGTGTAAACGATATCTACCGTTCCATCAACTGGATTTGGCTTTGGCTCAACGCCCAACGTTTCTGCATTGAAATAACCCAATTGAGAAAGCTGTCGCTGCGAACGAATGATGTCTTCACGACTGAATAATTGACCTGGTTTGGTTCTGAGTTCGCGTAGAATAACGTGGTCATTTGTTTTGGAGTTCCCTACAACCGAAACCTTGTTGATAGTGGCTTGCTTTCCCTCTCGAATTCTCATCTCAAGGTCAATGCTATCATTAACCACCAACACCTCTACAGGCTCCACGTTGAAGAACAAATAACCATCATCTAAATATAGTGAGCTTACGTCTCTTCCATTCGGGTTCATCATTAGATTGGCGTCCAATCGTGCTTGATCGTAAACGTCTCCTTTCTTAATTCCGAGAATCTTATCCAACACGTCAGCCGAATACTTGGTGTTTCCTGCCCATGTAATGTTGCGGAAATAATACTTGCGACCCTCTTCAAAATTGATTTCAATGTTGATAGAACCGTCTCTGTTCGGATAAATAGTATCACTGATAATCCGTGCATCGCGGTAGCCCATTTGGTTGTACTTGGCAATAATGGCCTTCTTGTCTGTCTCGTACTCAAAATCGAGAAACTTGGAGGTTTTCCAAACCCGCCACCATTGACGTTGCTTGGTTTCCTTCATTGAACGTTTCAGCTTGCCAGTTTTCACTTCCTCGTTACCTCGGAAAATGATTTTGCCAATCTTCACCTTCTTTTTCTTCTTGATGTTGAAAGTGAGTATGACATTGTTTGGCAACGTGGTATCTTCTTCCATAACCGATTCCACAGCCACATTCAAGAATCCCTTATCGATGTAGTGGTCTTTGATAATGTTTTCCGAAGTCACGATAAGGTTATCTGTGACCACCTTTCCTTTGATGAGGCTGATGGATTCACGAATGTCATTCGCATCGCCTTTCTTCACGCCTTTCAAGGCATACTTGCTCAACCTTGGTCTTTCTTGAAGACGGATGTCTAAGAAGATTTTATCGTCAACAATTTTGGTTGCCGTAATCTCAATATCGCTGAAAAGGCCTTGATCCCACAGTTTATGGATTGCTTCCGTAATTGCCTCACCTGGAACTTGAATCTTCTCTCCAACACTCAGTCCAGATAGAAGAATGAGCACTTTCTTATCAAGATACTTTGTGCCAGAAACTGTTATCGGCCCAAGTTCATACTGTTTAGGAGATGCATAATCCAACTTGGTGTCTCCACCTACTGATATTTGTGCACTCGCAACTGCGGACAGCAACATTAGCACCGAAAGCATTACCAACAATATTTGACTGCGGCTACGCGCTAACCTGCTCACTAATCTTTCCAAATCTTCTTTCTCGTCCTTGATAGTCAATTATTGCCGCTTCAAAATCGATTTTTTCAAAATCGGGCCACAATTTGTCTGTAAAATACAGTTCCGCATAGGCAATTTGCCACAGCAGAAAGTTGGAGATACGGTGCTCTCCGCTTGTTCTAATAAGTAGTTCAGGGTCAGGAATTCCAAGCGTGCAAAGATGCTCATCAATGGTTGATTCATTGATAGCCTCAACATCCAATTTTCCTGATTTAACATTTTTTGCAATCGCCTTTATCGCCTCTGTCATCTCCCATTTTGACGAATAGCTTAGCGCCAACGTCAAAGTCATGCGCGTATTGCCTTTTGTTTTCTCGATGGCTTCATTCAGCTCTTTCAAGCACGAAGAAGGAAGGCTTTGAAGGTCTCCAATCGCATTTAGTCTGATATTATTTTCAGTTAATGTCTTGGTCTCCTTGTTGATGGTTTTCACCAAAAGGGTCATCAAGGCATTTACCTCAAACTTTGGGCGATTCCAATTTTCTGTAGAGAAGGCATACAACGTTAGATATTCGATTCCCATCTCCGCTGCTGTCTCAACTGTTTCACGAACAGCTTTCACTCCTTTACCATGACCAAAGGTTCGCAGTTTGCCCCGTTGCTTTGCCCAACGTCCGTTACCGTCCATAATGACGGCCACATGCTTGGGCAACTTGCTCTGATTTATACGGGTATCTATGGCCATTAACAAATTAAAAATCGCCCCGAAAGGCGATGCAAATGTACTCTACTGATTTGGACTTACTGATAAGCTGGGCATTTGGCCGGTCGAGCCTTGATGTTCATAGAAAAAGTAACGAGCGCAAATGAGTACCAATCGTTTGTTTTTGAGTTGCCGCGTTGTCTTCCTTCTAAGGTTTCATCGGTCAGATTTGAACGGTTGGCCAACTCATAAGCTATGTTTCCTCTCTCGGCCTGAATAACATCAGGAGAGGCATATGTTCCACTCACATCATCTAAGTAATCGGTGAACGTATAACGCATTCCCCATTCCAAACCCACGGCAAATGTTTTGGAGATATTGCATTTCACCCCAAGCCCAAAAGGAATGGAAGCGGTGGTAAGCGAGTACTTTTTTCTATCTGGATAATAGGTTGTTCCCTGACCTTCAGTTCCCAAAGGCTGAAGCTCATATTTATTCCCATCAGCTGCTTCAGTAGTAGGATTGAACTTAAATATCGCAATTCCACCAAAAAGAAATGGCGTGATGAAGTGATTCATATCACCTGGAGCGTACTTGAAAAAATTGAATTCTCCAGTGATGGCAAATTCATAGAGCCAAGATTCAAACCGAAGGTTTCTATCTAATTGTGATTGAACCTTTGATTTGTTGTCGTCTCCCATAACATAACCCAAGGTAAATGCTCCTCTTACCGAAAATCGCTCGTTGAAATTATACTTATAGAAAAGCCCTCCTGCAGGAAGTACTTTCTTGAATGGAACATCGGGATTCAAGTCTCCCATGTAGTACGAAATCCCTCCCATTAAGCCAAATTCAGAGAACTGAGCCTTAGTGTTTGTAGAGACTACAAGAGTAAGAAAGAGAAAAACGATTGACTTTTTCATCACAAGTTATGACCTTACGTCATTAGAACTTCGGAAGCCCCTTTCTTGTTGTGCGGATTTTCCGTTGATATGTAATCATCATAAACATGTAGGAGTCAAGATCACTTGGATCTCCTCTCTGTTGTCCAGGGCAAGCTGAACATGCGCCAGAATATGATCCCTCGCTAGGAACAATGTCCAGTGACGGGTCTGCCAACGCTCTAGAAACAGCATCCCATTGTGCCAACAATGCAGGGGAATAAGCTCCTCTGGCCTCTCCTTCTTTAGTGTATACATATGACGTGCTCACATCATCCATATAATCTGTAAAAGTCTTTCTCAAGCCATACTCCAACCCGATACTGCTTGATTTGTCTATGGAATACTTCATTCCAACCCCAAATGGGATAACGAATTGCCAGTTGGCGTATTCTTTTCTTGAAGGAACAAATTCCTGACCTTCGGTGTGAAGTGGCTTCAGTGCATGCCACTTTCCATTGTACTGAGCCATCGGGTTCATATAAAGCAATCCGACTCCAGCAAATCCATAAACGTAGACTTGACTGCCTTTTCTTCCCTTACCTCTAACCCTTCTAATCTTGTAGCGGCTTCCTGTGGATTCCTTCATCCAAGAAGCCTCAATCTGGGTGGCCCATTCGACAATAGGTGAGCGGAAATGGATGTTTCTATTCTGTCTAAAAGGTTCTTTGGTGAATTTATCATCACCAGCAATCTCGCCAAAACTAAAACTCGTTTTTGCAGAAACATACTGGGATATCTTGTACCGCATTCCTAAATTGACCACATACCGCGTAGAAGCGGCATCCATGTCAAAGAAAAAGTCGGAACCGATTTGATCGCGTCCACCCACATCACCCAAAAACTGGGTTGCGCCAACACCAGTAACCCATTCATAACGTTGGCGTTTCCAGCGTTGAGCTGTTACCAAAGTTGGAAGAATGAGAAGAAGAAGTAAAAATGCTTTTGTCCGCATATTGTGCTAATCCAGTTGAGCGAAGATTGCAAATATAACTAAAATATCAAGCTTGGTTTTTGAGAGTCTGCTAGTTACGTCTGTCGTGGCCCCACATGAGCTTTCCACGTAACGTGTCGAAATAATCATTTGCACCGAACCTCACTAATCCAACCTCAAAATCTGCCTTGGAAATACGAATCTCTGTCTCTGGTCCAACAATTACTGATTGCGAATCGAGCGACATCATAAAATCTGGGTCGGCTTCTCCAATTCTAAGCGTGATTATTCTATCATCGCTAATCACCAACGGACGAACATTCAGGTTGTGTGGAGCAATGGGCGTAACGATAAAGTTACTCGTTCCTGGTGCTATAATTGGTCCGCCAGCACTTAGTGAATAACCAGTAGAACCTGTTGGGGTTGATATGATGAGTCCATCTGCCCAATAGGTATTCAAGAAAAAATCATCCAGATAGGCGTTAACTACAATCATGGAAGATGTAGAGTTTTTGTGAACGCTCACTTCGTTAAGTGCAAAGTTGTCCTCACCAAACAGGTTTCCATCGGTCTCGGCCTGAACCAGTGTTCTTCGGTCAATCTGGAAGTTCCCGCTAACCAGCTTTGCAAGTGCTTGATCCAATTCTTCAAAAGGTGTACTCGCCAAAAAGCCAAGTCTACCTGCATTCACTCCTAAAATTGGAATTCCTGATCGACCCACTTTTCTTACTGATTCTAGGATTGTTCCATCTCCACCAATAC
This sequence comes from Flavobacteriales bacterium, assembly GCA_021741155.1. Taxonomy (GTDB): domain Bacteria; phylum Bacteroidota; class Bacteroidia; order UBA10329; family UBA10329; genus UBA10329. The sequence goes on along the minus strand of JAIOYP010000017.1, from coordinate 37,283 downwards.
AAACAAGCGCGTCAAATTGTCCCTGTTGAAATTTGTCATTATCCAAAATTCGATCTGCCTGAACACCGCCAACTTCAGCTAGACTCCGAGTGTAGGAAACAGATTCGAATTTTTTATTGAGCACATTGAGAACCGATTCCAATTTAGGTCGGTCGGTGTCAAAACGCAGTCTTCCGTGTACAGCAATCCGCATGGGCTAAATGTGTTTTGTGAAATGTAGGAAAAAACCGTGCTCGAAATTCTTGTTGATTGAGTATTCTGCCCGCCACGAAATATCATAAAACGTAACTACATCAATCCCCAAGCCCCCTCCCAACAAAAGGCTTCCGGCAAGTGGGTTTCCAACGTTGAACTGCTGGTCTATTACATAGCCCATATCCACATTAAAATTTGCATAAAATGCCAACGGTAATGTGTTGAACTTGTTCGATTTCAAGAACTTCAGTTTTACTTTTCGGAATGGCAGAATGGCCCATCTAAGTGATGTTTTGAGTAGTCCGTAATGCTGGCCGTCAATCACATAATGTTCATATCCTCGAACAAAATCATTCTCATACCCCAGTCCTTTTTGAAGCGAGTATGCTTGCCCATTAGTGGAGGACACTTTTATCTTTTGAGCATGAGCAAAATACCATCGCTTATGCAATTGCCAATATTTGGCATAAGCAATCTCAAATGACCAAATGTCTATGGGACTATCAAAAATTCTAAAACCATCCTTTCTCAACCTAAGTTCAAATCGATAGCCCTTGAGAGGGTAATCCTTATAATCGGTCACATCACGTTCAACCTCATACTCCATGGAAAAATACTTGACCATATTTTCTCCTGCTCCAAAATATTCGGGCTGGAGTTTGGCCACTGAATCCAAAATCCAAAAATGGGTGTAGCCAATCTCCAACTTGTGGACATTGTACAGGTTTGGCCGCCACCTTGGCGTTATAGTTCCGAAAGCTTCTTTCCGAATATTTCGGTTCGGGTTCTTGTAAAAAACGCGCTTGTTATCAACCGTGGCATAAGCAACTTCGTGGCCTTGCCTATATCCTCCCTGAAACTCAATTCCCCATTTCTGGGCGTGATCGAGATACGGGATTTCGTATCGCAATTCATACTGATTATTGTAGCCAAAACGAAGATGCAAAGTCAACTCTTCTCGTCTTCCACGGAAATTGCTCCATTTAATGAGGGTTCCGTAGTCTAGGCGGTCCCAGCGCATGGTTTCTAGCCATTCGCTGAAATTGCGGTCGGCAAACTCTACGAATGGAACAGGCCAAACATACCATCGTTCGGTAACTCTGACCACCACATCAATTTCATTTTCCGAATACCAGCAGGTATCAATCTCCACGAAGTTGAAAAGCTGAAGATTCCAGACATTTCCTTTGGAACGATTAAGATGATACGCAAGCTGACTTCTAGGAATGGTTTGACCCTCTCTAATGGTCATTTCGCGAAGCAGAATGCGCTCTCGCGTAATCTTGTTTCCTTCAAACGTAAGTGAAGAAATGGTCACATCATCCTGCGCCTGCGCTAGGAATGAAAGAAGTAAAAGGGGGTAAAAGAGAAAACGGATTAAAATACGCGTCACTAAATATTGATGTACCGCATCAATTCGTCATAGCGGCCTTTGAGGTCTTCAAGGTGCGCACTTTCTTGGAAATACGCAATTACCTGAAAATCGTAACGCTCCAAACTTTGCACAATTGAACCAACTTCCTCTCGGTTAACCTTCAAGGTCAGCTCCAACATTCCTGTTTGAGGACGCTCGAAAATGTAGCTGCTAAGGATTTTAGCGTTGTTTGATTCAATCACGTGCGCCACCTGTGCCAGCGAATAATCTTTCTTGTTCATACTTAGAACAATAATTCCGCCCGGTTGATTGATTACTGCCAACTCTTCAAACTTGGTAACCAAGTCTGAAAGTGTGATACATCCTAGATATTTTCCTTCCGTATCCACGACAGCCACCACCGAAAGATCGGTAGCCGACAACTTCCTAATCACATAGTAAATATGTTGTGATTCAAGCACGGAAGCATGACTAAATGCATCCTTGGAGGCAATGACCGTATCGCCCTTTTCACCATCCATGATGTTGTCTTCGCTTATTAGACCGAGATATTCGGTTCCGTCAACAACTGGAAGATGCGACACTTTAAACTCGTCCATCCAAGCCAAAGCCCTTGCCACCTCGTCATTTGGTCTGAGAGGCGGAACAACTTTAGATATGAGTTCTCTGGCGAGCATTTTCTTGAATTGCGTGCAAAGTAAACGTAAACTGCATTGATTTGTTATACCTACGGAAGTTTGAGCCTTCTGGTTTGCCTATGAAACCTAATTTTGACCCGCTTTCAATCACAACTGTACATGAATCAGACCAAACTGAGTGTCAACATCAATAAGATTGCAACGCTGCGCAATAGTCGTGGCGGTATAAACCCAAGCGTGGTGGAAGCTGCCATAAAGGCGCAGCAGTTTGGGGCTGATGGAATCACTATCCATCCGCGCCCAGACGAGCGCCATATTCGTTATCAGGATGTTTACGACCTAAAACCTGTTGTGCATACCGAGTATAATATTGAAGGCTATCCGAATACCAAATTCATGCAGATTGTGCTGGATGTAAAACCCACGCAAGTAACGTTGGTGCCTGATTTGCCTGGTGTTTTAACTTCCAATGCGGGTTGGGACACAATAGCACACGCTTCCTTTTTGAAAAAGATTGTTGCCGATTTGAAAAGCGCTGGAATTAGAACCTCCATTTTCATCGGAACGGATGAAGAGCTCATCAGAGCAGCCAAAGAAACAGGAACCGACCGTGTTGAATTTTACACCGAAAGTTACGCGGTTGACTTTTCAACAAATCAGAAAAAAGCGATTACACCATTTGTAAAAGCTGCCGAAATTGCCAACGAAATAGGTTTAGGAATCAACGCGGGACATGACTTGAGTTTGGAGAATCTTGCCTATTTCAATCAGAACATTCCAAACCTTTTGGAGGTTAGCATTGGACATGCACTCATTTCTGATTCACTTTATTTTGGAATGAGCAATGCTGTGAAAATGTACAAGAACTGTCTACGTTGAAATTGAATTTTAAAGAATATGGAGAAGGGAAACCGTTGGTTATCCTTCACGGACTTTTCGGTTCGTTGGATAATTGGTTTTCGTTGGCAAAAGCGTTTGCAGATAAGCATCATGTGTATTTGGTGGATCAACGCAATCATGGGCAATCGCCACACACCGATTCGCACACGTATGATGAAATGGCGGAAGACCTATTCGAATTTTTTCAGCAAAATAATCTGAAAGATGCCGTTCTAATTGGTCATTCTATGGGTGGAAAAACCGCCTTGAAATTCGCAGCTAAGCATTCTGATTTGCTTGAGAAACTTGTGATTGTAGATATGGGAGTTAAGACGTTTCCAGTGCATCATGACCTAATTATTCGAGCCATGCAAGCACTCGACCTCCACAACATTTCATCGAGAAGTGAAGCGGAAGAACAACTTCACTTTTTGCTTGACGAAGAAGAAAGCACCATTCAGTTTCTACTAAAAAACATCTATCGCGAGAAACAGGAAGATGGTTCTGCAAACTACGCTTGGCGTTTCAATTTGGATGTTTTAGCAAACGACATTGAGGAAATGGGATTGCCAATCTTAACAGGCTCTGATGTGGAAACGCTCTTCTTATACGGAACGCAATCTAAGTACGTTTTGGAAGGCGACAAGCCCGAAATTCTATCTCTGTTCCCGAATACAACTTTCAAGAGTTTAAACACGGGACATTGGGTTCATGCGCAAGACCCAGAGGGTTTTGTGAAGGCGGTAAAGAAGTTCATTGAATATGTGTAGTCCTAAAGTAGGTCAATCTGGCGACCCACTATTTTTGGGAAGGACGCATTCAACTTTTTCTTAAGCCATAAGTCAAAACGGAATGGCCTTTGTTCAAACCCTATCTTTGGACAAACGCGTTTGCCTACTGTGAGAAAACTCCTCTTTTTTCTTGGATTGACATTGGTCATTGGCCTATTTGCCTCCTATCAAAGCAGGCGCATGGTGCACCAGATTGAGCAGCATAGTGCAGAGCAGATTCAAGCGGATATTCTTGCGTTGGATGAATCGATTCAAGCACAGCTCAAAGAGATCAACGAGAGTGATATCGGACTACAAAGCCTCTGCGGCAAGTGGGAGAAACGAGGAATCGGATTTGTCATCTACAACGAGAACCAAGTGGCCGACTGGACCACCAGCGGTATTCCATTTGAGGTAGAATTTGATAGCCGACAACCGCCCAAACAGGGAATCATCAACCTTAAGAATTCGTGGTATCTGTGCCGATCCATTCAGAATGGCGACCAGTTGCTAGTGGCTTATGCGCTGCTCCGAACTAATTATGACTTTGAGAACCGATACATTTCTAATAGATGGAGTCCGAGTGTTCACGCAGATTCGCGGTTCACGTTCACGAACTTAGATTCCGAAAATTCGATTGAATTGACGGATGGTTCGAGTCAAATCGGACTACGATTTGTACCCAATGATGGCGGAACAGACATCTCATGGAACTCGTTTATTTGGCTGGTCTTTCTGCTGTTGGTTCTTTTGAGCCTATGGCATGCCGGCAACTGGTTGGATGAAACCACTTCTCCAAAGGTTGGTACTGTAGTATTCGTTTCACTGGCAATTTCGCTACGCGCTTTGATGCTTTGGCTCGAATTACCGCAAGGCATCTACCAACTGGAATTGTTCGGACCGACACAGCACGCCACTTCCGCCTTCATTCCTTCGCTGGGAGATTTCATTCTGCATTTGGCGTTTCTTCTGCTTATCATTCTCCGATTATCGCGCATAACGTTCCATTTAAAAAACATATGGCTACAAAAATTCGTGGCTGTAGGTGTTCCAATTCTGTTGATGGTACCAGTGCATCACCTTTTTGAAATACTAGTTGTCAACTCCTCCTTTTCGCTCGATTTAAACAGTCCTTTTTCGCTTGACCGCCACAGCTTTATCGGTCTTTTTTCCAGCTTCCTCATTCTGCTCAATTACCACGTCATTTTCCGCGCATTGTTCAATTCGTTGGATGAAAAGCAGCAGACGTTGAAAGGAATTTTTATTCCTGTAACTCTGTCTGTGTTGGCGCTCATTCTCCTTCTCGGAGCCAACGCTCATGCCGTTTTAGTAGCAATCGCAGCTGGAATCGTACTCTCATTTTTAATGCTCACGCAAAACTGGACGAAAGACAAAAGCGGAATCTACCGCCATGCGCCAAATGTGCTAGCGTTTTCCATCCTAGCAAGTGTGATGTTCATAGGTGAGAATACCTTGAACGAGCAACAGCTGAGAATTGGCATTGCGCGCAAAATTGATCAGCAACAGGACCCCATCACGGAGTATCTTTTTGGAGACCTAGTCGCTGATATTCAAGCGGACAGAAAGCTACGTCTGAGTTTGACAAATTCACCGATTGATGCGGAAAATGTGTTGCAAATCCTTCACGATAAGTTGGGCTACGACCATTGGAACCGCTATCTCGGAATTGTAGATGTGTTCACTAACGAAGGTGGCCTTATGGTTTCTGACCGTGAATTGACAGGGCCCAATTACTTCGAGATTCAAACCGAATACGACAACTCGCGGCCAACCATTTCAGACGGTTTGAGATACGTTGGAAACTGGAATTCGGAAGGCGGCTACTTAGCTAGAATTGAAATGGATGGCAAACGAAATCAGAAGAATCTGGTGGTTTTCATTCGTCTTGTTCCCGAAAAAACAGATGATATTCTCGGCTTCACCGACCTTTTTGTGTCTGAAGAAATAAGCACCGCCAAAGAGTTTGAGGGCTATTCCTACGCGCTTTACCACCATGGTGAGTTACAAGAGGAGCATGGCGATTTTTCGTATAGTCTTTCCGATCAAGTTTACGATGAGTTTGAGCAAGAGAACTGCTTTTTTGAAAAGGACAGGTACAGCCATTTGGTATCGCGGCCGCAAGAAGGAACCGTGGTAGTGGTAAGCCAGAAATCAGTGGGTTTCCTAGGCTACTTGACCACCTTTTCCTACTTGTTTTTCCTCTACCTCATTTGCTCCATTTTGGCTTCGATTGTAAGCGGCCAGTTGGTTGCTGGAATTTGGGGCAAGAAGAGTTTTCGCAATCGGATAAACTTGGCCATGAGCGCGGTTTCGTTCATTTCGTTGCTGCTCATCGGCTTACTTACGGTGTATTACGTGGTACGCGAATACCATAATCGTAACGAGGAAATGATTTCCGAAAAATCGAAGTCTGTCCTCATTGAATTGGAGCATAAGCTGCGTGATAGGCATTCTTTTGACGATGAAGACGAACCGATGCTTTCGGCCTTGCTTGCCAAATTCTCAAAAGTGTTTTTCACGGACATCAACCTCTATTATTTGGATGGAAGATTGCTTGCCACTTCGCGACCACGGTTGTTTGATGAAGGCCTGATGGCTGAAGTCATTGACCCGACTGCGTACACCCAAATGCGCTTCGAACAGAAATCGAGCTTTATTCAGGAGGAAACCATTGGCAATCTGAGCTATCTCACGGCCTACGTGCCTTTCCGAAATGAAAAACGAGAAGTAATAGCATTCATGAGCCTTCCTTATTTCGCGCGGCAATACGGCCTGCAACAAGAGATTTTCTCCCTGCTTGCCGCCCTCACCAACATCTATGTTTTTCTCATTCTGATTTCAGTAATGCTGGCGTTGTTCGTATCAAACCGTATTACCGAACCACTTCGTTTTATTCGAGAAAGTCTCAAAAACTTAAAGCTAGATGAAGCCAATCGTGCCATTGAATGGAACAGCAAGGACGAGATTGGAGAATTGGTTGAAGAATACAATAGAACGTTGAATGAATTGGTACGAAGTGCCGAATTACTTGCCAAATCGGAGCGGGAAAGTGCTTGGCGCGAAATGGCGAAACAGGTGGCGCACGAGATTAAAAATCCTTTGACGCCAATGAAACTGAGCATTCAAATACTACAGCGAAGTAAGAACGATGGCGTGGAGGATTTAGGTGAACGTATTGATAAAGTCACGGCTACGTTGATTGAGCAGATTGATACGCTATCAAACATTGCTTCTGAGTTTTCTTCGTTTGCGCAGATGCCAAAATCGAACATCGAAAAGGTTGATTTGAAACAGCTATTAGAAAGCGTGGCCGAGCTTTATCGTAACTCCGAAGCCGCGATTGAACTGAAACTACAGATAGATTCAGATGCAACGGTTCAGGCTGATAAAGAACAGATGCTTCGTGTGTTCAACAACCTTATCAAAAACGGAATTCAGGCCGTTGAGGATGGTACAGAACCGAAGATCACGCTTGGCCTGGTACGCGATAATAGTCAGTGGGTTGTATCCGTCAGAGATAACGGTTCAGGCATTGCAGAAGACCTTCGTGAAAGAATCTTCGTGCCCAACTTCACCACCAAATCATCAGGCATGGGGTTGGGATTGGCGATGGTGAAAAATATCGTTGAATCTGCAAATGGCAAGATTTGGTTCGAAACTGAACTCGGTCGAGGTACCGTTTTTTATACCTCCTTTCCTGCGGTCTGAGAATGTTTTGGTTTGGCACTAACCAGATAAACACCGATACAGATAAGCACGGCAGAGAGCACTTTTATCCAATCTAGGTGGTCTTTTCCCATCCAAATGGCAACCAACGATGCAATGATGGGCTGCAAGTAGATATAGCTGCTTACAACCGATGGGCTCACATATTTCAGCGCAACGGTATTGAACAGATATGCGAAGAAACTGAGACCGACCACTACATAGCCCATGGCCCACATTGCCTTGGGAGGAAGGGTACTCCATGCTACCTCCGAAAACTGCTCGTATCCGAATGGCAATACCATGAAAAGTCCCAACAGGAAGACCCATTTGATTACCGTAACGGGATGATACTTTTTCATCAGGGGAGAAATAAGCACCAGATAAACTCCGTAGGCAGTTGCGTTTATGAAGATGAAGACATCGCCCAAAAAAGTGTCGGAACTGAACGACAGTTTCTTGCCCACCACTAGAATCATGAGCGTTCCCACCAGCCCAATTCCGATTCCCAACGCCTTTCTGGAAGTAATGCGTTCCTTAATAAGGATGGCAGCCATTATCAACACCATGATTGGTGTTGAAATCATGACCACCGCTGCGTTGATGGGATGGGTCAAACTCAACCCCTTAAAAAACATCAGCTGATTAATAACAATACCGAAAACTGCCACCAACATCAGCTTGGGAAGGTCTTTCCAATCTATTTTTTCCTTGACAAAAAGGCTTACCAACCAAAACAGCGCGGTACCTCCTAAACAACGCAGCAAAACGAATCCGAATGGCTGAATAAATTCGGGCATCGCCTCTTTGGCAATGGTGTAGTTGGCACCGTAAAGAAACTGTGCAACAAAAAGAAGAAGATGCGCAAGTAGTTGTTTATTCATTGAGCGCAGCCTTGGCGGCTTCAACGATTTTTTTGGCATTGCCAACAAATACCTCGTTACCAATCCAAATAAATGGGCGTTTTAGAAAGGTGTATTCCTCTAAAATATACTTGCGATAATCGGCTTCGGTCAGCTTCATATCATTCAATCCCATCGAACGGAATTTTTGAGCGCGCTTGCTAAACAGGGCTTCGTATGAGCCAATCTTCTCCTTGGCGACATCCAGCTCATTGGTAGAGATGTTCTGAATCTTGATGTCTTGAAACTCGAACCCTTCTTCCTTCAATTCTAATTCTTTGATGATGCGTTGACACGTATCGCAGGTAGAAAGGTGGTGGATTTTGCGCATGGGTTGGAATTTGGCCGCGAATGTAATACGCACAGATTCGGTTTACCAAAAATGTAACCGCCAGTTAGGGCAAACGCATTAATCTTTTAGCAACCTACTTGTTTGATATGAGGTAATCTCTGATTCATATTTTGACAAGTGAGCTTGTTTTTTAGCCACAGAAACCCACGCTTATTCCTGAATAGAATAAATGATTGTCCTGTTGTTTTCCGCGTTCAGGAAGAGATTGAGATACATATTGGCAAAAGACAGGAAGAATTGAACCCAGAATCAGCAAGAAAAAGCTTCAATCCTTTTCCACAGATACCCCGACATCAAAAAGGCACACGACCACAGTGAAACTAAGGGCCATCTTTGAAGTGACAGACAAGATTCGCGCAGAAAACCAAATGAACAAGTGGACCAGTGAATCAAGGACTATTGGAATCAAAGAGTTCAACTCTACGGCAAACACCATCCAGAACAACAAATCCAATATTCTCAACTTCTTTAACACATAGAAGTACAATCGCCAGTGCCGAGTCTTTGAACTCTAAAATAAAGCTCTTTAGGGCCAACCTTCGAGGTTTTACTGATACTACTTTCTTCCTGTTTAGCTTGTCTTTTTGTTGCCTAGTCCCCCGATTAATTTTATTCCGAGTACGCGGGGCTTAAGGCTGGCCCAACTTCGTAACAATAAATACATCACCCTAACTGCTAATAGTTCATTCTTCAAACAACGCCTTTAGCTCATGCGCCTCACTTGGTTTCATTTTACCCGCAAGAATGAGACTGAGTTGTTTTCTGCGCAGGGCGCCTTCATACCGCGATTTTTCTTCTTCGGTTTGTGGTTCAACCTCAGGAACAGTTATCGTGTTTCCCAACTGATCTACAGCCACAAAGGTGTAGATGGCTTCATTCACTTTTATCTGTTCGGAGGTGGTTCGGTCTTCTACAAACACGTCAATAAAAATTTCCATGCTGGAGTTAAACGTTCGGGATACTTTGGATTTAAGCGTTACAATATCTCCCAGTTTGATGGGCTTCGGAAACGTTACGCTATTGACCGCAGCGGTTACGCATACGCGTTTGCATAATCTGTGAGAAGATATGGCCGCAATCACATCCATCCAATGCAAAAGCTTGCCACCCATTAGGTTTCCGAGCGTATTGGTATCGTTGGGCAACACAATTTCGGTGTTGATGGCAAGGGTAGATTCGGGCGTTCGCTTATTCTTAGACATGCTTCAAATTTTGCGCAAAGATAAAGCCCCACCGTTCAATTGAACAGCAGGGCTTTATTCAGAGTTGGAGAAGGTTTTTTAAAGCTTGGTTAGCTTCTTCACAAATCGTTCTTTGGTATCAACATCCGTTAATTCAACGAAATAGATGCCTTGGCTCAAGGTAGAAACATCTAGGTTAATGTTGTCTCTAAAAGCGCTTTCGCTTCTGATTAACGAACCATCAATATTCAAAATGTTGATGGTGTATTGACCACCGTTATCCATGTACACACTTACCACATCCATTGCAGGATTTGGGAAAAGCAACATATCTGGACCCGTAGCTTCTACAGCAATATCTTCAACACCCGTATACAATTTGGTGTAAACAGGCAACGAAATCTGAGAGGCGTGGTCTAGATTACCCTCACCACCTGAGAAATGAACGCGTTGGATGGCAATACGTGGAGAATACTCCTCACCTTCAAAGATGTAGGTCTGACCATCGCCCGGCTTTCTTCTAAAGAATTCGCGCGGCATAATTGGCACATTCGCATTCACTTGGTAACGGTTGTAGTTACTACTGCTAATAAGAATCTTCACCTTATGTCCATCTCCAAACGTGTAACCGATAGGAAGTAGGTCAAACACGTATTCGTAAATCTCTCCAATGTTGATGTTGGTGAATGGAATATCATCTCCCACAAACGGAATTTGGTAATCTTTCCAAGGCTCTTCTACCAACATTCTTACATAGTCACGAGCACGAGCGTTAACGGTACCGCACTGAACGAAATACTCACGTCCATCAGGATAAACGTCAACAATTCTTACCATGAAATCGGTATCGGTAGGGCCTTCTGTCAAACCTCCAATGTTACTCTTAGCATAGAGTTTTACTTGTGGGAAACCGACTATACAAAGCGAATCTTTTACGGGTGCGGTCTCAAAACTGATAACGCCCGGACGGTTCATAGTATATGGCTCGTAACGCGGGTCTTTCAAGTTAAACTGACCTTGCGCATCGCGCTCCCCATCAGGCGTTTTTACAATCATGTTTGCTCCACCAACTGTTCTAATCGGATCATCTGGATCGTGTACATACATTTTAAAGCCTTCATCCGTAGTTGGAGCGGTATTGTCCAATGCACCGTTCTGGTGCATGTAGAAAACTTCGCGCTGCACGGCATCCCAAGGGCGACCTTCTGGTAATGGGAACGTATCGGCAGGAAGCCAATAGTTTCCAAGATCTAGGTTTTGCGCCTCAGTGTCATCGTTTGGTCCGATAACGTAAAGACGCACGTTAGCAATCTCGTTCGGGTCAGCAAAATCGCGGTAAGGAATTGGGTCGATGTGCTGTGCGTTCAATCCCGGAATAACGTTATCCAACGGAATATCTGGAAGGTCAATTGGGAATGAACCTGCTAGGAGACCAGTAACCACAAGCTCGGCCTTCAGTCCAGATAGGGGTGTTGCACCAGTAAGAACACCAATCAGTTTATCGTAAGGCAAACGAACTTCTTCTGCTGGAACACGCAACGAAAGAGTGCCCAACAGTCCAAGGTCGGCTACCGGATAAAGATTCTGAGATTCGGGAAGAACGAATTTTGGCTCTCCGATGTACTCATCTGGATGGTAGTTTAGGTTGTAACGGAACCAACCAATAATTTCAGAATTCAATGCCCTATCAATCGGAATGTTGGTTTCGCTAAAATCATCGAAGTTGAGTCCAATCAAATCATTCACGTTTTCAGGATACGTTCTATCGCCAGTAGTGGTAGAACCGATAGTTTGGTGAGCCCATGGGCCAAGAACCAGTTTCTGCAACTCACGATTCGTTACTCCCGGACGATTGAACTTGTTGTTGCTCAAGTGTCTTCTCATGTTTGCCCAGCTTTCTGTCTGAGAATCCACAAAAATGTCCCACCATCCACAAAGGTGATATCCTGGAACCTCCATGTTTCTGAATCGGCTGTATTGCCCTCCTAACTGTCCTTCACCATTGATGTCGGTTACCGCACGGCTGATGTCAATCTCTGGACGGCCAGATGCATTTGGGTAATACCCACACGTAGGAATTCCTGTCTCTGGGTCAGGATATTGAACCGCAGCAAAGTGGTCGATGGCCAAGTTGGCAGCATCAAACTTGTTTTGTTGATACGTTCGCTCAACGCCATTAACAGTCATTGTTTGTGGTAGTTTGTAATCGGCAGAACTGTGGATGTTGTTCTGCTCATCATTATCAATCGGAATCAAATCATCATCTGTTCCAGAGAAAATCTGTCCTTTCAACCAACCTGTTACCAATCTATCGCGAAGCACACCGTTTGGATAACCTACGCCTTTGTAGAAATCGGCAGGAGCCACAATTGGCATGATGCATTTAAGACCCGGCTCATTCTCATCAATCATGTGTGCAGCTGCAGCTTGATACTGGTTGTATCCCAAAGCCGATGCACCAAACATGGCATAACGACCTGTGTAGAGTAGGTCAGTGGTCTCGTTAATTCCATCGCCATCAAGGTCGTAATCGCGCAATAAGCGATGCTTGATGTATTCTTTGGTATCGTAACCATCCTCGTGGCGGTTTCCGTTTTTCGGATCGTTTGGGGCTGTGTTGTCCAAAACGTGCTGGAAATTCGGGTGATAAACACCTTTATCCCAACCATCACTGGTTAAAGGAAGATAAACACCTTCTGATGCATACCGCCCACGTTGATCTTGCTTAGCAAACGCATAGCCCAACAGACACATAATCGGTGCTTCTTCTGCATCCAAATCACCTTTGTCGTAAGGCGTTCTGGTTAGTACCAACGGAAGCTTGTAAGGATTTGGATTCGGTTGCCCGTTGATGGAATCGTAGATTACATATTGTGTGTTTCTAGGAATCAACTCCAAATTGAAATCAATTGGCGTGCTACCAAAAATGCCTTGAAGTTGATCAGGAATTGGAATGCTTATCGGCACCAGCAAGCAATCGCGCATTACTGGCAGATAAACATCCGTCATCAGCTTTACGCTGTCGTGCATGATGAACTCTTCCGAAATCGGAGTACAGAATTCAAGAAGGTTATCGATTTTACCGTTGAGAATTAAATCCTGCGAGTTAGCAGAATTGAATAGTGAACCAACGAGAACAAGTGAAAGAAGAACTCTTTTCATGGTATTTTAGGGTTAGAGTTTGATGATATCAAAGACAACAGAGCCGTAAATCATAGCGCCAATTTTTGGAGCGCCATAGGCTTCTTGCCTCTGCAAGTTATAAACATTTGAGGCTCCTACACGGAATGTAGAATACCATTTCGGCACTTCGTAGCTAAGTTGAAGGTCGAGGAAAGAATAAGATGGAACATTTCCAGTTCCAAAGGTGCTTTGCCACAGATAGGAATCAACCCATTGGAAGTTGGCTGCGAAGCCAAGTCCTTTCCAAACTTTGCGGCCTTTGATACCGAAGTTAATCTTGTGCTCTGGTGTGTTGAATCCCGGAATGATTGGGTCGTCCAAATCATCATCAATCAATTTTGCCCAGTTATAATTCATAGAAGCAGAATACTTATCGTTGAGGTAATAAACCAATCCAACGGTTACACCAGTTGAACGAACTTGCTCTGTAGCATTTACAGGAATCTGGTAACGGGTGTAAGACTCATTGCTTTCTGAATAAGACAGAAGCTGATCTACACCACTTTGCTCACCTGCAACGGCTCCTTCTGGTTGTACAACCCGAATTTCTCCGATAAAATCGGTGTACCAGTTGTAATAGAAGTTAAGGTCGATGTAAAGCTTCTTAAATACAACACCTCGGTAGCCAAACTCAATGGTACGAACCTGCTCTGGCCGGATTTTCTTAGCAGAGAAGGTTTTCAATTTGCCCGAAGCATCGTCATAAACCGAATCATACCAAACACCTTCGGTTTCTACACTGTCTAGGTAGTTTTCAAAATCGGTAACTGATTCAAGCGTGTAAAGATTGTCCCAACCGTTCAGGTTTCCAGCAATGGTAAGTGGACCAACATCTAGGCGGATGTATTGATTCTGCAACGTTGGTGTACGGAAAGCGCTTTGACCAGAAACACGGAACACGTGACCTTTCAGGTTGTACATCAACGAGACTCTTGGCGAGAACTGAACAGGAAAGTTCATGTTCTTATCAACTCTAACAGATGCGGTTACCTTGAACTTGTCGTCAAAAAACTTTTTGCTCAACTGAAGAAAACCTCCAACCTCCCAAAGCGAAAGGTCAACAAACTTGGCATTCATATCAGCAGAACCATTGGCGAGCGTATCGCCTGCATTTACAAGCGTGTCGGCAAAAATGGTTCCGAACGATTGCGGGTCATAGCGCCTGCCACTTGCTCCTACTAAAACATCCATCCATGGCCAATCAAAATTGTATTGTGCCTCTAAATGCTGAAGGTTTGATTTGTCAGTAAACTTGGAGCCTCTCTGAAGGTCGGCATTGTTGATGATTTCATTGCGCAGCGAATCGAACTTAACCGAACCAGCAGCAATCCAACCATTGGCATCTGCAACGTCTCGGGCATGTTGGTGTGCAACCTGAACCTCAGCGGTTGTGGCATCATCATCAAAATCCTCCGTCATTACTTTAAGCGTATCGAAATAGGCTCCTAAATATTCTCCCACGTAATCAGCAATTCCTTCTTTAGAGATGTTGATTCCTGTAAAAACGATATCGTAAGAATCTCCCGCATCCTCAAAGGTTGAATATGCTTTCACCAACCAGTTTCGTCCTTTTACTTCTGCCTTTACCTGCTGAAAAAGAATATTGTTGATGCTGTAACGGTTAGATGCTTGATAGATGGCCGTTCCAAGACCGAACTTGTAAGTCAACGATGCTTCGATTCCTCCCTTAAATCGGTAGTACAAACTTGCAGTTGCTTTTGCACTAAAGGTGTTGTAATCGGCAAGGTCTTTTTCAGCGTAGCCCGGTGCTCTTACATTGATAGTTCCTGGATAGGCATTCGGAGAAACCAATCCAAGCCAGTTGTTTAGTTTTATGTAATCATCTCGCTGCTCCTGCGAGTTTTCTGGGTCTGTTTGTGCTTGCTCAACGATTTGCGACAGGTCGATGTCTGTTTGAATATCACCATAAAGGTTGGCTGCTGTACTATCTGAATGGTCATTGTAATCTTGCTTGTATTTGGTGTCGTTGGCCTCCCAGTCGTAAGCACGTTTGTATTGACCGGTAATCTTCAGACCAAATCGTTTTTCCTTTCCGAAGGTTCCGGCATAACGCACTTGGGCATCAAGATAATCACGAGATCCACCTTGAAGTTTGAATGAAAGACCTTGATAATCGTACGGGTTTTTGGTTGTCATACTAACAACCCCTTGGAAGGCATTGGGGCCATAAAGAGCAGAAGCGGCACCGGTAATTACTTCCACATTCTCAAGGTCAAGATCGTTTGCGCCAACCATGTTTCCTACTGGGAAGTTCAAACCTGGCGCTTGATTGTCCATTCCATCAATAAATTGAACCACACGTACTGGCGCGGTAGTGTTGAAACCGCGCATGTTGATTACCTGAAACCCAAGGCTCGAAGTGGTTACATCCACACCTTGCAGCGTGCTCAAACCAGAATAAAAGTCTCCAGAAGCAATCTCGCTAATCTCCTTGGTATTCATCTTTTGAATGGTGGCTGTTGATTCCAAAATGGTTTCTGAAACCCTCGAACCTGAAACGACAACCTCTTGTCCAATCATGTTCACTGTTTCCATTTCCACGGTTAAATTGGAGGAAGATTTATCTACCGCAAACTCAAAATCTTGATAGCCTAAGTAAGATACTACGAGGGTTTTTGGTTCTGTAAGATCTAGTTCAATGGAGAACTTTCCGTTGACGTCCGTGGTTACACCCGTGGATGTACCTTTTACAATTACGGACGCGGAGATGAGCGTTTCTCCGTTCTTTTTGTCTTTAATTACACCCGTTATCGTCTTGGTTTGAGCCATGGATACGAGTGTGAACAACAAGAAAATGGAGAGGAGCGTAAAAACTTTTCTCATTCGATGGGGGTTAGTTAACTTTTGTTAATGCGCACCAAGATTACGAAGTTTTTAATACTTGTCAAGACCACGACATCAATTTTTGTAATGGACGTAAATGTGTAACACTTGAATTTGCATTCGGTAGGCATATATAATGCTGTCAAAACAGGATGGTCAATGGTTGGCTAAATCATGCGCCCAGTATTAGCACCTACATTTGCACTGTAGTAAACAAGAATGGAAGAATTCCTTCAGCTCGAACTTATTGGATTCGGAAATCATCATCTGAGCATGTTTCAGTTGGTGGTGCTCACGTTTATCGTTGTGTTTACATGGGGCCTCTCTTGGGTGCTGAAAAAGGTAGTAGTTTACCGTAAGAACATTTCTGAACTGGAAAAGGGAAGACGCCTATCGGTATTTAAATTGATACAATACGTACTGTGGATTCTTGCCTTGTTGGTAGGAATGGAATCAATGGGATTTCAGATTACGGTTCTGTTAGCTGGTTCGGCAGCGCTGTTGGTCGGTATTGGTCTTGGACTGCAAGAAGTGTTTAAGGATTTTGTAAGTGGCATCATCCTGTTGTTTGATGGCACCATTCGCGTGTCTGATATTATTGAGGTGGAAGGCAAAGTTGGTCGCGTAACCGAAATTCGTTTGCGCGCCTCCGAAATGGAAATGCGTGATGGTATTATTATGATTGTTCCCAACTCTCGCTTTATTACAGGAAATGTGGTCAACTGGACCCACAATCATAAGCTGACTCGGTTCACCATTGTGGTAGGTGTTGCCTATGGTTCTGACGTGGAAAAGGTTCGCAGAGTACTTGTTGAATGCGCTAAACAACATTCCGAAGTGGTCAAAAATCCAGAGCCATTCGTGTTCTTTTCTGATTTCGCAGATTCTCAACTAACCTTCTCTCTTCACTTTTTTTCGCGTTCGGTTTTTCGTATTGAATTTGTAAAGAGCGATATCCGCTTTGCCATTGATAAGGCATTCCGAGAAAACGGAATCACCATCCCATTCCCTCAGCGAGATTTGCATATTCGTAAATAGTAGGGAAGAACGGCCCTGATCAAACGAGTGTTGTTCGAAGAGCCGAGAGTGTTCAACCGATTTTTCAGCAACCACATCTATATTCTTGAGTCTTAGCGGACACGCGCAAAAGGTTATTTTTACACTTTATCGTCTCATTTCAACCCCGATATGAACCGAATAGTTTGGTTTTTACTTGCTGCTTTCATGACCTTGACTCAAGGCATGGCCGTATGCCAGACCGCAAGCAAAGGTTTGATAATAGAGCCATTTGTCAATAAGGTTTTCATTGAAGAAAAGGGGCAGTTCAAGAACCGTATAGAAAGACAAAGCGTTGCGTTTGATGAACCAATTCTGTTCGGGGTTGAGAACGCAGAGTTCAACGCCTATTTCACTCAAAGCGGCATCCATTTCCGATTTGCGGAATACAAGACCGTTCCAAAAGGGAAACGTCAACTCGTAGAAAATGAACCTGAAAGTCGTGGATTAGAAACCACATGGCATTCTGTAGATATGCTTTGGGAAAACGCTGACCCAGAAGTCCAGATTCTTTTCGGAGACAAGTTGCATGAGTATTACAACTACGCGCTTAATGGTACGGATGAGACCATCAATTTTGCCGCTGCGTATTCTGAGATTATTTACAAGGATATTTACCCAGGGGTTGATGTCATTTTTGAACTACCCAAAGAAGGAGGAATCAAATACCGTTTTGAAGTTGCTGCTGGCGCAACCATTCCCCAGATTGCTATGCGTTGGGGTGGAGAAGTGTCGCTCTCATTAGATGGGAAAGGAAATCTGCAAATCAAGACGCCAACTACCGTACTTGTAGATCATGCTCCATCAGCCGAAACGCTAGAGAACAAGAATGATGTTCCTGTTTCGTATGTCCTTGATGGAAATGTTGTTTCTATCAAGATTGCGTCCAACGATATCGACCTGTCTGATGGTTTTATCATCGATCCATGGATTTACAACACAAGTTATCCTGCCATTAATCGTGCTCACGATATTCAGGAAGATGCCGCTGGCAATATCGTTGTGCATGGGAATCACACCAACTTTCAAGTTCAGAAATTCACTGCCGTTGGAGTGTTGCAGTGGACCTATGTAAGCTATTCGCAATTTCTTGGAGATATAGCAGTTGATGATCCAGGCAACGTTTATATCGTTGGAGGATATTCTGCTGGCAAGCGACAAAAATTAGATCCCGCAGGCGTTCAACTTTGGACATTCGCAGGTCTGGTAGAGGAATGGCGATTGGCGTTCAACTATTCCAAAACCGTGCTCACCATTGGCGGTTATTTTCAGGATCCAGGTGCCAATAATTTGGCACTATTTGATGTGAATTCTGGCGCCATTTCTAACGAGATTATTTATGGTGCCGAAACCCGAGCCATTGCCACCGATTGTAATGGAGATATGTATTCTATGCACGTAACTTTTGGAGGTACGGGGGTGGCCGCTTCCAATCTCCTTAAAAAGACCAATGCCAATTTTACTCCTGCAGGTTCCATTCAAACGGGTTTCTTGCTGGCTGAGTTTGAGGCTGCAGCTGGCTATGTGCCCAATCCCGTCTACAATCCCAGCGTGATTTATCAAGGATTTAATGGTCTTGTGGTGAGCGGCCCGTATCTCTACATGACGGATGGAACTACTGTGAAAAGAGTGAATAAAAATTCGCTGGCCATTTTGAACAGCACACCGCTTGTAGGTGGTGTTAAACTTGGAAACGGTGGTTTGGCTGCCGATTTGTGCGGAAATATCTATGCTGGTTCGCTTAATGGAATCGCGAAGTATGATTCTTTACTGAACTACATCGAAACCATTCCAACTCCAGGAGCAGTCTATGATATTATTTTCGGCACAACGGGTGAATTGCTGGTTTGCGGAGCAGGATTCATTGGAAGTTTTGCCATCAACTGTACAACACCACCGCCTATTGTCGCTTCAGCCAATAACGCGTGCGATGGCACGGGAAGCATAAGCATAAACGTGGCTGGAGGTCTGGCTCCATATACTTATGAATGGCAACCAGGCGGACTGACCACTAATCCTATTTCAGGATTGCCAGCGGGAGTTTATACCTATACGGTAAATGATGCTTTTTGCCGCACGTTTATCGATTCGGTCGAAATCTATGAGATTCCGACCCCAACGTTTACAGTTTCTGGAGTAAATACAACCAACGTCAACCCCAATTCGGTCTGTTTGGGTGAGGAAGTTGCTTTTGCCGATAACTCCATCGCCAACGATGGCACCATCGTTTCGTGGGATTGGGATTTTGGCGATGGGAACACAAGTTCTGTTCAGAATCCGACACATACCTATGCCACCGCAGGAACCTTCGATGTGCTTTTGGTGGTAGAAACAAGCTTTGGTTGCTTAGATAGTATTCCGCTGCAAGTAACAGTAGACCCGTTGCCATCAGCCGATTTTACGGTTGCCGATGAGTGTCTTGGCGTTTCAAGCGATTTCGTGGATGGAACCACCATTGCTTCAGGAACGATTACCGCTTGGAGTTGGGATTTTGGCGATGGGAATACGAGCTCGGCACAAAACCCTACACATCAATTTACAACAGCGGCAACTCATACAGTAGATTTGACCGTGACCTCTGCCAATGGCTGTTCAGCGTCCACCCAAAGTAGCGCAGTGGTTTTTGTATTGCCGCAAGCAGATTTCACCTATCCTACAACTTGCGTCAACGACCCAACCAATCTTTTGGACGCTTCCGTGGCAGGAGACGGAACCATTAATTCGTGGCAATGGGATGTGGAAGGTTCAACCTTAAATGGAGCTTCCGTTCAGCACACATTCTCGGCCGCAGGAACATTCCCAGTTCAATTGCTTGTGCAGGATCAGTTCGGATGTACGGATAGCATCACGCGTCAGGTCATTATAAGTGTGAGACCATCTATGTCGGTTGCGGTGAATGATGCGTGTGCTGGTACTCAGTTCGCGTTCACTAATTCATCTTCCATACAATCTGGCACTATTGCTTCTACCCATTGGGATTTTGGCGATGGCAACACTTCAAACACGGTTTCTCCCACGAATACCTATGTGAATGCAGGTGTTTACAACGTGATTCTTTACATGGAAAGCGACCTTGGCTGCGCTACTGATACCACTTTTCAGGTGGAAGCATATCCAAACCCTGTGGCTGGATTGCAATGGCAAAACCAGTGCGATGGAGCAGCGATAACGTTCACAGAAACCACAGCGGTTGCAGCACCTGGGCAATTATTGGCCTCCGATTGGAACATGGGCGATGGCACTATTCTCAACGACACTCAAGTTCCCAACCATCTTTATGCTGGATTTGGCGATTATTCCGTTCAGCTTTCGGTTGAAACGCAGCACGGATGCACCGATTCGGAGAATTATCTAATCTCTGTTCATGCCGTTCCAACTGCTGATTTCAGTTTCACCAATATCTGCGAAACCGATTCTGTCCTTTTCGCAGATCAGTCAACAATTCCGCAAGGGAATATTACCACTTGGCAATGGAGTTTTGGCAACGGACAGACTTTTTACGGCAGCAACCCCGGGTATCAATCTTATGCGGCAGATGGAACGTATCCAATTCAACTTACGGTGACATCCGACAGTGGTTGCGTGCATGTGTTTGATGATGTGATAGAGGTTTATCCGACCCCGATTGCCAATTTTACGTTCGATAGTGTGTGCTATCCGTTGGCGGTTCAGTTCACCGATTTATCGGATCCCAATGGTTCGTATGCCATTAGTCAATGGGCGTGGGCGTTTTCAAACGGACAATCTTCTCAGATTCAATCTCCAGCAATTGCTTTCCCTCAGTTTGGAGCTTACGGGGCTACGCTTACCATAACCAATACAGCGGGCTGCAAGGATGTGATTTCGCTTGGCAATGCGTTGGTGCATCCATTGCCCGTGGCAGATTATACCGCCAATTTGCAGCACTGCCATTTGCAAACGCTTATTTACACTGACCAATCAACCTTGCCCGTTCTATCTAACGACCAGATTGTTTCTTGGCAATACAATTTCGGTGATGCCAGCACTTCCAACTCGCCTGATGGCACACATGATTATGCCTTGGCAGGTTTCTACAATTTAGAGCTTACAATTATCACCAACCATGGTTGTGAAGATGCGATTACAAAAACGGTGGAGGTTTGGCCGTTGCCAACTGTTGCATTCACTGCCGATCCGCAGGAAGGATGCGACCCACTGCTTGTCAATTTGATAGACCAATCTTCTATTCCTGCGCCTTATTCCATCGGAAGTTGGAGATGGAATGTAGGTGATGAATCAGACGATGTGCTGAGTCCAAATCCTGTTCACCTTTATGACCCGATTTTGGCCTTGCCGCATGATTCTGCAACGTATGATGTCACCCTATATGTGACCAGCGTGAATGGCTGTGTCGATTCGCTTTCACAATTGGAGTTGATTACGGTACATCCCGTTCCGCAAGCGAAATTCAGTACGGATCCTGAGAAATTGGCCTCCATCGTCAATCCGTTGTTTTTGTTTACAGACCTAAGTACCGAGAACGTTTCAACTTGGAGTTGGGCATTTGGTGACGGGCAGATTTCAAGTGACCAAAATCCAGAACATACTTATCCCGATACAGGAACGTATGTAATTACGCTAATCGTCAATACAGATTTCGGCTGCACAGATAGAGTCTCTTACATCGTCAAGGTGGAGCCTTATTTCTCCTTCTACATTCCATCTGCATTCACCCCAAACGGAGATGGCCGCAACGAAAGTTTTTTTGGTGCTGGAGAGCATCTGACTGAGTATAACATGCAGATATTTAACCGTTGGGGAGAAATGATTTTCGAATCTAACGAACAGGATTTTCATTGGGATGGCTCGTACAAAGGCGCACAGGTTGAGGCGGGGCAGTACGTCTATCGGTTTGTGGTGCTCGATTGGGATGGTAATCAACATCAATACACGGGAGGGGTAAACCTGCTGAGATAAACCGCCCTTTAGTTATTTCGGGTTGTATTGTAACTATTCACTGGTTTGTTACATCTGTTGACGGTTAGGTAGAAATTAAAATGTTCTACTTTCTTTAACATCGCCTAATCAGACATCAGTTGATACGCAGTTCAAGTTTGTTTTTTTTCAGCCTGTGCATGTGGTGCGCGGTATGTGGAGGGGCTTTTGCTCAAGCCCCATACTGGGCGCAACAGGCAGGCGGAGCAACTACAGATGAAGCAATGGACATTTCCATCGATTCAGATGGAAACACCTACACAACGGGCTATTTTTCAGCCTCGTCCGCGTTCGGTTCAACTACCCTTTCTTCTTCAGGAGTGACGGATGCCTTCATTTGCAAGACCGACCCTTCGGGATTTTTCCAATGGGCCATCAAGGCTGGAGGTACGGGTTCGGATCGCGCACTTTCCATAAAGACCGATGCTTCAGGAAACAGCTACATCACGGGTTTCTTTTACGGAACGGCCACTTTCGGAACGCAGACCTTAACCTCTATTGGTGTTCAAGATGTGTTCGTAGCGAAGTATGATAATGCTGGAACATTCGTGTGGGCAACAAGTGCGGGTGGAACAGGATCGGACATTGGTAACGGGATAAATGTGGATAACGCAGGCAACGTGGTCATCACGGGTGAGTTTGCTGGAACAGCCACTTTCGGTTCACAAACGCTAACCAGTATGAATGGTTCGGTGGATGTCTTTACCTCCAAGTTGGACGCAAACGGCAACTTCCTTTGGGCCAAGAAAGGTTCGGCCCATTTAACCGATAGGGGAATTGATGTGGCCTGCGACCCTTCGGGAAATGTCTATGTCACGGGGCAGTTTACCGATACCATCACCTTTGATAACACCCATTTGAACAACACCTACAACGCCATTTTCGTGGTGAAGTACAACAGCAGCGGCAGCGAACAATGGTTCAAACGGATTGGTGCGGGTGCAATGAATGTGGTTCATGGCATTGCCGTAGATGCCAGCAGCAACGTTTATCTAACGGGCGATTTTGAAGGGGATGTGATTTTCTTCGGTTCGCCTGACGTCACACTTTCTGACCCATATCCCAACGGAATCTTCTTGGCAAAATACAGTTCGAGCGGTTCGCTGCTGTGGACAACCTCAGACGGTTCGGACAGTGAAGTTTCATCACGAAATCTGGCCTTGGACAATAGCGATAATCCGTTCATTGTCGGAAATTTCAAGTGTAAACTCGGCTCCTATGCCGATGAGTACGGAGAAGGAACATTCAACAGCGTTGGGTTTTGGGATGTGTTTGCTGCCAAGTATAGCGCGGCTGGGCAATGGCAATGGAGCCGTTCGCTCGGTGGCAGAAAGGACGATTTTGGAAATGGTATCACCGTCAATTCCTTCGGACAGCCAATCATCGCTGGAAGCTATATTGAAAAGATTTTCCTTCCCGTTCCTGATGATTTTGAGTTGCACAGCACCGACACGGTTTTGCCCATCTTGTATGCTGGGTATTGCGGTGATTCGGAATATCGGCAATTTCGGAAGCTGGTAGCAGCAGGCAATTCCGATGCATACATCACCAAGATATTTGATACAGCCAGAGCGCCTTTTGATTATTACGGAAGGTCGGGCTCAGCTTGCAACCGTCCGTTTGTAGGCGTATGTATTGGTGGAATCACCTGTCCTGACACGTTGACCTTCTGTTCTTTGGGCGTTATTCGAAGATACTCCAACGTAATAGGTGTTGGTCCAGATTTCACCTATCAATGGTCGAACGGAAGTACGGGCTTTGGAATCCAAGCGGGGCAAACTGGCAATTATTGGGTGACACAATCTTCCGTTGACGGCTGTTTTGTGAGTGACGATACGATTCATGTAATCATTAATCCAAATCCACCGACTCCGCTTATTTCGGATAACGTGGTGGTGAATAATCAGGCATTGAATCCCGATGAGATACAGCTATGTTCGCCTGATTCGGTATTACTTACTGGTAGCGGATACGGGAATTATGAACCGCATTGGGCTGGGGTAGTTACTTCAAATACAGATTCGATTTGGGCTTCCGTAGGAGGTATTTATTCGTTCTATTATCAAGATGAGAATGACTGTTTGGCTGGAAATAATATCAGCGTGAACATCGATAGTCTTTATCCAATCATTGTTCCTGAAATGGATTTCTTGACAGATGAAGATGGGAATGACTCCATCACTATATGTGAGGGAGAATCGTTTGCGATTCATGTCTTTGATACAATCACGGACCCAATTGGACTTACTGCGTGCATTGAAGATGCGGAAGTTGCGTGGTTGGTAACGCCCGAAACGATTAATTACCTTACCAATACGCCATGTCTAGCACCCTTTTACAACGAGTTTTTTCCAGAGGAATCTGGTAATTATCTGATACAGGCCACCGTTATCAGAATCAATCATTGCGATACGGATATTGTGCAAATAACCCGTTCGATATATGTTGAGTTGCATCCGTTGCCAAACATCAGCCCGATTGACATGTTGGTCATAGGCGAGAATCATATTTGTCCTGGAGATTCGACATTGCTCATAGCGTCACAAGCCCCAAATTATGTGTGGAGCGGCCCCGGAGTTGATATGGTCGAAAATGATAGTATTTGGCTCAGTTTGGTGGGACTTTACACAGTTTCTTCGTCCATTTCGGACTCCAACGAATATGGATGTATAGCAAGTGCGGGTGATACCGTGTCGATTATGATTACTGTGGCTTCCCAGCCAGAAATTATAACCACGCCTGGCAATGGAGTCATCTGCCCACAAGATTCCGTCATCCTCACCTGCAACGGAAATGGAATGTTCCAATGGGAAGGACCTTCAGGGCCGTTTGGTGCCAATAATCCAACCGTAACGGTCAACACTTCGGGCATCTATTATTGTATTCGTACCGATCAATACGGATGCGAAATCGTTTCCAATTCGGTGGAGGTGGAGCAATATGCCACACCTTTCATTCTTACTGAAACTGTACCCATTCTGTGTGATGGAGCAAGTATTGAACTCACGGCAACCACCAATCCTGGAAGTGCCTTGGAATGGCAGCCACCACTTTCGGGAAGCAATCCTGTGCAAACCGTCAGTCAGGCTGGAATCTACACCTGTTTAATCGCCTCGTGCGGAATTCAAACTCCAGCAAGTGTAGTGGTAGTGGCTTCCGAAGTAATGGCAGAAGTCTCAGTTGTTGGGCCATCCACCGTGTGTGAGGGTGATTCCATTCTCCTTGAGGCAAATGACGGACAGACCTCTTATCAATGGAATCCGAACGGTGGTGATGGCACAGCATGGGTGGTTTACGAATCAGGAACGTATTCGCTCACAACCTTTGATGCCAATGGTTGCTCCATGGTTTCTGCACCTGTCACGGTGACGATGATCGAGAACACGCTGATGCCGCCCTTGGTCAGCGATACCGCCATTTGTCCTGACGGCTATGCCGAGTTAATCGCCACCGCAAATGGCACTATTTATTGGTATGACGATGAACTCTCGGAATCGCCCATCGAGACGGGTTCGGTGTACATCACACCTCATCTTTCATCAGAAGCAACGTATTACGTTCAGCAGAAAAGCGCGTATTGTCCAAGCGACAAGGCTTCTGTTCATGTCACTATTGATGATTGTGAGGGAATTGAGGTTTCAAACGTATTCACTCCTAACGGTGATGGGGTTAATGATGTGTTCTATTTTCCACAGAAGGGCGGAACCTGTTTCCGTTGCCGTATTTACAGTCGCTGGGGGCGCTTGCTTTATGAATGGGAAGACCAGAATCAAGGCTGGGACGGAACCATTCAGGTCAGCGGTGCGCTGGTTAATGATGGCGTTTACTACTATTTGCTCGACTTCTGCGATTATGCGGAGAAACCCATTCGCGAAGCTGGATTTCTGCATGTTTTGGGCAGCCGCTGAATTGGCTTAGGTAACAATTCCACATTCTCTTCGTTGTAAGGGTCGACCAAAAACCTAAATAGTTTGAATCGTCTGGTAATCTTCATTGCCATTCTAATGCTTCCGAGCATTGGTTTTGCGCAGAAAAAGGCAACGCTAAAGGACCGTTGGAGAAACTCCATTGGAGCATCGGCTCATCTTCTGATGATTAGGAAGAACGTGTCTCCAGCATTTGGGCTTTTCTACAATCCACAGATAAATCTCGTTAACAAATACGGAGATTTTTCGCTTGCGGCCACCATGCCACTCACGTTGGGAGTTCACATTAAAGACACTTGGATTAAGAAGACCTATTTCTACGGCCACATTCCCGCAGTGCTAGAAGCCAATATCGGTCATTATTCTACAAGAGATTTTCGTTCAGATATTGGAATGGGGCTAGGCGTTGGGTACGGGGTTCAGATAAATGGAGAAAATATTTCATCAGGATTTGTCGCCACGTTGGCTGCTCGAACGTGGTTTTTCAAAGGCAGTCTAACTTTTCGGTATCTTTTTCACTTGAATGTTCAAGGCACGGGCTATCATAGCCATGCGCTTGGAGTTGCCGTCAACATGGGTAACTACTTCAATAAGTTGACCCACATGAACAAGATGAGCAAGTTCCAGAATTTCAAGTAGCTGTTCTAAAAAGGGGTGATACACTTTTTAGAACACTCCCGCTTTTGCCGAAGAAACCCGTGTTTTTCTCGAAGAAGCGCGGGTTTATTTCAATTTAGCACAGGATTTTCCCAAAGAAACACGGGCTTTTCCAATTAGGCACAACTCAATGCGAAACTTGCAGGGCAAACGCACTAAAAAAAATGATGACCTGTATTTTCGAAAACACACTTTTATAGCCACAGAAACACAGAATTCGCAGAATGGACACAGAAAATTTTTCCTTTTCTCTGTGAAAACCCCTGCCTGCCGGCAGGCCGGTCAGTGTATTCTAAGACCTGTGCAACTTTTTTTTTAGTGACTGATTGAACATAAGGCTAAGGTCTGTTCACCACTGCAAAAATGCGATAAACAAGTTTGCAAGCGATGGCGTTGAGAACAACCATTCTGTGTTTTCCCTCACCCGTCTTGCGTTTAAAATAGCTACGTAGTTCAGTATCGTGAACGGCTGCAGAGTTGGCCCGGTTCAATAAAAGCGCTTTGGTCTTGCGGTTGCGCAGTGGGCTGGTTCTGGTCTTGCTTTTTATACTGCTGCCCGAGCTATGTTCAAAAGGTGCTAGACCTGCATAGCAGTTGAATTTCCTGGCGTTCTCGAACGATGCAAAGTTGTTGGTCAACACAAGCATCTGTGAAGCGATTATCGGCCCAACGCCTTTGACTGTTATTGCTTGATCCTATTTCTTGGCCAGATTGGCCTGCCCATGGATAAGCTCCATGAGCTGGGCTTTAAGCACAACGACCTTCTTTTTGAGCTGTACGACCTGTTTTCCGATGTCTCTGACGATCTTCTTGTTATCGATCACGGCCGTTGAGATCTGGTGGCTTTTGAGCATGTTCTGCCACTGACGGGACATATTGCCCAACTGATTACGATAGGTGAGCGTTGATTTCAATTGTAACAGAACGGCACTGGTAGCTTGCTCGGCTTCAGTTTGTGAACGTGTGTGGCTGCATAGACGGCTATTCTGATGGCATCAACGCGGTCAGTTTTACCACGTGTCACCCCAATGGAGTTCTTAATCTCTAATGCCGGAACGGCTGAATAACAGACCCAAGGTCGGAGCTTGAGTTTTGTACACTTCTTAATGAGCTTGCCGATGCCTTTGAGGTTGTTCTCCACTTGAAACACTTCTGTGACCGGCTCTGTGACATCGGCACAAATAGCAACATCCAGCCAATCTTTAGAAATATCCACACCAATAAATACACTTTTTTATTCGCATAGCTAAACCTTTACTGGTTTGTTACCGAATTAGTTGACTTCTACAATTGCGAGAGCCTGCCCCGTTTTTCGTGGAACGAAGCAATCTCAACCGGCTTAACTTAATGACATTGGGCTATGGGGCCGCTGAACCCGCAACTCAAAACACAATATAATCCTGCGGATTTACTGGGCGTCCACTAAACCAAAGTTCAAAGTGTAGGTGAGGGCCAGTGCTCAGCTCGCCAGAGTTGCCCACAATGCCAATTACCTCGCCAGCCTTTACAGATTCGCCTGTTTTCTTCAATAGCGCAGAGCAATGTTTGTAGAATGAAGTGAGATTGCTCGAATGTTGAATACCAATCACGTTTCCAGCTTCGTAAGTCCATGTAGAAAGAATCACAGTTCCGTCTAATGTTGCTTTAATCGGCTCGTTTTCCTTGGCCACCACATCAACCGCATAATGTCGTTCCCTTGAGTCGAAACCAGCAGTCACGTCTCCTTTTATCGGAGCAAAGAAAAACAGGCTGCGGATGTTGCTTTCTACCGATGCCTGAACGCCCAATTGCAAGTTTTGAATGTTGTAACGCTCTTCCTGCTCCACCATGGCGCGCATGGCCGAATCCTCCTGCGAATTGGTAAACTCAATTCCCTCGTAATCCTTCGTAGTGTCGGGTTCCTGTGTTTGCTGATCAGGCACTCCGCCCGAAATAATCAGATTGATGTTCTGAAGGTAGAGGTCCTTCATGGCCAATTCCTTCTCCAACGAATCGGTTCTAAGCGTGTTGTGGTACACCTGCATCCGCAAATCAGAATCCGAATAACCAGGAATATATTCCTTTAAAGGAGTGAAAGCGATGATGTACGTAACCGCCACCACAAGAAAAATTGCCAACGAACCACCTAGTACAATCACATTCATTGGTGTGAGAAGAAGGCTCGCTCTTTCCTTGAACGTTTCTTCATTCATAATTACCAACCGGTACTTTACACGCAGTCGGTTTCGCCAGTTTCCTTTCCTTTCCTTATTATCAGCCATCAATTTGCCAAATATCGGAATAAAAGGATGTTACCTTTGCTCCTCGTTTCTACCTTGCCGATTAAAGGATATTAAAGCAAGAATACAATAAATTTGAACCTCGTCAGTTACGAAATCGGCACATATTTAATTTGAATCGGATTAACCGTTATATCCCCCTATTCTTTCTTGCCATCGGCCTGATGCTCGTTAGCGGCTGCTCTACCAAGAAGAAAAACTTCTTGAGTCGTGGCTACCACAACCTCACCGCCAAGTATAACGTGTATTGGAACGGTAAAGAGGCGATGAAGGAAGGCGTGGAGAAGCTAGAGAAAAGCCATTCTGACGATTACGAACAAATATTGGACGTTTTCCCAGTGGGCACATCCGAATCTGCCAAGTCGGTTTATGCCGAAATGGACCGAGGAATTGAAAAAGCCTCACTTACCATTGCACGCCATTCCATGCTTTTCAAGGGCAAGGAATATGTGGCGTCTATTGACGATGCGTACATGCTCATTGGCAAGGCGCATTTCTACAAACGCGATTATGTGTTGGCGTTGGAGATGTTCAACTACGTAATTAAGCAGTATAAAACCAGCGATATCCGATTTGATGGGTATTTGTGGTTGATACGTACCAATACCGAGCTGGCGCGATTCAAGGATGGCGAAACGATTATTCTTCTTTTGGAAGAAGAAAAGAAGTTCCCAAAGAAGAAGTTGGCCGAGTTGGCAGCCGTAAAAGCCGATTATTTCATCAAGAAAGGCGATTTCGAAATGGCGAAAGACCAACTGAACGCTGCCATTAAAGCCACCAAAAACAAGAAGCACAAGGCGCGTTACACCTACATTTTGGCGCAGCTTTATGAGGAACTGAACAACAAAGACAGCGCAGCCTTCTTCTACACCCAAGTGCTGAAGAAGAACGTGCCGTATGTGATGGAGTTCAACGCACGCATCAACCGTGCGCTTATGGCCAGTGCAGAGTCGGGAACGTTGGTTGCCATCAAAAAGGAGCTTCTTAAAATGTCGAAAGACGATAAGAACACGGACTATTTCGATCGAATCTATTACGCCCTTGGCGAGATTGCCATGAAGGAGGATGAGAAAGACCTCGCGTTGGAATACTTCAAGGTTTCGGTGGCATCATCCACCCAAAACTTTACGCAGAAGGCCGTTTCGTACTACACCATGGCGGATGTTTATTTCGATAAACCTGAATACGAGATGGCATCTGCTTATTACGATAGTTCGTTGGCGCTGCTTCCCGTTCCCAATAAGGAATACAAACGTGTGCAGGCGCGGCAACAGAGCTTGGCCGAATTGGTCAAGAACATTCGCATCATTGCGTTGCAAGACAGCCTTCTTCGCCTTGGCAACATGAGCGATAGTGAGCTCAACGCCTACATCGAAGAAATCGTAGAAGGTGTTCGAGTGGCCGAAGAAGAACGCAAGTTTGATGAGGCGAATAAGCCAACTAATCAGCAGCAGCTGCAACAACTCAATCAGAATCAGAACGCTACAACCTTGCCCGGTAGCGGAACTGGTTGGTATTTCTACAATCCAACCACGTTGAGTTTTGGTGCCAATAACTTCCGTCAGAAGTGGGGAGACCGTAAACGCGAGGATGATTGGAGACGCAAGAACAAGCAAGCCAATGCCATTTCGCAGCTTCCGGGCAGTGCTGCCGACACTACCAACGTTACCACGGCTCAATTGATGGACCCTGCCTTTTACAAGAAGGGAATTCCAAGAACCGATGCTGAGCGCGATAGTGCCAATATCAAAATTCAGAATGCGTTCTACGACTTAGGAACCATTTACAAGGAACAGCTTGCCGAGAATCAACGTTCCATCAACACGTTTGAAGAATTGCTTAAACGCTACCCTCGTGGCGTTTGGAACTTGGAGACGTTCTATCAGCTTTACAGACTTTACAAGGCCGTTGGAGACGACCGCAAGGCACAGGAATACGCCAACCGCATTCTCAAGGAGTACCCAGACAGCGAATACGCCAAAATCATCAAAGACCCGAAGTATTTGGAGAAACTGGAAGTCATGCGTGGTCGCCTTGGGCAGATGTACGACATGGCGTTTACCAACTTCAACGCTGGTAAATACGAGCGTGTAATTGAAGCGGCAGATAGCGCCCTCACCAAGTTTAAAGACGGAAAGATTCTGTCCAAATTTGCCTTGCTAAAGGTGATGTCTATTGGAGCAACCGAAAAGCTGATTGTGTATCGCCAGGCGTTGGAAGAGTACATCGCCAGATACACCGCTGCACCAGAGAAGGAACGTGCCGAAGCACTACTCGAATACGTGAAAACCTTGATGGGCGAAACGGTGGCGGACGAACCAGTAAAAGAAGAGCCTAAGCCAGAAGTGCCACCAACCAGCGATGAGTACCTGCTGGACATGAACGCTAACCACTACTACACCCTCGTGGCATCGGACTTACCAGACTTGTCCGCACTCAAAGGCCGCATCTCCAACTTTAACAGTACCGTATTCTCGTTGGAAGTGCTCACCATCAAAGACCTTCAGTTTGGGCCCGATAAGAAACTTCTCTTCGTGCAAGGTTTTAAGGAAACCAAAAAGGCCATGGACTACTACAACGCCATTCTTGCCGATACCACCGTTTGGCAAGGAATCGACCTTAACAAGACCGACCAGTTCATTATCTCGCAAGAAAACTTCACCAAGTTCTACATGAAAAAGGAAGTGCCGCCTTACGTGGAGTTCTTTATTACGAAGTACATCCTGAAGAAGGATTGATTCGGTTTCCCCAATCCGTAGGGGCGTATGGAAATACGCCCGCAGTCAATTGACACCTTCCGCTCTCCACGGGTTTTGTGAATGAACCCACCCCTAGCCCCTCCAAGGAGGGGAATACGGATGCTTTGGAGACGCAGGCAGTGGAGACGCGATAAATCGCGTCTCTACACGGATCATCCTCACAAAAGCTGCACCACGTAACGCATTACTTCTGAGTTGGGATTGACAACAGTCAGGTAGCGGTGCGTGCCGTAGTTTACGATGCCAAAATCTGCTGCGCTGATGGTGATGGCAGCGGCATTGGGAATGACAATTGCCGCCACGCTATCGGTACCATTGGCCATGGTGGCCAGGTAGAATTCTACAGGAAGGTGAGGTGAATTGCTCGAAGAAGCCTCTGCCGTGATCTGTAATTGCAATTCATCATCGGCCACAAAGGTGTGGATAAGGATGGCCTCGTTCTCCTTCGGATGGAGGGTGCCTGTAAACTCGGTTTGACGCGATTCGCGCAGCACGTTTAGATCGAAGAAGGGCTGAACAAACTGAGGGGTCCGGAAGTACTTGTCCATCAGAAAACCTAGGTTCCGGTACTGTTGGGCCATGGTTTCCATACGCTGGATATCCACCTCTTGGCCCTTGCTTTTGGTACTGCCCTTGGCACCTTCCTGCCCATCGTGTGCAGCCTCCAGCAACTGAAAGTAATCGGCTACCAAAAGCTTCACCGCATTAAGTGGCGGGTAAGCGGCAATATTCATTGCCAGCACATTTACGGCCTCCACGCGTTCGGTTTTGCCTCCGTTGTTAAAGGGATAGCGTCCTTGCGGAAAGATGCTCACATAATTTGCCGTTCCTTTTTCGAAGCCCGTTTCAGATTGGATAAGCGCATCCCATTTGTTCACCTTGGCATTAAGGAGTTCGAGCAATTGATCTACATTGAGAGTCTGCCCTTGTTGTTGGCCTCCCGCGTTCTTCCACGCGGTGTAGATGGTCACGAAGTCGAGGTGAACGGGATGGTAGCGGTTGTAGAGCAGAGCCCAGTCGGGGTCTGCTGGATCTTCATTCTTCATCCTATTGAGATAGGCATCGTGGTAATTGCTCAGTTTAAAGGCTTTGGTGAAGTTCTTCCGAGTAACGCTCACAAATTGGTTGACGAGATAGTGCCAAGGGGCATTCATGTGGGGTCGTTTTAAGGGTTGTGATTGACGTTTGCAAGATAAGGAAATTGCTTGAGTGCGGTACGTCTGCCCACTATGCATTGCGGCAAGTGCCTGAGTACGGTACGTTTACCAATCTTCTATTGCGGCAAATGCTTGAGTTCGGTACGTCTGTCCAACATACATTACAGCAAGTGCTTGAGTACGATACGTTTACCCAACATGTATTGCGGCAAGTGCCTGAATGCGGTACGTCTTCCCAACATGCACTGCGGCAAATGCCTGAGTGCGGTACGCCTGCCCAATATGCACTGCGGCAAGTGCTTGGCTACGGTACGGGCGCACAGATGGTATCCAAGCAATATTTCGGCTTCAATCCGTCTGTGCCACAGCGATAAATGGCTGTTGTTTGAGCTCATTTGTGTATTCGAGCATTGCGAGAATCAATGTTCCAATCATCCCCAGAGCGTAGCGATTCTCTCACCCTCCTTTTCTCTGCATGCAACTATCCACAGACTCCCTAAATCAGTGTTCATCCGTCCGACCCGTGTATTCGAGCATCGCGAGAATCAGTGTGCTATCCCGAAGCCCCTACTCCTGATAATAAACCCGCTTCACCCGTTCCTAGCCAGACCTACGCCTTTATTTTATCTTCAAACTGTTCGGGTCTTGCCGACAGTCCCAGAGTGTGTGGACAATGATTTGGTCCGGAGTGGTTTCGTAGAAAAGGATGTAATCTCCAACGATAAGACCCCGAATGTCGTCCAATTCTGTTCGGATGCCTATGTCGGGTTGTTTGCTGACAAAGGCAAGTTCTTTGGTGAATGTTCGGTAGAGCTTGGCAGAATAAGAACGGCTTTTGTTCCGCTGTGCAAAATATTCGAGGATATCGTAGAGGCGTATTTGCGCTCTAGGCGACCAGATTACTTTCCGCTGAGCCATTTCGCTACGTCCTTATCAAGGGTTTCTTGCTCCACGAATAAACCTTCCGCTATCTCTTTTTTGGATGCTCGGATGTCGTCAAGTTGTGCTTCGGTCAATGAAATAACCTCTTTGTCCGTCTTAGAGTCGAGAATGGTCCGTATCGCTTCTAAGAAGGAAACATCATCAATTTCTGATATGCGATGAATGAGAATGTTCTTTAGTTCAGCAGTTTTCATAGCTCCAATTTGGGTTTTAAAGATACAGAAAGCAATCCTCAAACCGAAGACTCCCTAAATCAGCGTTCATCCGTCCCATCTGCGTATTCGAGCATCGCGAGAATCCGTGTTCTATCCCAAAGCCCCTACTCCTGAAAATAAACCCGCTTCACCCGTTCCGACACGTTCGTCAGCACTTCATACGGAATCGTTTCTGAGTTCCTGGCAAACTCCTCAATAGGATAATCCTCCCCAAAAATTACCACATCATCGCCCTCCTTGCACGGAATGCCCGTTACATCCACCATGCACATATCCATGCACACATTGCCCACAATGGGCGCCCGGTGACCGTTAATAAGCACGCTCCCTTGGCGATTTCCGTTCTTCCGACTGAGGCCATCGGCATACCCAATCGGCAATGTGGCCGAGCGCATTTCTGCTTCTACCTTTTCCATGCGTCCGTAGCCAATGGTGTCTCCCTTATTCAAATCGTGCATCTGCGTAATGGTCGTGCGGAGGGTGCTTACGTTGCGAAATTTGCCTTTGATTGAGCTTTCGGGCGCCACGCCATAAAGCCCAATGCCCAGTCGCACCATGTCGAACTGCGCTTCCGGAAAACGGATGATCCCAAACGAATTGCAGATGTGCCGCAGAATAGGGTAGTCGAAGTGTTCTAAAATGCGGGCGCTCATTTCGTCTAAGGAGGCGATTTGTTTCCGACTGAAAGCGTCCTCCGCCTCATTTTCGCTGGCCGCGAGATGAGAGAACACCGAAGCCACCTTTATCAATGGGTTATTCTTGATGCGCACAACCAGTTGGTTAATGTCCCGCTCAGAGAAACCCAAACGGTTCATGCCCGTGTTCAGTTTGATATGAATCTTCAGCGGACTGTCGAGCGTGCCCTTGCGTTTGATGGCGTTCTCCAGCAATTGAAACGACCGCACGCTAAAAATCTCAGGCTCCAACCCGTATTGTATCATGGCATCAAAGCTTTGCTCTTCGGGACTAATCACCATAATAGGCAGCGAGATGCCCGCCTTCCGAAGCTCAATTCCTTCGTCTGCATAGGCCACCGCCAAATAATCTACATGATGAAATTGCAACACGTTCGCAATCTCAAAACTGCCGCTACCGTAGCCAAAGGCCTTCACCATCGCCATTAGCTTGGTGCTTGGGTTAATCATCGACCGAATCAAATTCAGGTTATGCACCATCGCCCCAAGGTCAATTTCGAGCACGGTTTGGTGCGTCTTATGCTGAATGATGCGACTGATGGCCTCAAACCCAAAACTCCGAGCGCCCTTTAAAAGAATGGTCTCGTTGTAGAATTTATCGTGATGATAAGCCGCCAAAAAAGCCTCAGTAGAATCGAAGAACTCACTCGTTTCTTCAAACAGTTCGGCCTGACTAGAAATATGCTTTCCAATGCCAATAAGCCTATCGACTTTCTTCTCCTTAATGAGTTGCGAAACCTCGGCATACAGCTCCTCGTCCGTTCGCCCCGTTTGAAGGATGTCAGACAAGATGAGCGTCCGCTTGGGATGCTGATGTTGCTGCGAAAGAAAATCCAACGCAATCGAAATCGACTGCAAATCGGAGTTATACGAATCGTTAATCACCGAGCAATTGTTGATGCCCTGCTTCAACTCCAGTCGCATGGCCACCGGCACCAGCTGCTCCATGCGCCTGCTGATGTCGTCCGAATGAATCTCCAAATACAGCAACGTTGCCCAGCAATGGATGGCATTCTCAATAGAAGCCTCATCCGTAAACGGAATCCGAATCCGAAGAAAGTTATGCTGATAAATTCCCTGAATCTCGGTCTGTCCGTCTTTCTTCTCAATCCTCCCAATTTGCAGGTCGGCAGCGGTGCGTCTGCTCCACGAAAAAAGCTTGGGCGATGAAGCAAAAGGGTAGTGCTCTAGTTCCTCCTGAATGATGAGGTAATCCTTGCAATAAATCAGCGTATTCACATTCTGAAACAAGTCGAGTTTCTCCCGCGCCTTCTGATTGGCATCCGTAAAATTCTCATCGTGCGCCTGTCCCAGATTGGTAAAGATGCCAATGGTCGGTTTCACGATGCGTTCCAACTTCACCATCTCGCCAGGCATCGAAATACCCGCCTCAATAATGGCCAAATCGTTGCCAGATTTCATCCTCCAAACCGAAAGCGGAACACCCACTTGCGAGTTGTAACTCTTCGGGCTTCGTATAATATTATAGTTCTGATTGAGCAGTTGATACAGCCACTCTTTCACAATGGTTTTGCCATTGCTACCCGTAATTCCAATGAGAGGATAATTGAATTGCGCCCGTTTGGCAGCGGCCACCGTTTGCAATGCAGCCAGCGGATTCTCTACGCGAATAAAGAAGGCGTCATCTAACTTGGCAGGTGCCGAATAGTCGGCCTTCACCACAAAAACCCGCACGCCATTTTCATACAATTGCTCGATGAAGTTGTGGCCATCATGCCTGTCTCCCGCAATCGCAAAAAACAACGATTGCGCTGGCAACACCACCTTGCGGCTGTCTATTGCCAGTTCCTTAATGTAAACGTCTTGAAACTCGAACGGACATGGAACCTCAAGCACAGATGCAATGCCGCGCAATGTTTCCAGTTGGCTCATTCTTCTTTTTTGGTTGGTGCCGCGTCTTTCATGTGGTGCACGGTGGTTTTCCGAAAGCAGCTGCGGCAAAGCGGTTCGTAGCTGTCCTTTTCTCCAAGCGCAACCAAATTGCTTTCTTCGCTAAAGCGATGCGAATGATTGGCCAATTCGCCACAACGCATGCAAATGGCATGCACTTTAGTTACGTACTCGGCCGTAGCCAACAGATTCGGAATCGGACCAAAAGGCTTGCCCAAATAATCCATATCAAGCCCCGCAATAATGACTCGAACGCCTCTATTAGCAAGCTGATTGCACACATCCACCAAACCCATGTCGAAGAATTGGGCTTCGTCAATGCCCACCACATCCACGTCATCGGCCAAAATGAGAATGTTTGATGAGTTTGGAACAGGCGTGGAGTGAATCGCATTCGCATCGTGCGATACAACTTCTGTTTCATCGTAGCGTGTATCAATGGCAGGTTTGAAAATCTCCACCTTTTGCTTTGCAAATTGCGCACGCTTGAGCCTACGGATAAGCTCTTCCGTTTTTCCAGAGAACATGGAACCGCAGATGACTTCGATCCAGCCCTTTTTTGTCGATCTATTCCGTGAATTCTCTAAGAACATTCCCTTGGTCGGGGTCTTTTGATGATTACTTTTGAATGCGCCCCGCAGCAATACAAAACTAAGAAAAGCGTTAACGCTTAGAATCGTAAAAT
>JAIOYP010000016.1 GCA_021741155.1 Flavobacteriales bacterium | reverse complement strand
AGCTGAAAAAGGGGCTTTCAATATGATTAATGGCTTCAACTTACATCATTCCGCCCATGCCACCCATTCCTCCTGGAGGCATACCATGACCGCCACCTTCTTCAACCTCATCGGCCAAAACACATTCGGTAGTAAGCAACATTCCAGCAATAGAAGCAGCGTTCTCAAGAGCAACACGGCTTACTTTAGTTGGATCGATAATTCCGAATTTGTACATGCTTCCGTACTCATCTGTACGAGCATTGTAACCAAAATCATCTTTTCCTTCTTTCACTTTCTGAACCACAATGCTTCCTTCCAAACCAGCGTTTGCAACAATTTGACGCAATGGCTCTTCAATAGAACGAAGAACGATGTCTATACCTGTTTTCTCATCGGCATTCAAGGGCTTAATCTTGCCAATGGCCGCAATGGTTCTGAGGTAAGCAACGCCACCTCCAGGAACGATTCCTTCTTCAACCGCAGCACGAGTTGCATGCAATGCATCATCCACACGGTCTTTCTTCTCTTTCATTTCAACCTCAGATGCAGCGCCTACATAAAGTACAGCTACACCACCAGCCAATTTGGCCAAACGTTCTTGAAGTTTTTCTTTGTCGTAATCAGACGTTGTAGACTCAATTTGAGCTTTGATTTGACCAACACGTGCCTTGATACCAGCAGCTTCTCCTCCACCGTTTACAATCGTTGTGTTGTCTTTGTCAATGGTAATTTTCTCAGCAGTACCAAGATCAGCAAGCGTTGCATCTTCCAACTTCAAGCCTTTCTCTTCACTGATTACAGTTCCACCCGTAAGAATGGCAAGGTCTTCCAACATTGCTTTTCTTCTATCTCCAAATCCTGGAGCTTTTACAGCAGCAACTTTCAGTGATCCTCTAATCTTGTTCACTACCAAGGTAGCCAACGCTTCTCCTTCTACTTCTTCGCAGATAATCAACAATGGTTTTCCGCTCTGTGCAGCTTTCTCCAACACAGGAAGCATATCCTTCATGTTGCTGATTTTCTTATCGTGGATAAGAATGAATGGGTTCTCGAGAACCGCTTCCATCTTCTCAGCATCAGTAACGAAATAAGGAGATTGATATCCTCTATCGAACTGCATTCCTTCTACAACTTCAACAGTTGTTTCGGTTCCTTTTGCCTCTTCAACGGTAATTACACCTTCCTTACCAACTTTAGACATTGCCTCAGCAATAAGCTTTCCGATGGTAGGGTCGCTATTTGAAGAAATGGAAGCTACTTGCTCAATCATTCCATTATTATCTCCAACCGATTTTGACATCTTATGAAGTTCTGCAACAACAGCGTCAACCGCTTTGTCGATACCTCTTTTCAAATCCATTGGATTTGCTCCAGCCGCAACGTTTTTCAAACCTGTTGTTACGATTGCTTGAGCAAGAACGGTAGCAGTTGTTGTTCCGTCACCCGCCACATCGTTGGTTCTAGAAGCAACTTCCTTCACCATTTGTGCACCCATGTTCTCAACCGCATCTTTCAACTCGATTTCTTTAGCCACAGTAACACCATCTTTGGTAATCTGCGGAGCACCGAATTTCTTGTCAATAATTACGTTACGACCCTTTGGTCCCAACGTCACTTTTACTGCATTTGCTAGCGCGTCAACGCCTTTTTTTAATCTGTCTCTTGCGTCCAGATCAAACAATATTTGCTTTGCCATTTGTTTTTAGATTTTTCGTTTAATGATTAAACAATTGCGAAAATGTCAGACTCACGCATGATGAGTACATCTGTTCCGTCAACATTGATTTCAGTACCAGAATACTTGCCGTAAAGCACAGTATCTCCAACCTTAACGGTCATTGGTTCGTCTGGTTTACCAGCTCCTACAGCAACCACTTTTCCCTTTTGTGGCTTTTCTTTTGCCGTGTCTGGAATGTAAATTCCTGAAGCTGTTTTCTCTTCAGCCTTAGCAGCTTCAACTACTACTCTGTCGGCCAATGGTTTGATTTTTATAGCTCCCATTTTTGGATATAATTATTGATTAAAATTTAGGTTTGATGATGCGCCATTGTCACATTTTGTGCCACCGACCAAATGCGGACAATAGGGCTGAAATGCTGGCATACGGGCAAAAAAAATGTCAGGATGAGTGACATCCTGACATTTTAAAAGCCTAAAGACCTTTTCTTATTCTGCTGCTGCTGGTGCTTCGTCCAGTCCTTGCGCTGGCAAAGCAGCGTTATCAATTTGCTCTTGAATAGCAGATTCTTCCTGAACCACCTCTCCTCTTTCAATGAAGAAGTTAGAACCAAGCGTTAAAACAATTAACGCGATTGTCAAATACCAAGTAGCTTTTTCCAAGAAATCGCCTGTTCTCTGCACACCAATGATTTGATTTGATGAAGAAAAATCGGAAGCCAAACCTCCGCCTTTGCTGTTCTGAACCATTACAACTCCAACAAGAAGAAGGCAAACAGCAATAATTAATATGATAATGAGTGTGTACATTTTATTCTGAATTCAGTTTGTCGTTTATGTCTTTTAAACGGGCGGCAAAGTAAATGCTTTTCTCGGGATATTTCAAGCTAAGTGCTTCGTACGATTGTTTGGCCAATTCATATTTCTCTTGCTGAACATAAATTATTGCCAACGTTTCGGAAACAACCGTGAAATCCTCTTCCAAACTTTTCGCTCCAGCCTTCTGCGGATTGTAGAACTCTGCACGTTTTTGAGATTTGCCTGATTGCTTAGAAAGAAAATGATCAATCAGTTCAATGTTGTTTCGCGATGGTTGCGCTTTTTCAACTTTCGGACCTACATTTTCTACCGATGTCGAATCTGACTTACCTGTTTTGGTGTAATCCAACCATTCGCTAAAGCTCAATTCATCTGGCTCAGCCGCTTCTTCCTTTTCTTCAGTATCAGTGATGGGAAGCTCAGGCAAATCGGCTTTTTCCAGTTGATAAACTATCGGCTCAGGAATAAGGTCATAAAGCGAATCACGCTCAATTTCTATCGGTTCTGGTTTCGTTTCAGAGACAATTTCAAGCACCGATTCTTCCTGTTCAACCAATACTTCTTTCGGAACTTCATTAATTTCTACCTCAACCGATTCCACAACTTTAGGCTGAACCTTCCTTTTATCATTGAGATAATCCTGAAATAGCTTTCTATCAGGAACCATCACAGCCGCCAATTGCAGCTGATTGAGTTGATCAATGTGATTTTCCTTTCTCAAGTTTTTGGCAAGCATCATCTGTGCCGCCTGAAAATAGGGATACCGTTGTATCACTTCTCGCAATTGCGGAATGCTTGCCGCATCCATCGATGACGGATTCTCTAACCAATTATAGAATTGATCCTGAGTCATGCGAAAAAAGTATCAGACACACCTTTAGCCACTGATTCACAGATTACCGCAGATAAACTCAGATTTCTTAATTCCACATCAGTGAAAATCTGTAAAAATCTGAGCATCAGTGGCGATAAAATGTTCATCATTAGAATCAAAATCTACCAGTTCACAACCGCTTCGTTGAAAATATCGAGAATAAGTAGCTCGTTAATCTCCTCTATCAAGCCTTGCTCTACACTGGAAAGATTCTGCGTAGCATCAAAATCCGCGAAACGCGAAAAGGTCTTTTCAAAACTTTTCGCGTCATCTTTTGTATTGGTAAACGTGACATTAACATCAATCGTTAGCCTGTTCTTTGCGGCCGTTTGATTTCCTTGAATTGCTACTGGACGGGTTTGATAGTTGGAAATATATCCTTGAAAACGGATGTCTCCGTTCTTAGTTATAAGATCCAAGTTGGTTCTGCTTACGAATAGACTACGAAGCGATTCTGTGAAATTTTGCGGCATATTGGCTGGTGCCAAAGCTGCGTAAGACGGGAAGAAATCGATGCTCACAGACCTTACTTCTGGCGAAATGCTAGCTCCTGTAAAAGAGTAGACTCCGCAACCGCTTAGGGTTGAAAAAAGGAAAAATGAGAAAAAGAGAAAACGTAAAGTCGAAAGCTGAAAAACGGCTACTACCCCACTTACCTTTTTCTTTTTTCCTTTTTCCTTCATCACATTAATCTAAGTTGTACTCCTTAATCTTCCTGTAAAGCGTTCGTTCAGAAATGCCGAGTTCTTGCGAAGCGGCCTTTCGTTTACCACGATTTTTCTCCAAAGCCTTTTTAATCAATTCTATTTCACGATCGGCAAGAGAAAGTGATTCTTCCACTTCTTCGTGCTCTTCATAACGCTGTTCTCCAGCACGATGCACTTGCACTTCATGCACGCTTGAACCAAAATCGGAAGCTCCAGCAGGATCAACATCTTGATGCAATCTCCTCAAAGTGGAAGCGTGATCTTCTCTCAAATCATCATCGTTCTGGCCAGAAACTACATCCAACACCAATTTCTTGAGGTCATTGATGTCTCGTTTCATGTCGAACAAAACTTTGTACATCAATTCCCGCTCAGAGAAATCCGTGCGTTCGTCTCCACTTCCAGAAGGACTTGAAGCCGTTCTTACTGCTGGAAGGTTGGTTTTTCCGTGGTCGGGCAGATAATTGCGCAGTACGTTCACATCAATATCTCGTTCCTTTTCAATAATAGAAATCTGCTCGGTGATGTTTCGCAGTTGACGGATATTTCCGGGCCAACGATAGTTCATGAGCATAATGCGAGCTTCCTCCGTCAAACGGACATTGGGCATGCGGTATTTCTCCGCAAAATCGCCTGCAAATTTTCTAAAGAGCAATGGAATGTCGTCCTGTCTATCTCGCAGAGAAGGAATGACAATCGGCACCGTATTTAATCGGTAATAAAGATCTTCTCGGAATTTTCCTTTGTTGATAGCGTCAGGAATGTTGACGTTGGTTGCCGCAACAATCCGAACGTTGGTTTTCAAAGGCTTGGACGAACCCACTTTGATGAATTCGCCCGTTTCCAATACACGCAACAAACGTACTTGGGTTGACATCGGCAATTCGGCCACCTCATCCAAGAATATTGTTCCGCCATCTGCTACTTCAAAGTAACCTTTTCGCGCTTCATGCGCCCCTGTAAATGAGCCTTTTTCGTGACCAAAAAGTTCGGAATCAATCGTTCCTTCCGGAATAGCACCACAGTTGACAGCGATGTAAGAACCGTGCTTGCGCGAACCCATTTGGTGGATAATCTGCGGCAGGACTTCCTTTCCCGTTCCACTTTCTCCTGTTACCAATACCGAAATATCGGTTGGTGCCACTTGCATAGCGGTGTTAATGGCATGATTGAGCAATGGTGAATGCCCAATAATTCCGAAACGCTGTTTTATCTGGTCAACTGTCATTTTATCTTGTCTACTAAACCTACGAGGTTTTGAAAACCTAGTAGGTTTTAGATTCTTCCTTCCGTCTTCATTCGTTCGTATTCTTCAACTGTCAGTTCAACGATTGCACCTTCGATTATTGTCACCAACTTCCTTCCATTCCGCTTCTTTTCCTGTAAAAGGCGAGCGAAAGACAGTTTACATCCCTCAGCAATACGGTTACTCAAATCATTGATTTTCATATCCAGAAATTTTGAATTCGTTCCATCTTACTTCGTCCAATATAGTCCAAGCCGTGCTTTTCTGTTTTTTAGCGATTGTGTTCATTTCCAAGGTGTTTTCGGCAACAATGGACTGATCTGCAATTTCAGCATAGATATTCAGAAGGTTATCAATTCCCCTCACATAACGTCTTCTAATCACATCTTCAGGAATATCATGACCACCTTCCTCCACACGTTTGGCAACACGCTCAATGGCCAATTCTTGGCTTGGCAGCCAAAAGAAAAGCAACGTAACATGATAGCCCATTTCTTGCGCTTTCAGCACTTTGCTTTTGTAACTCTTGGTGGCAAGCGTGGTTTCAAAGGCGAAATCCACTTTTGAATTCATCAACTCGTCTATACGATTTAGCATGATACGACCTGCTTCAAAGGCCACTTTTTCTGGTCGGAAAGGAGAGATTCCTTTGGCAATCCCATCCGCATTCACAAACTCATCGCAACCCAAAATCTCAGGCAAAAGGGTCATGGATGCGGTGGTTTTTCCCGCACCGTTGCAACCTGCTATTATGTAGAGATTCGGGTTCAAACTGACTTATTTTACAGCAGTTCCCAAAAGTGTAGCCGATGTGCAATCGGTCACAAGAACATTCACATAATCTCCTTTTTTGTAATTCTCTTTCGGGAACACAATCACCTTACTCTGAGGATTTCTTCCCTGCAACATGTCGGCCGATTTCTTGGAAGTTCCCTCAACTAAAACTTGAAACGTTTTCCCAAGATCTTTCTTGTTGCTTTCGTGCGAACTTTTCGATTGAATTTCAATCACTTCAGCCAAACGTCTTTGCTTTATTTCTTCTGGAATATCGTCTTCCATTTTCTTGGCAGCTGCCGTTCCTGGTCGTTCCGAATATTTAAACATGTAGGCGAAGTCATAACCAACCTGCTCCATCAAACTCAATGTGTCTTGGTGGTCTTCTTCCGTTTCGGTGCAGAAACCTGTAATGATATCGGTAGAAAGCCCACAATCTGGAACAATCTCTTTGATTTTGGCCATGCGTTCGAAGTACCATTCTCGCGAATAACCTCGGTTCATTAGTTCCAACAAACGTGTGCTGCCAGACTGAACGGGCAAATGGATGTAAGAACAGATGTTCTCGTACTCCGCCATGGCATACAACACATCATCGTGCATGTCTTTTGGGTGAGACGTGGAGAAACGAACACGCAATTCGGGGCTAATCTTAGCCACCATAATCATCAACTCGGCAAAACTTACGGTTCCGCTGAGGTCGTTACGGGCAAGAATATCTTTTTTGAGACCACCACCACCCCACAAATAACTATCAACGTTTTGACCAAGAAGAGTTACTTCTTTGTAGCCGTCTGC
Organism: Flavobacteriales bacterium; assembly: GCA_021741155.1. Lineage (GTDB taxonomy): Bacteria > Bacteroidota > Bacteroidia > UBA10329 > UBA10329 > UBA10329. The sequence continues at coordinate 65,357 of JAIOYP010000016.1, read as the reverse complement.
AAGCAATTGCGTGCATTCGGCAACGATTGATTCTGGGTCTCTACTTCGTTCTCTTCCTCTTGTGAATGGAACCACGCAGAAACTGCACATGTTGTCGCAACCACGAGTGATGGAAACGAACGCACTCACGCCATTTCCGCCTAAACGAACAGGACTGATGTCCGCATACGTTTCTTCTCTAGAAAGCAATACGTTGACTGCTTTTTGTCCTGATTCTGCTACACGCACCAAGTTTGGCAAATCGCGATAGCTATCTGGACCAACAACAATATCAACTAGTTTTTCTTCTTCGAGCAATTTGGTTTTGAGACGTTCTGCCATGCAGCCCATCACGCCAATTATCATGTCTGGATTGCTCTTTTTCGCCTTGCGAAAAATGTTTAAACGACCACGAACGCGCACTTCTGCATTATCTCGAATTGCACAGGTGTTGACGAAAATGACATCCGCCTCTTCCATCACTTTGGTGGTTTCAAAACCTTCTTTGATAAGGACAGACGCCACAATCTCGCTATCCGAGAAATTCATGGAGCAACCATAAGATTCGATATAAAGCTTCTTCCCAGTCCCACCCTTGGCAACCATTTCAAGCGCTTCTCCTTGTCTGGTTTCGTCTATATCTTTTACCGAAATATCCTCGTTCTGCATCTAAAAAAATTGGGGTGCGAAGATACTTAAATAAATACGCGCCTGTCAGTTTGGCAGATGTTTTCGGACGACTGCGTGAGGGATGGAAGCGGCATCCTTTTTTGAGGAACGAGAAAAAGATACAGCGGACAGCCAGACCGCGCCTGCGCAGCTGCGGGGGCACGCCCAAATAGATTAGAACTTAAATCGAACCTGAACCTTGATGTCTGTTCGACTTTTACCGTTAATGGCCTCAAGTCCTGAACCAATTTGGTCGCGGTTGCTATAAAAAAGGTTAGAAACTCGCACCCATGCATCAATGTTCCGATGAATGTCATACCGCAGCACGAGATAGGCCTTCATACCTCGATAATAATAGGCAGGAAATGAGTACGCGTAGAGCACATCGCTCTCGTAAACATAGATTCTGGAATTGTACGTTTCCGTGTCGAAATAAGCAAGCCGTGCAGTGAAGGAAAGCGGAAAACTGAGCGGTTTGAAATTGAAATCTTGATAAATCATAAAGCCTTGCTCAACCGCTTGATCTCCGCGTTTGTAGCGCGAATATTCAATCCTACTTTTGAGCGTCATTGTTTTATTGAACGTGTAGGTGAGATTGAATCGGTAAGAAGTTCGCTTTTCGTTTTCGAGGCCTTTAATTGGTGCCTCGCTGTATGCGGAAGACTCGGTGAGTTGCTTCTGTTTTTGTCGGAAACGGAAATAAATTTCGAGGGTTTTTGATGGTCTGTAGATGAGCTGACCGATGGTTTCGTAACCGAAAGACGGGCCATTGACCTGATAACGCAGCCATGGAAATCTAAAAATGTCGAAGTATCCGTTGAGAAACCAGTTTTTAAATGGGTTGATGTTGAAACCGAGGTAATAGCCAGTTTCATTGTTCATGCGCGAATTTTCGGTGACTGCATTGGCATATAGGGCCTGATATTTCGGTTGCAGATGGCGCACCATTGCCGTGATAGTAACCCGTGGGTCAATCGTCATAAACACGCCATTTGTGGTGGCGAAACCAAGATTCTGACTCAAGGCAAATTCTCCGAAAAAGTGAAAATTCTTCCAGATGTAGCTGTAGTCTAAGCCGTAGTTGCTGTTCTGCTTTCCAGAAAATTCGTGAATGTTGTATAAATCATCGCCACGATTCAATCTCTTTGAATATTGATACCCAACGGCAGTAACTCCGATTGAAAGTCTTCTGCTTTTGTAGCTCACGTTTCCGCCATAAACGGCTTCGGAAATTGATTGGCGATCTTGCAACTCGCCTGGCGTGCGATGAAAACCACTACTAAAAATGGAGCTGATAGACTCTTCTTGCTCCGTGAGTGTGTCGGTGGCTGTGGAAACATTCGCATCCATCAATTTATAAGAACCGAAAGCGGTGACTTCGAACTTGCCGAATCGCAGCGTAGTTCCTCCACCCCGAAGAAAGCGATTTTCATCTACAGATGTGTATGGTTTTAGTCCTTGCGCATTGCGTTTTATGCTTACTCCATCGGAGGATTTTCCGAAAGCTAATCCACTCCAAAAAACTAATCCCTGACCGAATTGGGCTTGGAAATCGCCTAATGCAGCGGCTTTCAAAACGCCCATATTGGAAACGAAAAGGTGGCCTGAATAGAAATCGAAGCCTTGCTTCATTGTGCCTTTAAAAAACTGCTCTCCAGGGTCCTTTTCCATGGTCAATCCCCAACTGATTTTATTGGAATACTTGAAGCGATAACGTGCGTAATATTTCTGAGGATCACCCAAATAACGGCTATTGGGACTGGCGGCCAGCGCACTATCTTCTATCTCAGAATATCCTACTTGAGGATTGAGCACCTGCTGATAGCGCAAAACCAGTTCGTGCGTGCCCTCTTTCATCATTTCCTTGAAGGAAAAAGAAGTGGCGTCTGGATTATCAGAAACCTTGATAAATGGTTCTATCTGATGAATTAAAGAAATTGTAAAGCCATTGACCGCTTGCAACTCGTATATATTGAGAAGCTTTCCATTTGCACTAATGTGTGCCAGCAAATTTGCAATGGCAATATCGTCCAACATCGGCAACTGCTCCAGCTCATTCACAGTGGTATTATTGATGTTTATCGGATGCTCCGAGAAGTACATCAAATCATCCAGAAGCGTGTTGAAATCCACGTTTTCATCACTTTCTCCCATTTGCTCAGCAATGGTTTCAATCTTCTTCTGAATAAGATTTTCTTGGTCTGCCTCCTCCTGAGCACAGGCAAAAATGCTCCCGAAAAGGAGCATCACAGTGAGACTATATTTCGGTACAATTCTCACTTCTTGGTAAATACATTGAACTGATAAGAAAGAGAAGCTTTAGGCGAGAATCCAAGTACGGGATGAATAGAACCTGCAATATCGAAGTGAAGGAATTTCAATCGCAATCCAAGTCCGAAATCAGCATGAAATGGAGCCGTTCCAACCCCAACCCGTATGGCGAATATATCTGCGGGGAAGTATTCGATTCCCATTTTGAAAACGGCAGGAAGTTCAAGGTCTTTTTCGGCTTCTACTGCCACTTTTACCTTCTTAGAGAAATCATATTGACCGCCCAAACGGAAATTCATTGGAACGCGCTCGTCATAACCATCCGCCAACTTCGTTCGCGTAAGATTGAAGGCGTGAAAACCAATTCTCAATTTTGGTGTCACCTGTGAGAGCAATCCTATTTCAGCAATGAAACTGTGGCGACTACCATAATTCTCAGCAATAGTTGTGTTCAAATAACTCAACTGCAAACCGACCGAGAGGAATTTCCAAAGCTTCTTACCATACGCTAATCCGTAGCGGCTTTGGTTATAGAGTTTGTTTCCGAATCGTGCATAGCTAATACCAAAAACGCCCACTTTTGGGGTTGGAAGCACGGCAGTTACACCTTGAAGATTCAAGTTTGAAAGCAGAAATCGGTTTTCGTAGTAGGCTGCCACTCCTGCCTGTTCCAGCCCGACCAAAGCTGCCTGATTGTGATGAACGGCCCAAATATCAGTCAGTGCCACGCTAGCGTTTGCCATTCCAGCCGAACGTGCTCCGATAGGAAAATCGCTTGTTTGGCCATTTGCCTTTACGCAGAAAACAAGAAAGAAAGTAGAGAGTAAAAGTCTATTCATGCAGCAAGTTGACACTGCCGAATTTACAACTATTGGTTTATTCAAGAAGCTAATAGCGACCAGCAAATGGCGACTAGTATGTTAGAATTTCGTTCAAACCTTTTTTTGTCTGCTCCAATTCCTCCTTAGAGATGTTTCCAATCTTTTTCACCAATCGCTCTTTGGAAATGGAACGTACATGAAAATTCAGAATCTCTGAAGGTACACTCAGTCCATTTTCTGAATTTGGCTCAAGTACAACGTGACCCTCATAATTTTTAACTTTCGAAGTAAGTGGACATACGATGAGAACATTCAAATGGACATTTAAAATGTTTCCACTAATAATGACTACTGGTCGTAACCCACCTTGCTCGCTACCAACAATGGGGTCTAGATAGGCTCGCCAGATTTCCGATTGTTTCATTCGTTATCCAGTTCATTCAATTGTCGGAAATAGTCAGCCATGCCTTCTTCAGCAATAAGAAGTGTGTCGGGATCTTTTGCCGCCCGCTTGTACGACTTTATGTATTCCGCCTTTTTCAGTTCATCAAGATAAACACGAAGTGCTTTTTCTATCAGTTTGTTTTTGGCAATATGATATTCTGCGGCCTTCTGTGAGAGAAGGTCAAGAAGATCGTTTGGAAGTGTTGTTGTGAAAGTTGCCATTGCAAATCATATTTATGAAATACAAATATAATCAGCACTGTTGATGTGTCAATACACTTTACGAAGAATATCCTTCCACTTCATCCTTGCTATCCATCACTTTAGCCTTCATCCCTTCTTTGTACTCAATCATTCGTTGAAGAACAGCCTTATCTGAAGAACCGATAATTTGAACGGCAAGTATGCCTGCATTCTTGGCAGCATTGAGCGCAACAGTTGCAACAGGAACGCCATTCGGCATTTGAAGAATGGACAGGATGCTATCCCATCCATCAAGTGAATTTGAACTTTTGACAGGAACACCGATAACAGGAAGTGCCGTCAGTGAGGCCACCATTCCGGGAAGATGGGCTGCCCCACCCGCTCCAGCGATAATCACTTTTAGTCCACGGTTGGCAGCACCTTTGGCGTATTCGAACATGAGTTCTGGAGTTCGATGAGCAGAAACAACCGTCATTTCGAATTCAATTCCGAGTTCTTTCAGAACATCGGCAGCATCTTTCATCACTTTCAGATCAGAACTGCTACCCATGATTATACCAACTTGTGCTTTGCTCATTTTTATCTGCCCCCTCTAACTCCCCCAAAAGGGGAGAATTCCCTTTCAGTTGGAGGTCATGGGAATGGTGTGTATCAACTTTATCAACTCTATAAACTTATCACTCTCAGTCTGTCTTTCACCAAAAGCGCGGTACTTTTCGCTTCTTCCATTGTTTCCGCAATCACAGTCACATGACCCATTTTTCGGAACGGCTTCGTAAACCGCTTTCCGTAAAGGTGCACATTCACGCCTTTCATAGCAAGAATCTCTTCCAAACCTTCGTATTTGGCTTCGCCAGAAAACCCATCTTCACCCAAAACATTTACCATCACAGACGGCTTCACAATTTCCGTGTTTCCAAGACTAATATTGAGAATGGCTCTTACGTGCTGCATGAATTGAGAAGTGTAGTTGCCTTCAATACTCTGATGTCCGCTATTATGTGGTCGCGGAGCAATCTCATTCACCAACACGTTTCCTTGTTTATCAAGGAACAGTTCCACAGCCAAAAGACCAACGATTTCCAGTTTCTCGGCAATCGTTTTTGCAATTTCTTGAGAGATTTTCTCCACTTCATCACTCACGTTTGCTGGACTGAATAGAAACTCCACCAAATTGGCAACTGGGTTGAATTCCAACTCAACAGTTGGGAAAGTTTTCACCTCACCAGATGTGTTTCTAGCTACAATTACAGACAATTCTTTCTCCAAATCCACCGCCTTTTCAAGAACGGAAGGTTCAGAAAATGCCTTAGAAATATCAGCGGCAGATTTCAAGGATTGAACACCTTTTCCATCATATCCGCCCGTTCTCAACTTCTGAAAAACGGGAAAGAAATCAGTGTGATCCTTTGCTTCATTCTCACCAATCAATCGGTAATCTGAAGTCGGAATCCCATGCTCAGCATAAAACTCTTTCTGCGCGCCTTTATCCTGTATCAATCGAATAACATTCGGCTGCGGATAAACCTTTACGCCCTGCTTTTCCAACACTTCCAACGCATCCACATTTACATGTTCAATCTCAATGGTAAGCACGTCCATTGCTTTTCCAAATGCTAAAACAGTGTCGTAATCTTTGAAACTGCCGTTGGTATACGCGTGAGCAATATCTCTGCACGGAGCATCTGGGTCGGGGTCCAAAACATGAACATCAACATCCAAATTGATGGTTTCCTGAATGAGCATGCGGCCCAACTGGCCACCTCCAAGAATCCCGAGCTTGGTTTTTGGTCTATAACTCATGCCGCAAAAGTAGCTGTTCCATGGATTTAGACTATTGAAGATTGCTGACTACCTTTGCGCGCCTCATTCATGGCCGACACAATAAAACTTCACGATTTAGAATTCATGCCTTACCTCTCAGAAACTGAGATAGGGAAGATTGTGGATGAGGTTTCAATCAAGATTAATGAAAAGTATGCCGGAAAATCCCCACTTTTTGTGGTGATACTGAATGGTGCTTTCATGTTTGCATCAGACCTTATTAAGAAGGTGAACGTTGAATGCGAAATCAGTTTTTTGCGAGTAAGCTCTTATCGCGGAACCGCTAGCACGGGCGAAGTGAAAGAAATGATGCCGATTGGAACAAACGTATCCGGTAGAGACATCATCCTTTTGGAAGACATCGTTGACACAGGAAATACCATGGGCGAGATTAAACAGCAAATGAAAGATGCTGGGGCAAATTCTGTGAGCATTTGCACGCTTTTATTCAAACCAGACGCATTTAAAGGCAACTACTTGGTTGACTTTATAGGCGTTGAAATACCAGACAGATTTGTGGTAGGTTACGGGCTAGACTATGATGGTCTTGGACGCAATCTCCCATCAATTTACCAGATTAGACCAAACACTTAAACCATGTTGAATTTAGTATTGTTCGGCCCTCCAGGAGCTGGAAAAGGAACACAATCGGAGAAGTTGATAAGCCACTATGGCTTGGTGCATATTTCTACTGGAGACGTGTTTCGTGCGTTAGACCCAAACTCAGATCTTGCCAAATTGGCCAAGAGTTATTCTGATAAAGGAGACCTAGTTCCTGATGATGTGACCATCAAAATATTGGAAAATGAAGTCTTGAAACACCCAAACGCAAAAGGTGTGATTTATGATGGTTTTCCAAGAACAAATGCTCAGGCTAAAGCATTGGACAGTTTTCTTGAAGAAAAAGGAGATTCAATTTCGCTAATGATTGCACTTGATGTTCCTGAAGAGGAATTGAAAACACGTCTGCTAAAACGAGCCGAAGTTTCTGGTCGTGCAGATGATGCCGATCCTGAGATTATCAAAAACAGAATTGCCAATTACAACAAGCAAACGGCACCTGTTGCAGATTTCTACAATGCACAAGAAAAACTCAGATTAGTAGATGGAATTGGTTCTATTGATGAGATTTTTGGCCGCATCTGTAGTGCTGTAGATAAAGGATAGTAAGGGTTTGATGTAAGGGCTTGATGCATCAAGCCCTAACGAAATCAGTAAGGGTTTGATGCATCAAACCCCAACAACAATGAAAACCAACTTTATAGACCACGTTAAGATTTGTTGCCGCAGCGGAAAAGGCGGTGCGGGATCAAAGCACTTGTTCCGTTCGCGTGCCATTACCGAAGGCGGGCCTGATGGTGGCGATGGCGGTAGAGGTGGTCATGTAATTATTGAGGGAAACGTACAGCTTTGGACGTTGCTCCATCTTCGCTACATGAAGCACATTATTGCTAGCGAAGGTAAAGGCGGTGGCAAATCTGAATCAACAGGTGCTCAAGGAAAAGATCAGATTATCCAAGTTCCGTTGGGAACTGTGGTGAAAGATGGCGAAACGGAAGAAATTCTGTTTGAAATTACTGAAGACGGACAGCGTGTAATTCTTACCGAAGGCGGAAAAGGTGGTTATGGAAACACCCATTTTAAATCTCCTACAAATCAAACTCCACGTTATGCCCAGCCAGGCGAGCCAGGAAAGGAAGAGTGGAAAATTCTTGAACTGAAAGTGCTGGCTGATGTCGGTTTAGTTGGATTTCCAAATGCTGGAAAATCAACCTTGCTTTCGGTTGTTTCGGCAGCTAGGCCAGAGATTGCAAACTATCCGTTCACAACGTTGGTTCCAAATCTTGGAATCGTGGATCATCGTGGAAACAAGTCGTTCGTAATGGCCGATATTCCCGGAATTATTGAAGGCGCACACGAAGGAAAAGGTCTTGGACTTCGCTTCCTCCGTCATATAGAGAGGAACTCAATTCTACTATTTATGGTTCCGGCTGATGCGGATGACATCAATAAGGAATACGAGATTCTTCTCAACGAAATCACGCAGTACAATCCTGAATTACTTGATAAGGAGCGGGTTTTGGCCGTGACAAAATGCGATATGTTAGACGAAGAACTTGAAGCAGAATTGAAAGCTTCGGTTAAGGTTGATATACCGGTTGTTTACATTTCGTCTGTTAGTCAGAAAGGCATTCAGGAACTGAAAGATTTGCTTTGGAATAAAATGCAGAGTTAAAATTTGTCTTCTTGAGACATTCTGATGCTAGAATAATTATTTTCACGGCTCATTAAATCCTTAATCACTTTATCATGAAAAAAATCTACGTTTCAATGTTTTTTGCCCTCACTGGCTTTGCTGCAACAGCACAGCAGGCAATTTTCCCACAAGGAATTGCTTCAAAATTTGAGGTTAATTCACCAGCCTCAGTTGCAGCCGCTGGCGAAGACACGCTCGGATTGGCAGGTTTCAGCAACTCAATTCAAACTACTTACGACCTTGGTGGAAGTGGATACATTTTCGGGAGTTCCCTTCTTGACACGAGCATCACGCAGGGAGGACAAACGTTTCCACTTACTGTAATCAATTCAGGTCTCGGCCGAGGCTTTATTGTAAATGATCCGTACAATGTAACTGGTGCAATGATTTGGTTTGGCGTTAAAGAAGGCGTTAATACTTCTCCTGCAAATTTGAATGTGAGTCTTCATCAATTGGCTAATGATATTTCTATTTCCACACCTACATCTCAATCAGCAGATGGAGTTGGACCTGGAACTCAATTGGCCACTGTTGCACTTCCGTTTGCTAATGTTCAGGGCCCAGCTGGCAACCTTATTGTTTCAACATTTGTTGACTTTAGCGCGCCAGTTTACGTTAACTCAGACATCGCTCTAGTTGTTGATATTGAGGGTCTTTATGGAGTTGCAGTGGATACTGTTGCTATCGTAAATGAGGCGCAAGGAACAAGCAGTGAAGACGGCACATACTCTTGGTATCGTCAAGCAATTCTTGGAGTGGCAGTAGCCCCAACGTGGATTGCATCTTCTGCTTTAGGTCTTGCAGCTGACCTCGCTATTTTTGCGATTGTAACAGAAAGCGGAGTTGGAATTGAAGAGCAAGGTTTCTTCGATGGTGTTAAAATGACAACATTCCCAAATCCTGCTTTGACTAGCAACAACGTTACTATCCAGTACGGAGTTGAAACTGCTGTTAAGAACGTAACTGTTAGCATCTACACGCTTAACGGACAAGTTGCTTACTCTGCCTCTCAAGGAGCTAAAGCAAGCGGAACTTACAACGTAAATGTTCCTGCAGGAACATTGGCTGCTGGTTCTTACATCTACGCTATTGAAGCAGATGGAAAGAGACTTGCTAAGAAAATGGAGATCTTGAAATAAGTTTTAGGAAAAACGAAGAATGAAAAAGGGCGGCTCTGCAATTGCAGGGTCGCCCTTTGTTTTTAGATTGATACTTAGAGTATTATTTCGCCAAATCTGCCCTTACCTTCTTCATAAACTTAGAAGCGTAAACGAAATCAATCACTTCCTGATTTTGGGTGCGGAGGATTTCCTCCTTGGAACCTTCCCACCATTTTTCTCCTTCATAAATGAATTGGATGTTCTCACCAATCTCAATCACCGAGTTCATATCGTGGGTAATTACGATGGTTGTAATGTCAAATTCTTCGGTAATATCCTTGATAAGCTCATCGATTACAAGACCCGTTTTAGGGTCAAGACCGGAGTTTGGTTCATCGCAAAAAAGATATTTTGGCCTAACCGAAATGGCGCGTGCAATGGCAACCCGTTTTTTCATTCCACCGCTTAACTCAGATGGATATAACTTACCAGCAGTTGTGAGATTTACACGGTCCAAACAAAATTGGGCTCGCGCCTTTCTTTCCTTCAACGTTTGATCAGTGAACATAGAAAGCGGAAACATGATATTGTCTTCCACCGTCATGGAATCGAACAGCGCACCCGCCTGGAAAAGCATTCCGATATCTTTTCGAATCGTCTTTTTTTGGTTGAATGTCATGGACGCGAAATCCTGTCCATCATATTCAATTGTACCAGAATCGACATCATGCAAGCCAACCATACACTTGGTGAGAACTGTTTTTCCCGAACCACTTTGACCAATGATGATGTTCACCTGTCCTTTGTGAAACTGAGCATCAATGTTTTTGAGAACATGATGATCGCCAAAACTCTTATTCAGCCCCTTTACTTCAATCATTTGAAAAGATGAAACTGGAAAGATGAAATCCGAAACTCGAAATCTGAAATACGAAAGGAGTTAGTTTTTAGAAGCAAGGAGTGCACACTGCAATCTAAAATCCGAAATCTAAAATCTAATATTCGAATCATTGCAACAGCATTTGAGTTAAAATGAGATTAAATGTGAGGATAATTACAATGCTGTAAACCACCGAAACAGTACTTGCACGACCAACTTCCAACGCACCGCCCGATGCGTGGTAACCGAAATAAGCAGGAACTGTAGTAATGATGGCTGCAAACACAACCGTTTTAATCAATGCATAGGTGATATAAAACGGCTGAAACCAATATTGAATGCCATAGATATAATCGGTACCCGAAACTTCTCCTGTCAGAATTCCAGCCATGTAGCCTCCAAATATTCCAAGTGCAATGCTCATAATAACGATAAATGGATTGCAGATGATGGCTGCAATCATCTTTGGACCAACCAAATAACCTGTCGAATTCACTCCCATGATATCCAACGCATCAATCTGGTCGGTAACGCGCATGGTTCCTATTTCTCCGGCAATGCTAGACCCTACTTTACCAGCCAAAATAATACTGATGATGGTGGGAGAAAACTCCAAAATCAACGAATCTCGAACTCCCAAACCAACCGTGTAAATTGGAATGAGTGGGCTTGATATATTGTAGGCCAATTGAATGGTTAGAACAGCTCCCATGAAAATACTGACAAGAGCCACTAGGCCAATTGAGGCATAGCCAACGTTCTGAATTTCTTCAAAAATTCGCTGCCTAAAAATGCTTTGCTTTTCAGGTCGTTTAAATACCCGACCCATCCAAAGAATGTACCGCCCTATGTGAAAGAATATGCTCATGTAGTTGCGGCTAAAATTAGCCATTCTGCGTTCACGGGAAAATATCATTGAGGGACAAGGGGCAAGAGACAAGGGACAAAAGCCTTGAAAAAAGGGACGAGAGACCAAACCATCCTTCGCCCCTTGTCCTTCGCCCCCTTTTTTTGAGCTTAACATGACTTACTTTTGAGCCCAATGAAACGACATCACCTACTTATAGCCCTATTAGTTGTTCTGTTTTTGAGTGCATGCTCCAGCCGAAGACGTGGCAAAGGCTGCGATTGCCCAACTTTCGGTGAGGTTGAAAGCAATGCTACCCATCAAACCGCCACTACCCTAATTAGGGTATAAGCAGTTTCGTCTGTCTAAGTCCGCACGATTAGTCCGTACTTTCGGCCTCTGTTTAGAATCATTCTTAATAAAATGACAGCAAAAGACCTCGTACTCGGGCAACAAGCAATCGTATCATCTTTTTCGGATGCACGGTTGGCGATGCATTTGGCCGAAAGAGGGGTGGTTGCAGGCGAACGCCTTTGCGTTGAACGCATTGCACCTATGGGCGGGCCAATTGCCATTCGGGTTTCAGACCACGTGCTCTGCCTCAGAATATCCGAAGCATCAACCATTCTCGTACAGACAGAGTCAATCTGAACATCCATTGATTTTACGGATGAAGGAAGGGAAAGAGACACTGAAAGTCGCCTTAATTGGCAATCCGAATAGCGGCAAAACCTCCATTTTCAATAAGCTTACAGGATTACATCAAAAAGTTGGGAATTTCCCAGGGATAACGGTTGAGAAAAAATCAGGTCAGTTTACGCTTGATGGACAAAAAATTCACCTCGTAGATCTTCCTGGAACGTACAGTTTACAACCACGATCGATGGATGAAGAAGTGGCTGCGAATGCTGTCCTCGACCCCAACAATCCCGACCATCCAGAACTCATTTTGATTGTGGTGGATGCCTCGCATCTTAAGACGAGTCTGTATTTGGCACTGCAAGTGTTGGAGAAGAAAATTCCAGCCATTCTGGTACTGAACATGGCCGATCAGCTTCAGCGCCTCACTTCGCGACTTGACCTTTCTATTCTTTCCGAAACCTTGAATGTTCCAGTGGTGAAAACCAATGCGCGAGAAGGAAAGGGCCTGGAAGAACTGAAAACAGCCATTGCCGAGCATTCCATGCAACCTTCTAAAGTTGAATGGGACACCAAGATTGAAAAGCACCACATTATTAAAACCATTCTCGAAAAGGCGAATGGTCATGGAGCAGTAACCGCTCATGAGGTGACGAAAAAGCTTGATGACGCACTGACCCATCCCATTTTCGGGCCTGTCATTTTCGTTGCACTGCTGGCGTTGATGTTTCAGAGCATTTATTCATGGTCTGCTTATCCGATGGAGGTGATTGAAACGCTCTTCAGTCATGCAGGCGTGTTTTTCTCGAATGTTCTTCCTGATTCATTCTTAACTAGGCTTTTTGTTGAGGGCATTTGGGCAGGATTGGGTGGCGTGGTCATTTTCATTCCGCAGATTGCATTTCTGTTCTTGTTTGTTACCCTTTTGGAAGAAACCGGATACATGGCACGTGTTAGTTTTATTGCTGATGGCTGGTTACGAAAATTCGGTTTGCAGGGGCGTTCCATTGTTCCGTTGATTGGTGGCGTTGCCTGTGCCGTTCCAGCCATTCTTGCCGCTAGAACTATCTCCAATAAAAAGGAACGTTTGTTAACGATTATGGTCACGCCTTTTATGGCGTGTGCCGCACGATTGCCTGTTTATGCACTGCTGATTGCGATGGTGATTCCAGCAGGATTTCAAGGATTGGCGTTGCTGTTCATGTATTTGCTTGGAATTGTGACTGCCTTGGGTGCTGCTTTTGTGCTGAACAAAACCATTAAATCAACGGAAGAAGGTCACTTCATCATGGAATTGCCCGATTACCGACTTCCGAAAGTTTCGAATGTGCTATTGGAAATTACCCGCAAAGTGACCCAATTTGTGACCAGTGCTGGAAAAATTATCGTGTTTGTTTCGATTCTGCTTTGGCTTGGCGCTTCTTACGGTCCGCCTGCGAAGTTTGAAGCGATTGAAGCCAAATATGCGGAAATTGATACCGAACAAGCAGAACACGAAAAGAATGCCGAGCTGCTCGAAAACTCCTACATCGGAATTTTGGGAAAATCGATTACTCCCGTGATTGAACCGCTAGGCTACGATTGGAAAATTGGCATTGCGCTGATTACTTCTTTTGCGGCACGCGAGGTTTTTGTGGGAACAATGGCTACAATTTACAGCGTGGGTTCTTCGGATGAAGACGTTTCTTCTATTCGCGACAAGATGCAAGCACAGGTGAATCCGAAAACAGGAAAACCGCTTTACGATCTTCCGTTTGGGCTATCGCTATTGGTTTTTTATGCGTTTGCCATGCAATGCATGAGCACGCTGGCGGTTGTAAAAACCGAAACGGGAACTTGGAAATGGCCGCTTATTCAATTAGTGATGATGACGGGATTGGCTTACGTTACAAGCCTTGCGGTTTACAATTTGGCAGCTTTACTTTAGCGGATGGACCGCGAAGAGCGAATTAGGAATGCAATACGGCCGTTTGTGCCTGCTGGAACGGAAGTTCCGTTGGCGGAGAAGATTGTAAAATCGCGGTGCCACCTAACTATTACACGTGATCGAAAAACCAAAGCTGGCGATTACCGCCATCCATTTGGAAATCAAGGTCACCGCATTTCGGTAAATGGCACGTTGAATCAATTTGCTTTTCTAATAACGTTTGTTCACGAAATGGCGCATTTAACCAATTGGGAGCGCCACGGTAGAAAAGTAAATCCGCACGGGAAGGAGTGGAAAATGGCATTTCAGGAAGAGATGCTGCCCTTTTTGAGAGAGGATGTATTTCCTGATGATATTCTGAAACAGCTTCGGATTCACATGAAAAGCCCGAAATCGGCTACGGTGCGTGATCTGGATTTAATGCGGCTTCTAAAAAGCTATGACGACCCAAGTCACAAGGTTTTACTGGAAGATGTTCCCGAAAATGAGGAGTTCCAATTAGGAAGTAAGCGGTTTATTAAAGGCGTAAAACTGCGCAAGCGTTTCCGCTGTGAGTTGGTTGGAACGGGCAGAATTTACCTCGTTAGCGCCATCGCGGAAGTGGAACTTTAAGGTTTAACACCAACCTCTGCTGCGGGCTTGCGTGAGGGGTGGAAGCGGCATCCTTTTCTTTCCCTCTTCAATGCCTTCGACTTGGCTCAGGCAACGGCAGGGAAAGAAAAGATATAGCGGACGACCCGACCGCGCGATACTGGGTTTAGGCTACGCTCAAACGGTCTGCTGCGCGGGCACGCCCAAACCCAAAAAACAAGGATTTGATGCGCCCATGGGTTAGGGTTCGATGCATCGAACCCCTACTTTCGCCAAGCCGATGAGCGTTGTAAAAACCGTTGACATTATTATTCCTTGTTTCAATCCGCGAAATGGATGGGAACAGGTTCTTTCGGAAGGAATTCTGAGGGTGAAACGTGGGCTTCCGGCAGGTGCTTTGGGTTCGGTGATTCTGGTAAATGATGGTTCGCTGAGCGGAGTTTCGGACGAAATTGTGGCGAAACTGACGCGAGAAACGCCTGAGTTTAAAGTGCTTGAGTATCCGAAGAATATGGGCAAAGGCTATGCGGTTCGGATGGGTATTCAATCGAGCGAGGCCGAGCTGCAGATTTATACGGATGTGGATATTCCGTACGTGGAGGAGTCGATGATTCGGTTTTATGAGGTGCTGGCGCAGAACGATTGTGACGTGGTGGTGGCAAGCCGTGGTGATTCGTATTACGATTCGCTTTCGGGGTTTCGTAGAATATTATCGAAATCGCTGCGTTGGCTGAACGGTTTGCTTTTTGGACTGAAAATAAAGGACACGCAGGGCGGTTTGAAGGGAATGAATGCAGCTGGACGTGAGGTGTTTTTGCGAACACAGGTGAACCGCTATCTGTTTGATTTGGAGTTTATTCAGAAGGCTTCGAAAGCGGGTTTGCGCCTATTGGCGATTGACGTGCGACTGAAGCCAGACATCATTCTGCCTTCGCCTAGCGCCACGGTGCTGCTGAAAGAATTACATAATTTCATTCGACTTCTTATTTGGCGATAGTGCGTTTCGATAAACACGTTTTCTTTTCTGCGCTTACGGTTGTGCTGCTGGCCGTTTTGGTCTGTTTCCGATTTTTTGGTGAGGTAATGCTGCATCCTGGCGAGTACCTTTTCGGAGCTGAGGGTGATGGATTGAAGAATTATTTCGCGGTGGCTTATCAGGTTATTCATGGCGAAGGCATGTGGTTTAATGGGATGCTTTATCCGTATGGCGATCATTTGATTTTTGCGGACGGTCAGCCGCTTTTGACCAAAATTCTCTCATGGTTTGTTGAGCCAGATGTAAACAACGGCACGAAGATTATTGGCATTATAAACCTGCTGATGATGGGCAGTTTGGTGGTTTCGGGCTGGTGTATTCATCGGCTGTTAGTTTGGAATTATGTGAATCCGTGGTTTGCGGTTCCATTCTCGTTGATGATTGCGTTTTTGAGTCCGCAAGTGGCGCGGTTCATAGGCCATTACGCCTTGGGCTACACCTTTTTTGTGCCGATGGCGTGGTTGCTCATTGCAGGATTTGCCCGAACAAATTGGCCGTGGATGCTTGCCTTGATTGCTTCGTGCATCGTACTGCTTTTCGGGTTCCTCCACCCCTACTACCTTTTCATTTTCGTGATTTTCCTTGGCGCCATTTTGGGCTGGGAACTACTGATAAAGAAGTTCCGATTTAAAGAAGTGGAGCAGTTGGCAGCTCGTGCGTTTACGCTTTTGGTGCCGTTAGTTCTCTTCATTGCGTATCAGAAAGGAGTGGATCCGATTACCGACCGACCGACAAACCCCACGGGGATTTTCAGTTACATGACCACCTTCCAAAGTGTGTTTGTGCCGGTTGTGGATCCGTTCCGAAGTCTATTCAATTCCTATTTCTTCCGCATTTTTATTCCGGGTAATTGGGAAGGACACGCCTACATCGGAATGGTGGCTTCGTTTACGGCTTTTGCTTCTGTATTTGCTTTGGTGAGACGCTCAGCAAAACGCAAGTGGAAAGTGGTCACTCATCCTGTTTTGCCTCAGCCATTGAAAGCGGCTTTCATTCCGGGAATCATCACCTTGCTGTTTGCCATGGGGCTGTTCCACACGCTTGGACTTAATTGGCTGTCTGATTTCATTGCACCGCTCAAGCAATTCCGTTCGCTGGGCAGGGTGGCGTGGATTTTCTACTACGTTTTCTCGGTTTGGACGGTCTATCATCTTTACGTGCTTTTCCGCCATTTCAGGTCGGTTGGTGGTGGCAAATACACCTACCACATTTCGCTTATCATCGGGCTTTGCGCTTTTGTGTGGATGCTGGATGCGATTGTGAATATCAAGTTCCATAAGGCGCAAATGATGAACCGCTATGCAGCCGAAGCCTTCTCAGACCATTACGTTTCTCAATGGAAATCGGCTGGCGTTGCAGTGGAGGAACATCAAGCCATTATGCCGCTGCCGTTCATGCTTGTTGGTTCGGAGAAGATTGGCCTCGAAAGCGGTCCGTGGTCGCTCCTCCACTCCATGAAAGCTTCGTTCTCTTCTGGCTTGCCAATTGTTGGCGGCACCATGTCGCGCACTTCCTTGAGCGTGACCGAGAAAAGCGCGCAACTCGTGAGTCATCCTTTATTCCCACGACCAATTTTGGATGAGATGAACCCGAACAAAAAACTGCTCCTTCTCCGTTCAAATGAAGCCCTTTCGGAAGAAGAACAACGCTTGATTTCGCATGCGCAAGAGGTTTTTCAGAATGCTGATTATCGCTTGTATTCCATCTCCATTTCTGACATCAAAGCCATTTACAAGCAGTTCAGAATGGTGCCCGATTCGGTGGTTGTGGCTGCGGATGGTTTGTATTCCAATCCTGTTGAATTTGAAGCTAGCACCTCCACGCTTTGGGGCGAAGCAAGTTACTCCATGCAGCAAGGGAATCATTTCCTAGACACCGTTTTCAATGATTCTCAAGACCGCATTCTGAGCTATTGGGTATTGGTTGATCCAAACGCGGAGCTCATTCCAACTCGCTCTTATTCCATTGATGGAGAACGTATTTTCAGCAGCGGCATTGGCAACAGCGCCAACTTGCTTGATGGTTGGCTCTTCGTTTCAGACACCTTGAAAGTCGAATCCGGTAAGCGCCATCAATACAAAATCCAGTCGCGGTATGGAGTGATAAGCCGCATTCAACTGCGGAAAGCTGGAGTAGAAATTTATCACCGCGAAGGCGACCGAACCTTCTTGAACAACATTCCGATTGCCAAGGATGAGTGAACGGTTTAATGTAAAGCTATTCAAATGGGTGCTGGTGTTTATCGCCTGCATTTTCGTGACGAACTATTTCCATTCGGGAAAGAAGATTAATGGGGTAATCTGGTCCGATCAGGAAGGATATTACATCTACCTGCCGGCAGTTTTCATTCATGGTGGTTTTGAAAATGTGCCGTTCATCAACGGCTGTGGCATCTACGAAACGGAGAATGGCCCGCGCACTTTTACCAAGTACACCTATGGCGTGGCGCTGCTCGAAAGCCCGTTCTTTTTGGTGGCTCATGCCGTTGCTCCGCTGTTCGGATTCGAACGCGATGGCCGTTCGCTGCCCTACATCTGGAGCATTTTGCTTGCCGCCATCGCCTATATGCTCATCGGACTTTGGCTGCTTTCGCGGCTGCTCTCCGAACTCAAATTCGGAAAAACCATCACGTGGCTCATTCCGCTCGGCATCTTGCTTGGCAACAACCTGTTTTACTACACATTCCGCGAAGCGGGCATGTCGCACGTGTATTCATTCTTCCTCTTTTCGGTGCTGCTTTACGCTTCGCACAGAAGGTCGCAATCGCCTAGTTTGAAATGGAACCTCCTCACGGCCGTGCCCTTGGCGTTGATTGTCCTTATTCGCCCCACAAACGCCATCGCCCTACTTATCCCCCTACTTTGGGGCGCCAACCTTTCTGATTTACCGAAACGGGTTTGGGCTTTTATCACCGACTTCCGATGGTGGCTTGCGTTTATCGCGGCCATGCTGGTGCTTTTTGCGCCACAATTGGCCTATTGGAAACACATCACAGGAAATTTCATCTTCTATTCGTACGGAGACGAGGGCTTCGTTTATTGGAACCGTCCCAAGATGCTACACGTGCTGCTCAGTCCGCAAAACGGCTGGTTGGTTTATTCTCCCTTGGCTGCCCTTGGCCTTGTGGGAATTGGTGTGATGCTAAAGGAGAAAGCAACGGGCTGGGCACTTCCTGCCATTTTGCTGACGGCTGCCACCTACGTTTTTGGCAGTTGGTGGGCATGGTGGTTCGGTGGGGCGTATGGTCACCGCTGCTTTGTGGATTTTCTACCGCTGTTGGCGGTTCCTGCTGCGTTTGCCATCAAACGGCTTCAAACTTCGCCTAAGTGGCTACAGATTGGAGTGGCAACCTTCGCCATCATAGCCATGTTCGTAAACATCCGAATGTCTGACCTCTACCACGGCATGTGGGACGGTCCCAATTGGGGATGGGCCAATTATTTGGAGAAGTTGATGGGGGCGTTTTATTTGTGAGGAGGCGTGGAGCTAGACTCAGGATTCGTGGATATGCGTTCCGCGAGAAGTTAAACGCACGTCATCGGGAGAATTGGAGGTGACAAATTGGCTCGTGCATTCCTTAAACTCACTCTCATCTACCGATATCAAGAAATCATCAAGGAACCGATTCTCATTTCGCCTCACCTGAACGTTTAAGAAATTTTGTTCAGCGCATTTCAGACACTTTCCGCAAATGTTCAGTTTTGAGAAATGCAATAGGAGCATGCTATTAGCCACACAATACACTGATTTCCACGAATTTCCCTGATGGGTTTGTTTTTTTATCTTCGGAAAATCAGTGTATTCCATAGCCTTTTCAAGTCCGATTTGTAATTGGTCTGGAAATTTTGAGACACATACGGACATGAATTTTTTGTTTCAACCCCACATAGTTTCGCAGGATGGTTTAGCGGATATGATATGTCACACCACAAGGAATCAAAAAGTCATTTGCCGTCATATGTCAAGCCACATGACAGCGAAGAAGATCATTTGCCGTCATACGTCACGCCACATGTCAGCGAAGAAGATCATTTGCTATCGTAAGGCATGACATATTGCTCCAAAGAAGATGATTTGCTGTCGTATGGCGTGACACATAGCAGCAAAGCAAATTTCTGAGCACAAAATGATATAACGTAATGCTCAGAAGTAAATTTTCTCAAGACCAGCGAAGTGTTTTAAACCTAGCAGGTGGTTGGTTTAGATACGCCCCTACTGATTCAGTAAAGCATAAATAGGCCGCATCTTCTTAAACAGTTTCTTGTAGATGGTCAACTGCTTGTCGTAGTAGGCAAAGTTTTCTGATTGAGGCGTGAAAACCTTCTTCACTTTTAGCTTGGATTTCATCTGCTCGTAGGATACAATACCCAGATTATTGAAACACACAGAAGCGATTCCTTTTGTGTTTGCCTGTCGGGGTTGGTCCATCACATGAACGGGAATTTTCAATGCATCTGCACAAATCTGGGCCGATGTTTCCCATAGGGCACCTCCACCCGTAAAATTGACCTTCTTCACCTTGCCTTTCAGGTTCTTTTCTTTGAGTTCGAGCATCCATTTAAAATTCATGGCATACGATTCGAACACCGCCCGTATCATGTCGTTCCGAGAATTTTCTGGATTGAGATTGATAAAACCTCCACGCATGTTGCCATCTGGTTCGGGGAAAGTAGCTCCGAAAATCCATGGCAGAAAAATGACACCATTACAGCCAACGGGCGATTGGGCAGCCATATCGTCCGCAATTTTAGCATAGTGTTCGTCCGTTTCTGCATTGATATGCGAAAGCGAATCGGCTACCCTAAAAAATCCTTCAAGCAAATAGTTAAGCGCCTTTGCTCCTGCTCCAGCCTCGCCCACCATGATAAACTTATTGGGAACAGGGCTGCTAACGGAGTAAATGGCATTCAGAATATCGAAGGTTCGGGTACTCAGAACCACACCCGTATTAAGCGTGGTGCCAATCTCAATCACCATATCCAAATCATCAACTCCTCCGCCACCAAGCATGCAAGCGGTTGTGTCTTGCATTCCACCAAACACCTTCACGTTTTCAGAAATACCGAGGTGCTTAATTACTTCCTTGGTTGGGCTTCCGAGGTCAGCTCCCACAGGTAGAATTTCTGGATACCGTTTGGTGTCGAGACCAAACGAATTAATCAAGCCCTTATCGTAATTTCCTTTACTCCAAGCCGCTTTCTTAATCATGGCATAGGTAAACCCCGTGTTCTCGTTGGTCTGAAACTTACCCGTAAGCTTCATGCTGATGTAGTCTGAAGGCTCCAAAACCTTGTAGGTCTTTTCCCAAACTTCAGGCTTTTCGTTTTTTAGAAACAGCATGTGGCACGAAGCACCAACACCCCAAACCACAGGAGGTATTCCAACAGAAGATAGCCAACGAACCAGTTTAAGAACATTGTAGCCCTCAATTTCAGGGAATCCTCCCATCTTCTTGCTTACATGCTTGCCAGCTCGCAGGTCTTCCCACATAATGCAATTGTGGGTCGGGTTTCCGTCCTTATCTACTGGAACAGAACTAAAATACTGCGCACAGTTTCCAATGGCAACAATGCGATTAGCAGTTCCAGATTCATCAATAACCTCTTTGGAAAGTTGCAGAATTTGCGTCCACCATTGGTTGGCATCTTGCTCCACACCTCTGCCGCCCTCTATATAAATGGTTTCAACTGTTCCTGAACGTGAGGCTAGAATTTCGCCATGCTCATCTACAACGGAAATCTTTGGTCCGCTAGAACCGAGGTCTATGGACAAAACACATTTTGAATTGGACATGATTTAGGAGTTAGGTATTAGGAATTAGAATCTTGCAACTCGTAGCTTGTAACTCGCAACTCGCAACGCATAACTCGCAACTAAAAAGGATAGGTGCTTTGCGTCACATCCGTGTAGGCCGTAAGCATTGGCATATACATGGATGGATCAATCTCCTTCCCTGCTCCACCATACATAGCTGCCGATTTCGGGTCGCCTTTCTGCTCCTTGGCATAAGCCACAGCTGCCCTTAAGTCTCTATCAAAATCCTCAACGATGCTAGGATTGGTAATCTGCGGTCCGGTGACGCAGAAATGAAACCCATCAGGATACTGCTGTCCGTTCATCCGCCAACCATTTGCTTTCAAGGAATCATTTACGTGATAGATATTGAACTGGTCGGAACCAACTGCCGTGATGAAGAGCGAATCTCCAAACAATTTCAACTCAGGAATGCCGCGAACCACGTTTTTCAATCGAAGATTAACGTCAAATATCTTCTTGGCTCGGTTCATATAACCTTCCTTCCCGTAGTGCATCATGGCAGCCCAAGTGGCAGCAAACATTCCACCCGATTTACTACCATTAAAGCCTGGCGTAATGTATATCCCACCTGGAAAGTCTAGTTGTCCATAATACTGATAGCGCCTCAGTGCTTCATTGCTAAACAGCACAGTTGAGGTGCCTTTGAGTGCGTATCCATACTTGTGGGTATCCGCAGAAATGGCCGTTACACCCGGCAATCGGAAGTCAAATACTGGACATTCAAAGCCCAATGGTTGTGCCCAAGCAAGAATAAAACCACCGAGGCAGCCATCTACGTGTAGGCCAATTTTGTGCTTGAGAGCAAGATCAGAGAGCCTATCAATTGGGTCGATAATGCCGTGACCGTAATTACCGGCCGAACCTACTATCATCACGGTGTTTGATGTAATCTTGCTTTCCATATCGGCAACATCTACCTGAAAATTTTTGTCAAGTTTTGCCGTAATCGCTTTCATATTCAGGTATTGCGCAGCTTTGAAGAATGCAGGATGTGCCGAAAACGCAATGACAATCTCAGGTTGAGAGATGTTCTTTTGGTCAACGCCCCATTCGCGGTGAGCGTATACAGATTGAAAGATACTGTCTGTACCACCTGTGGTAAGCGAACCACACGCTTTCTGCTGTGGGTCGCGCTTATTCACTGCATCACCATTGAAAATATCAAGCGTCATGGCAATGATCTCTCCCTCATATTTGGTAAGCGAAGGACACACATCTCTTTGAATGGAATTCACTTGCGAGTAGTAGGCAAATGCCTCGTTCAAGAAATCGTAATGGTCCTGATCGCCATGATAGAACGAACCAGAGATTTTTCCACCCTTCCACGGCTTGCTTTCTTCCGCGTGCATTTCCTTAATCTGCTTCATCACTTCCTCCTTAGTCATCGACTTTTCGGGCATTTTGCTGTTCACAGCATACTTGTCGCGATAAGGGAAAAGCGAATTGACCATGGCTGGGTCGTTCCGCATCTCGTTCATAACGAGGTCAATCTTCTTTTCGTCATTCATGCTGCGCTGAACAGCGCGCGCCACAGAAGGTAAATGTTTGATGATTTTCTTTTCTAGAAACTTTGCAATGCCCATTTGATAAATGTCAATTTGTTGTGATGGTAAATATAGAATCCAACGGCCGGATTGACACAGTTGTTCTAAATAAAGCAGATTTCTGTACCATGACAGATGCCATAGCACTTTTGAAGAGGAATGGACCTAGATAAGCGCTGCCTTCAACGCAAAACGAACCAACTCGGTAGTTGAGTTTACCTTCAGTTTCTTAAAGATATTCTTGCGATGGGTGCTGATGGTGTGGGCTGATAGGCACATTTTCTCGGCCACCTGCGCAGCAGTAAGTCCTTGCGCTATGTATTCGATTACTTCAATCTCCCGATTGGATAAAGATGTTGGAGAACAATCGTGTGTGACACCGTCTTTTTTCGATTCGCTTACCACGTCCAAGATTCTGTTGCAAAAGAATTTATGCCCCTTAGAAGTTTCGCGCACAGCATCCAAAATTTCAGCTTCGCTACATTCCTTTGATAGAAGACCTCTGATTGGTTGTCGGATGATGCGATTGATGGTTGCAGCATCCGTGTGAGCAGAAATCACTAATACGTTGGTCTCTGGCGCTACTCTGAATACCTTTTGAAGGTCTTCGAATGAGATGTAATCAGCATGGTCGTAATCAAAAATGAGAAGATCCAAATTCTCTTTCAGCAGCTTCGGAATATCTTTTCCATCCGAGCATTCTCCTGCAACTTTAATCTGCTTATCGTGCGAGAATACATACTTCAATCCTTCTCGTACTACGAAATGGGCATCAGCTATTCCTACACGTATCTCTTTCATTATTTAGACAGATTCTAAACAAATACAAATAACGGTGATTTCAGTGAAAGCCGCAACTGGTTTGGCTGAAGACTGAAACCAATGATTGAAATATCAATTTATCTGCTTCCTGCACCTTTCAATCAAACAATAGACTATTTTATAAACTTAATAATGTCGATATTATAGACTGTAGTGTTCAGTCCATAGACCACAGATGTGAGGCCGTGGACTGTTGACCATGGACTGTGGACTATCGACCTTAAAATGTGCCCTCATGGTTACCAACTGCCACACATATTACAGCTTCCATTACGGAACGGTAAGCCCCACGCAACTACTGGAAATTGCAGTTCGGGCGGGCGCGAAATCTGTGGCGTTGACTGATGTAAACAGCTCGGCAGCGTGTCTTGATTTTCTGCGGCAAGCGCGTGAGTTTGACATTCATCCCGTTGTTGGAGTTGATTTCAAACAAGGAACGCAAACCAAGTATGTGGCACTAGCGCGGAATAATGAAGGCTACAAGAAAATTAACAAGCATCTTTCTCAGCAGTTGATGTTTGGAGAAAAGCTTTTGGATGAAGCACCTGAATTCTCTCACGCTTACGTCATTTATCCGTTAGCAAATGCTCCAAAACGCAAGTTGAAAGAGAACGAATTCATTGGCATTCGCCCAACGGAATTGATGCGATTGCAGCTTTCTCCGTTCGCAAATTTGAAAGACAAATTGGTCGTGCTGCAACCGATGAGTTTCCGTGGAAAGAGTGATTTCAACACGCATCGACTACTACGCTCTATAGACAACAATTGCCTACTGAGCAGATTACCAATTGAAGAACAAGCCACCGAAAAAGACACATTCTGGAGTTGCGATATGCTGCGCGATGCGTTTACAGAATTCCCACACATCATTGAAAACACCGAACGACTTTTAGAAGACTGTAAGGTCAATTTTGAGTTCGGGAATTATGCCGTTTCCAATAATCAACATCATTTTTTGGGTTCGTTTCAGGAGGATAAAGAAAGGCTGGAACAACTTTGCAAAGACAATCTGAAATACCGTTATCCGAACGCTAATCAGGTTGTTTTCGAGCGATTGAAAAAGGAGTTGGACATCATTGAACAGAAGAAATTCTTCAGCTACTTTCTCATCAACCACAATATTGTGCAATACGCCAAGCACAAGGGTTATTTCCATATTGGGCGCGGCAGTGGCGCCAACAGCATGGTGGCCTATATAATAGGTATCACCGATGTGGATCCGATTGAGCTTGACCTTTACTTCGAGCGCTTCATCAATCCATCACGGAAAAATCCACCTGATTTTGATATTGATTTCTCGTGGCGCGACCGCGAAGATGTGACGCGCTACATTTTTGAACGTTTTCCAAAAGCTGCGCTGCAAGGCTCCTACTCCACTTTCAGAGACCGTTCCGTGAACCGAGAATTGGGAAAAGTGCTCGGACTTCCTGCCGAAGAAATTGACCGACTCAACAGCCGCTACTTGGATGTGAACTCACTCGACCATCTCTCAAAACTGGTATTGAAATACGGCTTCCGAATTCAGGGTTTTCCGAATCACACTACGGTTCATTCTAGCGGAATTCTCATTCCAGAACTGGATATTCATTCCTATAGTGCCACGTTTTTGCCGCCTAAAGGTTTTCAGACCACACAGTTTGATATGCACGTGGCGGAAGATGTAGGATTGCACAAATTCGATATTCTCGGTCAGCGCGGATTGGGTAAGATCAAGGACAGCATTTCCATCATCAAAACGAACCAAGGAGTGGATGTTGATGTGCACGACATTCCGCGTTTCAAGGAAGATGCGGCCATCAAAAAGCTATTGAAACATGGCAAGACCGTTGGTGCTTTTTATGTAGAATCTCCCGCTATGCGAATGTTGCTTACGAAGCTGAAAGCCGAGGATTACAACCGTTTGGTGGCGGCCAGTTCCATCATTCGTCCAGGTGTTTCTAAAAGCGGGATGATGCGTGAATATATTCTCCGCTTTCAGGATGAGAAAAGACGCAAAGCAGCCGAAGCCGAACTACCCGAGATGTACGCCATTCTGCACGACACATTTGGCGTAATGGTCTATCAAGAAGATGTGCTGAAAGTGGCGCACATGTTTGCAGGATTAACCTTGGAAGAGGCCGATGTGCTGCGCAGAGGCATGTCGTGGAAATTCCGTGAGCGCAACGAATTCGGGAAGATCAAAGACCAGTTTTTCAATAATTGCATTGCGAAAGGTCATGCGCAGGAAACCATTCAGAAAATCTGGGAACAGATCATGAGTTTTGGGAATTTCGCCTTTGCAAAAGGCCACTCTGCCAGTTATGCGGTGGAGAGTTTTCAGGCGCTGTTCCTCAAGGCCTATTATCCACTGGAATATATGGTGGCCACGGTGAACAATGGTGGCGGTTTTTACTCGCGTGAGCTCTACCTCCACGAAGCCAAACTGCACGGAGGCAACATCAATTTGCCCTGCGTAAACCGCAGTAATGGCGGAGCAACCATCTTCGGAAAAGACATTTATGTCGGGCTTGGAATGGTGAATGGGCTGGAGCACGACATGCTGAAAGAACTCATCAAGGAACGTCAGGAAAATGGTGCTTTCATCGACCTGCGCGATCTCGTAAAACGAACTCCCGTTTCGTTGGAACAATTGCGCATTCTCATCCGAATTGGCGCCTTGCGATTTACTGGTTTGGATAAGAAAGCACTGCTTTGGGATGCGCATTTTCTGTTGGGACACACTAAAATCTCACGGCCTGTGAAGAAGCTTTTTGATGCCGAAGTGAAGGAATTCAAGCTACCCGAACTCTGGTATCACGAACTGGAGAACGCTTATGATGAAATGGAACTGTTGGGCTTTCCTGTCACCATTTCGCCTTTTGACCTCATTGACAGAACAGGATTGCCCACCACAACCGCTTCAGAAATCCATCAACGAGTGAACGAAACGGTGGAAATAATCGGTTATCGTGTTCACATCAGAGGCACACACACCAGCAATGGGCAGTACATGACCTTCGGAAATCTCATCGACCTCGAAGGACAATGGATCAATAGTGTTCAGTTTCCAAATGTGGCCACGCGCTATCCGTTCCGCGGGCCAGGCATTTACAGACTACGCGGAAAAGTGACGGAGGAATTTGGACACATCAGCTTGGAAACAAATTACGTGGAGCGCATTCCAAACATCAATATTGAAATTCCGAATACGAGAGTGGCGGATGGGGCGTTGGTGGCGTAATCAGTTAAAGAGTGGATCAGTTCACACCGTTGCCGATTTCTTCTTAATCTCTTCCATCACACCTCGCATCATTTCCGAGACCATGAGGTTGATTTCAGTGTGTAATGGAGTATCAACATAGAGGCGAACCTCTTCATAGAAATCATTATTAATCTTGAAGTCAAACTTATCAAAGTGAATTGCCAAGCAACTCTCAACATCAAAATGGTTCTGTCCGCCCCTCGTAAAGGATACATGCCTAACATTTATCGATATCGTATTGATTTCAACCTCCCAAACACCAAGTTCATTTTGACGCTTTTGAATATCAACGGGTTTATACGATTGGACATTCAACATCACTTTTTTTAGCGCCTGCAAGTCTGCAATTTCAAAACCATTGATAGCGACACTGTATTTGGATGTAGAAAAAAGGTCAGAAATTGCTCGATGCTTTGACTCAAACAATTCAAACATCTGAGTAAGATAATCTAAATAGATTACCGCAATCAGGACCGCTGATTTAACTACTGGTTTTGTAACAGGCCTTTCCTCAAACCCCTTTTTAAACAAATCAATCTCCTTATCAATATCCTCTGCCTCTTCAATACTCTTACCATCAATCGCGTCCAATACCAACTGCTGCGAACGGATAAGCAAATCGGCAAGGAATTCATCAAACAAATCTGGGGAGCCTCCATACGCCTGAACATCAGCTAAGTAGCGGTTATACTTTTCCTTCTCATCAGTTTTAATGATGATTGGAGGAAATCCTTGCGAAATCAGAAACAGGTTGGTCAGCAATCTTGCTGTCCTTCCATTGCCATCATAAAAAGGATGGATGGAAACAAACCAAAGATGAAACTTGGCCGCAGTAAGCAACGGGTGTAGGTCTTCTTTTCCTGTTTCAAGTCGGTCAATTTTAGCGTTGAGGAAATTCAATAGACTGTGCATTTCGTCAGCAACCTCCGTATGTGACTTGAAATCGAACCGTTCGCCCTTATAATTCAGAACGTAATTGTCCTTTGATTTCCATTCACCAATGCCAAACCGTTTTTCTGAATCTTCCTCAAACATGATGGAACGATGAATTTCCTTCACTCGTTTTTCAGAAAGTCGAACTTCACCCTTGCCAACCTTGAGAATTTCTTGCACCACGTCATCATGACCTCGCATCTCAGCCACATCCTTGTACGGTTTCCCACCAACGGTCAGGTTGCCAATCATCACACTACGCGTTTCCTCCTTGGTTAGCGTGTTTCCCTCCATTGAATTGGAATGGTAGTTCCAATCGAGACGAAACCTGTAATTGATGCGCTTTTTTATCTCACTATCATATTCTCCAGCAGCTAGAATTTTAGCTTGGAGTTTATTGATGTGATTTAGCTTTTCCGGAATTGACATGACGAAACAAAGCTAAAGTAAGCTCCGCTTAAATCACAAGGCAATTGAAATTCAATTCAACCCAGCCTCCACCCAATCTAAAGCAGGATACCCGAATTCAGAATTGAACCAGCGGTGAACGATTTTTCCGTTTTTGAAATACAAAAACCCAGGGAATGAGCCTTGGCAAAGAACGCTGGAAGTTGCTGGGTCAGGAACCATGACGAACGGAAGTTCATCAACACCCGTTTTCTTTTGAAACGAACCAACTCTAGACAAATCCTCAGTAAACACAAAAACGAGCACATCCAATTCAGGAACGCGCTTCTTTACTAGAGATAATCTCGAAATCGCAACTTCACAATGAGGACATCCCGGAAGTGCAAGGCAAACAACACCATCAAAATCTGCCCAGTTTTGGTTAAAATATTCTTCGATAGGAATTCCAGACGTTTCGTCCTTCAAATCCGTTCCTGTTTTCGTCCACTCTATATAAGGTGGATTAATGATGAGATAACCACCCACACTCAAGCCTAAAATCACCAAACCAATCAAAAATCTGTGTCCGCCAGACAAACGAATTATTGGCCAAACAATGGCAATCAAAACAGATGCAAAAGCTAAAACCAGCACTTTCGGAAAAAGATAACTGGTCATCCACCCAAAGTTCAGGCTGGCTATTCCGAGCTGAATTAAATAGTCTGATTTGAACGTGATGAAGCCAAGACAAACAACCAATAATAGGGCGACTACAATTCTTACGGATTTCATAAAACACAACTTCAATTACTTAACGCAATGTATAGAAAATGAAAAGCCTGCCGTTTACACAGCAGGCTTTCCAAAATTCAATTAACCGAACTTAATCGCAATTGTAACCTGAATTATCCAAAGTCTCTTTGTAATCCTCCCAAGTTGTTCCAGATGGCTCATCACCTTCACAAACACTTACAGTCAAGAGTTTACAACAGTTCTTTGTGCATGATGTCATTGTCATCATGCCAACTGCGGCCACTAAAAGAAAAAAGTACTTTTTCATTTGTTAATTATTTAAAGGGTTAGTTAATGAGTCAAATATCACGAGCTATTATGAATACACCGTACGACTATTTACGTATTTGACATTCGTTGCGAGATGACATTTATCATTCGTGAACACAAATCAAAAGTCAGCAGCATCCAAAACACACCAAGAGAAGTTAAACGAAACGGCTCAAACCACACAAACTAGCTCCATCTCATATTTGTCTTCCAAAAAACGTATGCATGCATAATAGTTTCAAACATTTGGTATGCACGCATACTATTTTATACATTCGCACTCCATGGCTGAAAAACGGCATCTAAGACCTGAGGAAAGCGTGTGTTTTACCACAAAAACCACATGGCATGCCATTTCCCGATTGTACAACACCACGGGGGCGCAGCATGATGTGAGCGCTGCTTCCGGATTTGTTCTTTTGAACATTGACGTGGAGAATGGAACGCCAGCAACCAAGATTGCACCAGCATTGGGAATGGAGCCTCGCAGCTTGACTCGCATGCTAAAAACCATGGAAGACAAGGGTTATTTGGAACGGAGATCTGACCCGACTGATGGCCGCGTGATGCGCATTTTCCTCACCGAAGAAGGAAAAAAGAAGCGCGAATTAGCCAAGATTGGAGTTGTCGCTTTCAACAAAGCCGTAAGAACTCTTGTTCCACCTGAGAAGTTAGATGTGTTTTTCGAAGTGGCCAATACCATTAATGAAATCATCGACAAGAAGTCGATATATGATAAAGTAAACGTCAATCAATTAAAAATTGAGAATTAAAAATTAATAATGAGGAGTTCCAGCAGCCAAACTGGTCGCTGGTAGCTTTTCACTAATCACTAAAAACAAATGAAGAGAACTATTAAAAAAGTAGCAGTACTTGGTTCTGGAGTAATGGGCTCGCGGATTGCGTGCCATTTTGCGAATGTGGGAGTAGAAGTGCTTTTGCTCGACATCGTACCAAGAGAGCCAAATGCTGCAGAAGCAGCAAAGGGTCTTACTACAGATCACCCTGCGGTTAGAAACAGAATTGTAAACGATGCATTGGCATTTGCCATCAAATCGAACCCAAATCCGCTTTACAAGAAGTCGTATGCGAACCGTATCAAAACGGGAAACTTTACGGATGACTTGGCGAAAATCGCTGATTGCGATTGGACCATCGAAGTTGTAATTGAGCGTTTGGACATCAAGAAGCAAGTATTTGAGCAGGTTGAGAAATTCCGCAAGCCCGGAACCTTGATTACTTCAAACACATCAGGTATTCCAATTCATCAAATGTTGGAAGGAAGAAGCGAAGATTTCCAGAAGCATTTCTGTGGAACACACTTCTTTAACCCACCACGTTATTTGAAATTGTTGGAGATTATTCCAACTCCAAAAACGGATCAATCTGTAGTTGATTTCTTGATGGATTACGGTGATCGTTTCCTCGGAAAGACCATGGTTCTTTGTAAGGATACACCTGCATTTATCGCTAACCGTGTTGGTGTTGCGAGCATTCAAGCACTTTTCCACTTGGTGGAAGAAATGGACCTTACAGTAACTGAAGTTGATAAGATGACTGGTCCACTTTTGGGTCGTGCCAAGTCTGCAACGTTCAGAACCTGTGATGTAGTTGGATTGGATACGCTGGTACTTGTTGCTGGCGGATTGAAAGCCAATTGCCCAGATGATGAAGCAAGAGCAACTTTCGAGATGCCAAGCTACATCTCTAAAATGACCGAGAAAGGTTGGTTGGGTTCTAAGTCAGGACAAGGTTTCTTCAAGAAAGTTGGAAGAGATATTCTTGAGTTGAACCTGAAAACAATGGAATATCAGGAAGCTGCTAGAGTTGACTTTCCAACGTTGAAAGCTGCAAAAGCAGAAGACAACTTGAAAGCTCGAATGAAAATTCTTGCTGGTGGAACAGACAAAGCAGGCGAATTCTACAGAAAAGCGTTCTACGGATTGTTCCAATACGTTTCGAACAGAATTCCTGAGATTACGGATGACCTATATAAGATTGATGATGCGCTTGGCGCTGGTTTTGGCTGGCAGTTGGGGCCATTCACAACTTGGGATGCGTTGGGAGTTGCAGAAACTGCAAAACTGATGGAAGCTGCTGGAAAGAAACCTGCTCAGTGGGTTTACGACATGCTTGCTGCTGGTTGTGCTACTTTCTATGCTGTGAAAGAAGGAAAGCAATTGTACTACGACATTCCATCTAAATCTTACAAAGTCGTTCCTGGAACGGAAGACCTTATCATCTTGGACAACCTTCGCGAAACCAATGTAGTTTGGAGTAACAGCGGAGCAACCATTTTCGATATTGGCGATGGCGTTTTGAACCTAGAGTTCCACACGAAGATGAACACCATCGGAAGTGAAATTCTTCAAGGAATTAACAAGGCCATTGACCTTGCCGAAGGCGAAGCGAAATGGAAAGGAATCGTGATTGCCAACAATGGCGAGAACTTCTCTGCCGGAGCAAATTTGGGAATGATTTTCATGCTTGCTGCACAGCAGGAAGTGGAGGAATTGGATATGGCTGTAAAAGCTTTCCAAGACACGGTAATGAGAATTCGTTACTCGTCAATTCCAGTAGTTTCTGCTCCTCACGGAATGGCTTTGGGTGGCGGTTGCGAAATCTGCCTACACTCAGATAAAGTTATCGCGGCAGCAGAAACCTACATCGGATTGGTTGAGTTTGGAGCGGGAGTTATTCCTGCTGGAGCCGGATCGAAAGAAATGGCTTTGAGGGCTTCAGACGATTTCCAAAAAGACAACTTGGAGCTTCCAGCGTTGAGAGAGCGTTTCCTAACTGTTGGAATGGCGAAAGTTGCCACATCAGCAGAAGAAGCATTCGAATTGGGCATCTTCCGTAAGGGAATTGATGAAGTTTGTGTGAGTTCAGAAAGACGAATTGCGAGAGCAAAACGTGCGGTTCTTGAATTGCATGAGCAAGGTTATTCTCAACCGGTTGAAAGAACAGATATTAAGGTTCTAGGCAAGAAAGGCCTAGGGATTTTCGTTGCAGGTGCAAGGAGCATGGAAAGCGCCAAGTACATTTCTGAACACGACAGAATTATTTCTGAAGAGTTCGGTTACGTTTTGGCAGGAGGCGACCTTTCGGCAGCAACAGAAGTTTCAGAACAATATCTGTTAAAGTTGGAGAGACAAGCATTCCTAAAATTGGCCATGACCAAAAAGTCGATGGAAAGGATGCAGAGTCTGGTAACAACAGGAAGACCTTTAAGAAACTGATCCTTTCCTTTGCTCAATCAAGGGAAACAAATGTCTAAGCTACGTGTCAAATTCATTCTCATATTTCTGTTGTTCGCAGTTCCGTTGGTGCTCTTCGGTCAGTCTTCAAGCCGACCCAAGTTTGCCCCTCGGAAGGACAAGCACAGAAACGTCAAGGATGAATTTGACCGCAAGCAAGGACTTTGGAAACTCTATTCTGCATCGTTCCTGCTTATTGCCGAAATCGAATATCAGAACGACAAAAAGCACGGAACTTCCACACGTTACTACCCTCACACGGGTGAACTTATGGAACAGGCAGAGTATTTCGATGGCAAAAAACACGGACCGTACAAGAAGTTCTTTTACACAGGCACCACCAAAATGGAGGGCGAGTATGACAGGAACAAGCGTACTGGTTACTGGGTCAAGTACTATCACAATACGGGCGAGGTCAGCTCAGAGGGAAATTACGAACGCGGAAAAAAGGAAGGAGATTGGAAATTCTACAACACTTTCGGAGACCTCAGCGGAGTTTTTACCTATAAGAATGACACACTAATTGCCAAGGATGGAGTTTCGATTGAGGAGCTAAAAAGACAAGAAGAACAAAAGAATCAAACGATAAACATTAAATAAAATGGACGCATATATAGTTGCAGGATACAGATCAGCCATCGGAAAGGCACCAAGAGGAGTTTTCAGATTCTCTCGCCCTGATGATATTGCTGCTGAAGTCATCAAACATTTGGTGGCATCTGTACCCAATTTAGATAAAGACACAATTGACGATGTAATTGCTGGTTGTGCAACACCTGAAGCAGAACTCGGACTTAACATCGGTAGAATGATCTCTTTGATGGGATTGGACACCGTGAAAGTTCCTGGAGTTACCGTGAACAGATATTGTTCTTCAGGTTTGGAAACCATTGCTATGGCAGCAGCAAAAATTAATGCTGGAATGGCCGATTGCATTATTGCAGGCGGAGTTGAAAGCATGAGCCCAATGCCTTTTGGCGGATGGACTGTTACTCCAAACTATGAAGTTGCAAAGCATCATTCAGATTGGTATTGGGGAATGGGATTGACAGCTGAAGAAGTTGCTGAGAAGTACAACATCAGCCGTGAGGATCAAGATATTTTCTCCGTTCGTTCGCACGATAGAGCTTTGGCTGCTATTGCAAGCGGAAGATTCAAAGATGATATCGTTCCAATTAAAATCAACGAAGTTTACTTGGATGCAAGCGAGAAGCGACAAGAGCGTTCTTTCATTGTAGACACAGATGAAGGTCCACGAAAAGGAACATCATTAGAAGCTCTTTCCAATCTGCGACCAGTTTTCAAAACTGGAGGTTCTGTAACCGCTGGTAACTCTTCTCAAACTTCAGATGGTGCTGCCTTTGTGATGGTAGTTTCTGAGAAGAAATTGAAGGAACTAGGTGTTCAACCAATTGCGAGAGTAGTGTCGTACGCAGTAACAGGATTGGAGCCACGCGAAATGGGTGCTGGTCCTATTACTGCTATTCCTGCTGCATTGAAGCAAGCTGGTTTGAAACAATCTGACCTAGACATCATCGAGTTGAACGAAGCATTTGCTTCTCAGTCGTTGGCTGTTGTTCGTACACTTGGATTGGATGATTCTAAAGTGAACGTGAACGGTGGAGCAATTGCACTTGGTCATCCACTTGGTTGTACTGGCGGAAAATTGACTGTACAAGTAATGAACGAATTGAAGAAAACTGGCGGCAAATACGGAATGGTAACCATGTGTGTGGGAACTGGTCAGGGCGCTGCTGGAATCTTCGAAATGATGTAATAAATGAGGTTTTAGCTGTGAGGAGTTAGCTCCTAGCACCAGAAATCCTTAAAACAATAATCCTTAATCACTTAAATAATGGAAACAGCAGAAAAAAAGGCTCTACAAGGTGGAGAGTGGCTGATTAGAGAAACACAGTTTCAAGACGTATTCACTCCAGAAGAATGGACAGAAGAGCAATTGATGATTGCACAGACGTGCAAAGATTTCATCGCGCAAGAAGTAACTCCAAACTTGGATCGAATCGATTCAATGGAAGAAGGTCTAATGAAAGGCTTGATGGACAAAGCGGGTGAGCTTGGTTTGTTGGCAATCACCGTTCCTGAGGAATTTGGTGGAATGGGCGCAAGCTTCAACACAAGCTGCTTGGTAGCCGAAGCAACTGGTTCTGGACACTCTTTTTCGGTGGCTATTTCAGCTCATACAGGAATCGGAACATTACCAATTCAGTACTACGGAAATGCTGATCAGCATGCTCGTTACCTGCCAGGTTTGGCTTCAGGAGAGTTGAAAGCTGCTTACGCTTTGACCGAGCCAAGTTCAGGATCTGATGCCAACTCAGGAAAAACAAAAGCTGTTCTTTCAGAAGATGGAAAACACTACATCCTCAACGGACAAAAAATGTGGATTACAAATGCAGGTTTTGCAGATGTATTCACCGTTTTTGCCAAAATTGATGATGACAAGAATCTTTCTGCATTTATTGTTGATGGAAATTTGGAAGGATTGACCTTGAACGCTGAGGAGAAAAAACTCGGTATCAAAGGTTCTTCTACACGTCAGGTTTTCTTCAATAATGTGAAAGTTCCTGTTGAGAATTTGCTTTCCACAAGAGAAAACGGATTCAAGATTGCGGTGAACATTTTGAACATTGGTCG
The DNA here is from genome assembly GCA_021741155.1 of Flavobacteriales bacterium. Taxonomy (GTDB): domain Bacteria; phylum Bacteroidota; class Bacteroidia; order UBA10329; family UBA10329; genus UBA10329. Next base: position 30,150 of record JAIOYP010000016.1, on the reverse strand, counting down.
TATCAAATTGGGCGCTGCTGGAATAGGTGGAGGAAAGCAAGCAACTACCCAATCTGTGAACTACGCCAACGAGCGCGAGCAGTTTGGTCGTCCAATTTCAAAGTATGGCGCTATTCAGCACAAATTGGCACAACAAGCAATCCTTACATGGGTTACCGAATCTGCCACTTACCGAGCGGGTCAGGATATTGAAAACTGCATAGACAGCTTTATTGCTGGAGGAATGGCTCCTGAAAAAGCAAAACTTAAAGGCGTTGAGTCATACGCAGTTGAATGTGCCATCTTGAAAGTTTTTGGTTCAGAAATGATCGATTACGTTGTGGATGAAGCCGTTCAGATTTACGGTGGAATGGGCTTTAGTGCCGAAGCACCTGTTGAGCGTGCTTACAGAGATGCTCGTATCAACCGAATCTTTGAAGGAACAAACGAAATCAACCGAATGTTGACAGTAAACATGCTGTTGCAAAAAGGTTTGAAAGGCGAAATGGACCTGATGGGACCTGCACAAAAAGTTGCTGGCGAATTGATGAGCATTCCAGAATTCGGAGAAGCTGATAATTCACTTTTTGGCAAGGAAAAAGCCTATTTGGTGAACTTCAAAAAAGCGGCTTTGATGGTTGCTGGTGCTGCCGTTCAGAAATTGGCCATGAGCTTAGCAAAAGAGCAAGAAGTGTTGATGAACATTGCTGATATGCTTATCGCCATCTACACCGCAGAATCTGCATTGCTACGTGCTGAGAAAATAGCAAGTGTACAAGGCGAAGCTGCTGCATCTACTCAAATTGACATGGTACGGGTTTACATTACCGATACTGCCGACAACATGGCAAAATGGGGTAAAGACGCCATTTCTTCTTTTGCTGAAGGCGATGAGTTGAAAATGATGGTTCTTGGCCTAAAACGATTCACGAAAACTGACATCTACAATTCTAAAGATGCACGTAGAAGAATCGCGAAAGTGATTATTGACGAGAACAAATATCCTTGGTAGAGACGCGATTTATCACGTCTCCTTTCTAAAGGAATTCTGATTAGAATAAAACCCCGCCAGGCGAATCGCCTAGCGGGGTTTTATTTTAAATCGACTAAAAGGATGAAATCTTTACTTTTTCCTCTAACAGGTCTGTATATTTTTTCGAGAGAAGTCGATAATCTTCAAACAATTGAAAATACTTTTCTCTCCAGTCTTGTGTAGCAACAGCTTCTTTTTCCAACTTGATTGATGGCGAAAGTGGTTTCCAATCAACATCTGGAAACTCATCCATGATGTTTGGGAATACTTTGGTCAATTGCTGAAACATATCGATGGACAAACTTTCCCTATCAAACCAATTATGGATAGTATTCTTGCTTCCATGGTTTAGTTTTCTAGAAACTTGCGAAAACGAAAAGTCCCGATTTTTAATAAGCTGTTTTAACTTTTTCCCTTGATGCATTAGTTCCAAATGTTTTATCCGATATGACAAAACTAGAAAATGAAAACCAATAATTGATATGTTTTATATCAATTAATTAGATTAATTTCCCAATTAAGTACAATACATTCCATATATAGCATATTTTGTACCTATTCCCCTCTTTTGTCTAGAGAAACTAAGGCAATATGAGACTGATCTTCAATACTTTCTCCGTCTTTGCAGAAACCTTGAATCGATCATCAATTCGATGTCCAACCACCCAAACAATTTCATTCTGATAAGTTAAAAGCCAAAGCTGCTCCTTCTCAATTATGGAAAGTTTTTCATCGATAAAAAAGTCGCTTAACTTTTTCCAACTTTTCATTCCAAGAGGCTGAAACCGGTCTCCCTTCTTCCACTTTCTTAGCACGAGTTTATCTTCGTTTAGATTGACAAGATTCGCATCAACCAACGCCACATTTTGAGGCTGACGCAACGATTTCAGGTCACTTCTTTCAATTATTTCAAAGTGTAAGACTGATTTACTTTCGGATGATTCCTTCTCGGAAACCAATAGTTGATTTCGGTCTTTGATTACACGATGCGTTTCAGAAACCACTTCTTTCCCTGATTCAGAATTCAAAATATCCAAAACCTCAAAAATCTGGTCAGACGAAAATCCTTTCGGTTTTAAAAATTCCTTTAGAAGCGTAAATAGTGCCTCGCTCTTCTGAATTCTTTCAATGGATAAGCCATTCTCTGAGGTGACTTCAGACAGTTGTACCTCAACCCATTTCTCATATTTTGGAACCTCTTTTTCAGCTCGTTCTGTCAATTTCTGGAGTTTAGAAAGCGATTCAGAATCGAATTGATTGAGCATCGGAATCAGACGCAAACGCACCCAATTCCTTAAATAATACGTCTCCGTATTTGATGCATCATTTCTATAAGAAATTCCATTTTCCTTGGCGTAGGCTCTAATTTCATCCTTGCTAATTCCACTCAACGGACGAATAATTCCTTTCCGCTGAGATGGCATTCCTTGCAGCCCTCGAAAACCTGTTCCACGTAATACATTAATAAGGAGTGATTCAATTCTATCATCCAGATTGTGAGCTAGGGCGGTGATTGCGTAATCGTATTCTTTCATCAATTCATCAAAAAACTCATAGCGCGCTTTCCTAGCCACCATTTGGATAGAATCATTGGTTTCATTAACCAACTTTTGAGTTTGCACTTGTTTTGAATAGAACTGAATCTGGCGTTCGGCACACCAATCTTTTATCAGTTTTTCGTCTACGTCAGAATCGGCTCCCCGCAGCTGATAATTACAATGCGCCACAGCAATCTGAAACCCATTTTCATGCATCAGCGAGGCCAATACCATGGAATCTGCACCTCCGCTTACCGCAACCAAAATCCGATTGTTTGAACCTGAGTACCCAAACAAATCCATAGAATGGAGAAATTTACTTTGCATGATTCAATAGCACTTTTCGCATGGCTTCTGCCTTCAACATGCATTCATCGTATTCCTTTTCAGGATCGGAATTGATGGTGATGGCACTTCCAGTTGGGAACGTCACAACCTTCTTTTCTTCATTATATAGTATGCTCCGAATTATCACGTTGAAATCAAAATCAAGGTCTGGTGTGAAATACCCAACCGCACCAGAATACAGTCCACGTGAAAAGTCTTCGTATTCATCAATCAACTCCATCGCCCTAATCTTAGGGGCTCCTGTCATTGAGCCCATTGGAAACGCATTGAGAATAGCATCCAAAGGATGAACATCATCTCTCAATTCTGCAGAAACGGTAGAAATCATCTGGTTTACGTGCTCAAATTCATAAACTCCACATAATTCATCCACTCTCACGCTACCGTTCTTGGCACTCTTTGACAAATCATTTCTCACAAGGTCAGTTATCATCACATTTTCTGCAACTTCCTTCAAATCACTTCTTAATAAGGCCTTCTGAACTTCGTTGTCGGCTGTTTTCCTGTTCGTTCCTTTCATTGGTTGTGAAACCAATGTATTGCCAGATTTCTTCATAAACCTTTCTGGACTGGAACTCATTAAATACTTGCCATTATCAGCAACATAACACGAAAATGGAGCAGGAGAAACTTCCTGCAATTCTTTATACAACCCATAAGGGTCAACCACGGTTTCCTCAAATCCGTGTTCAATGCAATAGTTGACCTCATAAATATCCCCAAGTTGAATATGCTTTTGAAGTTCCTTCACTTTTTCTACGTATTCTGATTTTTGTGGCTGAGGTTTAGAGTCACCAATCTTTCTGGATATGGCAGAATCCTGCGAATCAAAACAATCAGGGATTTCTCCATGATAATAGCATTCCGCCTCATCGCCATCAACAAAACAGATCATTCTCGGAACGAAAAAATGAAACAACGGAAACGCCATCCTATCGGAATTTATTGATTCCAAATTCTCAAGGAGATTCTTCAAATCGTAAGAAAAATAACCTAGAACCATGTCGCTCTTTTCAGACAACCATAGCCGAAGTTTATTCAAATCTTCTACTCTGGTTCCAATAATTTCATCTTTAATCCCTATCCCAACAACGGTCGAAAACTTAATAGTTGGAGTGGGTAAAATTCCCATCTCAGTGGATAGCGCACTTATCTGAACCACGCACGAAGCCGACCCAACCCACTCTTCCATCTGATGAGTAGTCAAGTTCAAAATACTTCTTCTATCTTTCCAACTCATAGCAACACTTCTCGACTAACGGTAGAACTTGTAATCATTAATATTCGTTCAAAAATCTCTAATCTCTGCAAAGAGGACAAGTTGAAAGTTAAATGTTGCAACATTTTTTACATCCTAATCCAAAGCAAAAGAATAGCTTTATAGTTCAAAATTCAGAATTGACTGAAAATTGACCTGAATATCACACTAGAATTCAACAAATGATGACAAGATTTTACTCTCCCGCAAAGCACTTTCTAATTGGATTTGCACTTGTGTTTTGTGGCTCAACGGCCTCAATTGCACAGGGCCTTGTGAATAATGGCGCTAAGATTAACATTACTGCTAATACCTTTCTAGTTGTTGATAATGGTGGATTTACCAATTTGACAGGTGGTCAAATTGCCAATGCTGGAACAATGGATGTTGATGGTAATTGGTCTAATTCTGATGCCAACGGTAACGGTGTTTTTGGCACTACTCCTTCAGCAGGAACTGTTAGGCTTGATGGCAATAGTGCTCAAACTATTGGTGGAACTGAAGAGACACACTTTTACAACCTTACTATTAACGGTACAGGAAGAAAGAGTCTTACGGGAACTAGTTTGGCGACTGGAGCAACAACTCATGGCACTATTACTCTTACAGGCCAAAGTTTAGAACTGAACAAACACAGACTTACTGTTGAGAATGGCGTTTACAACACCGCTTTCGATCCAGCATCAACAGGATTTGTTATTTCCGAAACTGGTCGGTTGGCTGGTGGATATGGTGTAGTACGCTGGAAAATGGGAATAAGCCCTGCTCCAAATGCTTTCACTGTTCCGTTTGGAACTGCTGGTGTTACCCCTATATCCATTCCATTTACTTATGATGTGGTTACAGCAGGTACTGCCCCAAGCGCTTACAAAACTTTTGCCACTTATGGCACGAATGAATACAACGGTTTTCTAGGGGGAGCAGCTGGTACAGACATCAACGACTACACAACTGCGCCACTTGTTTGGAACAACCTTCCTTTCACGGTAAATCACTTAACTGACGACTATAGTCAGGCTAGCCATTTTTGGGTTGTTGACAGGTATTGGATAATTGATGATGAGAATATGGGGATTGGAGGCAATGGTTTAGCAGAAGGAACTGGAGGTGACGACCCAGAGTATGGGACACTAACACGGCCTAAAGTTCGATACACTTTCAATTACGCCCCTAATGAAAGACTTGGATCTAACCATATTACACCTGCTAAAATAACGCCTCAACGATACAATCACGATCAGAATAAATGGGGAGACTGGATGTATAGTGATGGTCCTGTTTTTACAAACGACCCTACTAATAACCGACTAACCATGACGCTTGGACTTGATGCAACTACTTGGCTGGAAGATGCATACCCAGTATGGACACTTGTTGACAATAGTGATCCACTCCCAATTGAGCTTGTACGTTTTGCAGGTGAGTGCGGTGATGGCTCTATCGAGTTGAAATGGACTACTTGGACGGAGACAAACAACGATTTCTTCACTGTTGAGCGAAGCAACAACGGTACAGATTTCGAAGTGGTTGATGTAATTGAAGGTGCCGGAAACAGCAACCAATCAATCACTTACAATGCAATTGACAATCTTCCTTACGGTGGAACATCATACTACCGTCTAAAAAACACGGATTTCACTGGAAAGTCTGAGTATTCAGAGATTATTGCAGTTACCTGCGGCACCGATGGTAACGACTTCAATTTTGTAAATGCATATGACGTAGATCAAACCGACATTGTGGTTGAGTTCACTGCAGCCGACAATGAAAAGTTCACCATTTTTCTTTATGATGCCAGTGGCAGAAGAACACTTGATTTTTCTGGAGTTGGAGTAGATGGCATGAATAAGGTGAGACTCCCTGCTGGCGGTCTCGCCCGTGGAATCTACATCATCAACCTATCAAATGCACAAAGAAATTTCAGTAAGCGCGTAATGCTTCACTAAGATATTGCTTGAAAAAGATTGGAAAGGGAGGACTAAGGTTCTCCCTTTTTTTTGCACTGATTTTCTTGATTACACAGAGGAACTATGAGTAAGCGAGATACACAGAGATGTTCATCGCAAAGGATAATTTCTAATGAGCTATCGGAACGAAATCAGGGTTGTTTTTATTTGGCGCGAATGTGTTTGGCCATTGAAAGCACCCAATCGGCATCAGCATTCAAGCTGGGGACTAGATCAACTTTTTCGCCACCGTTCTCTTTGAATATCTCATCATACTCGTGACCAATTTCAATGAGGGTTTCGAGGCAATCGGCAACAAAGGCTGGTGAGAAGATGAGCAAACGTTTGGCTCCTTCCTTTCCTTTTTCGGCTACTACTTTGTCTGAATACGGCTTAATCCATTTATCATCTAAACGAGATTGAAAGGAAACCGTGTAACGGTCTTCAGAAAGTCCGAGACCTGCTGCAATACGTTTGGTAGATTCATAGCAGGTAGCCTTGTAGCAAAACTGATTATCATGGAGAACGCCATTTTCACAATCGTGATCTGAGCACAGCCCTTCATCATAAATTTTATCCAATTGACGAACGGGCAGTCCGTGATAGCTGAATATGATGTGGTCGTACGAATCTAAATCGAACTGCTTTCCACGTTTTACGAATCCATCAATATATCCTTGTAGGTCGTAGAACTGGTTGACGAACACCATTTCTGGAATAGCCCACCATTTTGAACTGATGCGCATCACTTCCTCAATACATGTTCCTGTAGATGAAGACGCATACTGCGGATACATCGGCACCACAATAATCTTCTTGGGGTTGTTCTTGCGAATCTTCTCCAAACCTTCGGTAACCGAAGGAGATTGATAGCGCATCGCAATCTCAACCTGATACTTTGCTCCCAAATCGGCTTGAAGAGCTTGTTTAAAATTCTCTGAATGAATCAGCAAGGGCGAACCTTCATCGGTCCACATTTGCTGATAGATTTTAGCAGACTTGGGTGCACGAAACGGAACAATAATGGCATTGACCAATATCTTCCTTGACAACCACGGTATATCAATAACCCGAGGGTCGTTTAGAAACTCAGAAAGGTATTTTCGAACGTCACTGACTCTGGGAGAGTCGGGCGTTCCGACATTCATGAGGAGAACTCCTATTTCTGGCTTCATGGACATTGGAACACGTTTCTGATTTGATTGTTGCGATTACATATGAATCGAACGGTTGTCCGTAGCGGCCAAACACGCTTCTTTAATGGCTTCGGTGTAGGTTGGATGTGCGTGTGAAATACGCGACACGTCCTCTGCCGAAGCTCGGAACTCCATGGCCACAACTGCTTCTGCAATCATATCCGCAGCACGAGCACCAATCATGTGTACTCCAAGAATCTCATCCGTGTTCTTATCTGCCAACACTTTAACCAATCCATCTAAATCCATGCTAGCGCGCGAACGACCCAAAGCACGCATTGGGAATGAACCCACTTTGTACTCCACTCCTGCTTCTTTCAGTTGCTCTTCTGTTTGTCCGACAGCGGCTACTTCTGGCCATGTATAAACTACACCTGGAATGAGATTATAATCGACATGGGGCTTTTGCCCTGCCATTACCTCCGCCACAAAAATGCCTTCTTCCTCCGCTTTGTGCGCGAGCATGGCACCTTTAATTACATCGCCAATGGCGTAAATGCCTGCCACTTTTGTTTGCAGATGTGCATCTACCTCCACTCGACCTCTATCGTCTGTAGTGAGTCCTGCTTTATCTAAACTAAGACCATCGGTGTAAGCTTTACGACCTACGGCAACAAGGCAATAATCTCCTTCAAGCGTAACCTCATTTCCTTTGGCATCATCAGCCTTAAGCGTTACCGTTTTTCCTTTTGCTGATACGGCTTTGACCTTGTGGCTTAGGTAGAATTTCACGCCTTCTTTTTTCAACACTTTTAGTAATTCCTTACCCAAGGTTTTATCCATGGTTGGAATGATGCCATCCATGTATTCTACCACGGAAACCTCAGCTCCCAAACGGGCATAAACCGAACCTAACTCTAGGCCAATGACACCTCCACCCACGACAATTAGGTGCTTTGGAACTTCGGTCATATTCAACGCTTCGGTTGAAGTAATCACTCGTTTTTTATCAATCGTAATAAAGGGTAGCGAAGATGGTTTTGAGCCTGTTGCAATAATCACCTTATCGGTATCAAGCACTTCAGAACTGCCATCAGCCTTGGTAACCTTGATTTTGTTCTTGGATTCAAAACTTCCAACGCCTTCGTACACATCAATCTTGTTCTTTTTCATCAGAAAAGCGATGCCATCCACGTTAGATTTTACCACATCTCCCTTGCGGGCAATCATTTGTTTGATGTTCACTTTTGGTGCGGGAATATCAATTCCGTGCTCTTTGAATGTGTGAACGGCATTGTGATAATGTTCTGAAGAATCGAGCAGCGCTTTTGAGGGAATGCAACCCACATTGAGACAGGTTCCACCTAAAGTTGGATACTTTTCGATAATGGCCACCTTCATGCCCAATTGCGCACATCTAATTGCACCTACATAGCCTCCTGGGCCCGAACCGATAATCGTTACATCATACTTTGCCATTATTCTTTCTTTTTGAACGGGCGCAAAGGTATGTTTTGAGAAGAAGAGGAAAAAAGAAAAATGGAAAAATGAAGGCTGGTCCAAAGCAATTGATGCTGACACTAAAGCAATCGATACTGGCGGTACAGCAACGGACCATTCGTTTACAACAACGAACCAACTGGTGAAGGCAACAGACCGACCGTTGAAAGACACTGAGGATTGGTAATTTCTACCTGACCGTGGACGGTCATCCATATTCCACACGAGCTATAAGCTCGCGCGAGCGAATCAACGGATGAGCATCATCTTACCAAAGCCGCTTTCGATCCATTTATCGGCTCCGCTATCGCGGTGTTTGATGTAATCGCCTTGCAGTTTGGCCACCATGCGGTAGAGATACACGCCATTGGCGAGCTGGTCTCCGTAGGTATCCTTTCCATCCCAAGCATATTGGGTAACGTTGCGACCAATGTTCATCTGACCGAGGTCGTCCATGGTTATTTCGCGAACAACTTTTCCAGTAATGGTCATCACCTGAATCTTGAAATAATCGGGTTGTTCTGATCCTGTGATGGTAAATACGAAATGCGTGGCGGTTGAGAATGGGTTCGGGTAATTGAGCACGTTGGAGATGGTGGCCTCATTTATCACCTCAAAACTTATGCGGTAATACTGGTCTCCGGCTGCATTGTTCGACTGGTCGTAGCCCTGCACCCAAAGCTCGTAGATGCCATCAATTTGGAATTCGGCATCCCACTCAATTCGCGCCTTATTGTCGGGCGTTTCTCCCGGATAGAACTGCATATTGGTGAAATTCTTGAACCAAACCCTCTTGAGGTTTTCGGTTTCGGGCTCTTTGAGGAATACTTGATAATCGGACGTATCGTTGAGTAATCTGTATTGACTCTCATCGTCCAACTCAATAACGATGTAGGGCTTGGCCGAAACGATGTCGCCATCCAAGATGTGAATGCCATCAAACGTCACATCCATAATTGGATTGACGCCATCTCCTGCCACGCTGAATTTTACGTTCGCCAAGTTATTGAAGTGGTATTGCTCCAATTGGTCGTAGCCAAAAGATTGATCTGGTCTGCGCGGGTTTACCTCCACCCAAAACACGTTTCCGCCAAGGAATGCCAGCGGACTGGTTGTAATGGTATCGTACAAAAACGCACCTGCCAAAAGCGGTGCTTGGCGCGGATAAGGCAAGTACGCTCGATTGCCACCGGCATCTTCAATCCAGTAATGAACTAGGAGGCTGTCCATATCAAACTCGCTGATGTTCTCAATGGCCACGTGGAATTTGAGCAAATCGCCATCATACAGGGTATCGCTCTCAAACGAATAGGAAATATGCGGGTTAAGCGCGGCTTCTGGCACACCTTCAAAAAGCACCTGCCAACGATCCATTTGTGGCGGTGTGCTTGCCGAGCTATCATCTGCACAGAAAGCACTCAAACGCAAGCGCGGATAAACGCTTGCATCAATGCTATTATAGAGATCGAGAATATCGGTACTGGTGCCGTTGATTCCGCTCATCACCACTTCTTCTACCCCACTCGGACGCACCCCAATTACGTTGATAGCAATGCTGTCTTGTGTTGGATTTTCCAGCGCATCAGCTCGCACGTGTAAGGATTTCCATTGTGATGTTGGTCCAATGTATTTGGTGGTAATGGTGCCTTGGTTGTAGCAACCAGTTACCACTGTTGTAAGACTAACGTGATCGGTAAGGCTTGTCCCGAAAGTCTCTATAGCAGTACTCGGATTTCCCTTTTTTACAAAGAAGTTGTAAGGAACACCAGATAGTGTATCAATAGACGTGGCACCAAGGTTTGTGAACACTTGTCTGTATTGTAGTGGCAGATTTTCAAAATCAATGTTCAACCAACTCATAATACCGATGTAGGAACTATCTGGAATTACATTATTGACGAAATTTTCAAAGGCCGGCAAATCTCCGTTTACCCTAAACGTGTACCAGCCTCTTGGTCGGTTAGGATTACAGTTGGTTAACTGCCCATGGTTGCCATTGCCGGGCAAAGACTGCCCGGTCACCTGATCAATACCTGGAGTACGCCAAGGCTCCAAGGAGCATGCGTCCAAAACAATCACCGCAAATTGTGAGGATTGCACCGAAGGGCCAGGACAAGCGATATATTCCTCCCTTCCGTTGTCAACAAAATAATTGAAGTCTTCCGCTTGCGCCAATGTGGTCGGATTTCCGAAATTGTTGAGTTTAAACTGTTTTACCGTCTGATAGAAATCCCAATCACGTTCGGGACGATTGTAAATGATGTTGAGATGGTCGTCTTCCTTGTATTGAAAATAATGCGCCTGTCCCCAGCCATATTTGTCGATGATGTATTGAAACGAGGTTTCGCGCCATTTGTAAAAGCCATAGGTGGCCGAATCAACACTGGCTCGCCAAAAATAGACCGTGCTATCAGGCATGTTGGCCAGCAAGCTTGGAGTCCAATTAACCACGCCTCCGCCCTGCGTGATGGTGGTGAATTGCTTTAATGGGCTATTGAACAAATCAGTTGTATCCAACTCAATTCGGTAGGTTTTGACGGGCGCAAATGGGTTACCTGTTGAGCATTTCAAGGTTGGTCCCTGATCGGGAATGACGGCAAACTTGTATGGCCAAATAGGAACGAGATCGGGAGAAAGGACATTCACATCTACACACGTGAAGTTGTTTGAGAAGTTTACCTCTCCAACGTTATTATTAACGGGGTCATTCAAGGAAACACAGAGCTTATTAATTCCCAAACCATCTACAAGATTGACTGGAACAAAGACCGTGAGGGTATCCAAATAATAGACGGGCGGATGAATAATCGTCAACGTAGTATCAATCTGCCCCGTAGGTAGCTGTCTTGCGATTTGAACAAAGAATGAGTCTGTGAATGCCGCACCCAGATTGGTAATCTTGATGTTCATCTCAAACGTGGCCATTTCGGTGGTAATCTCTTGCGGTTCAAACCAAATACTTTGCTGGTTCACCATCAGGTCTGGATCTGGCCTCTTTGTGATGTTGATACCGGGATCACCATGCAGCGTGTACTCCAAATTATGCAGACGTGTCACGTAATTAAACGGCTGTGCATTCTCTCGAATGGCACGTTTTATCTGCCAACCGATTGTATTGTTGTATTCAAAATGACTGAGACTGTGATAGAAATTGGTGCAGTAGCTGTTCAGATAGAATAGGTTTCCTGGCCCAACCGTTGAGAGAAAAGCCATTGCCCCTCGTTGAGGCTCCAATACCCACTGCTCCGAAATAGAAGAAGGCACGCCTAGTGGTTGGTGAATATCCCCCGCGTAGCACGAATTGGCCATCATTACTGGGTATTTACCATTGTTATTATTAAAAAGGGAAGGATAATCGATGCTTACATCAAACCCTACCGAAGAACCGTGTCCAATAAAGTTGATGAACTGAACACCGTTGTTTACCAGATTTCTGATGGAATCTACCTGCGTGGACTGGAACAGTTGCGAACTGGTCTTCTGAAAAGTTTGAATGTTCCCGCCAAGAAGCGTGTCCTCAAAAATGTATTTGTATGAATCCATGAATGCACGAATCTGTAACAACTGAGGGCCAGCCGTACCACCCGAGAGATGAATTCCACGCTTCATCCAGAATTCATTTCCTAACGCCTCATATTCCTGCACTTTCTGCATGTATTCCGTCACCTGTTGTGGTGTTTGTGCAGCCAGTCTACCAATGGGAATTCCCGTTTCTTCGAGGTAGGTGCCCGTGCCTAAGTAAGAAGTAATCATGTTATCGCTTGGCGGATAACCGAACGTGGGCACCAGTATCTGTGAAAAAAGAGCAGGATCCGTTCTTCCTGAGTGGGAACGAACGGTCTTACCAATAAGGAAGATGTGCTTGGGAGCTGTTAGTTTTCCTAATGCCCACGCGGCAAACTTGCGGATAGCGAGTGGATGTTTGTTGATGCCCCAACCGAACTGATTGTAAAGTTCCTCCACATCAATGCCAATGGCGTTATGACCAGAACTGTTTCGATAAGAAGCATATTGCTGAACCACGTTGTAAAAGGAAGACGGCCCAATGGCGAAATAGTCTGTGCTTGGGTCGAGGGCATTGAAATCCGTAAAATAGACCGAGCCATTCGGTCCGGCAGGCTTCAAAATTGTGATGGCATTGGCGCTGATGCTTGCCTCGCTGGTGATGTAGCACTCCTTTAAACTTCCATTATCAGGAACAAGAAACTCGTAACTGCCCGGAGCACCACCCACAGGAAGAATCCGATGATTTGTCAAATCATACAAACGCGGAGTGCTTTGGGCGTAGCCAGCCAACTGCACACGACTTTTATTCTGACCCGGATAATTTGGATTGTTGCCCACCAGAAACTTGGCAGCAGTTCCATTGCTGATGTTGGGCGTCTGTGGGTAGCGCACTTTCACATAGCCTACAATGGCCTGATAACCACCGGGGGTAACCGGATTATTTATGGTAAACGTGAAATTAGACGTGTTCGCATCCAGCGAAGCTGTGGGAATCGTGAAGTTGTAGCGATAGCCATTGCGCTGATCTATCACCGCATCAAAATTGATGGATGGCCCCTGAATATGCAGGTTCTTATTGTCATAACTATTGCCTACCACACTTATCTCCACCTCTGCGTCAGGTCCCTGAGAATAGCGGTAGGCTGTAGATAGGTTCCAGAAGGAATCTATGAATCCGGGGTCGAAATAATATCCGTAAAACCCCTCACCACCATCGTAAATTGGACTGGTGCTATTGGTCTGGTTGAAGGTTTGTCCGTAGAAATAATTGTTGTGAAGCTCTTTAATTTCATCACGAATAATGTAAGTTGATGCCGTGAACGCACTAAAATTGACATCGGTTTCCCATGCCATCCTTGCATTATTTGTGGAGTTATTCCACGTTAAAAAATACCGGATGGTATCATTAATAAGGCTGTAATAAGGATTGGCATTGTTCAGCGGATTATCGAAATAGACGCCATCATCAAACACGCCATCGTTGCCACGGGCATAAAACTCAATAAAATCGTTCGGGTCAAAAACACCATCGGCCTCACCACCGAGGTAAATAAATTGCTGTTCGCCACGGGCAAATAGCTGTATGTTGCGAGGGTCGATGGAATTGAGGTTGAAGCCTTGCTGCGCCAACGCATTATCTAGCACCTGATAACTGATGCGGTAAATTCCTTCTTTATGTATGTTGAACTGAAAATGAGGTTGAGAGGCATCGACCCACTCGTTGCCATAAGGCTGAGCGAAGGTCAACGCAGACTGAAGCAAGAAAGCTATCAGTAAAAGTTTCCTCATTCGGTCTTCGGTTTCTTCTTAAACATATCCTTGTGAATGTCTGCCCGCAAGGAAAATACGTTACTGAACAAGGCTACTGATTGGTTGCCTACATCGGTGAGCGCATAGTCAATGTAGAAATCTTTGATACGCACGCCAACTCCAACGTTCGGCTGCCATGTCCATACCTTTTTGCCGTCATCATCTGTGTAATCCTGAATGTTAGTTACACCGAAACGGAGAAATACGAAATCGGAATAGAACACCTCGATACCAGCATGTGGTTCAATACTGATTGGGTCGCCTTTAATAAGCACCGAACGCTTTCCATCAAACGTAAAATCGAAGTTAAACTCAGCATAAACACCAAATTTCTTGTAGATATCGAAGCGTCTTCCTGCTGCTAGAATCAATTTTGGCAGCGTCACCTCCAAAGAGTTCTTTGGAATTTCGTTACCTGTTTGCAGCCACACCTCCTTGGTCTTATCATCCAAGGTAAAATTCCAAGCATTGAATGTTGAGGTCACGTCACGCGCCATCAAACCAAATTTCCATTTCCTGTAGTCGTACTGCACCCCTCCATCAAGACCGAATCCCCATGAATGTGCAAACTTGCCTACATGCCGGTACACCACCTTAACTGTTCCTCCATAACGCAAACCTGGGATTTTCGCACTGCTTCTTCCGATGCTGATAAGGAAAGCATAATCTGCAGCGGTAAATGCCGTTACTTTATCATAATCGATGTTGCCTTCATCATCAATCAATTGTGTCGTATTTGGAATATCATCAACCCCAAATCGGATAAAACTGAACGAAGCTTGGGTGTGATCATCAACAATAGGAGCAGAAACTGCTGCATAATCGTACTTGGCAATACCTGCAAAATACTCGGAGTGCATAAGAGAAACCTGCCATTTTTGCTGAGCCAAAGGCAATGCTGCTGGATTCCAATAGCCACCCGTTACATCATTTACGCTAGCAACCAGCGAGTTTCCAAGTCCCATACCGCGTGCTCCAACACCAATTGATAAAAATTCGTTACTGTACTTTGGAGCTTGTGCCAACGCATCTGTTCCAAATAGGAATGAGCTGGTGATGAGGAGAAATAGTAAGAGCTTTTTGGTCATGTTCGCGAACAGGTCTTAAAGTTATCAAAAATGATTTTCCACGCGGATTTCGACACCGCGAACGGAAACCTAATCTGAAAATTGTGTCGAAGGTAGTTCTTAGCTTTGAACGACATTAATCGAAGATGTAAATTGATAGAGCAATCAGCTCTTGAATAATTGAAATGAAATAGCCACAGATACACGGATTTTCACTGATTTCTCTGATGGACTTCTTTTTATCTGTGAAAATCCGTGATAAACCGTGTATCTGTGGCTAAAAAAATGTTTTTCAACGTGTTTAGTAACAAGACCCGATTGCCCTATGTAAATTAGTCCCGATGGTCGAACATTCAACAGCGCAAAAAGTATTCTTCAAGAACCTAGATGCGCTGCGTTTCATTGCTTTTCTGTTCATTTTCTTAGGCCACGCCTTGGATACCGACAGTGCCTACATTCAGCAATCTGGGGTGTATGGTTGGGTCAAAAACTACGTTTACATTTTTGGCAAAACGGGATTCAGCTTTGCGTTTGTGCTATCGAGTTACATCAATACGTGGGTCATTTTGGAGGAGCGGCAACATGCCGGAATGTTTAAGCCGTGGCTCTATTATATAAGACGAGCTTTACGCATTTGGCCGCTCTATTTCCTCGTTCTTTTCATCGGTTTTGTGCTTGTTCCGCTGGGAATGGAACTTATTGGAGAACCTTACAAAGAGATTGGAAACCCGTGGTATTTCATCCTTTTCGTTGGCAACTTCTTCCTTATAGAACACGGCTGGACGCACTCGCCCATCATCAGCGTACTCTGGAGCGTTTCTGTAGAAGAACAGTTTTACATTTTCTGGCCGTTTCTATTAATCATCTTCCGGAAAAATGAAAAGTGGCTATTCGGATTACTTCTTAGTGTGTTTGCCATCACAACCGTAAAACTTTTTGAAACAGATATTAATCTGTGGTTTCACACGCTCTTTTTACTTGGAGACATTTGCCTCGGAGCTGTCTTCGCATTCATCTCCTTCAACCGAAATTGGGGATTTGAAACTTTAAAAACACTGAAAAAAGGAAGCATAATCGGCATTTATATGCTGTTTAGCTGCTCGCTGTTGGTTTACGGATCCGTTTTCAACAATCAGATTTTGCCCGGTTACGTGAATCTCATCCTTGAAAAGATGTTCTACGCGTTAATCCTCTCCTTCTTCATTTTTGAACAAAATTTTTGCGACAACAGTTTTTTTAAATTCGGGCGGTTGAAGACAATAACCTACTTGGGAGTAATCAGCTATGGATTGTTTTGCTTCCATGAAATTGGACTACTGATTGGGCAGCGTGTTCTGCTCCTTACCGAACTTGATGAGAATATTTGGGCCTTTCTTATCCTAAAGCCTCTATTGGCTTTCGCGATAATTGCTCCGTTTGCGGCACTTAGCTGGCATTACTTTGAGAAACCCATTCTAGGTTTAAAGCGGAATTTTTACACAGAAAGAGGGTGAATCGCTAGGGCAAACGTATTTAAAAATAACATGACCGTCAGCCTTATGAAGAGACATTTTTCTAGCCACAGAGACACAGAATTCACGGAGATTTTCACTGAGAAAGACAAAATTTTCTGTGTCCATTCTGTGTTTCTCCCGATGGTCGGAACAAGTTGTGGCTATGCCATGTTTGTCCCTCATATTTGGGCATGAATAATCTCAAGCATAAAAGTTAAATGCGTTTGCCCTAGGTGAATCGCAATTGATTCGCTCCTTTATTTCTTCTCGTTCTGCATTTCGCGAATCAGCTGACGCTGTTTGAACTGTTCGTTCTTCCGCTTGACCGACATCGCCTTTTCTTCTTTCTGTCCGTCCATATATAAACGTAGGTACTCTGACGCTTCCTCCTCTTGCTTCAGGTCAGAACACACTTCGCTCAAATTCTTGAGAACCTCATACTCCATCATTTTCAAGTTAATGGAGCGACAATAATTAAGTGCTCCTTTCATCTCAATTTTGGCCTTGTCCAATTTCCCCATACGATGGAAAGTGCTACCAATATTCAGCATGGAAACGGCTATTCCTCTTCGGTGGTTGGCTGTTTTATGGATTTCCAGAGACCTCCGAACGAGTTCCATCCCTTTATCATATTCACCTTGATAGACATAAACTCCAGCCATACCACCAAGCATGTTTGCAGCTCCTTGAGTTTCGTTTATTTCCTCATAGAAATCCAATCCATGCTGAAAACAGTCCATTGCGTCTTTATACCTGCCCAAATTGAAATATACGTGCCCAATATTACCTGTAATGGTTGCCGCCAGCTGATGTCTATCGACACGCCTACTGGCAGAAAGTCCATCTTCAAAATACTCCAAGGCGGTGCGGTACTCTTGCAATGTGCCTGAAATAATTCCCATTCCACAATAGCAGCGGGCCACTGCGTAGAGGTCGCCAAGACCGAGGTACCTATCAAGAGCTTCTTCAAAATGCTCCACACTCTGAGAATATTCTGCCAATTTCCACAGAACGTTGGCCAAGCCTTCGTGCGCGCTTGCCACTGAATTTCGATTCTTGAGCAATTTTGCCAGCTCAAGTGCTTCTGTACCGAACTTCCATCCTTCAACAAAATCATCGTCCTTATGCGCCAGCAAGAGGGCTAAAAGCACCTCCAGCCGTTCGGCATCATTCTCCGATTGCTCAAGAGAACGTTCTAATTTTTCGATGTTCTTATTCATTCCGATTTCAGAATGCTTCTATGCTCGCATAGCATAAAGGTTACAGGTTTAGTGTTCAATTTTTCTGAACTGTCCCAAAATGTATATTAACGCCTTTCTTACCTTCGGCAAATGAATCCGATTAAACACGTTCCAAACTTCATCACCTGCTTAAATCTGCTTTGTGGTTGCTTGGCGATTGTTTCCGTTGGATTGGGCGACCCACTTACAACCGCTTACCTTGTAATAGCCGCTGCCGTTTTTGATTTTTTCGATGGATTTGCGGCTAGACTGCTGAAGGTTTCATCGCCCATTGGCGCAGAATTAGATTCGTTGGCCGATATGGTAACGTTTGGTGTTGTTCCA
Source organism: Flavobacteriales bacterium (assembly GCA_021741155.1). Classification (GTDB taxonomy): domain Bacteria; phylum Bacteroidota; class Bacteroidia; order UBA10329; family UBA10329; genus UBA10329. The sequence goes on along the minus strand of JAIOYP010000016.1, from coordinate 11,971 downwards.
GGACTAATGCTCCTGCACTATCTTACGGGAGGCATTCAATCTCTGAACGGAGTTCAAGCCTTTTTTCAAAATCCGTTGTTGCTTATTCCGCTTGCGATTCCTGTTTTTTCCGCGTTGCGATTGGCAAAATTCAATGTTGATACACGCCAATCCGATAGCTTTCGAGGGGTTCCAACACCAGCAAGTGCGCTTTGGATTATTTCCATTCCACTTATTATAGCCTTCATGCCGTTTGAGTTGAGTTGGGATTTAGAATCCATAATTACCAGTCAAGCGTTTATCATTAGCTCCTCCGTTGGTCTATCCGCATTAATGGTTTCTGACATTCCACTTTTAGCAATGAAATTCAAGAGTTTTGGATGGAAAGGAAATGAGGCACGATTTGTATTCTTGATAATTTCCGTGGTTCTGTTAATAATTCTACGCCCGGTTGCCATTCCTATCGTCCTATCTTTGTACATCATAATTTCCATTATCAACAACCTATTTCTTTCAAAAAAATGAAGTTCAAAGCTGAGATTGATGTAATGCCCAAAAAAGAACTACTTGACCCACAGGGCAAGGCTGTTAGTTCTAGTATGAAGAATCTCGGACTACCAGAAATTGGAAACGTTCGGATTGGAAAACACATTTCGTTGGAGGTTGAGGCAGAGAACGAGGCTTCTGCAAAAGAAAAGGTAGAAAAGGCGTGCAAGGAATTACTGGCTAACCAGATTATGGAGAGTTTTGAGTTTGAACTTTCTAAAGCCTAAGATTCCTAAACCTAGTATGTGAATTGGAATTGGCTTAAATCGCTACGTTTTTGGGATTTCGCGCTTCTAGCGATTGTCGCCCTTTTCATACTAACCAAGATACCGTTCTTAGATTATCCCTATTTCTGGGATGAGGCGTGGGTGTATGCCCCAGCCGTCTTTGATATGTACGATAATGGCCCCGGACTGCTACCCAATTCTGTTGACCCAGAATTTTCTCGTGGTCATCCGATTCTATTCCATTTTTTCGCATCGGTCTGGATGACCTTGTTCGGAACCACCTTTATTGCGGTTCATTCCTTCTGTCTTTTCGTATCTGTATGTCTGCTTTTTGCAGTTTATGCACTTGGCACTCAGCTTTTCAACCGTTCTACAGGATTTTGGGCTGCAGGATTGCTTGCCATACAGCCCATTTTTCTTGAGCAATCTGGGTTTCTGTTGCCTGAAGTTCAGCTTGCGCTTTTCACGATTCTGACAATTCTGTTCTATCTGAGGCGATCCATTGTTCTGTTTATCCTATCTGGAATCTGCCTGCTGCTAACCAAAGAGACCGGAATTCTGACCATCGGAGTTATTGGTCTGGTAGAATTATTTCAGTTTACCGCAGACCGCGATTGGTCAAAAAAGCGGGTCATCATTCTTCTCAGTACCGCAGCGCCAATTGCGCTGGCCTTCATCTATTTTCTCATTCAGCGAATTCAATTCGGCTGGTTCATGTTTCCAGAGCACATGGGCATGTTTGACACCGAACCGAACCATTGGAAAGACAACATTGGAACGGCCCTTGAAATTATTTTTAAGCAACAACAACGGGGTCTTATTGTAGCTACTGGTTTGGCTGTAATTGGACTTGGTTGGACACGTGGGCCTGTTTTGGCAAGAGTATCGGCCTTGCTACTTGCACTGAGCTTTGCCACGTTGCACGAATTGAGTTCTTGGCTACCAAATTGGTATTTCGAATATGGATTGCCTGCCGTATTGGTCGTATTCGGTCTTTCCATGATATGGCCATTTCAAAAGGCTAAAACGGTCAATCATCTGTTTTTTCCGATAACGCTGTTGTTGATGTTTGTGATGATTTTATTCACCTCCGCGCATTTTTTCATCGACAGATACTTTCTTTTTCTCTTTCCGCTGTTGATGTTGGCGCTTTCGGCTGGCGTTCATATTGCCCTAAAACAAACAATTTGGCTAAAAAACGTACTGCTCATTTTTCTTGGTTTTATGATTTACCATCATACAAATAGGATTGATTCCCAGAAAAAAGGAAATAATTTGCGCTATACAGAATGCATCAACGTAACGCAACGGGCCGTCAATTATCTTCTGCAAAACGCTCAACCTCAAGCGGTATGTATTTCTTCCACGTTCACCTTTGTTGAGGTTCTGAAAAAACCAGCTGCTGGTTATGTAACCAAAGAAAGTGTCTTCACGTGTGCTTCTACTTTTCCGATGGATGATTCGCGATACATCGTACAAGTGAGTTATGAGGGGCTGGGTTACGACATGAAACCTGCCGAAATGCCAGAGTTTGAAGAAGTCTGGAAAACGGAAGATGGGGCTGAATGGGCTATCGTTTACAGGCGAAAATCGCTTTAGCGAAGCACAAAATTCTGGCCCAAATAAACCCTTCTCACCTGCTCATCATTGGCGAGGTCTTCGGCTGATCCTGCTTTAAGAATGTCTCCTTCAAAGAGGAGGTATGCGCGGTCGGTAATTCGTAGTGTTTCGTGCACGTTATGGTCGGTGATGAGGATACCGATGTTCTTCTGCTTGAGTTTGAAAACAATTTCCTGAATGTCTTCAACTGCAATTGGGTCAACTCCTGCAAACGGTTCATCCAAGAGTATGAAATGCGGGTTCACAGCCAGACAACGGGCAATTTCCGTTCTTCTTCTTTCTCCTCCTGATAAAAGGTCGCCACGGTTTTTGCGCACGTGCTGCAATCCGAACTCATCAAGCAACGATTCTAGCTTTTCGTGCTGCTCTTTTTTGGAAGCTCCGACCATTTCTAGCACCGCCAAAATGTTGTCCTCCACGCTCAACTTTCGGAACACGGAAGCTTCCTGTGGCAAGTAGCCGATCCCAAGTTGCGCGCGTTTGTACATCGGAAGATTGGTAATATCCTTATCATCCAAATAAACAGCTCCTTCGTTTGGACGAATAAGTCCAACAATCATATAGAAGGATGTGGTTTTTCCAGCTCCATTTGGACCTAAAAGCCCCACAATTTCGCCTTGACTTACTTCGATGGAAACACCTTTAACAACCATGCGGCTGCCGTATTTCTTCTTGATATTTTCCGCACGAAGTTTCATTAGAAACGAATTCCTGCTCTTACCCTAAAGCCCCAACCCTTGGCCGAACCCAGTTGCGATACGTTCGGGTTATCCAAGTGAGTGAAGCGCTTTACGAGATCAACGCTAATGACCTTGAAAATATTTTCAATCCCAATACTAGCTTCAACGTAAGGCATTTTTTCCAACGTAAATGTTACCTGACCATATTGCTCGTTCCCGTATTGATCAAGAATTGGATTCCCTTTTTTGTCTTGCACTCTTCGGCTAGGAAATTTGAAAATATTATCACTTTCTGTCATGCCTGGAGTGTTACCAACGGATACACCGCCCCAAACTGCTTTCACACCCGTTGTCAACCTCCATTTCAACTTTTTAAGGAACGGAACCTTATTGAAAAAGAAACCATTAAAGTGATGGTAATAATCAATCGAAATGTACTTATCGCTCACAAACTCAAACCAGTTCATCATATTAAACGTGTTTGGGTCATGAAAGAACGTCTGGTTTCCACGATGAATGAATAGCAACGGAAACGGCACCCGACCAATCATCCAACCACCTTCAAATTGAGTATCGGCAAAACCGATTGGACTCATGTAAATCCGCTTAAACAAGCGCACTCCAATCTTGTGATATTCATACGCAGCATCCAAAAATCCTGGAATGGAATAGTTGTAACTGATGTCCAAAATTGGGTACTTATTAAGCATTGGCACGCGCGATGATCGACCTTCATAGTATTTCACATTTGGAGCGTAACGCAACGTCAATCCAACCTCGTTCGTGGCTACAAGTTTTGGGTCAGCTAGACTTTCATTGACAGGGTCAAAAGTCAACGCACCAGCAACTTCGCGTCTTCTGTGCTCCAAATTTATTCCCACCCCAAGACCGAAATTCCACTCTTTCAAATAATTCAGTCTGTATGAATCGTAGTAAATCATCAGATTGGCTACGCCTCTTCGAGCCGAAAGGAAAATATTATCATCACTGGCTAGCAAAAGCGCCTGTCCGGGCATTTGAATATCTCTCTGAAACTCAGCGCTAATCTGATGATAAGGCCGCTGCTTGAACAGATAAGTAACGCCTCCGCCACCTTTCAATCGCTTGTCCTTTCGGTCGTCAAGACCGTAAGCTAGATACGTTTCCAACTTCCATTTATCACTGAATTTCTTGTTAGTTTTAACTGCAAGTCGAAACCTCCAATGTTCGACCGAGTTAAGACTGACGGCATTGTATAATGGGCCAAAATCAACCACACCCACCTCATAATAACCAGAAATGAGAAGAAAAAGGATGTTCATGGCCCGTTTGAAGGCGGGCAAATCCTTCATTTCCTTGGTCATGTTATACACGCCCTGCTCGTTCTTATTGAGCTCTTCATGGCGAGCGGTTTCCCAAAACTCTTCGCCTTGGGTCTTGGCATCTTCCTTAATAACATACCGAGCGCGATCGGCCCAAACAGAATCAGGTGCAGGTTGATTGACAATAATATCCTTGTAAGTGACCGTTTTCTTGCCGTACATCCCCATGCTATTAGTAAGCATGTTGTAATCAATCGTCATTTGGTCTTTTACCAAATGCCAGTTCAATTCTGGCGAATAATCGAATTCCTGCTGAATTTCCAACGCACTTACAAAGTTGATGTTGGCGCTTCGCGTGATGGTCATTATCACCTTCTTAACCGCATAAGATGAATCGAGTGCGACCCACAAATCTCCTCTAAAAGCAAGATCCGCGCTATTCCTTGGTTGAAATGCCATCTGAACGCATTGGACCCCATTGATATCCATCGTATCAAGGATGAAATACTTGTATGAGACTGGAGCGATGTTGGAAATCGGACTCTTGAATTGCTTCTCCATCAACAGGATGGTATTGTCGTAGATGTCAATATCCTGATAGATCTTCTCCATGAAATAGTCAATCCCTTCGGCATCCATGAAATCCTCAAAACCAACTGTTTTCAATCCATAAGTGACCTCTTTCTCAGCCTTGGGTTCTTTCCTCAAATAAACTTTCGACTTTGTTTCGGTGAGATAAAGTGGCAAATATGGTTTTCCGTTTACGGTTGATGTATCAACATATTCCCACATAAAAGCGAACTTCTTGAACGCCTTACGGTTCATGAATTCCTCGGTGATGTTGTTGATGTCGAGCTGCATCTTCTCGTACTTGTCGTACTGATAGTGATCGAACCCTTCTTTGCGGTTTTTGTCTCGATTATCAACTACTCTTTGTATCAGTTCAACCGCAGGGTTTTCCTTGTTCTTGTAGCGACCTTTCGCCTTCACAACAACTTCATCAAGCTTAATCTGCTTGGGTTCCAGTGCAAAATCAACCGTATTGTTCACTCCTTGGGTAACGGTTTTCTCCATCGGCTCATACCCCATAAACGAGGCCTGAACTTTATCTGAACCCCATTTGGTGTCCATTTGATATTTACCATTGAAATCGGTGGTGGTTCCTACGTTTTTACCCACAAAAGCAACGTTTACAAACGGCAAAGGCTCGCCCGTTTGAGCATCAGTAATTGTTCCTTTTACCTTGGTTTTTTCCTGCGCGAGGATGACGCTCGAAAAGAGCATGAAAAGCGCAAGCAGAAAATATCGGAAATGGGTCATAAACTAGGCCGCGCTTCTCTCATCGGTTCAAATATCGGCATTTGCCTTGGCTTCGTTTCGCAACACCAGTGCCGAAACTCCAATACTTATTTCATACAACAACATCAATGGAATGAATACTAGGATTTGACTAGACACATCTGGCGGTGTGATGACGGCCGCCAATATCAGGATTCCAACGACCGCGTGTTTGCGATATTGTCTTAATGAAGCTGGAGTCACTAGCCCAATTTTTGTGAGGAAATAAATGAGAATTGGCAATTCAAAAACAACTCCACTTGCTAAAACAAGCGTTGCAATGGTGCTGAAATAACTGTTCAAATCAATCTGATTTCGAATGGTCTCACTTACCTGATATGTTCCTAAAAAGTTGACCGAAAGTGGTGCAATAAAGTAGTACCCGAACAACACGCCAAGAATGAATAGGAATGACACATAAAATACCATTCCATTGGCATATTTCCGTTCGTTGCTATGAAGACCGGGCTTGACAAAACGCCAAATTTCAAACACAACATACGGGAACGCCACCACAAATCCAGCAATAATTGAAACTACAATATGTGTACTGAATTGACCTGACATACTGATGTTAATGAGGTCGAAAGGCATCTCATCAAAACACAGCAAATCGAGATATTTGCAGGCCATGCGATAGGTCCAAAAATCACCACTTTTGGGGCCGAGAAGCAACGTATCGAAAAGGAATTCCTTAGCGAAGAACGCAGCAATAGACGTAATGAAAATGGCCGAAACCGAGCGTACCAAATGCCACCGAAGCACTTCCAAATGCTCTAGGAACGACATCTCTCCCTCTTCTCTTACCTCACCTTCGGGAAGTTCTTTACTCATGGCGCGCAAAGGTAATGTTGCGTTTCGTTTATTGACCGAAGATGTCAAGGTTAAAATTGGCAGGTTTATACCAATCCGTTCATGTCGATTGGCCTGACACGATTATATTCGGGGCAGAATTATCCAAAGAGTTGAAATCGCGCCTTACGAAAGAGGAAAATGAAATTGGAACGAATATCTACCATCAGACTTCTAGCAATTCTGCTTCTGATTGTATTTACCGCCACTTATTGGAACCATTTTAACAACGGTTTTCACTTTGACGATAGTCATACCATTGTTAACAATGGTTACGTGAAAGACCTGAAATATTTCAAAGAGTATTTCACCGATGGCGCTACTCAAAGTTCGCTTCCTACCAATCAGTCTTACCGCCCGATTGTCACGCTTTCTGCCGCTGTGGATTATTACTTAGCAGGAAATAAACTGGACCCGTTTTACTTCCACATTTCCACGTTTTTGTGGGTAATCTTTCAGGGAATAATGATGTTTTTCTTGTTCCGACAGGTTTTCAGGAAGTTGACCGACCAATTTGCCGCAGATGCCGTGGCATTATTTGCAGTGGCATGGTACGTTCTCCACACGGCAAATGCCGAATCCATCAATTATATATCAGCACGGTCAGACATTATTTCAACCGCGTTGGTGGTAGCTGCACTTGTTGTCTATCAATATACTACTGGCAAGAAAAAGCTTTGGGCGCTTCCCATAATCGTAGTAGGAATTCTTACCAAACCAACTTCGGTGATGTACGTTGGAATGCTGTTCGCCTACATTCTTTTGTTCGAAGAAAAAACCGACCTCTCCAAACTCTCCGTAAACACATTCAAGAATGGATGGAGCGCATTCAAAAAATCGATTGCAGTAATCGTAGTTTGTGGCATCGCCTTTCTGTTTACCAGACAAATGGAACCCGAAACGTGGATTGCAGGAGGCCCATCCGTTTACAATTACCTGATTACTCAACCGTTTGTCATTCTCCGATATTTCTGGACATTTTTCATCCCAATTAATCTGAGTGCCGATACAGATTGGACGCTTGTTACCAGCTTAGCAGACTACCGTTTCATTGTCGGAATGTTGTTTCTGATTGCTCTAGCCGCAAGCATCATTTATTGCTCAAAAAAGGAACAGTTACGCCCAATTTCCTTCGGGCTTATTTGGTTTATTGTTGCTTTGGTGCCAACCTCAAGCATAATTCCGCTGGCAGAAGTGACCAACGACCACCGAATGTTCTATCCGTTTATGGGTCTTACCATGGCTGCATCGTGGGGATTCTATCTTCTGTTAAAACCTCAACTGGAAAAATCTTCAGCAGTGCGTTCTATCACCATGATTTTAGGATTGATAATTTTAGCTGGAAACGCTTACGGAACTCATCAACGAAACATCATTTGGTCTAGCGATGAAAGTCTGTGGCGCGATGTAACCATTAAAAGCCCGAACAACGGACGCGGCTTGATGAACTATGGTTTGGCAAAAATGCGCGTTGGAGATTACCAGTCTGCGATTGATTATTACACTCGTGCGTTCTCTACTGAATACGGAAATCACCCGTATTTGAGTTTAAATATGGCCATTTGCCAAGCCGCTTCGGGCAACAGCGAACTCGCACAGCGCTATTACGAGGAAAGCATCCAAAAGGGAGCTGGCTACCCTGATTGTCATTATTTCTATGCTCAATGGCTGATGAAAAAGGGTGATGTTTCCAATGCTCGTTATCACTTAACGGAAGTTCTAAGACTGAGCCCCGGCCACGAGAACGCCAAGCAATTACTAGATGGACTTTCGGTGAGTGCCGATCAAGCTTTGAAACAAAAAGAAACTCTTGCAGCAACCAATCCTTCGCCAGAAAATTATCTCAATCTAAGTCTAGAATATTATCGACTTAAACGATTTGAAGATTGTATTGCTGAATGCAGAAAAGCTATTGAACTAAAGCCAGATTACGCTGAAGCTTACAACAATATCTGTTGTGCATACAATGAATTGAACGAGCCCGAAAAGGCAATTAAAGCCTGCGAAAAAGCGCTGGAGCTAAATCCGGGCTATGAACTCGCCAAGAACAATTTGAATTGGGGAAAGTCTCTTCTGAAAAAATAGAGAATTAGCAGGGCAGATTATTCATCCACGCTAGCCTTTCTAATCTGAGAAAGTTGCTCTGCAAGAAGTCCTAAAAAGAAGAATAAAAGTCCAGTGGTGAAACCAAGCATCGCTCCCGTACTCACTCCTCGTCCACGCAGTGCAATCGGGATTCCCCAAGCCAAGGCCAACGCAATACTCATAAACGCAATTGGAAAGAACACGCGCATTGGATTGAACAGAATTACAATATTCAATATCTCTTTTACTGTTTCTATGGCTGTAAGCGTGCTAATGGTACTTACTCCAGCAGTTCTAGGTTTAATATTGATGGGTTGCTCTAGCACTAAATGACGTTTGCTAATGAAAACCATAGCAATTATGTCGCTATAAGCCATGTGATCGGGACAAAGTCGGATATAGCGCTTGGCCATCTCTGTATTGTAGATTTTCATTCCCGAATTGATGTCATTAATATGTATAGGTAAAAGCAGTTTGGCAAACCACCGAATCAGGCTTTTTCCTATACCTCTATATAAGGATGCATCCTTATGAGCCAATCTGCTGCCAACAATCATATCTGCATCGGTCTTTCCAATCATATCGCGCAAAGCCAGCACATCGTTTAAATCGTGCTGACCATCGGCATCAATAGTGATAACGAACTCGGTTACCGCATTTCGTATTCCTGTTTTAATTGCGCCACCATAACCTCGATTGACTTTATGCGAGTAGAAAGCAAACCGTTCTGTTCCTTCAAATTTCTTAAGAACGGATAGCGTTTCGTCCTTAGACCCATCATTAACGACAATCAAATGCAAGTCGTTCGCTTTGACAAACGAAATCAACTCAGGTAAAAACTCCCGCAAAGAAGCCTCTTCGTTGTATGCAGGAATGATAATCGTAAGGTCTTTCATTGAATTAATGGGATTGAAATCTTCTAATTAAGCCCCGATTCGATTTATTATGCATGCAGAATTGTTGTTCTCGTTGCAATAATCATAAAAGTAAGCGTTAGTGCCTAGCAATCTTGCTAGAAAAAGGAGTTTATTACTCACTTTTGCGCCCCCAAAAACAAGGGGTTCATCGATTGAATCAGTGGGTTCGGATAAAAACTGAAAATACGGGGTTGCGGTTTTACGCAAATTCCTATCTTTAGACATCAAGGGAAAAAAATTAATGGAAATAGAAGTTGGATCAGATTTAAAAGAAGCGCTTAAAAAGCATTTCGGCTTTAACCAGTTTAAAGGAGAACAGGAAAAGATTATCAAAAGTGTCCTCGAAGGGAATGACACATTCGTCATCATGCCCACTGGTGGTGGTAAATCGTTGTGCTATCAGCTGCCAGCGTTATTATCGGAGGGAACCGCTATTGTTGTATCTCCACTTATCGCATTAATGAAGAATCAGGTGGATTCCATCCGAAGCTTCGGCTCGGAGCGAGGAATTGCACATTTTCTCAACTCATCTCTAAATAAGGGTGAGGCAGAACAAGTGCGAAGCGACATCAAAGCAGGTATTACCAAATTGCTATACGTAGCTCCTGAATCGTTGAATAAGCAGGAGAACATTGATTTCTTCAAGGATGTCAACATTTCGCTTGTAGCTATTGATGAGGCGCATTGTATTTCTGAATGGGGACATGATTTCCGTCCAGAATACAGAAGATTGCGTCCGATGATTGAGGCAATTGGGAATGTGCCCGTAATGGCATTGACCGCAACCGCTACACCGAAAGTGCAGAGCGATATTCAAAAAAACCTCGGAATGAACGAGGCAAACGTGTTCAAATCATCCTTCAACCGCGACAACCTCTATTATGAGATTCGTCCAAAATCGAAGAATGTGGCGCGCGATATGATTCGCTACATCAAAGAACACGAAGGAAAATCGGGTATCGTTTATTGCCTCAGCCGTAAAAAAGTAGAGGAAATGGCCGAATCGCTTCAGGTAAACGGCATCAAGGCGCTGCCTTATCATGCAGGATTGGACGCAGCAACACGTGTCAAACATCAAGATGCATTCTTGATGGAAGATGCGGATGTAATTTGCGCTACCATCGCCTTTGGGATGGGAATTGATAAGCCAGATGTTCGGTACGTTATTCACCACGATATCCCTAAGAGTCTTGAAGGTTATTATCAAGAAACAGGACGCGCTGGCCGCGATGGTGGAGAAGGAAATTGCCTAGCTTTCTACAGTTATGACGACATCGCTAAACTGGAAAAATTCATGCAAGGCAAACCCATTTCTGAACAAGAAATTGGCAAGCAGTTGCTAGGTGAGGTTGTATCATATGTAGAAACTTCTGTTTGCAGAAGGAAATTCATCCTACACTATTTTGGGGAGGAGTTTGACGCAAAAGGTTGCAACGAACATTGCGACAATTGCAAGCATCCTAAGAAACAGGAAGAAGCACAGGATGAATTGACAGCTATCCTTCAAACAGTTGTTGACATCAAAGAAAAGTTCAAATCCAAACATGTCATCAACATCATGTTGGGCACCAATTCATCTCAGATTAAATCCTACAAGCACGATACGCTTGATGCCTTTGGCGAGGGTGCTGAAAAAGGTGAACGCTACTGGCAATCGATGGTCAGACAAGCCGTGATTCATGGCTATTTGACCAAGGATATTGAAAATTATGGCCTTTTAAAATTGACTGATGTTGGACAAGCTTATTTGGACAAGCCGACTTCATTCATGATGACGATTGACCATGATTACGAAGCCGCTACCGAAGCAGAAGATGCTATGCCAGCTGGCGCGATGAAAGGTGGTGGTTCTACTGACGATGTATTGCTAAAAATGCTAAAAGACCTTCGGAAGGATATTTCCAAGGAAGAGAATCTTCCTCCTTTCGTCATTTTCCAAGATCCATCTTTGGAAGACATGGCGTTCCGCTATCCGATTACTATGGACGAGTTGACCGACATTACGGGTGTTGGCGCAGGAAAAGCTAAAAAATATGGAGAACCATTCCTCGAACTCATTCAGGAATATGTAGAGGAGAACGAGATAGAGCGCGAGCAGGACATGGTTGTTAAAACCGTGGTCAACAAATCGAGCAATAAGGTTTACATCATCCAAAGTATCGACAGAAAACTCGACCTTGAGGATATTGCTGATGCAAAAGGTCTGAGCATGGACGACCTCTTGACCGAAATTGAGCATATCGTTAGTTCAGGAACCAAGGTGAACATCGACTATTACATCAACGAGGAAGTGGATGAAGACAAGCAGGACGACATCTATGAATACTTCCAAGAAGAAGCCGAAACGGATAGTATTGAAGCTGCGCTGGCCGAACTAGGTGAAGACGATTACACCGAGCAGGAAGTACGATTGGTACGAATCAAAT
>JAIOYP010000015.1 GCA_021741155.1 Flavobacteriales bacterium | reverse complement strand
TCAAATCGCCCTTTTTGTTTGTGTTATTTGGGCGTTCCCCACACCGCTTTCGCAGGCGGTGCGGGGCAGGCTTTCCGCTATATCTTTTCTTCGTTCCTCAGAAAAGGATGCCGCTGCAAATGCAAAGCATTCGCGAACACCTTAAAATATCAATTGTGAATGTTCGCAATCCTTAACGCTCACTACCCGCCAACTCCATCCACTTATCAACCTTTTGTCTTTGTAAACTTTATGAACTCAGTCAACTCTACTCAAACCTCAAACTCTCAATCGGATCCAAGTTGGACGCTTTGATGGCAGGATAGATCCCGGAAACAACACCAACCACAAAGCAGATGATCACTCCAACAATTATCCATAGCCAAGGGATGATAAAACCACCACCGATGAAACTCGAAACTCCGTTTCCTATCATAATTCCGAATACGATTCCGAACAAACCACCCAGAACAGAAATGGAAACCGCCTCAACCAAAAACTGAAGACGGATGAAAGCTTTGGTGGCGCCAAGTGCCTTGCGAACGCCCACTTCGCGTGTTCGCTCCGTTACGGAAACGAGCATGATGTTCATGAGTCCGATGGCAGCCCCCATCAAGGTGATAATTCCAATCAGAAATCCAGCAACTTGAACTTCATAAAGGTTATCCACCAACATTTTAGAAAGGTTATCGCTGCGCACAATCTCAAAGTTGTTTTCCTCGCCAGCATTCACTCCACGCACTACGCGGAAGGTTCCTGTTGATTCACTTATCGCGCTTTCCAATGACGCCACATTATCTGCCAAAACGCTGATGGTGAACGAAGTTTTCGGACTCAGATAGTGCTGTCGGGCATTAATCAAGGTAATCATGCAGGTCTTATCTCCTCCAAATCCCATACTCGAACCCTTCTCTGCCAAAACTCCGATTACATTATACTTGGAGCCCCCAACGGAAATCACTTTTCCGATGGCGTCAACATTCTTTTTAAAAAGTACATCCTTTACTTCTTTTCCGATAATGATGGCGGGAATTCCAAATCGTAATTCTGTTTCCGAGAAATTCCTGCCACGTTCAATTTCGTAACCCGTTACGGCAAAGTAGTTGGCATCGCAGCCCATAACGTTGATGTTCGGCTGGGTTTTTTCGGAACCGTGTGTCAAGGTCGAAGCAAAAGAAGCATAGGCCGACACACTTACTAAAGCGGGGAACTGGAACGTCTCTTGAAAACGTTCTGCTTCGCGATAAGTGATTCTCGTGTAATTCTTAGGCTTCTTTCCACCTCGTCCAATGCGGATGTTGCTTCCACGGTTTCGGATGGTGAACGTGTTAGCGCCCATGCTCGTGAAATTGCTCGTAATGGAACTTTTTATTCCATCAATGGAAGTGAGAATTCCAACCAGGGCAGTGATGCCGATGGCGATAATGAGCATGGTTAAGATGGCTCGTAACCACTGACTTCGGATGGAGCCGAAAGCCACTTTTATGTTCTCAATTACAAGTTGAAGATACTTCCTGTCCATTCCTTTTTTAGTGCCAGCGCAAGGTAGCTTTTTGGTACTACATGTTTCATGCTTCAAGTGTCACCAAACTGCCTTGATTATGGTATGGTGAATCCCTACATTCGCGCTCCAAAATGAACGGTTTTAGACTCAAATTGTTCATCAACTGAAATGCCGATTGGCTGACCAATAAACAACACTGAAAATATTTTTTCATGAACTTATATCAAGATTATCTCAAGGAAATAGAAGCACGAAAAGCGCAAGGATTACATCCTAAGCCAATTGATGGTAGCGAGTTGCTAAGCGAGGTTATTAATCAGATTAAAGATTTAAATAACCAGTACCGAAAAGACTCTCTTAATTTCTTCATTTATAATGTACTTCCCGGAACCACACATGCAGCAGTTGTAAAGGCGAAATTCCTGAAAGAGATTATTCTTGGTAAATCAGTTGTAGAAGAAATCACCCCTGCTTTTGCATTTGAGTTGTTGGCTCACATGAAAGGAGGTCCTTCTATCGAAGTGCTGCTTGATTTTGCTTTGGGAGCTGACGCTGCAACAGCAAAAGAAGCAGCTAAGGTTCTGAAGACGCAAGTGTTCCTGTATGACGCAGATACGGCTCGATTGGAAAAAGCTTTCAAAGCTGGAAACGCAATTGCGAAAGAATTGATTGAAAGCTACGCCAAGGCGGAATTTTTTACTCAATTGCCAGATGTAGAAGAAGAGATTGAAGTGGTCACTTTCATCGCAGGTATTGGTGACATCTCTACAGATTTACTTTCTCCTGGAGGAGATGCGCACTCTCGATCAGACCGCGAATTGCATGGTCAGTGCTTATTTGAGCACAACAAGGAAATGCAAAAAGAACTTGCGGATTTGAAGGCGCAACATCCAGATAAGCGGGTTATGTTGATTGCTGAAAAAGGAACAATGGGAGTTGGTTCTTCCAGAATGTCGGGTGTGAATAACGTGGCGTTGTGGACAGGTATTAAATCTAGTCCGTATGTGCCGTTTATCAATATCGCGCCTGTGATTGCTGGAACAAACGGAATTTCCCCAATTTTCTTAACCACAGTTGGTGTTACTGGCGGTATTGGCATTGATCTTCAAAACTGGGTTAAGCAAAAGGATGCTAACGGAAATACAGTGGTTGATGCAGACGGAGAACCCGTTTTAAAGGAAGAATATTCTGTGAAAACAGGAACTGTTCTTACCATCAACACGAAGGAAAAGAAGCTTTACAACGGTAAGACGGAATTGAAAGATATTTCTGCGGCTTTGACTCCTCAAAAAGTAGAGTTCATTAAAGCGAATGGTTCTTACGCAGTTGTTTTTGGAAAAAAACTTCAAACGTTTGCGGCTAAGGTTTTAGGAATTGAAGCTCCTCAAGTTTATGCCGCTTCAAAAGAGATTTCGATTGAAGGACAAGGTTTGACTGCTGTTGAGAAAATCTTCAACAAGAATGCGGTTGGAAATACGCCAGGAAAAACCTTGCATGCAGGTTCTGATGCGCGTGTTGAAGTAAACATCGTAGGTTCTCAGGATACCACAGGATTGATGACTTCTCAGGAATTAGAAATGATGGCCGCCACGGTTATTTCTCCAATTGTTGATGGAGCATACCAATCAGGATGTCACACAGCTTCAGTTTGGGATGATAAGTCGAAAGCGAATATCCCAAGATTGATGAAATTCATGAACGACTTCGGATTAATCACCGCTCGCGACCCAAAAGGTGTTTATCCAGCAATGACGGATGTAATTCACAAGGTTTTGAATGACATCACGGTAAGCGATTGGGACATCATCATTGGTGGCGATTCTCACACGCGAATGTCTAAAGGTGTTGCTTTCGGAGCTGATTCAGGAACAGTTGCATTGGCTTTGGCTACAGGTGAGGCTACCATGCCAATTCCGCAGTCGGTAAAAGTGACGTTCAAAGGAGAAATGAGAAGTTATATGGACTTCCGTGATGTAGTTCATGCCACGCAACAACAAATGCTAAAGCAGTTTGGTGGAGAAAACGTATTCCAAGGACGCGTTATTGAAGTTCACATCGGAACGCTTACGGCTGACCAAGCTTTTACGTTTACCGATTGGACGGCTGAGATGAAAGCCAAAGCTTCTATCTGTATTTCTGAAGATGAAACGTTGATAGAATCTCTTGAGATTGCAAAAGGTCGTATCCAAATCATGATTGATAAGGGAATGGACAACGCAACACGAGTTCTTCAAGGGCTGATCAACAAGGCTGATAAGAGAATTGGCGAAATCAAATCTGGAGCAAATCCAACATTAAAGCCAGATGCTACGGCTAAGTACCACGCTGAGGTTGTGATTGATTTGGATGAAATTGCTGAGCCAATGATTGCCGATCCAGATGTGAACAATGACGATGTTTCTAAGCGTTACACGCACGATCAAATTCGTCCATTGTCTTTCTATGGTGGTACCAAGAAAGTGGATTTAGGATTCATTGGTTCTTGCATGGTTCACAAAGGCGACATGAAGATTTTGGCTCAAATGCTAAAGAACATTGAAGCTAAATACGGTAAAGTCGAATTCAAAGCACCTCTCGTAGTTGCACCTCCAACATACAATATCGTTGATGAGTTGAAAGCTGAAGGCGATTGGGAAGTATTGGAAAAATACTCAGGCTTTGTGTTTGATGATAATGCCCCAAAAGGAGCAGCTCGTACGAAGTACGAAAACATGCTTTACCTAGAGCGTCCAGGTTGCAATCTTTGTATGGGAAACCAAGAAAAAGCTGAACCAGGCGATACCGTAATGGCAACATCAACTCGTTTGTTCCAAGGTAGAGTTGTGAAAGACTCTAGCGAGAAGAAAGGCGAATCCTTGTTGTCATCAACGCCTGTTGTTGTATTATCAACCTTTTTGGGAAGAACTCCTACAATGGCAGAGTATGAAGCCGCAGTTGAGGGTATTGTATTAACTCGATTTAAGCCTTCCAAAAAGCAGTTGGTTTACGCTTAATCGTAACGAAATAGATACAAAAAAGCCCGAGCTAACCCTCGGGCTTTTTTGTGTTTTATCTTTTCGAAAGCATTGAATAAACAAGAACCACTTGCGCTTGTTACCTTAGCAAGAGATAGATTTTTCATTCAGCCAAGCATTTTTGGCACAAAACAATTTGAAATATGGGAGCATTCGATTTAGATATGATTAAGGAGGTTTACAAAAAGTTTCCTTCGCGTATAGCCGCGGCAAGAAAGGCAGTTGGGAAACCGCTAACGTTAGCAGAGAAAATTCTTTACACCCACCTTTGGGATGGAGAGGCGACTATCGCTCACGAAAGAGGAAAATCGTACGTTGATTTTGACCCAGACAGAGTGGCGATGCAAGATGCAACGGCTCAAATGGCTTTGTTGCAGTTTATGCAAGCTGGGAAAAAGAAAGTAGCCGTTCCATCTACCGTGCATTGCGATCACTTAATTCAAGCAAGAATTGGCGCTACTGCTGACCTTCAGGAAGCGATGAACAAGAGTTCTGAGGTTTTCAATTTCTTGGAGAGCGTTTCTGATAAATATGGTATCGGTTTCTGGAAACCAGGAGCAGGAATTATTCACCAAGTTGTGTTGGAGAACTACGCATTCCCAGGCGGAATGATGATTGGAACAGACAGCCACACGGTAAATGCGGGCGGATTGGGAATGGTTGCCATCGGAGTTGGTGGTGCGGATGCCGTGGATGTAATGGCAGGAATGCCGTGGGAGTTGAAATTCCCAAAACTGATTGGTGTTAAATTGACTGGAAAGCTGAACGGTTGGGCGGCTCCAAAAGACGTTATCCTGAAAGTGGCAGGAATTCTAACTGTGAAAGGTGGAACAGATGCTATTGTTGAGTATTTCGGAGATGGCGCGAACAGCATGTCTTGTACAGGAAAAGGAACCATCTGCAACATGGGTGCGGAGATTGGCGCAACCACTTCAACCTTCGGATATGATGAAAGCATGGAGCGTTACTTACGCGCTACTGGTCGAGCGGAGGTTGCTGATTTGGCAAATGGAGTGAAAGAACATTTGACGGGAGATGCTGAGGTTTACGCCAATCCTGAGCAGTATTTCGATCAAGTAATTGAAATCGATTTATCTACTCTTTCTCCATACATCAACGGACCGTTTACGCCAGATTTGGCTACGCCAGTTGCGGAGATGAAAGCAACTTCTGCGAAAGCAGGATGGCCAACAAAAATTGAGTGGGGACTGATTGGATCTTGTACCAACTCTTCGTACGAGGATATTTCGAGAGCTTGTTCCATTGCAGAAGACGCATTGGCAAAAGGCTTGAAACCAAAATCTGAATTTGGCATCAATCCAGGTTCTGAACAAGTACGTTTTACGATTGAAAGAGATGGATTTATAGATACTTTCAACAAGCTGGGCGCAACAATATTTACCAACGCTTGCGGACCATGTATTGGACAATGGGGCCGTTACAGCGACCCGAAAAATGGGCCAAAGAATACAATTGTTCATTCATTTAACAGAAACTTTAGCAAGCGTGCGGATGGGAATCCGAACACACATGCCTTTGTGACATCGCCAGAAATGGTGGCTGCATTGGCAATTGCTGGAGATTTGAATTTCAACCCAATTACTGACACGCTTGCCAACGATAAAGGCGAGCAGGTGAAATTGGCCGAACCACATGGATTTGAACTTCCTCCAAAAGGATTTGATGTGGATGACAATGGATATCTCGCACCAGCCGAGGACGGAAGTTCGGTAGAAGTTAAGGTGAAATCTGACAGCGATAGACTTCAGTTATTGGCTGGATTCGCTCCATGGGATGGAAAGAACATCACAGGTGCCAAATTGCTTATTAAGGCAGAAGGAAAATGTACTACGGATCATATTTCAATGGCTGGCCCTTGGTTGCGTTACAGAGGTCACCTCGATAATATCTCAAACAACACCTTAATTGGTGCGGTAAACGCATTTGGCGGAGCAACCAATAAGGTGAAAAACCAATTGGATGGTTCGTTCGGAGAAGTTCCAGCAGTAGCTAGAGCTTACAAAGCGGCTGGCGTTCCGTCCATCGTTGTGGGAGACAGCAACTACGGAGAAGGTTCTTCGCGTGAGCACGCGGCCATGCAGCCACGTTTCTTGGGCGTTTGTGCCGTATTGGTCAAGTCATTCGCGCGTATCCACGAAACCAACCTCAAGAAACAAGGAATGCTTGGTCTTACGTTCGCCAACGAAGCGGATTACGACAAGATTCAGGAAGATGACACCATCAACTTCACCGATCTTACATCATTTTCAGTAGGCAAGCAGTTAACGTTGGAGTTTGTTCATGCTGATGGTTCAAAAGACATCATTTTGGCAAACCACACATACAACCAAGCGCAGATTGAGTGGTTCAAAGCTGGTTCGGCTTTGAATATGATTAAAGCAGAAGCTGCGGCCAACGCTTAGATTGTGTCTTCATTTTAATGGAAAGGGCGGCCAAGTGGTCGCCCGTTTTTGTTTTTAGAAGGTTAGTTACCCCTTAAATTATACACGATTCATGAAAATTAACCCTGTAAATGATACAGTAAACTTGAAAAATAGCCCCGTAAATAATACACGATTTATCAAAATTAACCCTGTAAATGTTACATTTGTGGTGTGTATCATCGTCAAATCCATTATAAATTACTGAACTGGGCGCAATCTAAAAAGCGCAAGCCGTTGGTATTGCGCGGTGCCCGACAGGTGGGAAAGACCACAGCCGTCATCGACTTTGGTTCCACTTTTACACAGTTCATTCACCTCAATCTGGAGCGGATTGAACACCGAAAACTATTTGCAACAGAACGCCCCATTGCCGAATTGGTCGAGGCCATTTTCTTTCAGGAGCGGAAAAACAGCGAACTCATTTCGGAAACCCTTTTGTTCATTGATGAGATACAGGCCGAACAGAACGCATTCCCAGTACTTCGTTATCTCTATGAGGAATTTCCCGAATTGAAGGTGATTGCAGCAGGTTCCTTGCTTGAAACACTGTTCGATGTAGAACGAAGTTTTCCAGTTGGTAGGGTGGAATACATGCAGATGCACCCAGTGAACTTTTCAGAATTCCTTGGAGCCATCGGAGAAACCGCAGCACAGGAAGCGCTCCAGAATATTCCAGTACCGAGTTTTGCACATGACGAGCTTCTCCGCCTTTTCAATACGTACGCCATCATCGGTGGAATGCCCGAAGTGGTAGCCATATATGCTGAAAGCCGCGACCTCACGAAAGTGTCCAAACTCTACGCATCCCTCATTCAAGGATACATGGAGGATGTGGAGAAATATGCAAAGAATGATACCCAGCGTCAGGTCATTCGGCATGTCATCAATGCCTCTTTCCTTGAAGCGGGAACACGGATTAAATTTCAAGGTTTTGGCCGCTCCAATTACCGTTCCCGCGAAATGGGCGAGGCGTTCCGTGCGCTGGAACAGGCCATGGTTCTGCGGTTGATGTATCCGGTAACGGGAACAACATTGCCGCTAATTGCGGATAAGAGGCGTTCGCCCAAATTACAGGTGCTCGACACAGGCATGTTCAATCATGTTTCGGGTGTTCAGCAAGAAATGGTGCTGCTTGGCGATCTCTATCCTGTCCATCAGGGCAGATTGATTGAGCATCTGGTCATTCAGGAGTTTCTTTCTGCACAGATTAATCCCTTGTTCAGTCCCCATTTTTGGGTGCGCGAAAAAGCGAACAGTGATGCGGAGGTTGATTTGGTTATTCCTTATGGAGCTGACCTAGTTCCAATTGAAATAAAGGCTGGCAAAACAGGGAAACTACGTTCGCTGCATCAGTTTATGGATATTGCACCGCACTCGTTGGCGGTAAGGGTTCATGGAGGAAAGTTTAAGATTGAACACGTGGAAACCATCGCAGGAAAACCATTTCGACTAATGAATGTACCGCATTATGTGGCCGCAAGCCTACCCGAATACATTAACTATTTTGCTGAATCAAATTAAATGGCTAAAAAAGCACCGCTCAAAAAACTAACCGCAAAAAAGCCGAAAACCGCTAAATCAGGCGGTTTGGCCAAGCGCATTTTTCGAATTATAGGTAAAACCATTCTTGGCCTTTTCCTATTCAGTGTCGGAATGGTTGTCATCTATCGATTTGTCCCCATTCCAGTTACCATTCTTCAGCTAACGCGATGCGTAGAGCAGTTCCAGGAAGGCAAGCCGATTGTTCTTTACAAGGATTGGGAACCACTGGAAAACATTAGCAATAAGTTGCAACTGGCCGTTGTCTGTGCAGAGGACCAAAAATTCCTCAATCATTACGGTTTTGATGTAGAAGCCATCGAAAAAGCAATTGAACATAACAGTAAAGGGAAAAAGGTTCGTGGAGCAAGCACCATCAGTCAGCAAACGGCTAAAAACGTATTTCTCTGGGAAGGACGAACGTGGGTGAGAAAAGGATTGGAAGTGTATTTCACAGGCTTGATTGAACTCATTTGGAGCAAGGAGCGCATCATGGAGGTTTACTTGAATGTGATTGAAATGGGCGATGGAATTTATGGTGCTCAAGCAGCTTCCAAACAGTATTTTAGAAAAGATGCAGCAGATTTATCGAGTTCGCAAGCAGCACTTTTGGCGAGTATTCTACCAAGTCCAAGGCGTTATTCCGCTGTCAGACCAAGCGGTTTTGTGCGTGGCCGTCAATCTTGGACGCAACGACAAATGAATCAATGGGGCGGTAAATTAGACTACGATAACCCACCTGTTCACAAGGAAAAAAAGAAGAAGAAAAAGAAGAAATAGCCGATGGTTAGCTACAACCCAAAAAGCTGGTTCAGTATCATTTTCCAGCTTCATAAGTATGATACGTTTCGCCAGTTGTTGCCAACCATGGCCACGTTGGCGTTGCTAACGCTAGGCTTCTGCTACCTCGAAATTGAAATTCTAAACCTCGAATACACTAGCACCATTGCTGTACATTCTCTGATTGGTTTTGTGCTTTCGTTATTGTTGGTTTTTCGAACGAACACTGCTTATGACCGCTGGTGGGAAGGCCGCAAGCAATGGGGTGCGTTAGTCAATAACACGCGAAATATTAGCATTAAACTCAGTCAGATTATTCCGATAGAACAGACAGAACGCAGACAACTTTTTCGTGTTCTCATCACGAATTACGTGTTCGCCATGAAAGAGCATTTACGCGATGGACCACGCGAATTTGAGATGGAGATTCATGCTGGATTTGATATGGAAAACGCCTTTGCTAAATCGCATGTTCCAAATGCCATTGCTCAGCAATTGTATGCTCAATTATTACTGCTAAAAAAGGATGGTCTTGTTTCTGATGAGCAACTGATAATGTTGGATAATGAGTTCCGTTCCTTCACAGATATTATTGGTGCTTGTGAGCGAATCAAGAAAACGCCAATTCCGTATTCGTATAGCGCGTTCATCAAGAAATTCATATTCATTTACGTGATGAGTTTGCCGTTTGGTGTGGTGCGCGATTTCGGTTATTCCACCATATTCGTGGTGATTTTCATTTTTTACGTTTTAGCAAGTCTAGAGTTGATTGCTGAAGAAATTGAAGATCCATTCGGTCCAGATGCGAACGACCTTCCAACCGATGCGCTTTCTGAAACCATTCAAAAGAACTTGAAGGAACTGTTTTGAATAGAGAAAAAGGAGAAAACGTAAAAAGGAAAAATGTGTCGCAGGATACGTTTTTCCTTTTTCATTTTACTTTTTTCCTAAGTCGGCAGAAAGCATCCAAACCGTTTTTTCTTGCTGACTGATGTAATCACTCATTTGCGAATTCGTTCCTTCATCACCTGCTTCTCCTGAGAGGTCAAGAATTTTACGTTCCATTTCCAGGAGCGTTTTAAAGTTCGCCAAGGTTGTAGAAACCGAAGTTTGTCCATCGCTCACATTAGCAGCTTCCTTTATGGATGAATGCTCCAAATAAGTAGAAAACGTGTGATAAGGAGTTTCGCCAAGCGTAAGAACGCGCTCTGCAATTTCATCTACTTTCAGAATTGAATCGTTGTACAATTCTTCAAATTTTAAGTGTAGCTCAAAAAAACTTGGGCCTTGAATGTTCCAATGAAAACCACGAAGGTTTTGGTAAAACATCTGGTAATTGGCCAACAGAATATTCAGTTCTTTGGCAAGTTGGTTTGATTGTTTTGTGTTTAGTCCTATTTGATTGGTGCTCATAATTTTTTGTATTTGATTACTGTATAAAGGTGTTGTTTCGCTAGTTGTTCACTATGACTCGGGTCACATTCAAATTCTGACGTAGCCTTCTTTCAAAAGAAATAATTTCATCCAAAATGGTCATCCTAATATGGTTTTGTTCTAGATTCGATGGGAGCGTTAGCAACTATTAAAGAGTTGGTCTTTTGCTGACAAATGCATTACCTAATTCAGCGACCTTTGACATACCTACATTAATTATTGCCTTTCATGGCCCAAGAACTTATTCAGCGCGTAAAATTTGCGCATCGTGCAGAGGGTGAAAGCTTCTCGAAAACCTTAAATAAGAGGGTTAATGCTTATTTTAAGGAGAACGGAATTTCGAAATATGCCGATGGAAGGATGTACCTGAAATCGGTCGTAATTGTTTCTAGTTACTTGATTCCGTTGATTTTGATGCTTAGTGGAGTAATTACGTCAACACCTGCTATTATTCTTTCTTGGATGGTGATGGGAGTGGCTATTTCTGGTATTGGAATGTCTGTTATGCACGATGCAAATCACGGGTCCTATTCAAGCAACGATATTGTCAATAAATTCGTTGGCTATTTCTTGAATTTGGTAGGAGGGAGCGCTGAGAATTGGAAAATTCAGCATAATATTCTTCATCACACCTATACCAATATTGATGGTTTGGATGCGGATACAGTCACGTTTCCAATGTTGCGGTTTTCACCATTTGCGAAGCGAAGAGCGGTGCATCGCTTTCAGCATATTTACGGTTGGTTCTTTTACGGGTTGATGACGGTTAGTTGGATATTCATGAAGGATTTTAAGCAATTGGTTGATTACAAGAATTCGGGAATGACAACCAACTACGATACGGGTTTTGGGCTGATTACACTTCGAATTGTATTGGTTAAAGCCGCTTACCTTTTCGTTACTCTGGCGTTACCGATTTACCTTCTTCCACTTCCGTGGTATGGAACGTTGGGATGCTTTTTCTTAATGCATTTTATAGGTGGAGTTATTCTGGGAATGGTATTCCAATCAGCACACATTATGGAGGTTTGCGAATTCACCAAACCAAATGAAGAAGGTAAAATGAAGGATGAATGGGCCATTCATCAGCTCAGAACAACAACCGATTTTGCTCCAAATAATAAGCTCGTTACTTGGTTTGTTGGAGGGTTGAATTTTCAAGTTGTTCACCATCTTTTCCCAAAAGTGAGCCATGTACATTATCCTGCTTTAGCTCCAATTGTTAGGCAAACTGCGGAGGAATTTGGAGAGAAATATCATTGTATTCCAACATTCACCGAAGCGGTTCTTGGTCACGGAAGAATGCTTCGTGCTTTGGGAAGAGAAGACATTCCATCTTCGATGGTTGTTCTTACCTAATCGGGTTGTCGATTACCGCTACAGAATTACCTTTGCGCCATGCTGAAAAATGACCTTTTACTGCGCGCAGCGCGAGGAGAAAAAGTAGAACGAACTCCGGTTTGGCTTATGCGTCAAGCAGGTAGAATTTTGCCGGAATACCGAGAAGTACGTGCCAAAATGGGCGGTTTCAAGGAATTGGTTGAGAACCCAGAATTTGCTTGCGAAGTCACTATTCAGCCTGTTGATCATTTGGGCGTAGATGCCGCAATTATTTTCTCTGATATTCTTGTCATTCCGGAAGCTATGGGATTGCCGTATCAAATGGTAGAGAAGCGCGGTCCTTGGTTTGAAAAAACAATCAAATGTGCTGCGGATATCGATAGAATGGTTGTTGCAGAAGCAGATGGCGTTCGCTATACAATTGATGCCATTGCCATGACCAAAAAGGAATTGGATGGTCGTGTTCCGTTAATCGGATTTGCGGGCGCACCTTGGACAATCTTCAGCTATATGATTGAGGGAAGTGGTTCTAAAACCTTCTCAAATGCGAAAAAGTTCCTTTACACAGAACCAGTTTTGGCGCATAAACTGTTGGAGAAAATCACCCTCAGCACCATCAATTATCTGAAAGGACAAATTGAGGCTGGCGCAGATATCATTCAAATTTTTGATAGTTGGGCTGGTATTCTCAGTCCAGAACAATACAAGGAATTCGCATTGCCTTACATTGCACGAATCTGCGATGCAATTGACGAAGTTCCAATCACGGTTTTTGCTAAAGGAGCTTATTTCGTTCGTAAGGAATTAGGCGAATTGAACTGTCAAACAATCGGTCTAGATTGGAATATGGACGTTGCGGAAAGTCGCGCCATGATTGGAAATAGCAAGACGCTTCAAGGGAACATTGATCCGTGTGTTCTTTATTCTGATGACGAAACGATTGTCACAAAGACAAAGGAAATGCTCACGGCTTTTGGTCCTAATCGACACATCGCCAACCTTGGTCATGGCGTTTATCCAGATATTGACCCACGCAAGGTGAAACTTTTTGTTGATACGGTAAAGGAGTTTCGGTTCTGAAACCAAAACGAATAGGGCTAATTTGGTGACAAGATTGAAATCTTGATTAATTTCGGCTATGCCGTTATCTTCCGTATTACAGATTTTGGTAATGCTTGTTTTTCCGATTCTCGTATTGGAGGTCGTGAAACGCAACAAACTGGCAGGCATGGTTGGCCCAGTCATTCTGTGCTATGCATTAGGTTTAATCGTTGGGAACCTTCCCGATTCGCCTGTTAATACCAAGCTCAGTCAGGATGTAGCAGAAGGCTGTGTTCCGCTAGCCATTTCGCTGATGCTACTTTCAACTCGATTTGTAGCGTGGTTGAAGTATGCCAAACAGGCCGCAAAAGCGTTCTCGCTTGCTGTCATCGCGGTGCTGGTTTCTTCTTTTGCAGTTTCGGCCTATTTCCACTTGCAAGAATTAGGAGTGGAAGATGTTTGGAAACTATCAGGAATGATGGTGGGCGTGTACACGGGTGGAACACCGAACTTAGCTGCCATAGGCACTGCCCTTGGGATCTCCAATGAGGTTTTTATTGTGCTGAATGCTTGTGATTTGATGCTTAGTGCACTGTATCTGATTCTTCTTTTGTCCGTTGCTCAAAAAGTAGCACTCAAGTTCTTACCATCATTTGTTCCGAAGGAAAAACACGATAGGGACGAGACTTTTCATTACCAGCGCGTGGAGCGAATGGCGACTAAGAGAACGCTCGCCCGTTCGTGGTCGCTGGCATTCCTGCTTTCTGTTTTGATTTTAGGGGTGAGTATTGGTTTTTCTATTCTTATTGATGGAATGATTACCGCTCCATCTGTCATACTTGCAGTGACTACGTTGAGCATCGGAGCTTCCTTCGTTAAAAAAGTACGATTTCTACCTCGAACCTACGAGTTCGGAGAATATTTCCTGCTTGTATTTTGTATGGGAATTGGTTCTATTTCTAACTACACAGAAATGCTTCAGGCAAGTCCAAATGTGTTGCTTTACGTGACCTGTGTGTTTGTTGGAACCATTGCAATTCATTTTCTCCTATGTTGGTTATTCAAGGTCGATGCCGATACCGCACTCATCACTTCAGTTGCAGGTATTTTCGGTCCTGCTTTTATTGGTCCAGTGGCAAGCGTGCTTAAGAACAAGGATATTGTGGTAAGTGGCCTCACCACAGGATTGGTTGGCTACGCCATTGCTAATTATCTTGGTCTTGGTATGGCGCATTTGTTCCATTTCGTGTTTCCGTAGAGCCGCAATGCATTGCGGCTCTACAGGATAATCTAAATTCGCGGCCATGTCCGAGAACAAATTATTTGACATCTGTATCGTTGGCGGTGGAATCGTAGGTGCGGCAACCGCCTACAGTTTCCAGCAGGTATATCCTGAGATGAAAGTGCTGCTGATTGAGAAGGAAAACCGACCAGCGCCTCATCAAACGGGACATAATTCGGGGGTTATTCATTCGGGTATTTACTACAAACCAGGTTCTTATAAGGCGAAGAACTGTGTGAAAGGAAAAGATCAATTGATTGCCTTTGCCAAGGAGCATGGAATAAAGCATGACGTCTGCGGAAAAATTATTGTGGCGACTGAGGAAAGTGAATTTCCGCATATGGAAAAGGTTTTCAACAATGGCATCGCCAATGGATTGACCGATAATCGTTGGATAAGTGCAGCCGAAATAAAGGAAATAGAACCGCATTGCACCGGCATCAAAGGCATTTGGGTGCCCTACACTGGTATTATTGATTTTGTGGGCGCTACAGCTAAAATGTTGGAGATAACTGAGTCTCTAAATTCAGAAAGCAAAGTGGTTTTCAACGAAGAAGTAATTTCTTACAAAGAAGAGTCAGGCGTTAAGAATATCCGAACCAACAAAGCTTCATACAGAGCCAAATACATGGTTTTCTGTGGAGGTTTGCAATCGGATAGATTGGCCAAGAAAGATGGAGTTAAACTGGATATGTCGATTGTTGGATTTCGTGGAGATTATTACGAATTGACAGATGCTGCCAAACACAAGGTTCGAAATCTGATTTATCCCGTTCCAAATCCTGAATTCCCATTCTTGGGAGTGCATTTTACACGCATGACTGATGGAAGTATGGAATGCGGGCCGAATGCCGTTTTTAGCTTTAAACGGGAAGGTTATGGGAAGACCGATTTCAGTTTGAAGGATGCCGCAGAAGCATTGGCTTTTAGAGGAACTTGGAATCTGCTTTTCAAGCATTTCGGTTTTGCCTATAATGAATATCGAAGAGCGTTTTCTAAGCCACTATTTCTTAAAACGCTTCAACGATTAATTCCTGACCTGACAATGGAAGACCTCCAACCTGGAAGAGCAGGAGTGAGGGCAATGGCCCTTGGTTTGGATGGAGAAACGATTGACGATTTCCGAATTGAGCAGAAAGGAAACTCGCTACACGTGTTGAATGCACCAAGTCCTGCAGCTACTGCTAGTTTGGCAATTGGGAATCAAATTCGTGAAATGGCAGAAGCGCGTTTTGCGCTAAAGGATAAGGTCAGTCAGTAATACGGTACTTGTCCGTAAACGTAGCCCATTTGATGATGAACTGCTCCATGATTTCATCGATATTCTTGAGAAGAATCGGGTCGGGAGTATTTAGGTTTTTGAAGTATTCTTTCTGAAAATTGTTCAGTTTATACTTGTGAAAAACGGCACGACTCATGGCGTAGTGCGTATTCTTTGACGGATAGTTTAATTTCTTGAAGAGTGCAATCATGCTGTCAATTGCTGTTCGCATGGTCGCTGCATCCACACTATAGATAGCGGCAAGTTTCTCAATTGTCAATTCACGGATGCGGTCTTCTTGTCCTTCAAAGAAATAATCATTCAACAAACAGAAATTACCAGCTATCACAATCATTAAGAAATCGTCTTGAAGCTCTGGGTCTACTTGTGCCTGAGCAACAAGATTGATGTCGTTGTTCAGAAGTTCTGCAACTTCAATGAAGCTGGTGTCAACTGCGTTGAAAATGGTGTTGACGAACAACTCCGCTACTTTTTCTTCTGCAACTTTCTTTCTGAAGAGGGACGTAATGCCTAATGCCATCTAAAATCGTGCTATGGGTTTAAGCAAAGTTATGTTCACGTTATTCGGGATCAAAGCGATATTGGAGTACTTGTTAACAGGGATTCGTTAAGAAAGAAGGCCCCGAAACCGAGCGGTTTCGAGGCCAAAGCCGATGATCCATGATAACTCGATCAACCAATAAACCAAGTAAAACAACCAACATTTGTGTATCACTTCAACACATCGGTCTTACACTAAACCCACTAGTTACGGGTTTGTTCAGTTAAAACGTTGTGATTGAAAATTATTGTCTGACACATTTAAAAGCCTCGGAAATCTTAGGATTTCCGAGGCTTTTAAATGTAAATCATGAAATAATTATTGCTTGATGAAGTGAGCTGTTCCCACTTTTTCTCCAATAGTTCTCAATGTGTAAATACCAGTCGGCAATGCACTTACGTCAAGTCTGTTTTGGCCGAAACTTGAAGAAGTACTAAGTACGATTCTTCCTGTTGCATCAATCACATCAACAGTTCCAACTTCTTCCGATTGGAAATTCAAAATACCTTCTGTTGGGTTAGGATAAACTGAAATGGAATTGCGTTCTACATCGTTGATGCCTGAAGCAATTTTAGCACAGCTGTTTGTGCTTGTACCACAAACTAAATCGCCAATGAAGTCCATCGCAAAATCAAGTGCTGTTTGGTCTATAGGGCTCAAATAACCAACATGATTAGCCACACCTGGATACGATTTAAGAGCATTGTGAATACCAACGTTGTCAGCTCTCACGTGAATGTGTCCACTGCCTGATGCAATTAATCCCGTAGCAAAGCCAGAAACTGAAACTTCCTGAGTAAGGTAAGGAACCACATTGTCTAGTTCTTCGTGAATACTAACAATGGCAGTGCTTCCAGCTTCAATCCAAGAAGTGTCACCAATGGCGCCACTGAAACTAAGTACACCAAGAGATTCGCTGCCGTAGTCAGGTGTTCCGCTGTTTCCTGCAACACCGCCAAGTCCGGCTGTATCGTTTACCATGTATGCTGGAACTTCACTCAATTTATCTAAATAAGCTGAATGGATTGCAGCAATTGCTCCAGCAGAAATTCCACCAACAATGATTCGTTCGCAGTCAATTCCGTAAGGATTTCCATCTTCTGCGGCTGATTTTTTAAGGAATCGAACGCACGCATTAACGTCATGTGCACCTCTCAAAACCGCCAATGTGGTTGTGACTTCGCTCGGTAGAAAGAATCCTACACGGTAGTCTGGTGCAATGGCCACGTAGCCCATTTTGGCTAGGATATTACACATAAAAGCAACATCTGCACGAGCTCCTCCAATGAATGAACCGCCAAACGCCATGATTACAACTGGACGATTTGTTTCTGTATCGCCAGCCGGTTCATACACGTCCATTTTGAGGTTGGTTGGGGTTCCGTTAAGCGCGGTATTGTTTCCGAAAGTGACAGCGCTGGTCACATCAACGCTCGAAAACTTATCGAATGTAGTGTATCTGCCATCCGAGCAATCGGGTTGGGCAACAATTTGACTTGCAGCAAAAAGAAAAGCTGCGCTTAGAGTAAAAATTCTTTTCATGTTATTTTTGATTAGTGTTGAGGGCTTAAAGTTAATTTAATCATCAAGTAATGCGATGTACGCCACAAGACGGTTTGCAACCATAAAATGACGGGCTGATTTTAAACTGAATTTTATACGTTTCGCTTAATGATTGCGTGATGCGCTGAATACTGCTGCCATCCACCAAAGCAATGCAACATCCACCGAAACCAGCACCTGTCATACGCGCTCCCAAACAGGCAGGATTGCTCTTAAGTTCCTCCACAATGAAATCAAGTTCGGGACACGAAACTTCATAATCATCTCTAAGCGAAGCATGCGATTTGTTCATCAGTTTTCCGAATGCAATAAGGTCTCCAAATTGTAATGCAGTTGCTGAATCTTGTACTCGTAGCTGTTCGGTAATTGCATGGCGTGTTCGTTTTTTAAGAGTTGGGTCTGAGATTAATTTGAGGTCGTCCAACGTTGCCTCAATCAAGTTTTTGACTTGTCTATGGCTTGAAATGATTTTCAGCGCCTCATCGCATTCTTTTCTACGTTGATTGTAGGCACTTTCTGCCAAGGTTCTGGGCTTGTTGCTGTTGATGATGAGAAGAGAATGTTCGCCTAATTCTAACGGGACAAATTCATGTTCAAGCGAGTTGCAGTTAAGAACGATGGCATGATTTTCCTTTCCATTTGCAACTGCAAATTGGTCCATGATGCCGCAATTTAAACCCACAAATTCATTCTCAATTTGCTGACAATCCAACGCCATTTGGGTTCGGTCGGGCTCAGTTCCTGCAAACACGGAATGGAACATGAAATAGCACAGCACTTCAAGAGCAGCAGAGGATGAAAGTCCAGAACCTTTCGGGAGGTTGCTGTCAATTAGAATATCGCATCCCCCTAATTCAATTTCCTGTTGTTTTAAATGGAGTAAAACACCAAGAATAAAATCGCTCCAATACTTTTGCTTTACCGTTGGAAGCGAATCCAAATTGAATGCAATCGTTTCATTAAAATCGGTTGAATGAATGCGAACTTTAGAAGATTTAGTTGGAAGGATTAGAGCCGTAATTCCCAACGAGATGGCCGCTGGCATCACCAATCCTCCCAAATAGTCAATGTGTTCCCCAATCAGGTTCACCCTTCCCGGACAGAAATAGCGCTGAGCACTCACTTCTTCTCCAAATAATTCACCAAATCTGGTACGTAGTTTATCCATTGATCGAAAATTAAACTGGCTTTATTCCAATTGAAAACGCAAAGTGGCTAACTTTACATGAATTACAAACACCATTCAACAGATGTCTAAGATAGAGCGCCTGTTTAGCGAATACAGCGAAAGTCATCAGAACAAAACGAACCAGATAGTCCATTGGATTTTTGTTCCACTTATTTTTTTGAGTGTACTTGGAATGCTGTGGGGTGTAAAGCTGCCAATTGAATTGGATTTTATGGGAGGTGAACCATTAAATGTTTCAATGATTGCGTCTCTTATCGTATTCGCTTATTACCTGTCAATGTCATTCACCATTTCGGTAGGTGTGTTGGTGGTTTCATCCATCGGAATGATTGGTTGCTATTTCTATGACGGACCAATTATCGTGTGGATTCTTTCTCTTGTGGTTTTTGTGATTTCGTGGATTTTTCAATTCGTAGGCCATAAGGTTGAAGGCAAGAAGCCATCATTTTTTAAAGACCTCGAATTTTTTTTGGTAGGACCAATGTGGGTGCTTGCCAAACTTTATACTAAACTTGGTATCAAATATTAATTATGGAAGCAGTAATGGAAAAGCCAGCAACTGGCACGGCATATTCGGCAATAGTTCAAAAGCAACGCAACTTTTTCTGGTCGCATGCTACCAAACCAATTGAGTTCAGAAAGGAGCAATTGCGCAAACTAAAGGCTGCGTTTGCAAAGCACGAAAATGCGCTGCTTGATGCCTTGAAAAAAGACCTAAACAAGCCAAAGCAAGAGGCTTTTACTACCGAACTTGGAATTACAGTTGCGGAGATTGATCACTATTTGCGTCACCTCGAAGATTGGATGGAGCCTGAGCGTGTTGCAACACCTTTGTTCTTCCAACCAGGAACATCGATGATTGTGCCCGAGCCTTTCGGAGTAACGCTCATCATTGCACCATGGAATTATCCTGTAAAGAACCTTTTTGGGCCATTGCTTGGAGCGATGGCCGCTGGAAATACAGCAGTTGTTAAGCCTTCAGAGATTTCGCCAAACTGCAGCAAAGCAATTGCAGATCTTATCAAAGACACGTTCGACCCAAAGTATATTGTAAGTATTGAAGGTGGTGTTGCTGAAACCACTGAGTTGTTGAAAGAACGATTCGATTATTTGCTCTTCACAGGTGGAACGGAGATTGGTCGTATTGTTTATCAGGCTGCCGCCAAACATCTCACTCCTGTTACGTTGGAGTTAGGAGGGAAAAGCCCATGCATTGTAGATACAAACATCAACATGAATGTGGCGGCCAAACGATTGGTTTGGGGCAAATTCCAGAATGCTGGTCAAACCTGCATCGCGCCAGATTACATCTACGTGAACAACAAGATTAAAGCTGAATTCCTAGGACGAGTGAAGCATTACATTGAAGAATTTTTCGGCTCTGCCGATAAACCTTCTGATGATTTGGGTCGATTAATCAGCGACCGACATTTTCAGCGTGTGAGCAAGATGCTTACAGGCGATATTCTTGTTGGAGGTGTGACAGACGCAGCCACCAGATACATCTCACCGACTATCATTGATAATGTAACGATGGATCATCCTGCCATGCAGGAGGAAATTTTCGGTCCTGTGATGCCAGTTATTGGCTATGACAATTTTGATGAGGTAATCAACCATATCAACGCGGGCGAACGTCCGTTGGCGATGTACCTGTTCAGCAACGATTCTAAATTGAAGAAACGTTTGATGAACGAAACTTCATCGGGAGCCATTTGTGTGAACGAGACAATGGTTCATGCCGGACAACCAAATCTTCCGTTTGGAGGAGTGGGGAACAGCGGCATTGGAGCTTACAATGGCAAGCTCGGTTTCGATACATTCTCGCACAAAAAGCCAGTGATGGTGAGGTCTTTCTTGGGTGATGTAGCTCAAAAATATCCTCCGTATACAAGCGGAAAACTGAGTTTTATTAAGATGGCTTCTAAGTGGCTGTTGAGATAGTGAAAAGTGAATAGCGACCAGTTACTTTGAACCTTAAACTTGGAACGTTGAACCGGCTTCTCCTTTTTTCTTTTCTCCTTTTTCCTTTTTCTCTCTCCGCGCAAGCGCCAGATATCCAGCACGTAATTGTGATTGGTGTGGATGGCATGAGCCCAGATGGCGTGCTGAAAGCCAAAACTCCTACGATAGATAGTATTCTGAAAGTGGCGGCTTACTCATGGAAATGCGAGGCCGTACTTCCTACAAGTAGCAGTCCCAATTGGGCAAGCATGATTATGGGCGCGGGACCCGACAAGCATGGCGTGACCTCCAACGCTTGGCAACCGCACAAACAGACCATCGAATTGGAATGTGAGGGAACAAGAGGCAATGGCAAACCCAGCGGCATGTGGCCTACCATTTTCGGAGAACTCCGTAGACAAAAACCCGAATCAACCATTGGCTGCTTCAACGATTGGTTGGCTTTTAATCGATTATTCGAAAAAGGCGTGGTTAGTCGCCAGCGAGATGCCATTCTATTGCAAGCAGCATCGCACCATGGCTACAAAGGAATTACGCGTATGGCAACCAACTATTTCAAGCGCAAGAAGCCTGAGTTTATGTTCGTGCATCTGGATATGGTAGACCATGCAGGCCATCATGATGGGCACGGAACACAAGCCTATTACGATGCCGTTTCGGTTGCCGATCAGATGATTGCAAGAATCGTAAAAGCAGTGAAGGAATCAGGTGTTTCCGAAAAGACAATCATCCTCATTACAGCCGACCATGGTGGCATTGGCCACGGACATGGAGGCGATACACCCGAAGAACGTTTTGTTCCGTGGATTCTTACTGGCCCAGGTGTGGTTAACGGTGAATTGCAAGTGGAGGTGAAAACCTATGATACGGCTGCAACCCTTGCTTACCTTTTAGGAATAAAAGCACCTGATTGTTGGGTTGGGAAGCCTATTTTGCAAGCGATTTCACAATAAAGTAGAGTTATGGATGTAATTGAAAGATTCTTACGTAGATACCTGAATCTCACTCCGAACGAACAAAATGAGTTTCTGGAGCAAGCAGGGTTAAACAGGATACCGGATTTTAAGCCCGCAGAGCGGATTATAGTATTGAAGCCTGTTCGAAAACCTGTCCCAAAGCCTGAGATAAAAGAAAAGCCAATCAAAGTTTCTAAGAGCTTTAGTATCACTCATCTAAGTTTTGAAGAGCGGATAAGGTTTTTAAAAGAAAATGCTTTGGAGAAAGACGAGGAAATGGACACATGAGAGAATTGATTGCATAGTCTTTTCTTGTCCTACAGGAGCAGGTGCTCCGAAGAATTACTTGTTTGGCTCGCACCATAATCAGTTTGTAGCCATTTTTTAAATGTCCTCAAAACGTTTAGGATATAACTTCCTGTTTTGCATGGTGGCCTCAGAACGTTCAGGATAGACCTTGCTGTTTTTACATGCGATGTCTGAGATCAGCTATGCTTCGCTCGAAAGAAACTGCTCATTAAAATTGACCAGATACAGCTTTTCTGAAGCTCGCGTTATGGCCGTGTAAAGCCAACGCACGTATTCCACGCGTGCATTCGGCAGTTAGATAAGCTTGGTCTACAAACACCGCAGGCCATTGTCCGCCCTGTGCCTTATGGCACGTAATGGCATAGACGCCCACTCGGCCAAATGTTCCAAATTGGCACGCGCAAGACTTCTGAAAGATGTCTTGTGTGGAAATGACACGATCAGTTTGCAACTAATCTAAACCAACCGATCAAACACCTATATCCTTGATGGGGTGCATTTTTTCACGCAGGCCGTGGATGTGATCAGAGTACTGAATAAGGCTGTCAAAAGAAATTTGGGAAGATTTCCAGGTTACTTCATGTTTATACTGTCTCAAGAAGAATCGGTGATCTTGAAATCACAAAATGTGCCATCAGGTTGGGGAGAAATGAGAAAGATGCCTTCAGTTCAATACTTGCTCTGAGTCCACCCATTATTGAAGCAATTTACGTTAATTGCTTAATCATACTGAAAGAATTTACGTTATTTGTTTTAATTTGTTTAAATATTTATCGTTAATTGTTTCATCATATTGAAAGAATTAACGTAAATTGCATCAATAAAAGCATTGCCATGAGCGATATATACATTGAAAGGATGCTTCTGAATGAGCTCAGGAAAAGGGTGCGGCCTGGAAAAGTCCTGATTCTATTAGGTGCAAGACGTGTGGGAAAAACGGAGCTCATAAACCGTTACTTGGAAGAACGGGACGATTACCTGCTACTGACAGGAGAAGACCAAAGGACGGTGAATGAGTTGGACGAGCGGTCTGTGACCAATTTGCAGCGGATAATCGGAGATAAGAAGCTGTTAGTGATAGATGAGGCGCAGAAGATACCGGAGATAGGTGTCAAACTCAAACTCATTGTGGATCACATAAAAGGAGTTGCCGTTATTGCAACAGGCTCGTCCGTGTTCGACCTCAGTAATAAGCTCGGAGAACCGCTCGTTGGCCGTAGCACCACGCTACACCTCCATCCGCTGGCGCAGATGGAATTTGCTCCCAATGAGGATTATCTCGCCACCAAGGCGAAGTTGGAAGAACGCCTGATATTCGGGGGTTATCCCGAATTGGAACAATACACAAGTTGGAAGGAAAAGGAACGCTATCTGCGTGATGTGGTGAACGCCTACCTACTGCGCGATCTGTTGGAGTACGATGGCATTAAAAAGTCTGACAAGATAATGGCACTGCTTCGTCTGATTGCTTTTCAAGTAGGCAAGGAGGTGAATGTTGATGAGCTTGCTAGCAACCTTAAAGGCATAAGTCGCAACACGGTAGAGAGCTACCTTGATCTGCTTTCCAAGGTGTTCGTCATCTACAAAGTGGGCGGGTTCAGCCGCAATCTGCGTAAGGAGGTTACCAAGATGAACCGATGGTATTTTCATGATAATGGAGTGAGAAATGCCATCATCAGCAACTTTAACAGACTAGACCAGCGGATGGATAAGGGTGAGCTTTGGGAGAACTACCTGATGGCAGAGCGGATGAAATGCCTCGATTACAACGGGAAGTATGTGAATAGGTGTTTTTGGCGAACCTATGATCAGCAGGAACTCGATCTTGTGGAAGAGGAAGCAGCAATGCTGCGGAGCTATGAGTTTAAATTCAACCCCAAGCGCAATGTCAAGGTGCCAGGAGGTTGGGCGCGAGCATATCCCGATGCCACATTTGAGGTCATCAATACAGACAATTACTTGGATTTTATCACTGCGAGCAAATGATTTCGGTAGTTGCGCTGGAGTGAAATACACCCCCTATCACCGATATAACTTGATTGCTGGGTCGTCAACTTTCTGAAAGTTGACGAATCTGAAGCGAGATAACCTGCTCATTAAAATTAATCAGGTACAGTTTTCCCAGACATTTGCATAGGCACAATCCAATCGTAAATAAAAAGCTGTCTCGGCAATAAGAGCTAAGGGAAAATGCAACTGAGCAGAGAAAGGTGCCTATATTTTTAAGTCCCGAATGAAACCGTTCATTCGGGACTTAACTGCAATTCAAATGAAGGCAATTGTGAACCTTACCGAATCATTAACTTCCTATTCAGAGTTCCTTTATCGGTCTGTATTACTGCATTGTAAACGCCCGTGGCCAACGTGGCAGGCAGGTTTATCGCATTATTTTCTACGGCACTTTCAAAGATTAATTGGCCGAAAGAACTGAAAAGCGAAAGCCGCACAACTTTTGCCGTTCCCTTGAACTGAAGATGGTCATTTGCCGGATTAGGCATCATAATTAGAGAGCCCGATTCAGCCTCTTCCAAGCCAACTGTACCTGGGATAACTACATCCAAGCAAAACGTGTCCATACAAGCAGTAAGTCCATCAGATGAGATGGAAGATAAATAAAGACAGACGAAATAAATTCCGGGCCCAGGATAAGTATGTGAAGGATTTTGCAATGCCGAGATATTGTTGGGGCCCGATGGTGGATCGCCAAAATCCCAAGACCAAGAAAAGGAAGAGCCCGAAGGCCCCGTTGACAAATCAGTAAAATTGGCGGTGTTGCCGGCCACTGCATACGTAAAGTTTGCAACTAAACTATCGCAGGGGTCAATCGGACATGGATTGCGGCTGGCGAGGCAGATATTATCCACTCGAACATCTGTGCCAACGACTCCAATCGTTTCATTCACCACAACAAAACTTGTGAAGTTGCCCGTTGCCTGAAAGGTGGAGGTACAGTTAATAGTTGCCGGAATGGCCGAAGAAGCGGTAATCTGATCAAAGATCTGCGCCTGCGCGGGTGTGAATGAGCCACTTAACAACTGCGATACGGTAACACCTGATGTTATTCCCGCAAATACCAATCGAGAATTGAAGATTGCGCCCATTGGAGGGAATTCGTAGCAATAGCACAAATCATAGCAGGTGTCTTGCTTCATAACCACCACTTGTTCAATGCCTGTATTGCTATTGGTTGTAGCGGGCAATGCCAGAAAATTGGCCAAACAGCCGTTCGATGTCGGGAGAACCATGGCCGATGTAACCGTTCCGTACTGAGTCCAGTTGGTTAGGTTAAGGGTGAAATCTGCATTAGTGAGATGATTGTTGTTGCAAGGCTGGGCAAGAGCCGAACCCACGAGCACAGTAAGAAACATGAAAATGAGGATTGATTTTCTCATGATATTAAGATTTAAGGGTTGTTTTCAAAACAAGATTAATCATTTTTTCTTCGCTTGTTAAGCGATTTTGACTCTTCACTGTTCGCTCCTCACTTTTCAATAAATTGTTCATTAAAATTGACCAAATATAGTTTCTCTGAAGCCCGTGTAATGGCCGTATAAAGCCAACGCACGTATTCCACGCCTAGCATTTCGGCAGTCAGATAGCCTTGGTCTACAAACACAGCAGGCCATTGCCCACCCTGCGCTTTATGGCACGTAATGGCATAACCAAACTTGATTTGTAGTGCGCGGAGATAAGGGTCTTCGGCAATCTTCTTGGCCTGTTCCGATGGAGTGGGAATGTGCGAATAACTCATGCATACCGAATTGTAAAGCTGCTCGTAATCGGCATCGGGCAGGGCAGGAGCTTCCACATGCAAGGCGTTGAGCAAAAGTTTCACATCCAACGAATCTTCTTCGGGGTAATCCATCAAACGCACGGTGGCGTTGGCAAATCGAAATCCGTGCATTTCTTCAATTGCACCCAAGCGCATAATTTCAATCATATCGCCATTGGCAATAAACCCCGCGCCCGAACCCTTGGGTAGCCAATGGTAATTGTTCTTCACCACCATCAGCTTGTCGGTAGAGGCAATTTCCTCATCCATATATTTAATTCGCACCCTAATTTGCTGATTAAACTGATTGGCGCTCTTGTTGGATCGGGTAATAACCATGGCGTTATCCTCACCATACTTTCCGTAAGCCGAATTCAGCTCATCTTCCAATTCCAGCATATCAATCACCTTAATGTCTGGGAAATTGACTTTGAGGGAGATGTCTGATTTTCCTTGCATCAGCAGATTCCTCAGTTCGGTAGCGTTGGTCAGGATTCCCGAATCAGCTTCTTGCCGCACCACTTCACGCAACTCGTGCTGCATTTCGGGCTCAAAATGGAAATTGGTCTGCAAAACTTTACCGTCCAATGCTGGGCTCTCGATAGAACCCACGGGAGGCAGCTGAGCCGTGTCTCCAATAAGAATGAGCTTGCAATCTTTTCCTTCCTCCATGAATTTCATCAGGTCAGAAAGCAGGTTTTTGGATTGAATTCTGCCCGAACCTGCATCTGCCGCCAGCGAAATCATCGAAGCCTCATCCACAATAATTACCGCATTCTTTCCTCTATTGTGGCGCAGCGCAAATCGGATGTTTCCAAATTCGTCTGTAGTTATCTGATAGATGAACTTATGTATAGTGAACGCCCGTTGCCTCGTATATGCCGCTAACACCTTTGCCGCTCGTCCCGTAGGTGCAAGCAGCGCATATTTCCGATTCATAGCTTTCAGCGTTTTTACCACGCTAATAACCATTGATGTTTTGCCTGTTCCGGCATATCCGCGAAGCAGAAAAACCTTGCCTACATTCTTTTCGGTGAGAAATTCTGAGAGCCGATAAACGAACCCTTCCTGCCCTATGGTTGGCTTAAAAGGGAGCTCAGAAATGAGCTTGTCGTATGCGGTTTTAGGAGTGTCCAATTTTGGTCGGGTAAAAATAGGCGATGGTCGAGGCAATCTATCAGGTTAGCCAAATCGGGTATACCGTTAATCGATATAAGCTTCAAAAGCCAAACTCAAACAACGCGCTTTGCGTTGAAAACTACTGAGACCCTAAGGAAATACCGTCATGAAAAATCTACTACTTTCTTTAATCTGCGTGCTGCTTGCAACTGCAGTATCGGCTCAGAATGTTGGTATTGGCACCACCGATTTTACACCAGAAACAGATGCGATTCTTGAGCTTCGTTCAACTACCACAGGTTTCTTGATGCCAAGAATGACGGATGCTCAAATGGCGGCCATTTCAGACCCCACCGAAGGACTGTTGGTATATCAGATCAACGCAACAAAAGGATTTCAATATTACAATGGATCTGCATGGACAGCTTTTGGTGGCGGTGGAGCCGATGATTTGGGAAATCATACAGCCGACCAGAATATTCGCCTCAGCGACTTTTGGTTAAGCAATGATGGAGGAAACGAAGGAATTCGCGTCACTAATGACGGAAAGGTTGGAATTGGTCTAAGCAACCCAGCAAAGGAGTTGGATGTAAATGGTCACATGAGATTGGCTGGACTTGCGGGTTCAGGAAATCGGATGATGGTGGTTGATAATGGTGGAAACGTGTCAGCTCAGGCACTTCCCGCAGCACCGCTTTGGAGCACGAATGGCGTGGATGTTTATAGAACTTCAGGTAAAGTTGGAATGGGAACTTCAAGTCCGCTCACCAATCTAGACCTATATGGCAATGGAACGAGCGGGTTTGTATTAGGCGGAACTACTGCGGTTCCGAACCCAGCCGAAGGGCCTGAGATTGGTTTCGGACGTGGTGGTTTTTCAAATCCTGGAGCAAGTATTCAAATGATTGATTACGATAGTTACTCTGCTGGTTTGGCTTTTATCGTTAAGCGAGGTGTTGCAAACAGTGCAGGAGGCCTTTTTGCCGACAATTTCCCTGACGATGCTATTCAAGCTCTTACCATCATAAACTCAGGAAAAGTGGGTATTGGAACCAGTAATCCACAAGCAACCTTGGAGGTGAGTGGAGATGCCCGAATCACCAATCTTGCAGGTAGCGGAAGCCGTATGGTGGTGGCAGACGCCCAAGGAGACCTTTCAACTCAAGCTTTGCCAACTTCAGGTTCAACACCAACAACTGTTTTTGCAACTGCGGATGCGAGTATCAATCCGGCCAGCTACAGTGCAGGAAGTGTTTCTGGGATGTCAATTTCAAGCGTTCCGGCAGGGACTTACGTGGTGTCCTTTAATGCAGACGTAGCAAGAAATGGTAGTACAGCTTGCCAATGCTTGGTTAGAGTTGGAGGCACAGATGATACCAACACTGAAAGGAGCATGGAAATTCCAGCAGCCAAATCTCAATTCCATTTGATGGGGAAGGTGACACTTTCTTCTTCTGGCACAATTGAGATTCGTTGTAAAAAGAACGGTGGTGGTTCGGGCTTCATAGTAGGAAAACGTGCCATGTCAATACAAGCAACAAATTAGAAATTGGTCATACAATAGATGTTTCAAGGGCGAACCGACAGGTTCGCCCTTTTTGTATTTTCACCATCGTCATGTGGATTGAAAAAGACAATCAACTTATTGGGGAAAATGGACTGGGAGCTTGTTTTTAAAATCGCCAATATTTCGGTACTGCCGGGCTGGTTCCTGCTGATTTTGTTTCCAAATCAGCGCGCTACCAAGTATGTAGCTCATTCCTATCTCTACCCCATTCTTCTCGGTCTGCTTTACCTTATTCTTATGATCAACTCCTTGGGAGGCGAAGGCGGAATGGACACGCTTGATAACCTGAAAGTTTCATTTGGTAGAGATGAGGTTTTGGTCCTTGGTTGGGTTCATTATTTGGTTTTTGACCTGTTTATTGGTGCTTGGATAGTGAGAGATTCGTCAGCACTTAAAATTGGTCACATCAGGATTGTTCCATCATTGATTTTAACCCTATTCGCAGGGCCAATTGGACTCTTATCCTTTCTAATTCTAAGGTGGTTTTATGCCAAAAAACTAACGTTATGAACAGTCAAAACTGTTAGTAAGCGAGCCGTTTTGTTAAAAACATACAGTTTCCAAGGCTTTCTTATAGGCTAACTTTGCAAGCAGAAATTAGAGGAAACAGATGAGTAAGATTATAGCAATAGCCAATCAGAAAGGAGGAGTAGGAAAGACCACAACTGCTATCAATTTGGCGGCAAGTTTGGCGGTTTTGGAGTATAAAGTACTGTTGGTTGATGCCGATCCGCAAGCCAATTCTACATCGGGAGTTGGTTTTGACCCGCGCAACATCAAAACCAGTATTTACGAATGCATTATTGGTGAGGCCGAGCCCAAAGACATCATCCTTCATACCGAAACACCTAATCTCGATTTGCTTCCTGCGCACATTGATTTGGTAGGAGCTGAGATTGAAATGATTAACCTTCCAAACCGCGAAATGATGGTGAAGTTGGTTATGAATAAGGTGAAGAATGATTACGATTTCCTCATTATGGATTGTTCACCATCGCTAGGTCTGATTACGGTCAATTGCCTTACGGCTGCTGATAGCGTGCTGATTCCTATTCAATGTGAATACTTTGCGTTGGAAGGATTGGGCAAACTATTGAACACAATAAAGATTGTACAAGCACGCTTAAATCCAGATCTCGAAATGGAAGGATTGCTGTTGACCATGTACGATTCGCGTTTGCGATTGGCCAATCAAGTGGTGGAAGAAGTGAAAATGCATTTTCAACAATTGATGTTTGATACAGTGATTGCGAGAAACACAAAGTTGGGTGAGGCTCCAAGTCATGGACGAAGCATTATTATGCACGATGCGGCATCAAAAGGTGCAACCAACTATCTGAATTTGGCAAGAGAGATTTTGCAGAAGAATGGAATGACACGTTTAAAGGAAAGTGAGAAAATTCTAAGCTAATGGCCAAGACAAATGCATTAGGAAGGGGATTAGGGGCGTTGCTGGATAATTCAGGTGCGGACGGAATTTTACATTCTGGAGCTAAATCTGAATTAGGTGCTGGGTCGATAAGTGGAGTTTTTATTTCAGACATTGAAGTAAATCCGTTTCAGCCCAGAACGCGATTTGATCAGGAGAAGTTGGATGAGTTGGCGGCTTCAATTACTCAGTTGGGAATCATTCAGCCGCTTACGTTAAGACAAGTTCGTCCGGGTAAGTACCAGATTATTTCTGGAGAGCGAAGATTTCGTGCCTCGCAGTTAGCGGGTTTAACGGAAGTTCCAGCCTACATCCGCGTAGCGAATGATCAAACCATGCTCGAAATGGCGTTGGTTGAGAACATTCAGCGAGATAATCTGGATGCGATTGAAGTAGCCATTTCGTATCAACGATTGATAGATGAATGCCAGCTTACACAAGAGGCATTGGGCGAGCGAGTAGGGAAGAAGCGATCAACCATTACCAACTATTTGCGATTGCTGAAACTGCCACCGCAGATTCAAAAAGCCATTATGGACCGCGTTCTGACGATGGGACACGCACGTGCCATCATCAATATTGAAGACGAAAACGAACAGCTTCAACTTTTTAAAGAGATTGTAAAAGGCGGATTGTCAGTTCGTGCTGCCGAGCAAGCTTACAAAGCAGCCAAGGCATCCGGAAAGACAATCAAAAAAGACCTTCCAATTGAATACCAGCGGATTCAGGATAACGTGAAGAGACAATTGGATGCGGAGGTCGGCCTAAAGGTGAATGCCAAAGGAAAAGGCAGTATTTCCATTTCTTTCGACAATGAAAAGGAGCTGAAGCGCGTTCTTACCATCTTGGATCTTTGGCCATAACCAACTTCATCGTTTGATTCGGTATTTCATACCATTCCTTATTCTACTGCTTGTTTCGGTCGGTCAATCATTTGCCCAAGAAACGGACACGATTATTCAGCCAACCAAAGCTGATACGTCTATTGTCAAGAAAAAGCATTCACCCTTCAAGGCAACAATAATGAGTGTTGCACTGCCCGGTTTGGGTCAGGTTTATAATGGCAAATGGTGGAAGGTTCCCATAATATATGGTGGATTTGGAGGATTGATTTACAGCGCGGTTTTCAATGATTTGAAATGCAGAACATACAAGGAAGCATATTTAATTCGAATTGATGATAACCCAGCAACAACAGATGAATTTGTAGGGCGCTATTCAGATGCAAACCTCAAGGAACTGGTGAGTTTCTATCAACGAAACCGTGATCTCTCGCTCGTATTCACGGGGATACTCTATGCATTAAATATCATTGATGCTAGTGTTGATGCTCACCTCAAAGATTTTGACGTGAGCGATGACCTCACTCTCAAAGTACGCCCGACCATGCATCTCATTGGGCCAGGAATGAT
Organism: Flavobacteriales bacterium; assembly: GCA_021741155.1. Classification (GTDB taxonomy): domain Bacteria; phylum Bacteroidota; class Bacteroidia; order UBA10329; family UBA10329; genus UBA10329. The sequence continues at coordinate 42,118 of JAIOYP010000015.1, read as the reverse complement.
ACCAGCACCTGCTTTGGCCTTGACCTTTCGCCTCAGATAAAAGGCTAATTTTGTCCTCAACCGACAGTATAATCACAATGAAAATAGCTCTCTCTGGATACGGTAAAATGGGTAAGGAGATTGAAAAAATCGCCTTGGAACGAGGACACGAAATCGTGGTCACGTTCAATGATTCGGATGATTGGGTTGGAAAAGAAGAGGAACTGGCAAATGCCGATGTGGCCATTGAATTCTCTATGCCGCAAAGCGTTGTCAGCAACATTTTCAGATGTTTTGATGCTGGAACTCCAGTAGTTGTAGGTACCACAGGTTGGTTCGACCAGTTGCAGCATGTAAGAGAAGTTTGTTGGAAACACAACAGATCGCTTCTTTATGCTTCTAATTTCAGCGTGGGTGTCAATCTCTTTTTTGAGGTGAATAAAATGCTTGCCAAATTGATGAATGAGCACGAGGAATATCATGTTTCCATCGAAGAAATCCATCACACGGCCAAGTTGGATGCTCCAAGCGGAACGGCCATTTCATTGGCCAATGACATCATAGACCGAACGGATAACAAGAATGTTTGGGTGAACGAAAAATCGGACAAGGAATACGAACTGGAAATTTTCTCACATCGTGAGGAATCCGTGCCCGGAACGCACGTGGTCAAATACGAATCCGATATTGATACGATTGAAATAACGCATACAGCCAAAAGTCGCGTTGGCTTTGCAAAAGGCGCTGTGCTTGCAGCCGAATGGCTTGTGAATAAAAAAGGTGTTTACACCATGAGTGACCTCATAAAGGATGTTAAGTTTGAGGGATTTGCCAAATAAATCTTCGTTAGATAAGTTACTTCGCGTATGAATTGGAAATTTTGGAAAAAAGAAAAGCCTGCCCAAAAGAAAGGCTTTGTAAGAGAGTGGGTTGATGCCATCGTATTTGCGGTAATCGCAGCTACTATCATTCGGTTGTTCCTCATCGAGGCATACACCATCCCAACATCATCAATGGAAAAATCGCTGCTCATTGGCGATTTCTTGTTCGTTAGCAAAGTGAGCTACGGTCCACGAATTCCGAATACGCCATTGGCATTTCCGTTTGCGCATCATACGATGCCTGGTACACGCGATATGAAATCGTATCTGGAGTGGTTTAAGTTGCCATACATGAGATTGCCGGGCTACACATCCATAAAGAACAACGATGTGGTTGTATTCAATTACCCGATGGAAGGTTTCCGTCCGGTTGATAAGCGCGAGAACTACATCAAACGATGCGTTGCCATTCCGGGCGATGTGTTGGAAGTAAAAGAGGGCGTCCTTTTTATTAATGAGGAAGAAGCGTATCAACCGGAGTTTGGTCAAACATCTTATGATGTTCAAACGGATGGAACTGGGTTCAATCAGCTGGTTTTGCGTAAGTACGATATCACCGAAGGTGGTCGTGTTTCTAATAATGGCGATTTTACCTTAACCATGACAAAGGGTGCTAAGGAAAACATTGCTCAATTGAATAATGTGAAATCCGTGGAGCCGACTATCGCGGAAAAAGGTGCTTATGCCGAGTACATTTTTCCTAATTCGGATGCCGAACTGATTTCAAATAAGAGCCAGAAGTTCTTTTGGAACGTGGATAATTTTGGGCCTATTACCATTCCTAAAAAAGATGTAACGGTTGAGTTGACAGCCGAAAATCTTCCGATTTATGAGCGATTGATTGTCTTTTATGAGCACAACGATTTGAAAATCGAGGACGGAAAAATCTACATTAATGATTTAGAGACCACTTCCTACACCTTCCAAATGGATTACTATTTCATGATGGGAGACAACCGCCACAATTCTGCTGATAGTCGTTTTTGGGGATTTGTTCCCGAAGACCACATCGTTGGAAAAGCTGTTTTCATTTGGCTTTCAATCGATAAGGACGCGACTAAGTTGTTCGAGAAAATCCGTTGGAAGCGGATTTTCAATCTGATTGACTGATCATCCTTCGAACCTTCGCGCGACATAATCGTTGCAGTTTAGAAATGCAGCAAAAGCGAGCTAATTCACAAGTTTTGTGAAAACAGGCGTTGCCGTGGCACCATTTTGGCGATTTTAGCGTTTCACGAGAACAAAAGAATTTGAATATGAGAAGATTGACCGTGTTGATTATTACGTTGGGGTTTCTCTCCTCAAACGTAATTGCCCAAAGAACTATCAAGGAAGAATACAAGCTCAAGTTTGACGATGTGTTGAATTTGATGGAGACCAAGTACGTGGAACATCCAAAGTTTGAAATGCTGATTGATGAGGCGATTGTGGCGATGGTTAAGGAATTGGATCCGCACAGCGAGTACATGACGGCTGAGGAGTACGAGAGAATGAACGAGCCGCTTACTGGAAATTTTGAAGGAATCGGAGTTCAGTTCAATATTCTAAAAGACACCATTGCTGTTGTTTCATCTATCTCAGGTGGTCCATCAGAGAAACTCGGAATCAGATCAGGAGATAAAATTGTGATGATTGAGGATACGGTTGTTGCCGGAATTGGCATCACAAATAATGACGTGATCAGTAAACTTCGTGGAGATAAGGGAACCAAGGTTCGCGTAAAAATCTATAGAAGAGGAGTGAATGATTTGATTGATTACACCATCGTTCGGGACAAGATTCCAATATTCAGCGTGGATGCTGCTTACATGTTAAATCCAGAAATTGGATATGTAAAAGTGAACCGCTTTGCACAAAGCACCATGGACGAGTTCAACGAAGCTATGGATGAATTGATGCCGTTGGGAATGAAGCATCTTGTGCTTGATTTGAGAGGAAATTCAGGTGGGTATTTGAATACAGCAATTGAACTGTCGGATGAGTTTCTAGCTGATAAAAGCTTGATTGTTTACACGGAAGGTGTTTCAAATCCGAAGCGAGAGAATTTGGCTACATCAAAAGGTCGATTTGAAAAAGGAAAGTTGGTTGTTTTGATTGATGAAGGTTCCGCATCAGCGAGCGAGATTGTTTCAGGTGCAATTCAAGATCACGACCGTGGATTAATTATTGGTCGAAGATCCTTCGGAAAAGGATTGGTGCAGCGTCCGTTCAAACTTCGTGATGGTTCTACCTTGAAATTGACCACTGCGCGCTATTACACGCCTTCTGGACGTTGTATTCAACGTCCGTACGAAGAAGGCAATGAGGAATACCGAAAGGAAGGTCAGCGTAGACGTGATAACGGAGAATTGTTTAGCATGGATAGCGTTCATGTAGATGATCATCAAGAATATTTCACCGACAACAAACGTGTCGTGTATGGTGGAGGCGGAATTCTTCCAGACGTTTTCATTTCGCTCGATACATCTGAAAATTCAGACTTCTTGCGTGATCTTTTGAGTAATGGACTTTTCTATCAATACATCAACGAGTACGTAGATGCAAACCGAGATGAACTCAACTCAAAATATCCTGACTTTGAAACGTTCGATGCCAAGTTTGACATTGAAGGCAAGTTTATGGACGAATTCTTTGCATTTGCAGAGAAGGAAATGAGTCCGAAAGAAAAAAAAGGAAATGTGATTTCGGAAATTGATGGAGAAGAGATAGATGCCTCGGTCAAGAAAAGCGATTCCAAATCCGAAGAAAAGGATTTCGCAACTCGAAAAGCGGAAGGAATGGCTGCCTCTGGAAAGATTATCCGAACAAGGCTAAAAGCATTGCTAGCTAGAACAATCTGGCAAACAGAAGCATTCTACCGTGTTTTTAATGCTGACGATGACGCTATATTAAAAGCCATCGAGTCCATTGACGATAAGACGTTTAGGAGATTGAAACTCTCCTATAACTAATGAGAAAAGAAAAGGCCCGAAAGGGCCTTTTCTGATAACAAAAGTTTCAGTTCAGGATTACTTTGGATGATAAATTTTCTCTGCATTAGCATAAATCTCTTCCTTGTTCAGCGTCATTCGCTTGGTCTGCTGATTCACGTAAAGCTCCATTTGATCGTTGTAGTGTTTTGACCATTCGCGGTTTGATGCTCCATAAGGATGAAGCGTTTCTAACGCAACTTCTTCGCCATCTTTCCATTGTGCAAATTGCACGTAAGAATCGGCCACAAATGTTTTGAATCTGCCGTTGGTATAAGGCATATTGTAGTTGGCCGCAAGCACATCGGCAAAACCGTTTACGCCATATTCTTTATCTCCACGCACATGAACTTGAAGTTCACCGAGCGTTACATCCAGCGTTTTGAAATACTCCATTAAGTGGTCGTTTGCGTAGGCAACAGCTTCCACAAACAAGTTGTCTTCCACGTCCATTCCATCAATGAATGCTTCGGTGCCAAGTCCAAGTTTTTTGAAGATGTAGTTATAGGTGAGGAGATACATTCCAGCGGCTTCGCTGTCTTTTGTTGCGCGTTTATCCCAGTTCTGCATTTTCACAATGCTCTCGGTCACATCAGGAAAACAATTGGCATCAATCTGCATGAAGTTCTCAGTAGAAGCAAAAAATGCGCTTGAATCTGGAAGTTGATAATCGAATTTCATCCGCTTGGCTGCATCCAAATTCACCTTGTCGTACTCCGATAGTAATTGCACCAAACGCGTACTTCGATTGTTATCGCCTGCCTCAAAACCAAAATAAGCTGGGTAATCTTTTGGGTTCAAGTTTTCGCTTTGAGAAGTGCAGTTGAAAGGCGTGTTATTTGTGTTAAACACATATCCGCAGTTTGGATTGATGACTTGTGGGCGTTCAGATATCGGGTGGAATTCGGTCCATAGCGTGGCGCTGGTATCACCAGGAACAACCGAAGCCCAGTTGTAATCTTCGTTTCGCTTTGGAATTAGGCCATTGTTCAGATACATGATATTGCCTTCTTTGTCAGCGTAAATCACGTTGTATCGCGGATGCGCTTCCATGCTCAAAGCCTCATAGAACTGGTCAAAATTCTTGGCCTTGTTCATGCGATAGATTTCCTCAATCGTATTGATTTTCTGGTTTGCAGCCAATCGCACAGCGTAGAAATCTCCATCCTTTGATTTGATGGTCGCTCCATGCTTACTCCAATAAGTCATTTTAGGAACGGGAACGGTGAGGATGTTGCTCAGTTTTACTTTGAGGATGGTTAGTCGTCTGTCCAGTTCAAACCATTCGCCATCAAACTTGTACATCCGCTTTTTGTCTTCGCTCATTTTGAGTTTGTACACATCAACCAAGTCAAGTTTGTTGACTGTATGTGCCCAACCTAGATTTTCATTCGTTCCAAGAAAAACAGACGGTCCACCAGGGAACAGTCCACCAAGAATGTTCAATCCTTCGTTGCTGCACAAATGTGCTTCGTACCAAGAGAAAGGTCCCTCCATTGGTTGATGTGGATTTATGACTAGAATCGTGCTTCCATCATCAGTCTTTTTTGGGCTGAAAGCCATGGCATTCGAACCCAACCAAGTTGAGCCTCCATCATAATCGCCTTTTAGGATTTTGGCAACTTCTAAGTGTCCGCCAGAAACAATGCAGGCAGCAAATACATTTCCGTACACCAAATCTTTTCCTTCAATCGGAAATACGCCATGCAATACAACTTCCTCTGGGTAAGAAGCTGCGTAAGCGTTGATTCCTTGGGCATAACCGTCCAAATATTCTTTGTACTCCTCCGTGAAGGACTCGTCAAACTTGTCGTCAACAATTTTTCTTACCGCAAACGCATGAAGTAGAAAGTCGCGCTTAGCACCTTCCTTGCCGAGCAACTGACCAGAACGTCCTTGCCCAGCTATAAGTAGTTCCTGCATCGTTGCAAAATCATCTTCGGCATTGGCCCACGCCAACCCGTAAGCCACTTCGTGATCTTGGTCCGCAAAAATGTGTGGTACGCCCCATTCATCTCGAACGATTTGAATCTTAGTGATGTCAATCTTCTCAAAATGGGAACCAGTACTGTTAAGGGTTTCTTTATCGCTCTTTGGTTTGCCAGCGAAAAGGCAATTGGTTACGCTTAAAAAAGCAACCAACAAAAGAATTTGTTTAGACATTAACTTGAAAAGTGTTTAGGGGTTGAACTAACTGAATGTAAAAATAGCTCGTTAGTATATCAACCTCTATTAACTATGTATCAAGTGTTTACGAACTTAGTGCGGATGATAAATGGACTCAGCCTCTGCCATGATTTTGGCTTTGTCTAAAGTCATGGTTTTTGTCTGTTGATCAGCATAAAGTTGCATCTGATCGGTGTAGTGTGGAGAGTCAGGACGGCCAGATGCACCAAAGGGGTGCAAAGTTTCTATCCGCACCAATTTTCCATCTTTCCATTGTGCAAAATGAACGTAAGAGTCTGCAACCCAAGGCTTGTAACGACCATCTTTCCATTCTTCGTTGTAGTTTGCCGCTAAAGCATCAGGAAATCCAGCCAACGGAAGGTTGACATCGCCTCGAACGTGCCGTTGCACCTCTCCAAGTTTTGGGATTTCTCCACCATAATACGTGTCAATTTGATTCTTGGCCCAACGTAAAGCTGTTACATAAGTACTGTCAGGAATGATAACGGCTCGTTTGAATTCACCATCAGAAAACCCCATCATGCTAAACACTTTTTGGAAGGTGATAATCCACGCTCCAGCCGCAGGGTTGTCCTTGTTTCCTCGTTTGTCCCATTGATTGATTGCAGTAATCAATGGCGCTAATTCAGGATAATCGTTCGGGTTAACGTGAAAGAGATTTTCGATGGAATTCTGAAAAGCCCCACACGCAGGGAATTCATAATCGAACTTCATTCTCTTCATTCTTTCGAACGACATTTTTTCTGAAGCTGGTTCGCGCATTAGTTCCAAGAAACGCTCCGCTCGGTTGTTTTCTCCGTTGTCAGTTACGCCAAAGTAAGCTGGATAATCATCCAAACTTTGCCATTCGCTCTTATCCGTTGCGTGTGCGGGATTGTTGTTTGTATTAAAAACCCATCCACATTTTGGATTTCGTACTTGAATCAAATCTTCCACATCATGAAACTCAGACCAAAGTGTTTTGTCGGAATTGCTTTTAACAACCTTTGAGTAATCAACTCCTTCATGACGCTTGGGCATCACACAATTGTTGATGAACAACACATTATCATCCTCGTCTGAATAAACAATATTGAACATGGAGATTGATTCCATGCTGAGCGCCTTATAGAATTCATCATAGTTTGTGGCTTTGTCCATTCGATACCACTGTTCTCCAACACCAATTTTTTCATTGGCGGGTAGTTTTACAGCATAAAAGTTCCCATCAGGAGATTCAAGTGTAGCTCCGTACTCGCTCCAATAAGTCATTCGTTTTACTGGAAAAACAATGCCTTTTGCCAATTTCACTTTGAGCCAGATTGGTCGCTTCACGAGCGTTTTCCATTCACCGTTGAATTTGTACGTCCGTTTTTTCTTGGGATGCATTTCCAGTTGAAAAACATCTACAAGATCCAAATGATTGAATGTATGCGCCCAGCCCAAATTCTCGTTGTTGCCAAGAAAAACGGTCGAACTTCCTGGAAACATCGCTCCGTGAATATTTAGACCTTCTTCGCTTACAAGATGTGCTTCGTACCAAGAAAACGGTCCCGTAACAGGCTGATGCGGATTGATGCAAATCATCGAACTTCCGTCAGCGGTTTTGTTGCTGTTGAAGGCAAACGCATTCGAGCCATACGGAAGATCTGATGGTTGATCTTTATCATACGTTCCCTTTACAATTTTGCTTACGTAACCCGGTGTTCCTATTAAAGCACTTAGCGCAAACATGTAGCCGCCAACCACATCTTTTGGGTATACGGGGAAAACACCTTTTACTCGAATTTCTTTTTTGTGAGATGCAGCATAGGCGTTAATTCCTTGGCAATAACCTTCAACGTACTTCACATATTCTGGCGAAAGCTGCTTAAAATCTTGTTCAATTCGTTCTCGATAGCCCAATGTGTGTGAGAAGAAATCGCGTTCAGCACCTTCAACGCCCATAAGTCTACCCGCATATCCCTTCCCACTGATAACCAATTCCTGCATGGTAAAGAAATCGTCTTCGGCATTGGCCCATGCCAAACCATAAGCGGCATCAGCATCGGTCTTTCCAAAAATGTGTGGTACGCCCCACTTATCGCGCACTATTGTAACGTCTTCCGGATTTACAGTGATTGAATACTCGTATCCATCATTGGCAGATACGGACGTAACAAGCCAAGCCATCATAGCTAGGCAAGCAATAAATTTCTTCATAAGCGATTAAAAATGAGAGGGGATTGAACTTGCCAACTAAGTTAGGTATTCTGTGAAGATTTCAGTTCTAAAAGTGTGATTTCTGGTTGAATGCCTATTCTTCCCATGTATCCAATGAAGCCAAGGCCGCGGTTTACATAAATATTTTGGCCTCCATCTTCATATAATCCCGCCCATTGTTTGTATAGATACTGAACTGGGCTCCATTTTATTCCTGGTATTTCGATACCAAATTGCGCTCCGTGAGTATGCCCCGAAAGTGTCAATTGGAATTTTTGTGGATGCGCTTTGATTTTTGCGTCCCAATGACTTGGGTCGTGAGAAAGAAGGATTTTGAACGGAATGTTCTCAACTCCTACAACCGCTTTGTCCAAATCACCATACTTTGGAAAATGCTTTGATGCACCCCAATTTTCAACTCCAACAATTGCCAATTTTTCTCCGTCAACGTCCAAAATATGATTGTTGTTTAATAGAAGATTCCAGCCTGATTCATGATGAATGGCTTTTAATCGATTAAAGTTTGCAGCCTTTGCCTCTTTCGATGGCCAAGGGCCGTAATCTCCGTAATCGTGATTTCCTAAGATTGAATGAACACCAAGTCGAGCTTTCAGTCTTTTGAATTCATTGATGTGAGGCTCGGCCTCCACTGCTTCATTATTTACTAAATCACCTGTGAAGAATATAAGGTCTGGTTTGAGTGCCAAAATTCTATCAACGGCTTCAGCAAAAAAGTTGGAAGAAGAAAAACTTCCAGAATGAAGGTCAGAGATTTGAGCAATCTTTAATCCGTCAAAAGCTATAGGTAGGTCATCATAAAAGACAGTTTTCTTCTTTACCTGAATGTTGAAGGCCGTTCTCGCCATGCCGTATAGCATGGTAGCGAAAGGAATCGCTGCTGCAATCAATCCGGCTTGAGAAATGAATTTTCGTCTATCACTTAGAAAAGTGTCGTCCGGAGAGCCGAAAACTCCAATTACACCTTTTCCCATTCTGAACACGTCCTCGCCCAGTAGAAAAATCACCCCTATAAGTTTAGGAATGAACAGCACCAGCATAAAACTGAACATATAGTACCTAATGTGATTTGGCCACGATTCGCGAAACGAACTCAATACAATAACTGCCAAAGTCAAAAAACTGATTAGCCAATATCCTACAAATAGAGCCATTCTCCATTTCGTAGTTAGGTCGTTCCCAACCGTCTTGATTGTTTGGAAAAAATAGAAATCAATCAACAACAGCAGACCGAGAGGAATTAAGAGTCGAAACATGATTTTGAGCTAATTAATGATAAACACTTCAAATTTTTTTCTGTTCCACGAAAGCCTCATGTTTAGAACAAATGTCTTCAAAAGTACCATTGTCAAATGGTCGTTTGTCTAAATGCACTACCTCAAATTTTGATTTATGTCTTATTAGCTCGTACTTTTGATTCATCGATGAAATACTTAAGCTTGTCTAAGCGAAGGTTTCGTTGAGCGATATTTTATCAAACTTTTGAATATGAAAAGAATATTACTTGTAGCGGTCTTTCTTGTTTCGTTAACAACCACGAAGACTTTCGCCCAGGATAACATGGGTATTGGTACATCAACACCAGCACCTTCAGCGGTATTGGATTTGAATGCAATGGACAAAGGATTTCTAGTTCCAAGGCTTAATACGGCTCAACGTACCGCAATCGTTTCGCCAGCCACTGGTTTGATGGTTTATGAGACCAATAGCAATCAATTTTGGTATTTTAATGGAACTATCTGGGTTCAGGCGATTGGTCCTCAAGGGCCGGCTGGAGCTCAAGGTGCTCAAGGTCTTTCAGGAACTGCAGGGGCGCAGGGGCCAGTGGGTGCCACGGGGCCTCAAGGATTGGCTGGTACGGTTGGTGCGCAAGGACTTCAAGGAGCAACTGGTGCTCAGGGTCTACAAGGTTTGACAGGAGTTAATGGAGCAACTGGTGCTCAGGGTCTACAAGGTGTGGCAGGAGCTAATGGTGCAACTGGCCCACAAGGATTACCAGGAACAGACGGACAAGACGGAGCAGTAGGAGCTCAAGGTCCACAAGGATTGCCAGGAACAGACGGACAAGATGGCGCAGTAGGAGCTCAAGGTCCACAAGGATTACCAGGAACTGATGGCCAAGATGGTGCAGTAGGAGTTCAAGGTCCACAAGGATTACCAGGAACTGATGGACAAGACGGAGCAGTAGGCGCTCAAGGTCCACAAGGATTACCAGGAACTGACGGACAAGACGGAGCAGTAGGCGCTCAAGGTCCACAAGGATTGCCAGGAACAGACGGACAAGACGGAGCAGTAGGAGCTCAAGGTCCACAAGGATTGCCAGGAACAGACGGACAAGACGGAGCGGTAGGAGCCCAAGGTCCACAAGGATTGCCAGGAACAGACGGACAAGACGGAGCGGTAGGAGCTCAAGGTCCACAAGGATTGCCAGGAACAGACGGACAAGATGGCGCAGTAGGAGCTCAAGGTCCACAAGGATTACCAGGAACTGATGGCCAAGACGGAGCGGTAGGAGCCCAAGGTCCACAAGGATTACCAGGAACTGATGGCCAAGATGGAGCAGTAGGAGCTCAAGGTCCACAAGGATTACCAGGAACTGATGGACAAGACGGAGCAGTAGGCGCTCAAGGTCCACAAGGATTGCCAGGAACAAACGGACAAGATGGTGCAGTAGGAGCTCAAGGTCCACATGGATTGCCAGGAACTGATGGACAAGATGGCGCAGTAGGAGCTCAAGGTCCACAGGGATTGCCAGGAACAGACGGACAAGACGGAGCGGTAGGAGCTCAAGGTCCACAAGGATTGCCAGGAACAGACGGACAAGATGGCGCAGTAGGAGCTCAAGGTCCACAGGGATTGCCAGGAACAGACGGACAAGACGGAGCGGTAGGAGCTCAAGGTCCACAAGGATTGTCAGGAACAGACGGACAAGACGGAGCGGTAGGAGCTCAAGGTCCACAAGGATTGCCAGGAACTGATGGACAAGATGGCGCAGTAGGAGCTCAAGGTCCACAAGGATTACCAGGAACTGATGGCCAAGATGGAGCAGTAGGAGCTCAAGGTCCACAAGGATTACCAGGAACAGACGGACAAGACGGAGCAGTAGGCGCTCAAGGTCCACAAGGATTACCAGGAACTGATGGACAAGACGGAGCAGTAGGCGCTCAAGGTCCACAAGGATTACCAGGAACTGATGGCCAAGATGGTGCAGTAGGAGCTCAAGGACCACAAGGATTGCCAGGAACAGATGGCCAAGATGGCGCAGTAGGCGCTCAAGGTCCGCAAGGATTGCCAGGAACAAACGGACAAGATGGTGCAGTAGGAGCTCAAGGTCCACAAGGATTGCCAGGAACAGACGGACAAGACGGAGCAGTAGGCGCTCAAGGTCCACAAGGATTACCAGGAACAGACGGACAAGACGGAGCGGTAGGAGCCCAAGGTCCACAAGGATTACCAGGAACAGACGGACAAGACGGAGCAGTAGGCGCTCAAGGTCCACAAGGTTTGACAGGAGCTAATGGTGCAACTGGAGCTCAAGGTTCTCAAGGTTTAGTGGGGCCGCAAGGTCCAGCTGGAGCAGTAGGCGCTACAGGAGCACAAGGCGCCACTGGCTTAACTGGAGTTGCTGGTCCACAGGGAGCACAAGGTTCGCAAGGTTTAGTTGGTCCACAGGGTCCTGCTGGAACTCCTGGGGTTCAAGGAGCTCAGGGGGCACAAGGTCCAACAGGTTTACAGGGACTCCAAGGTTTGCAGGGGCCAGCTGGTACGAATGGTTTACCAGGAGCAGTAGGGGCACAAGGGCCGCAGGGTAATCCTGGAGTCGCAGGCCCAACGGGTAACACCGGAGCAACAGGAGCACAAGGCGCTCAAGGAGCAGTTGGTCCACAGGGTCCGATTGGAAATACCGGATTGACAGGATTAACTGGGGCGCAAGGGCCCGCAGGGCCTCAGGGATTAGTGGGCAATACAGGCGCAACGGGAGCAGTAGGGCCAGCAGGTCCTCAAGGTCCAGCTGGAAATGTGGGTGCCACTGGGGCGCAAGGGCCTCAGGGAAATGCAGGCGCAATGGGTGCCCAGGGACCTCAAGGCCCAGTTGGACCAGCAGGACCAATTGATCAGGTTAGTGGTAGAAACTATCTATTCACGTATTCTCCTACATCAAATGGAGTATGGCTAAATGCAGGTTCCGTAACGGTAACTACACATGGAAATAATGTGCTGGCAACGGTAAGCGGAAGCGCAAATATTTATGCTAGTTGGATTGGATATAGAATTATGCGAGACGGAGCAGTTCATATAACGGGTGGATTTGCTGATGCATATTGGATTGGTATAGGTACATACGATTGGAGTTTCTCTTTCTCAGGATTAGATGTTGGACTTAGTGCAGGTAGCCATACTTACACACTTCAAATTGCAGTGAGCGATGGGACAACAAGTACTTGGCTGAATGAAGCTTATCTTCAGGTAGTAGAGATAAACGATTAATCAAGCGAACCAGATTACAAACGATTAAATCACATTAGAAATGAAAAATATAATCACATCAATAATGGCAATCGCTTTAGTAGCTGCCTCAGTGACTAGCCTGTTTGCACAATCTACGGCAGATGGAGGGCTTGAAGCAAGAATGGCTAAAGGGAATATTACGGGAGCTCAAATTGGCTCGTTAATTTGTGAAAATGCGAATGGCGAAAAGATTGTTTGCTCGGGCGGTATTGAGGAAACCGTGCTGGGAATTGCGACAAATGTGCCTTACGTTACCATTAACAAACCAGCCAATCCGAATGGAAGTAAGTTCATCTTTGAAGCCTTGGTTTCTAGTAGTAATGGTGCTTTATCCAAAGGAGATTTTTTGGCGGCTGGAAAGGATGGAAAGCTTGTCCTGACCAAAGATGTTAGTCTGGCATATGCAGTCCTATTGGATGATTTTGCAATTGACGGCAAAGCAAGAGTAAAAGTGTTGAAGGATAGAAGTAAATAATAGGATAAGTGCTTATTTGATTTTAATTCAAGAAAATATCGGCATGAAAAAGTCATTACTGTTTTTGTTACTTGGTTTGACGTTTAATATTCCATTCGATGCGTTATCCCAGGATAACATGGGAGTAGGAACTGCAACACCACATCCTAGCGCTGTTCTAGACTTGGATGCGACTGATAAAGGATTTCTTGCCCCAAGGGTCACTACTTCGCAGAGGACATTAATTTTTGCTCCAGCAAAAGGTTTGTTGGTTTTTGATACGGACGATAATCAGTTCTGGTTTTTTGATGGTGCCCAATGGGTTCAAGCAATTGGGCCACAAGGCGCACAAGGTATTCAAGGACCAGTTGGTGTTCAAGGAAATGCGGGTGTGGCAGGGCCGCAAGGTGTTGCAGGAGGTACTGGTCCCACAGGTCCACAAGGCTTACAAGGTGCTCAAGGAATAACTGGATCCCAAGGAAATCAAGGAGTTGCAGGTCTGCAAGGTGCTACAGGTAGCGTTGGTGCAACAGGTCCACAGGGTATTCAAGGTAATCAAGGCGTTCAGGGTCTAGCAGGTGCTAATGGACAAGATGGAGCTACTGGTCCACAAGGACTTCAAGGTATTGCCGGAGCCAATGGGCAGATAGGAGCTACTGGTCCACAAGGACTTCAAGGATTAACTGGAGCAAATGGGCAAGATGGCGCAATTGGTCCTCAGGGAGCACAAGGATTAGCAGGTGCTGATGGACAAGACGGAGTAACAGGCCCGCAAGGTCCACAAGGAATTACAGGTGCAAACGGACAAGTTGGTGCAACGGGTCCACAGGGACTTCAGGGTGTGGCAGGAGCAACTGGTCCGAACGGAGCAGTTGGCCCACAAGGGCCACAGGGAATTGCGGGTACTGCAGGGCCGATAGGTCCACAAGGGGCACAGGGTCCACAAGGAGCGCAAGGACTTCAAGGGTCTGCTGGACCTGCTGGAGTTGCGGGTCCAGTCGGAGCACAAGGTCCACAGGGACTTGCTGGTTTAGCTGGTACTCCAGGAGCTCAAGGGCCTCAAGGTCTGACAGGTTCACAAGGTCCCGCTGGAAATACTGGTGCTCAGGGGGCGCAAGGTCCAATTGGTCCAGCTGGACCTGTTGGTTGTGGGTCAGCTAACTTTGTAATCAAATCGAACGGAACTAGTGCAACATGCGGTCTCATATATGACAACGGTTCTTCAATAGGTATTGGAACTAGTTCGCCTGGTTATAAGTTGGATTTGATGGGAGGAGCGGCACGTTCTAGCCATGACAGATATGCATCTGGTGGGGCAGACGCACACTTAATGGCTGAGATACCGTGGCCTGGGTCATCCGCCTATTTACCATCAATTGGTTTCCACTGGCCAGGAGTGTATCTCTCACAACTATCTCTTATGAATAATGGTGGCATTGCCGCAATTGACAATGCTGGTACAACTGGTGTTCCTTTTTACGCATTAAATTTCAATACCTACAGTGATATAAATGTCAAAAAAGATGTTGTTGAGCTGAGTGATGCGGATTATTTGAAATGTCTTAACGACATCAAGCAGATTCGTAACATCAAATATCGATTCTTGAATGAAGTAGAGAGTAAGACACAGGCTGTATCAGAAGGGAAAATTCACAGAAAAGAACTTCATATTGGCGTTGAAGCCCAAAGCCTCCCAGCAGAAATCTATTCTGAGGTGTTGAATGCAAATTCACCAAACGAAGGCAACGAAGATGCGCTTGATTTTAGAGGATACGGATTGGCTGATATGGATGGACTTTTGGTTGGGGGAATTAAGGCGCTTGATGCAAAAATTGAGACTCGGGATCAACTATTGCAGAATATGCTTCAAGAGCAGCAAAAACAAATAGAAAACTTAAAAAGAGAATTGGAAGTCTTAAAAAGTCATTCCAAATAGTTAATTCGGTGTGAATCTTATCCCGTAATTCGATAGATTCATAACATAAGAGTTCGTAGCTATTTCATAAACATACGCAATGAGAAAATATTTACGTGAAATAAGAATAATCGCAGCTTGTATTGGGCTTTTAAGCGCACATACTTCGATTGCTCAATTCGTGGTACACAACAACGGGGCGAATGTCGCAGTGACTTCCGGTTGTATTGTCACTATTGTAACTGGCGATTTGAATAACAATGCTGGTTCAATAGACAATGCTGGCCGTGTAAGCGTGCAGGGAAATCTAATAAATGGTGACGTTCTCACTGGGGCGGGCAGTTCCACTGGGATTTTCAACGTTTCAGGAGATTGGGAGAACAATGCCATTTTTTCGGCAGATCAAAGTCTTGTTAACTTGAATGGTGCAAATCAATTGGTCACAGGTTCAGTAGTGAGTAGTTTTTACAATCTGAATATTCTTGGAATTGGAGTTAAGACATTAGGAATAGATGCAGAAGTGCAAGGATTATTGCAATTGAACAACTTGCAATTTGCTACTGCCACTAATACACTTCGAGTTCTGAACACTTCTTCATCTGCAATTACCGAAAACGGAGGTTTTGTAAGCAGCCTTGGTGCTGGTCGTCTTTCATGGGTAATGAACAGTACGAATACATATGTTTTTCCATTGGGTAGCAGTGTAGGAACATTGCGAATCAGGCCTTTGGCTATTACACCATCTAGCACTTCGCAAAATACTTTTGCAGCTAGAATGGCCAATGTAAATGCAACACTTGAAGGGTTCGATGTGAACGAGACTGCACCTGAATTATGTTTTGTGAATAATCAATTCTATCACCAAATAGATCATGTTTTAGGTTCTGATGCCCCTAGCGTAACTCAATATTTTGTTCCCGCTAATGATGGTAACTGGGCAAATGGCGCGCACTGGCAAGGAACACCACAATGGGAAGACATGGGAAATGAGGTTGCTGGAACAAGTGGCGGATACAATACCATTACCAACTCAGGATGGACAGATTTCAATCAACCTGCGTTTGTGTTGGCAAATGCATTGCCAGATGTGAGTATTGCAGCCGTTTCGCCATTATGCGCTTCAGGTTCTCCTATTTCTCTTCAAGCTAGCCCATCTGGAGGTTCTTTTTACGGTACGGGCGTAAGTAACGGTGTATTCTCGCCTGCTTTTGCAGGAGCGGGTACTCACACTGTATCCTATGTTTATCAAGACGGTTTCGGTTGTGAGAATACAGCAGAAATCCAAATTGAGGTTAATCAAGCTCCAACTCTTACGATTACAAGTAGCAACAACGGTTCACTTCAATTATGTTCAGGACAAACGTTGACTCTAACCGCATCTTCAGGATTCACGAATTATCAATGGAATAACTCGCAACAAACATCAAGTATTACAGTTGGTGCTAGCGGTCAATACTCGGTTACTGCTACAGCATCAAACGGATGTGTGAGTTCTTCAGTTGTTGCTAATGTCACGGTTCAACCTTCACCAAATCCATCAGTTACGGCAAATGGTCCTATTGCTTTCTGCGAGGGTCAAAGTGTCACGTTATCAACTGCCAATGGACAGGGAAGTTATCTATGGAGCGGTACGGGAAGCACTACACCTAGTACGGTTGTTCTGCAAGCTGGAGTGTACTCAGTAACTGTTACCAATCAATACGGCTGCCAAGGAATTTCAAATCCGATTACAGTAGATGTAACTCCGCAAGATGACGCTGTAATTCTTGAGAGCGGAAATGACCTTACTGTTTCTCCGCAAGGTTCAGGTTATCAATGGTTTTTAAATGGAGATCCGATTCCAGGAGCAACAGGCATTGATTATGTTGCCATCCAAAGTGGTAATTATCACGTAGAATATATTGGGCCAAACGGATGCCCTACTTCAACATATGTACTTGAGTTTACGCTTCAGGTTGGAGTTGATGAATACAGCATATTTGATGTGCTAGATGTTTATCCTAACCCAGGAAAAGGTGAGTTTACTATCAGAGGTATGATGCCAACAATGGAAGATGTAACAATTGAATTGACAAACATGTTAGGTCAATCGTTACAGCCAGCCGTAAGAATTAACGACACAAATAATTTTACCCGTCCTATGGATATTAGCAAATACGCCAACGGAGTTTACTTCATTAGAATTACGGCTGGAGACAGTCTAGTGACTGTGAGGTACGTGAAGAGCTGAACAAACCCTGAATTGCATCGTTAGTAAAGCCCTGACCAGATATTCTGCTCAGGGCTTTACTTTTATCGAATGAACCGCGAGCTCATTTCGTCAATTCTTATTCCCTCCATTTTGGTTGCAGCCTTTGTGTTGGTCAAATTGGCTGAAATTGTGTTTGGTGTTGACCTTGTGCAATATGGTGTTTTTCCACGAAAACTATCGGGACTTCTAGGGATTTTGACCTTTCCGTTCATTCATGCCGATTGGAAACATCTTTTCAATAACTCTACCGCCATTTTTGTGCTTGGAACAATGCTTTACTATTTCTACCGTGAAGTGGCCTCCAAAACCTTGCTTTGGGTTTATCTTCTTAGTGGTGTTTGGCTTTGGATTGGAGGTCGTGCTAATTTTCATATAGGAGCCAGCGGCATTGTCTATGCCCTTTTTGGGTTTCTTTTCGTGAGCGGTCTTTTAAGAAAAGATTTGAAGCTGATGGCGCTTTCGTTACTCGTGGTGTTTCTATACGGAAGTTTGGTTTGGGGAGTTTTTCCTGTGGATGAAACGATTTCGTATGAAGGCCACCTTTTTGGCCTTTTTGCTGGAGTTGTTGTAGCGTTCGTTTATCGTAAGCAAGGTAAACAGCGTCCAAAATATTCTTGGGATTATGTGGAACAAGAAGAAACGCCTGAATGGTTTCCCGACCCAGAAAGAGATCTTAGGGAGCAGGAGCAGCAGCAGGAGTTGCGGCAGCAGGAGCAGCAGAAAGCTCCAACGGTGAGCGTGACGTACATTTACAAAAAGAAGGATGAAGGAGCATAAAATTGGACTTACAGAGAAGGTAATTTCATTTGCCTTATATGGAGGGTTAGGAGTTACCACAGAAGTGTTTTTTACGGCTGTAGTTGATCTTATTAATGCTGGGAATTTTGATGACCTTGGGTTAAAGGGGTACAGCTATATTTGGATGTTTCCGATTTACGGATTGGCATCGATGCTATTCCCATTCTTCTTCAAGTTTTTAAAAAAGTGGGGCAGATTAGTGAGGTATCTTACGTATGGTTTATCCATCCTATTAGTAGAGTTGATTGCAGGTTTTGTGCTAGAACAACTCACAGGTCGTTGCCCATGGGAATACCAAACTGGTTGGCATTTTTCTGGCTACATCCGATTCGATTATCTGCCACTTTGGATGATTTTTGGAGCCGTAATTGAAGAATTTCATCACTTCAATAAACGTATTGGGCTGGTCAATTAGGTGGTGTTAGTTCTGCTTCATAGAAGAATACATATTTAGTCCAACGAGCCGTCAAGTTTAGATACCTTGCGCGCTTAAATCAAATAGAGGTTTTGGCACGGAGAGTCCGAGAGAATTCATATAAGCTTCCCATGCGCATTCTTAGCGCAATCATTGGTATACTACAACCTTTTGGATTGACCCCGAAGCGGGTTAACGCAGATGTAATTACTAAGAAGGCGAAAAAAAGAACCGGACTTACCGATTTAGGCGATGGAATGCATCGCGTAGGTATGGAGCAATTGGTTGCGGCTATCGAAAATTCACCACTCACAGATTTCGGGAAATTTTCGTCAACTGGTTTTGGGGTCGAAGCGCTGTCTAATAGACTAATGATGCTCGATTACATGAAGAAGCATCCAGAAGTTGCGGAGGTCAAAATTGATAGACCCGTTTTTATCATAGGGTTTCCACGCACTGGAACGACACTTTTGCAGAACCTACTTCATTTAAGCAAAGACAGACGTGCGCTTGAGTTTTGGGAACTGGCAAACCCAATTCCTGTTTCAGACGATCCTAAAAAGGATTTGGAGAGAAGGCAACGGAGAACAAAAATGAGATTGGCTATAGCCAATTTCGTGGTGCCAGAAATGAAATTCATTCATGAGGTACGTTACAATTCCTTGGAGGAGTGTTGGTCGTTGTTCATTCCTCAATTCACTGTTCCCAATTGGGGAATGACTAGCCGCTGGCCTGATTATGGAGATTTTATCCTGCAACACGATATGAAACCCGCCTACCAGGAGTATAAAAAGTTCCTTCAGGTGATGGTGCATCGCGTGCCTGATAAGAAACTCATCCTTAAATGTCCTGATCACATGTGGCATTTGGATGCGCTCTTGGAGGTTTTTCCTGATGCTTGCATCGTTTGGACACACAGAGATCCCAGTCGCAGTATTCCAAGTTATTGCAGCTTAGCATCGTTGAATTGGCGTTTGTTATATGGTCAATTTGAGCCGAAGGAATTGGGACCATACCTCGAAGAACGGTTCCTGACTGGAATTGAACGTGGTTTGGCGGTACGAGATAGAGTGGGAGAAGAGCGATTTTTGGATGTCAATTTTAGAACCCTGCTGCATGAACCAGAGGCTGCTGTCAATAGGATAACTTCTCATTTCAATCTGACTCCTGTAAATCAGGAAAAAATGGATGCTTATCTCAACCGAGACCGCCCCGATAACCGAGGGAAGCACAATTATTCTGCAGACCATTATGGACTGAATGTAGATGAGATAAAGTTGAAGTTTAAAAACTACATCGAGCGATTCAATATCTTAACCAAGTAAATCTCTATTCAGATTATTACATTCGTAAAGGAGGAATCTAAAAAGAGATGAGCGTGACATCGAACGAGTTTGTTGAAGTGATAAAAGGTTTGTTTGCAGACGCATCCAGTATTAATGCTGAGGTTCGTTTTCGCGAATTGGACGAATGGTCGTCCATGCAAGCACTCATTCTTATAGCAGCTGTTGACGAACATTTTGGAGTAACACTTCCCGAAAAGGAATTCAGAAAAGCAAACACAGTTGAAGACCTTTTTCTACTGACCATTTCATTAAAGAAAAATGCCTGAGCTTTCTATTTCGGGTATTTCAATAAAAGGGATTTCAGCGGCAGTTCCCTCAAATCGAGAGGATAACAGCACCTTGGATTCTATTTCTGAACGTTCCAGAAATGAAATTCTCAATCAGGTAGGAATTAGATACCGTCATGTGGCGGAGGAGACAACTACCGCTGCCGATCTTTGTTTTTCTTCAGCCCAAAAGCTCTTAGAGGAATTGAATTGGGCGCCTACTGAAATCGGTCTGATGGTTTTTGTAAGCCAAACTCCCGATCATTTGGTTCCCGGTTCGGCAACCCAATTGCAGGACAGACTTGGTCTTCCTACAAATTGTGTTTGTTTAGATATCAATCAAGGCTGTGCCGGATACGTTTACGGACTTTCGGTGATGAGTGGAATGATGCGCTCGTTCGGTATCAAACGTGGTCTTTTGCTTGTTGGAGATACCATCACCAAAATAATTTCAAAAGAAGACAACAGTCTTCGTCCAATTTTCGCGGATGCCGGAACAGCAACAGCTTTGGAATTTGATGCTGATTCAAAGGAAAGAATGGTTTTTAGATTGGGCTCGAATGGTTCATCCTTTCAGGCTATTTACACAGAAGCTGGGGGCTTTCGGAATTCGCTGAACGAGGATTCGTTGAAAATGAAGTCGATCTCTGAAGGCGTTTCGCGTCAGGCCAATCAACTCAATATGAACGGACAGGCTGTGTTTACGTTTGGACTTTCTACCGTTGCTTCGGAAATCAAGGAACTTTTGAAATCGGAGCAGATTACTGAGGCGGAGATTGATTACATAGTCCTCCATCAAGCCAATCAATTACTCAATGATTCTATCATGCGAAAGGTTGGATTTGATAAGTCAAAAGCTCCAAGTTCACTATATGATTTCGGTAATACGAGTTGTGCGACAATTCCGATTACGTTGGCAACTCAGTTGCGAGAAGAGTTGATGAATAGTCGCAAAACGATGCTGCTTAGCGGTTTTGGTGTTGGTTTGTCGTGGGGTAATGTAATTTTAACAACCGAAAATATAATCTGCCCAAAGCTGATTTACTATTGAGCCAAACCCTAGACATAACAGTTGTTGTTCCCGTTTACAATTCGGTTGAAACGCTAGAGCCGTTGTTCAATGGAGTCAAGAACTGCTTGTCAAATGAAGGTTTATCATTTGAAGTTCTATTTGTTGAGGATGGTGGGTCCGAGGAAAGCTGGAAGGAACTTCAGCGATTGAAAAACCTTTATTCAGATTCAGTTCGACTTATTCGTTTAGCAAGAAATTATGGTCAGAATGCAGCTACAGTCTGTGGAATAGCCAACGCCAAAGGCGCAGCGGTTATTACCATTGATGATGATTTGCAGACGCCACCTGCCGAAATATCAAAGTTGCTGAAGCATCAGAAAGAAACCGATTCAGATATTGTTTTCGGTATCACATCGGCTCAGAATAACCCGTTCTTCAAACGAGTTGGTTCAAACCTGATGAAGCGCGTTTTCCATTGGGCAGATGGTGCTGAGATTGGCTCATCTTTCAGGTATATCAGCCCGCAATTGAAGGAACAATTGGCCAAACAAGCACACGACCAACTCTTCCTCAATCAAGTGGTACATTGGTACACAGAGAAAATAGGAAAAGTGGTTGTTGATCATGAGTCAAGAGCCGAAGGTAAATCTGGCTATTCATTCTTGAACCTCGTTGGCATGGCCATTCGGCTAATTGTATTCTACACCGATTTTCCACTGAGAATGATGAGCATTTCGGGAATTCTTATCGCAATGGTCTGCTTTGGTATCGGCATTTTTTTTCTCTATGAACGAATCATGATTGGTACCGAACCTGGGTTTGCATCTATTATCACGGCAATATTCTTCACCACAGGAATCATTATGATTTGTCTGAGCATTCTTGGCACCTACATCAGCCGCATTTATGCTGACAGAATTAAAAGACCAGTTTATGCCATCAAAACCATCGTTCAGTGAAAATTCAGCGCTATGGTCTTGTGCTTGAAGCCATGCGAGAGGAGCATCTTGAAATGATTCGGCTTTGGCGTAATCAGGATTACATCCGTTCGCGAATGCAGTTCCAGAAAGTACTTTCCAGCGAGAATCAGTTGCAATGGTTTCGTGGGCTTGACTCCCAATCAAATCTTTATTGGGTTATCCGTAGTAATCATTATCCAATCGGACTTGTGCATATAAAAAATATGGAAGGCGATTCGGGTGAAGCAGGCGTATTTGTTGGAGAACCCAGTTTTTTGGACACGGCCCAACCTATGCTTGCTATTTTGATGATGATGGAAATTGCGTTTTATATAGTCGGATTGACCTGGCTTCGTGCCAAAATTCATCATGAAAATCACAAGGCTATTCGATTCAATAAAGACCTTGGATATGAGTTGGAACCAAATCAGCCCGATGGATTTCAATATTATTCAGTCACTTTTGAAAAGTTTGAAGCAGCCACAAAAGGTCTGCGATTAAATGCAGCAAGAATGTTCGGAAATAAAACTGGAATTGGTGTTCGGCCAGATTCGGTTTGGACCAAGAGATTTACTAATCTGAATTCTGAAGCAACGGATTATCTCAAGCCCTTTGCCATCAATTTCTGATTCAACGTTTTGATTCCAATTTGAACGCAAGCTTGATTGGGAAGCAAGGGTGCAATCCCCAATAGATTATCCTGAACGGAAACCACCAGTTGCCTTTAGGCCATTTGCGTGTATTCAAACTTGGCCAAATTTCAGTCATGGCTTGCCAAAATTGAATCTGATTGTATTTGTAATATTCCTTTGGAGCGCGCCCTTTATAAATTTCCATTCCTATGTGAAATGTGAGGTGTTCCTCCGTAAATACTTTTGGGTTTTTGGCAAAACAGAATAGATTCTGAGATAGCGTAATCTCGATGAAAGGAACTCCGATGCAAACATTCGCCAATGAGAATTTTGAGTACAATTCTCGTTTAAAAACAAAGCAATCGAACCCAGGATGCTTCTTGCCTTTTTCGACAAGCATTTCTTCCAACTGTTCAACTGAATTGAATTTTTCTGGAATCCGTCTGCGATTAATCATAAACGCATCATGTCCTTGCTCAATAAATCGGTTCACCTCATCATAGAAATTGGGTTGAATTCCAATATCAACATTGCTAAATATCAAGTATTCAGCTTTTGATTCGTTGTAAGCCCGATCAAGAATATCCTTCAGAATTGGCAAATGCATTTTCTTGTCAAACACTTGGAGGTCGGTCACATCTCTTACAAGGTCAGTGGTAGCAGTGAAGCCTTCGGGAACCATAATCCGGTCTCTGTTTGTCTGAGCAGAAAGCAGTGAAATGCTTGCAGGACTAACCGAGTTTTCCTTCGCACGTAACATCGATACAATCGTTACTTCCTGAGCCAACTTCAAATCTGAAGTGTCTGCAGGTTGGAAAATATTAATGATGTGAGCTATACTCCGCATGAGATTCTTACAATCTTCAAATTTGGGAAATGTGATTGAGTTCCTAGGTAAAAACTTGGTCACTGAGTTTGTACATTCGCGTTCATTGATATCATGTCGTCCCCAACCAGCGAACAAGTAACCTTTTTCACCAGCGAACCCGACTCAGTTTCTGAGTATCTGAAGAAAATTTACCACCACCGTGGTCTGATTTGGGTGTTTGCAGTACGCGATCTTAAGGTCAAGTATTCACAAACCATATTGGGCGTAAGTTGGAGTCTAATACAGCCACTAACGGCATTACTCATCTTCACTTTTCTTTTTGGTTATGTTCTAAAATGGACAGCTGGTGAGGTGCCTTATGCGCTGTACGTGCTTAGCGGTCTCTTGGGATGGAATTTTTTCTCTTACATAATTTACACAGGCACAAGCAGTATTCAAGAGTCTTCTTCCATCATTCGAAAAATCTATTTCCCTAAAAGTATATTGCCGCTGTCCAAAACGGTGGTAGCACTAATCGAACTCCTACTCAGTTTTGCAATTCTGATTCCATTAATGATCTATTTCGGTTATGGGTTTTCGTGGCGGATGCTATTTCTTCCTCTAATTATTGTGTTCAACGCACTTTGTGGCTTGGCTCCAGTATTTTGGGTAGCAGCTCTTGGCTACAAGAAGCGCGATCTTTTTCATCTTTTGCCATTTGTGGTCTATTTCGGAATATGGCTTACTCCAGTATTCTTCATAACCAAAATGCTTCCGCCAGAAGTGTCCGATTTCTTAGTTCTAAATCCAATGGCATCAGTGGTCGATTTTTGGAGATGGATACTTTTTGGATTCGGTACTTTTCAAGCAACTTGGATAATATCTTTCTTCATTGTCTTGCTCCTTTGCGGTGGAGGAATGTTTTATTTCCATCGAAAGGAGGGAGAATTTAGCGATCATACTTGAAATGGAGAAAGAGAACGCTATAGAAATCAAAGGGCTTTCAAAGTGCTACACGAGAGTTGGAGCATCCGAATTAGGAACACATGAACTGTGGGCGCTGCGCGATGTTTCCTTCTCTGTAAAGCGCGGAGATTCCGTTGGGATATTCGGTCATAACGGAAGTGGAAAAAGCACCTTGCTCAAAGTGCTTGCCGGTGTAACCAAGCCAACTCATGGAACTGTTGCCATCAGAGGACGGGTAGCCTCCATTTTGGATATTGGTGCTGGTTTTCACCCAGAATTGAGCGGACGGGAGAATATCTATTTAAACAGCAACGTACTAGGGTTCTCAAAACTTGAGACATCTAAAGTGGAGCAGGAGATTATAGAATTTAGTGGAATCGGTGACTTCATTAATGAGCCAGTCAAGAACTATTCGAGCGGCATGTTCCTTAGGTTGGCATTCAGCATCCTAGCGCATTTAGATTTCGATGTTTATCTGTTTGACGAGGTTTTTGCTGTTGGAGATGCCAAGTTTGAAGCAAAGGTGAGTAAGACCTTACGAGCCTTGATTGAATCTGACAAAACGGTTGTTCTGGTTAGCCACCAGATGAGTGCTTTGGATAAACAGGATACATTTCTCCATCTCAAAGAAGGAGCTCTACAGTCTTATGATGAGAATCGGAAAGTGCTTATTGATTATCTCACAGCTTCCGTAATTAGTGCAGATGACGGCTTGGATGTGATAACAACGGATACTACATTGACACACTTCAATCCTACCCGCCAATCAGTAGAGTTGGATTTGCTTGAGGTAAAACTCTATCAGTCTAACAATATTAGTGCGCAATTCAGGACAGATAAAGAGTTTGTACTCGAAATTATGTATGACAAACTGGAGAACGATTGTTCCTTAGATTGCATTGTTTCGGTGAATGATCTTCAGGAAAATATTGTGTTCTTCACTACACCATTAATTTCGGGTGCACCATCGTTAGAGATGGATTCGGGCACCTATAAACTCAAGTGCATCATACCCGCAAGCATTTTTAATTCTCGCGTATTTGGCATGAGTATTACGTTTCTAAAAAACACGAAAGACGTTCTGTCATCATATAATGAGGAAAATCCATTCAAGTACCAAGACTTCTTGAAAACTGGAGGAGTAGACGTTTGTCACGTGTTCAGAAATGTATTGTATTTTAAACCAGTATTTCACGCTGAATCGGTTTTTTTGGATTTATCCAAGTTAAATATCAACTGTAACTTATCTCCCGCCTTCACATGGGTTAAGGAGAAAATATGAGAGAACTAGTGAAGAATTTGAAGAGATTACGATTACTATGAAACCAATTAAGTTAGCAGATGGTGTTGAAAAAGGGTTTGATCAAATCATGCAATGTTTGCGTTCAAGCTCGGTTGTTGAAATGTTCGAAACGTATAATTTGCTCCATAAGCAGCAAAAAGGACTACCATACTTCACTTATTTCGGATTGAATTTCAAAGAAGATAGTGTAGTAAGCATAAAGGTTTATTTCCATTGGTTTTCACAGTTGGATAAGGAAGAGTTAGAGAAGTTCTTACCTTTTTCTGACCATATTCTAGAGTATTATCCATATCACGCGCAAAGTGATTTTTGCAATCCGAATTACACAGGTTGTGCTTTTGAAGTTAAATTCAAAGATGGTCAGGATGAAGTAATTGGTTTTTATTTGAGATTGAAAGCATGTGAGGAGACCTTCAAGGCACTTGGCCGGCCTAAAAGCCTCCCCGATTGGATGGAGATAAAACTGAATCCTGCCATTAATTTCGAATATTCCAACGAAGAAGTTCTATTGAAAAAGTATTATTACTTCGATGAGCCAGAAACGAATAAATACTTTGCAGACCGTTTTGAATTACCGTTTTTAAACAAAGCTCATTTAATTGAATTTGCAGAATCAGATAGCTTTTGTAAAATCAACACCATGTATGGCAATGACTTGTTTGATTTGGCGACTGAAGTAAACCGCTTTGGAAAAAACGAAAATGAACTTATTCAAAAGCTGAATGATAAGTATGGACTAATCAATGCTGTTTACGGATTTTACGAGAGACAAGACATCAAGTCCGTGTATTTTTTTGATAAACAGCTGAATCTGAATCCGGTACAATCTAGGTTAGATATAGGCAACATTTTTTATGTTGACACCATGAGTAAGGTTTTGGCATAGCCAAATAGTATTGGTTTTGGAAAAGATTTATTGCACTGTGTTAATACCAATTCATAGAACATGATTAGCAAGTTTAAACAACTAGTGTGGGCTGCTTTTGATAAAAGTAAGCCATCAGTAACGGCTACTTGTTCACACATAGCCCAAACTTCTGAAAGTGATAGACTGACTGAATTTCTCATATCCGGTTATCACAATAAATCTAGCCACCTAGGTGAAGAGGACCTAGTGTTTTTTCAGGAATTTAATGTCCACTGTGCATTTAAGTATCATGTGGTCAAAGAGATTCTCAATGATAAAGACGTGTTTGGTGTGTCAACCGTTCATTTGAATTTGAATAGTCTTTATTTTTCTAGGGATGAAGCTCTTCATATGCACAATAAGAAAATAGCGTTGAAACACCTAACTTTTCTTTCCAAAGAGTTCCAGAGTTCAGAAAATGTACGGGTAACCAAAATGTTTGATATTTTCCTCAATCATACCCCAAAAGACCAGCCGTTTAATTTGGTTGACATTATTGTTAAGCCGTTGCTTTTTTTGAATTCAATGGATGAATTCGGTCTCTTTGAATCATTTCCTGAGTTTAATCCTGAATCCCCTGATTTTTCATTTGACACCACCGTTCAGCGAATTATTGGCTTTTATGCTGATATGGATAATCTCACATACATGTTGGAGAATTATTTGGAGGGTGGAGGCAAGCTTCCTATCAGGGTCAATAATCTTATTTCTGAATTAAAAGTAGACCATGAGTTTGATCAGAAGGAAGTGGTAAAATTCGTAAAATCAATGATTTTTGCAACCGTTGAGAGTACGGGAAGTTATGTTACCTCATTGGTCTATGAAGTTTATTCCAGATTTCCAGAAGTATTGAGTTCGTCAGATTTACCTTTAGATAAGTTACAGCAAATTTCCAACGAAGTTTTGCGCATTCACACGCCCGTACCATTCATCTTCAGAACGGTAACAAATGATGCTGAGAAATACGGGAAACATTTGAAGACTGGTGATATGGTGGTGGTGTATTTAGGCGCAGCCAACATGGATCCATCCGTGTTTGAAAAGCCAGCTGAGTTCAGGCTCGGAAGGTCAGAAAAACACCTTTCTTTTGGTAGAGGACATCTTGCATGTATTGGAGAATCTGCAAGCTTTAGAATGGGATTGAATGTGATTCAGAATATCAGAAAGGAGAATAGGTTTTTCAAGATTCTCGATTCAGAACCTCAATTTGAGTTTGAGAATTCAATGCTCAAAATTCTCCAGTTAAATGTCCTCCTTCATGATAAGTCTTGAGGAAATAGACCTTCATGTTCGGAAATTGATAGCGTTTCTGGAAAGTATTCAGAACGCAGACGGCAGCTTCAATACCTACTACATGCAACCGCATTATAATCCTGATAAAGAGTGGATGAAATTCCCTGGGAATGCACCTTACGATACAGCAACAACAGTACTTCCGCTGTTGAAAATCGATTCTCCGAATGCGAAAAGCATCATTGGCAAGGCAAACGAATTCTTGCTACAGCAAAGTTTAGATAGTCTGCTGTGGACTTATGCCTTTGTGAACGATGATTATTGGATACCTTACGATACGGATAGTACTTCATTAGCTTCTTTGGTGCTTACAGAAAGTGGGCATAAAGTGGAGAACAAGGTTTTTCTAGATTCACTTATCGGGAAAGACCAGTATTATCCCTTCTACATTTGGCCTGACCAGTATCGATTTAACATACCGTTTATTACTTATTGTAAAATGGTTGTTAGAAATTGGAGAGTTAAGAGATGCATTCCAATAGTAAATGATGATATGCGCGTTACAGATTCAGAGTTTTCTAGCTCGTGTTTAAACCTGTTATATTTGGGAAAGACGGATGCCAATAGTGTGGTGTGGGAAAAACTGAAGAAAACATTTGCTAGCCAATCTGTTGATCACATGTATTATCTGGATTTTTATCACAGTTTTTATCATGTGACCCGCTTAGCCTATTTCACAGGAAATAATGAGATTGTTCAGGATGAACGGTTGATCGAAGAGTACATCAGCCAACTTAAGGTTAACTTAAATAATATTAGCCAAAGCGATAGGCAAATACTACTTGCCAACGCACTGTTGTTTCTTGATGGCGAAAAAGATTATCTGAACAATCTCTCCGATGTTATTCTAGCTCGCCTAAATGAGGAATGCTACAATCAAACCTTCGCAATTTATTCGAGTAATGTTAATACAGATTACCAGCCAGATGGGAAATCTCCAAATACATATTTCGGCTCACCGGCCATTACCTGTTCACTATATCTCGAATTCTTAAACATGTATCGTTACAGATTCCATGGAGGATATTATTCCAGTATTGGTTGATTTGTTTTAGAAAAAGTGGTTCAACATATTCTCAGGCATGTATCCTTCAACGGCTACCTTGCAGACCTGTTGCTAAGCCATTCATTTTTCACCTAATTGGGTTCAAAGGCGTAAGGTTTTTCGAAAATAGAATAATTAAAAATAAGATAAATCTGAATTGATTTCCAAAAAGGGTATAGACTATTCCATAGATCGTTTACTGATACTATTGGGCGAGCAGCAACAGGATAACGGTAGCTTTTCTACAAAGTTTTATCAACCAATTTATAATCCCACATATGGCTGGATGACCTTAGGTGACTCTTGCTTTGATAGCGCTTCCATTATTATACCACTTCTACATATTGAGTCAAGTAGAAGTCGCAGTATTATAAAAAAGACAATTAGCTATGTTCAGGGACAGGGATTTGAAGAGAAACTGTGGTCATATCCAACGCTTAATGAACGGTATCTGCATTTTTACGATACCGATTCTACAGCACTTTGCTCCTTTGTTTTAGAACAGAATGGTGTAAAGTGCGACAATAAGAAGCTGCTTAACCAGCTATCAACTAATGGACACTATCTGGTTTTTGTCGATTCATTTCTTCACATGAAAAACCTTTCGCTTGCTGCACAGTTCAATCTCTGGCGTTATAATCGTAAAGTGAAGAAAAGCCTAGCCTATGCAAACAATCTCCTGCGAGAAACGGATCTTGATTTTGTAGTATCGTGTAATAACTTACTGTATTTGGGGGGTAAATTCTGGGATTCCGCTGTTTGGATGAATGCAGTCCGTAGTTTCGAAAACAAGAGCTTTCAGCAAACTTACTACCCTAGTATCATGAATTCGGTTCACGCATTTGCACGGTTGGTGTACTTGAGAAAAGACGACCATAATCTTGAATTGAGTGGAGTTACGGAATACATGGAAAAGATGTATTCTGAATTGAATCCGTCAGACTTTTTTCTGGATAAGATTCTATTTGCATCAAGCGTCCTTTATCTTGGGCTTGAGTTGGAAAAATTTCAATCAGTTTTTCAAGAGTGTTTTGCAGAAATAGACTCAGAGAGATTTATGCGTAATGCTGCGCTGTACAGCTGTAATCTTAAAACCGACCTTCAGCCTGATGGAAAATCTCCTAATACCTTTTTTGGCTCACCAGCTATCACATGCTCGTTGTATCTAGAGTTCCTTAATTTGTATCGGAAACGAGTGTATAATTTCTACTATGGAGAATGTTGATTTAGGTAATGCGTGATGATTGTGAAAAACATAGTAAAACGGATGCTCTTCAGAATTAATTGATATGGCATCACAAAGAATTATCCATATAGGCTTTCCAAAAACAGGTTCCACCTTTCTGCAAAAGTATTTTAGTGCCCATCCTGAAATTTATCATAATCGGCAAAGATTTGAGCACTACGTGAAAACAGGTTTTATTGATGATAGGTTGATTCCGTGTGACGATGGGTTTGCCTTCGATCTTTTGAGCGAGGAGTTGCTGTCTATTTGGCCAGGCGATGATTCGAATCTAGATTCCCGTAGATACAACATGAACTATGACATTAAACGGAAACAGAAAGAAACAGCCGAGGGATTGAAACGATTGTTTCCAGAGGCCAAAGTTCTGATTGTAGTAAGAGGATACCAATCACTCGTTTCCTCATTGTACTCACAGTATTTGTTTACAGGAGAAACTGGTTCTTTCAAGGAAGCTCAGCAAATTATACAACATAGTATTTTAGAAATGTATGACTACAATCATGTTATTGGCATTTATAAAAAGTTGTTTGGTGCGGATAACGTCTTGATTCTGCCGTTTGAATTTCTTTCAGATGCCCCATTGCAGTATTTGGAACATATAGAGCAGTTTTTTGGGTTTCAGCAGTTCAAATTTTCTCCCCAAAAGATTCATACTTCGTTGAACACACATTCTGCCTTGGTTGTAAGATGCATTAATTTTTTTGCGTTAAAGTACATCAGGCTGGTTTCCAAGGAGCATCGCAAAAAAAAACTCCTCGGTTATTTGGAATGGTTAAACAATTTCAAAGGAAAATTGAATCAAACACTAAAATTCGGAAGTAAGATAGTTGTAGATGAGTCACAATTAAGAATGGAAGAATTCAGGCTAAACTCGACATTGGTCAGATTTGGTGATAAGTTGGAAAAGTATGACTCCTATTACAGTTGAATTTTTGTTTCCCTATGTGCTTAATTCCCACTGCTTCAGCATGAAAGCATCATCTGAGTTTATTCTCACCACGTTCAACTAGGGCGTTGTTGTTGAATGTTTTAAAAACCGAGTCAATCTTGGCTTGCAACAGAGTGGGGTTTGGTCCCCAAGTACGATTTAGCTGAAACAAAAAACCATAAAGGCTGTTACGTGGTAGTCCGAACTGACTTGCTCTCTGAGATAAATTATAGAAAAGATTCAACTCAGGACAGTAAGTGGAATCGAAAACACATGAATAGCATACTGGTATCTGCATTACAATTGAATTTTTATCTATAGCATGCTGAGATTCTAAATG
This sequence comes from Flavobacteriales bacterium, assembly GCA_021741155.1. Lineage (GTDB taxonomy): Bacteria > Bacteroidota > Bacteroidia > UBA10329 > UBA10329 > UBA10329. The sequence goes on along the minus strand of JAIOYP010000015.1, from coordinate 10,510 downwards.
TTTTAGACACCCGAAACTTACAAGGTCAAACATTGAACGTGCATCATCAAGGAGTACCTCTCTAAACACGGTATCCGAGGAAAATGAAATGTCAGAATGATTCCTTAGACCAAGTTCTCCAAGTAGTTTAAAGAAATCCTTTGGGTTGTTAGATGAATCAGTAATGGAATAGTTGAAAGATGGGTCATGAACAGTCCACTGATTGTTGTCTGTGTGTGCAATGACAAGTACATGTGTTGTTTTCGTGTTTTCAAACCCGAAATTGTAGGTGTAAGCTTCTATCCCTGCATCATTTAGCGTTTTGGCTAGCATACTTGAGGCAAGTCCGCAACTCCCAGCCCCTGTATTATTTCCGAATTTTGGTATAAATGAATCGATGTTGAAATCTTGAAATGAGATTTTCGCAAAGTTCAAACAAAGGCTGTCCGAAGTAAATCCAACATCCAAGGTGTCTGCAATGGCTCGCCTAAGAGCAACGGCCTTTTCAAATTTGGTCATTCCGGGTTTCAATAGATGATTAAAAGTTCCGTGTGATGCGTTTTCTTGGTTGATACCAGTGTTGTAATCCGAGCATTGAGTGAAACCGAACAGCACCAGAAAAGAGGACAGGGTTAGAAATGACGAGAACGTTCGCATTATTTTGGAATTAACAACAACGATGCAAGTATATCTATTTCGTAATGGTATTAAACCAGCCAAAAGAATCGTCTTTTGATTCTTTAAATTTTTAAGTTTAACCAAGGGAATAGTTCAGGTTGACATGTTTTTCAAATCAGATAAATGGTGGGTTTATAAAATCGGTGGCGGGCTGCTCACCTCGATACTGTTTACCGTTTATTACCATGTTCCAATTACTTCCGTGTATTGGTGCAATTTGGCAGTCCTTTTCGGAGCATTTATTTCTCTGGCGGTATTTGGCCACGTTCTCAACGACCTATGCGATTTGCAAAGTGACCGATTGGCAGGCAAGAGGAATCTTGTCGATACAGTTGGTAAAAACGCTGCCTTGGTCATTCTGTTCGGAGCAACTGGATTGGCATTGGTTCTCATATCAATACTCGAAAATCCGCTCCTGCTTGCCTTAGCTGGCGTTCAAATTCTTCTCAATTTAATGTATTCTGTTCGGCCTATTCGTATGAAAGAAAAGGGAGTTTTGGCCATAGTTGTCACAGGTTTCTACGAACGAACCCTACCTTATATAATGATTGCTGTTATATTGGTTGAACACGTTACATCGGACACGTATATCCTGTTGTTCGTCTATCTCACATGGTCTTTTCTTTGGGAAGCAAGAAATTTTATCACGGGTCAAAAGGCCGACAGACTTCTTGATGAGCAATCGCAGCAAAAGACGATTTCGCTCGTATTCAGCGATAAGGCGCTGAATTCATTTCAATGGGGACTGTTCCTGTTTGAGGTCATCCTGTTGTTTTTGTGGATGGTGCGGTTTGCGAATTGGTGGGTTGTCGCAACGGTTTGCGTTCCTGTAGGACTTTATTTTTACAGGAGAGAAAATGGCACGCTTCCAACTAAACGGTCGGAGTTGTTTAAAGTGATTGACGATTCTTACAATTTGAGCTTTCCCGTACTCTTTGGTCTACTCGCGGTCTTTACTTATTCGGTAGATATTTGGCCAATCTTAGTGTTGCTCCTAATCGCATTTGATAATCATCTACGGTTGCTGAGTGTAATCATCGCTAAAAATGTTGATTGGCAACGTTGGTGGCGCTGGGTCACATTTCCTTTCAGAACAGCATCTTTGATCTTCAATTGGTCTATTTACTATTTCAGGAAGTGGATTTTGAAATGGCCTGAGGAACGAAACTGGGGAAAGCACTATGCCAAGCATTTGGATGATGAACGGATGAACCAATCGATTGAAAAAAAGGACAGTTGATTTTATGCAATAGAATAAATTGATTTTACGAAGTTTGGAGAAAATCTTTTTTACCGATAAACAGAAATTGAAAGGATGAAACGAGCATTAGTACTTGGTGCGGGGGGATTTATTGGTTCTCATTTGGTGAAAAGGCTGAAGCAGGAGGGATATTGGGTGCGAGGAGTGGATTTGAAAAATCCTGAATACAGCCCAACTCATGCTGATGAATTCATTGTAGGAGACTTGCAGGATGTCATGGTGGTTGCGAAGGTGATTGACCTAGGATTGGATGAGGTTTATCAGTTAGCTGCAGATATGGGCGGTGCTGGCTACATTTTTACGGGAGATAATGACGCTCAGGTCATGCACAATTCCGCGCTTATCAACCTGCATGTGGCGCATGAATGTTCAAAGAAAGGAGTAGGAAAAGTGTTTTATTCATCTTCGGCCTGTGTTTATCCAGAGCGAAATCAGATGGACCCCAACAATCCAAAATGCGGAGAGGATTCAGTTTATCCTGCCGATCCTGATAGCGAGTATGGGTGGGAAAAACTATTTAGCGAAAGACTTTATTTCTCATTTTCTAGAAACACAGGACTCAACGTGAAAGTTGCTCGGTTTCATAACATCTATGGTCCAGAAGGAGCTTGGAACAATGGAAAGGAGAAGGCGCCTGCGGCCATTTGCCGCAAAGTGGCAGAATCTGCTGAGAATGGTGTAGTCGATATTTGGGGCGATGGAAAGCAGACACGGTCATTTCTTTACATCGATGATTGTCTTGATGCAGTTCGGTCACTTATGAAAGGCGAGTTTTCTGGACCAGTGAATATTGGTTCCGAAGAAATGATTGCGATAAATGATTTTGTAAAATTGGTCTGTGACGTAAGCGGAAAAAATGTACGAATCAACAACATTGAAGGGCCTACAGGAGTTCGTGGTCGTAGTTCAGACAATCGCCTTATTGAGGAAAAACTAGGATGGAAACCGAATTACTCTCTCCGAGAAGGAATTACCAAAACCTACAATTGGGTTGCTTCGCAGAGCAAAAAGACCGTAACGGTTTAAAGACCTTTTCGGCTTTCTAATTCTGGCAAACTGGCAATGAGTGAGTCTACCATGGCGTTTACCCTCGCGTGGTCAGCGGCACCGTAGATTTCATTAATCTTAAAGGCCAGCCCTTCGTGAAATTGAGTAAATCGAGTCTTGGTTGACAATTGTCGCTCAAATAATGGAACAAAACGGAAACAGCGACCATCCGATTCGCAGTCAAAACATCTCAACATCGGTACTTTGAAAACGGAGTCGCGAACGTGGGTTGCATGGTCACTAATTTCCAAACAATCCTTGGATTGCAGTAACTCCCGAATTGTTGGTGACAAATTTTCTCGATCAACTAGAATATCTGTCTGCACCGTATCTCTGCTAAATTTTACTTGAACCGAGTCTCCAGCAATCTGCAAAAGCAGCCGTTGAAGATCCATGTTGTTCCCAGCTGCGTCCAAAAGCGTGTAATTGATAAAAGGGTCATAAATGAGATAGCGTTCACGGTGCTTCATCAGTACTACTATATGAGTAAACATGGTATTCTCAAAACCAAAATTATAGGTATAGGCATCTATTCCATTTTGCATCAGAATCTTCACCATCAATTGCCCTGCCAGACCGCAAGATGCGGTGCCACTATCACCTTGAAATATAGACAGAAAACGATTTTCGTTGAACTCTTCAATCGAAACATTGGCAAACGTGTCGCAAAATTGATTCTCCATCAATCCAAGGTCCGCATTTTGGGCAACGTAAGCCCTAACTCTATCCACAAATTGTAGCGTATCCTCTGTAATCCCGATGCTCAACAGCGGGGCAGAAGGCAGCATGGGTGAAAGCGGTGCTCGTTCGCACGATTGAAGTAGCGAAAACAACAATATAATCAGCCACGACCGAATAATTTTTGATAAAAGTGAAAGTGTTCGCGTATTCAACTTATTCCTAATTCGCCAAATTTAACATGGGAATGGAGACGTTAGTAGAATATGAGCAAAGTATCTCATGCTCAAGATTATACTCATAATATTAATTTGTAGTGTTTTGATCAGAATGGTTCATTCTGCATAACTCATGGGGTAATCCATTTCATAGCTTATAATCGCAAGATTTCGGACCTATCTATTTTTTTTTTTGCTGGCCACCTTAAGTTGTAGATATTTGGTTTTCATTGGTCTACATCAGCATATATGGTTAATCAAGTTCATGTTGCACGGTCGAATGAGCGGACTGTCAAAAAAAATATCCGTTGAGCATTCGTAGATGAAAAAGAATGCAATTCTCTTTCTTTTTTCAGGGTTGCTCACCCTGGCAGTAGCCGAGGTTGTCTTGCGCGCCACGGGGTATAATCCTGGTCAATTTGAAACCAGCCGATGGCTTCGGTCAGTTGATAGTCTTTATATGCTTGGTGGTTTTACTACAGATTCCAATGGTGTTTTTAAGGTTGATACGGCTTTGATGCCAGAAATGGCATCAAGCTTCAGCAGCAATGCTAGCTCGCCCGAAAGTTGGATTAGTAGTTGGGAAGAACAAAAATGGATACCCGAAGTCGCCATCATTCATGAAGATCAGGCCAGATTGTTGGCTGACCATTCTGAAGATGGTGAGTTGGTCAAGCGGGTGAAAAAAGCTACGGATTCTGAGATGCCGACTAAGTTTGATTCGGTTCTCATTCATTATGCCAAGCACCCAATCAATGCAGAAGGGTTTTATAGCATTCCGTTTGATGCCAAGCCCGCTAAAAACAAAAAAGTGCTTCTGCTTGGTGATTCCTTCACATGGGGGCACTCAACTCAACGAAAGACAAACAGCTTTTCTAATATTTTGCTGGCTAGGGAAATTCTAGTTTATAACACAGGTATAAGTGGATCTGATGTGGCACAATACAAGCAAATTATCAGAACTTATTTAGATGCTATTAATCCAGATGTGGTAATCCTTAATTTTTACATGGGAAACGATGTATCGTATTTTGAAAGGGTTCCCACAGCTGGGATTCCTATTCATTATTCGACCAATGCTGGCAATCTTGTTGCCTTTCAGGATGGAGTACAGTTTACATCCATTCAAGAAACCTATGACCAGATTATGCGAAACATGCTCATACCTCACACCAACATGGGTAACATTATTGCATCAAAGACTATAATTGGAACACTGATTTGGAAGGTACTTGTAAGGCACGGTCTGTTAGAATTTGACTATTCAATAGCTCCTACAAGGCCAGTTATACCTACGTGCAATCAGGAGATTGAGTGGATTCGACAATTTTGCGAAATTCGTCAAATCCCATTCATACTCAGTGTAATACCAGATTTGAATAACGGAAAATTGAATGGAGTTGCCACTATCAATCATCTTTTTGAAGGGATGACCTTTGAGGAACCTGAAATGAATATCAATAATTACAATATTGACGATGGTCATTTCAACGAAGACGGTCATTTAGCTTATGCAAATTATTTAGAACGTCTGATCTTGAATCGAACACCAATTGCGCCTTAGTAGCAGATGAAAAACCCGTATCTGAGTCTTGTTCTGACTGGCCGAAACGATAATTACGGAGGTGATTTTCGAAGTCGCTTGCAGCATTGCGTTTCAAATGCTCACAAACAATTGAAAAGTGCCGGAATTACAGCAGAGATTCTATTCGTCAATTATAATCCTGTGGAAGAAAATGAGCCCATTGAGCGGTTCATTGAATGGCCAAAATCTGACGAACAGGTTTCAATCCGAATAGTCACCATTCCAAATTTGGTTCATCAACTATTGGTGAAAGATGGTCAGCGAAAGGATGTTCCAGTATTGGAATATTTGGGAAAGAACGCAGGCATCAGAAGAGCCAAAGGCGAGTTTATTCTGAGCATGAACCCCGACATAATTCTCACAGAAAACGTAATAAATGAGTTGAAAAAATTGAGCAAGGACAGCTACTACCGTGCTAATCGAATAGATTTTTCAGGCGACCTAGCTTCAGCACACGAACTGAAACGGGTCTTTCTCAAAGGACATGATTACCCATTTTCGAGTTTAGACCAATTGCCTGCTCTAAGATTCAAAAATCGATTTGCTAATGCTTGGAAATGTTTTACACCCAACATAAGTTCCATATTAAATAGGCTATCCAAACCAGTTTATTATGAGCACACGGCAAATCGGTTTCATTGCAATGTGAGTGGCGATTTCATGCTTATTCATCGTGATTATTGGTTTGAATTGGGTGGGCAACATGAGAACACATCAATTTCACTACATGTTGATTCGCTAATGGTGGTTCAGGCTGCTCATCTGGGATTAAAGGAAAAAGTGCTTGAGCATCCCATTTTTCATCAGGAACACGAAAGACGGTACGATGCAACCAAAGTGAATCCGGAGTTTGAAAAAGCATATCGATATTTCGAAGAACAATCGGCTTTAATGATTCAACAGCAAAAACCCGAAAAATATAACGGTGCGCATTGGGGATTGGCTAAATTTGACCTCCCCGAAATGAACCTATAACTACGTGAGGGACGATTCGTTTTACCTTTCTATTGTAGCCACCACTCGCAACGACAATCACGGTGGCGATTTGCTCAAACGCACGCAGGCATTTGTCAATAGCGTTTACGTGCAGGCAACGAAATTCAACCTGCGGGTCGAATTAATTATTGTTGAATGGAATCCGCCTGCTGATAAACCATTACTAAAAGAGGTGCTGGTTGGGCCAGAACAAGATATTCCGGTTTCCTTACGATATATCGTAGTTCCAAAGGAAATTCACGAAACGTATCGTTTTTCAGATTCTCTCCCGTTGTATCAGATGATTGCCAAAAATGTGGGCATCAGAAGAGCTAAAGGAGAGTTTATTCTCTGTACGAATATCGATGTGCTTTTTAGCGATTTGTGTTTCTCCACATTGGCAAATCGCAAATTGGAGAAGGGTTCGTTTTACCGTGCCAACAGATGCGATGTTCCTAAAGAAGTAATGGACTATCCGTCTCACCAAGAACAGCTCGTTTATAGCCGTGCCAACATTCTCAGGAGATTAGGAAATGCTCCTGGTCATGAGGCTATTAAAGGACCTAAATGGATTTTTGAATATCCCAAGTTTGCAACATTTCTGAATAGTATTTTGCTGTTCATTTGGCGCCTGACACATAAAGACGAATTCGCCCATTTTCTGATTGATTTTATGGCCTGTGGCGATTTTACCTTGATGAGTCGTGAAGATTGGATGGATATTGACGGCTATGTAGAGTTGGATATGTATTCCATCCATATAGACAGTATGGGGCTCTGGTCTGCTTGCGCCAAAGGCAAGAAACAAGTCATATTCCCCTACGAAGCGTGCATCTATCATATTGATCATGAGAATGGTTGGGAATCAGATGACGTGATTAAAACGATTAAATTTCTATCCGATAAGCCATGTCTCGATTATTCCATCGTGCATCGTGCAGGAATGAAAATGGTTGCCAATGGCACAAATTGGGGTTTGAACAAGGCAGACTGGGGTTGGGCCGACAAAAAATTTGACGAATATGTTTTTGGGGCTTAGGTTTGAGCCATGAAACAGAAAATCGCTGTTGTTGGCGTGGGTAAACTCGGGCTGTGCTTTGCCCTCAATCTTGAAATGGTTGGATTTGAGGTTTGGGGAGTTGAGGCTAATCATGATTATGCTATTCAGTTAAGGCGAAAAGACTTCGATAGTGATGAGCCACAGGTGAATGAGATGCTCCTCGCATCGTCTTCGCTCATTATCTCTGATGACATTTCTCGTATTTTTCAAGAGGATATTGTAGATATTTTTCTGATGGTTGCAACACCTTCGTTGCCCGATGGTGGTTACGACCATTCTCAGATTGAGCGGGTTGCAGATCGATTGATGGCACTCGGAAAATCAGAGAAATCGAGACACATTTACATAGGCTGCACCACCATGCCGGGCTATTGTGCTCAACTTGCCAAAAAGCTTGGGGAGTTTGGCTATACCATTTCATACAATCCAGAATTTATTGCGCAGGGATCAATAGTTAGAGATCAACAATTCCCAGATCAAGTATTAATTGGGGAATGCAATGAGGAGGTCGGAGATAGGCTCCAAGCAATCTATCAGGCATTTGTGAAAAGCGAGGCAGTTTATTGTCGGATGGATCCTTTAAGTGCAGAAATAACCAAGTTGGCAACGAATTGCTTTCTCACTACCAAAATCTCATTCGCCAATTCAATTGGTGATCTGGCTAAAACGGCTGGGGCCGATGTAAATAGCATTTTGAAAGCGGTCGGTTCCGATTCAAGAATAGGAGGTAAGTACCTCGGTTACGGATTCGGTTTTGGAGGCCCATGCTTTCCAAGAGATAATCGTGCTTTAGGGAAATATGCCGAAAGTGTAGGGTATCCGTTGCGTATTAGCAATGCTACGGATCAGGTCAATGAGGAACATTTTCAGTTTCAATTGAAGAACTATCTTGAAAGTTCTTCATCATCAGAAATAATTGTTTTTGAGGGCGTTGCATACAAGCAAGGAACAACTCAGATTACCGAATCGCAGCAACTAAGACTGGCAGTTGCACTGGCAAAAGAGGGGCGGAAAGTGACGATAAAGGATTCGGTTGGAGTCATAGATCAAATCAGACAACTTCATCCCGGACTGTTTCAGTTCGAGACCGACCTTTCAGCCGTTGGCTAAAACACTTCGTATTTTGCAGTAAATAAGTTCTGAATGTCGTTGTTGGAGAAAAAGTGGATTCCGTATTGGCTGATATTCATTTTGGCAATTGCCCAATATGCCAACACACGCGACCATGATTTTGCGTGGGACGATGTAATCGTAATCACGGAGAACTCTCGTGTTCAGAAAGGTCTTTCAGATATTCCCGAGCTTTTTGAGAACATCAAAACGGCAAAAACGGAGAACCGTTATGGTTATCGCCCGATTTCGCTGCTTTCCTTCGCCACAGATGTTGAGTTTTTTGGCGTGAATTCTAAAGCTTCTCATCGCACGAGTATTCTTCTTTATGGCGTTCTTGCACTTTTAGTATTTTTCTTCTTGCAGACCATCTTTCCGGATAAGAAATGGTTCAATTTTCTGGTTTCGGTACTGTTTATCGTCCATCCTTTGCACACGGAGGTTGTGGCAAATATTAAGAGTCGAGATGAAGTTTTAGCTATGTCTTTCGGACTAGTGTCGATGTTGTTTTTTTGGAATGGAAAGGAAAAAAAGCATTGGATTGACTATGCTTTTGCGGCTCTCTTTTTGGTTCTCGCTTTTCTATCCAAGGAAAATGCGGTTGTCTTTTGTGGTGTTGCGGCACTATTGGCTTGGTATCGCTATCCTAATAAAACAGGGAAGGAATGGCTCAAGATTGGTGTGCCAATTATCATCTCATTGGTTGGTTTGGTTGCCATTCGGATGTTCGTCTATTCAGATTTCTTCTTTCAGAATGACGATTTTGAACTCTACACCAAGGGAATTTTTCTTCAGGATGGTTTCGTAGGAAATCCACTCTATGGAGTTGATTCCAATTCCCTATTGAAGTACTGGAACATTATTTATCTGAACGGGCTTTACTTGGTCAAGTTTCTTGTTCCTTATCCTTTGGTGCACGATTATGGTTATAACTATTTGGAAGTGGTTGGGTTTTCAGATGTGAAGGCATGGCTTGCAGCATGCGTCTTAATTGTCATGCTCGGTTTTTTATTCAAAGGCCTCAGAAACAGAACTGTTTATGGTTTCGGGTTGGCGTTTTATTTCATTACGGCTTCCGTCTATCTCCATATTGCAGGCTTGGCTCCCGATATTTTTGCGGAGCGTTTCATGTTCATTCCATTACTTGGGTTGGTGTTGGTTTTGGTAGATGTTTTATTCAGGATTAGTCAAGGAAATAAAAAGATGGAAATAGCCTTCGGCTCGGCTCTAATCATTCTTGCTTCCGGCTTTTTTGCAATGAGCTGGAATCGAAATGAAGCGTGGAAGGATAACCAGACATTGCTAGAAACCGACCTTTCTCGATTGCATGATGGAGCTAGGGCCAATTACAATTATGCCTTGCTTCTTCATGGCCTTTACTATAAGAGCCCTGAGGCTATTCAAATCACTCTTAAAGATAGCATTTTGAAATACTATGAGCGCACCATGCATATAACAGATAGGCTATATCCAGCTTATCTAGATCTTGGTGGCGCCTACATGGAGTTCGAGAGGTTTGATGATGCAAGAAAAATGTTTCAGATGGCTATCGACAGATATCCTAACATTTCAGCCTCATACGTTCAAATGGGCAAGTGCCATATGACCTTTCAGGAGTATCAGATGGCCATTCCAAATTTCGAAAAGGCAATAGAATTAGGAGCACAGGGCTCAGACTATTATTACTATTTGGCAATTTGCGAGTTCAATTCAGAGAATCATCAGAAGGCGATTGAGATTCTCAATAGAGGAGAGAAAGTGGGTGCAAATTCTGGAGCTTATTACGCCCTTATGGTAAATCTTCATATGAGTCTTGGCCAGACCGAAAACGCACAGCAAGTGCTGTAAAGTGGATTAGCAGCTTAACCGAACAGTCAAGAACTGAATAATCTTAAAGCAACGGAGAATCTTAATTGACA
>JAIOYP010000062.1 GCA_021741155.1 Flavobacteriales bacterium | reverse complement strand
GGTAGGTTTGGTGGTGGGGGAGAGGGAAAAGCGGTGGCAAAAGCGGCGGCTTTTTGCAAAAAAAAAAGCCCTGTTTAGCGGAGCTAAACGGGACTTTTCAATGTATCAGGTTTCTAATTACCTCACCAAATGGAAGAAGCCTTTAATAGGTTCTTCGTTTGGAATATCGAGCACGTAATAGTAAACGCCATCGCTACTGTTTCCGCCATCCCACGGTTTGAGGTGGTAGTTTTCTTGCTCGTAACACTTACGTCCCCAGCGGTCAAAAATCAAAATCTTGTTTCCAGGATACCATTCCAAACAAGGAAGATTGAAAGCATTGTTCTGAGGAACATTTCCACAGAAATCGGTCTGTCCGTCAAAATTTGAATTCGGATTGAAGATGTTTGGCGCCATTACATCACACAAATGCGCATCCACTCGGAAACTTACAGATGTGTCAACCTCACAGTTTTCTGGAGATAAATACGTGTACGTAATTGTATGAACTCCGTCTCCAGCAACTAGCGGTTCGAACAGCCCTTGTGAGCTCACACCATTTCCCGAGAACGTTCCTCCGGGAGGAATTCCGACAATCATGAACGGTGGTTCTACATCGCAGATGACCGAATCGAGTTCTTCAATACCTACAATCGGAACTGGAACAACGAAAACCGTAACTGTATCGCTTCCCACGCAACCATTATTATCGGTCACACTCACTTCGTAATTAGTTGTTTGGCTTGGAGAAACTTCAATCATGGCTGTTGTTGCGTCATTTCCCCATTCGTAGGTAACTCCACCTGTAGCCAAAAGCGTAACTGATTGACCTTCGCACATAGTAACGTCATCGCCAGCATCAGCATTAACAGAAGGCAAAGCTCCAATTGTAAACGAAGCAACTCCTTGACATCCTTGTGGATCGGTTGCTGTAACCGTGTAGGTTCCTGGAGCGAGACCGTTCGCTGTTGCTCCATTCTGAACTGGAGTTGTATTCCAAGAGAACTGATAATTAACCGTGCTGTTGGCCACAAATGCAGTTGCGGTGCCATCGGTAGACCCAATACAGATATCATCTGTAGCATTGAACTCAACCGTAATAGGCGATTTGGCTGCAATGGTTGCAGAAATTTGTTCTGTACAGCCAACCAAATCGGTCACCGTTACGGTGAAAGTTCCAGGGCCCAAGTTTGTTGCCGTGGCAGCAGTTTGCATTGGCGTTGTGTTCCAAGAATAGGAGAATCCGCCCGTTCCGCCACTGGCAATAACGGTTGCTGTTCCTACGCTTTGACCCAAACAAACAGAATCTGTAGCTGTAATCGAAAGTAGAATCTCTGGCACCATCGCTACCTCTACCGTGTCTGTTGCCACACAACTGTTGTTATCCGTAGCGGTTACTACATAAGTTCCAACAGAAAGGTTGGTTGCCGTTGCGGTTGTCTGAACTGGGGTTGTATTCCATGAATAGGTTACAGCACCAAATGCTCCTGAAACAGTGGCAGTGGCTTGTCCATTGGTTTGGCCGAAACAAACGGTTTCCAATGCCGGAACATCAACCGCAAGATAACACGCCTGCGAGCAAGCGGTAAGTTCGGAGAACGAGTTGATGGTGAGCGAATCGCCTTGGGCATCAACCACAATGACTGGCCAGTTTCCTGTTGGAGTAACCATATCGCCAACGGCAAATTCCGCATATCCTTGAACCGTTACTCCACATCCCGGAGGGAACGAACAAGGAGGAAAACCAGGGAATTCGATACATCCGCTACAGTCGGTTGTACTGGTGAATTCGTACCATGTAAATGGGCCAAATCCATCAGCCTGCATATCTCCAAACGGAGTAGCACAAACGATTGGACCAACGCATTCTGCTTCGAACACGTAAACGGAATCCATTGCTACGCACGAACTATCATCCGTAACAGTTACGTAATAATAGCTTCCGGGAGCGAGGTTAGATGCGGTTGCCGTTGTTTGGGCAGGAATGGTGCTCCACAAATAATCGATGGTTCCGATAGCGCCTGTTACAAGAACTGTTGCTGTTCCGTTTTCGCCTGTACAAGCAACAGCGGTATCTGGCAAGTTGGCTACAATGAAGCAACCACTCTGACAAGCTGGTAATTGCGAAAGCGAGTTAATCTGAAGAATGTTTCCTTGAGAATCTTCGATATAAAGCGGCCAGTTTCCAGTTGGCTGAACGGCTGAATCATTTGAAAACTCAGCCACATACGTTGTAGGAACAGCACATCCCGGAGGAGTACTGCAACCTGCAATGAATGGTGGCAACGCAGGAAAACAAGCGCTACAATCTAAGGTGTCGAGTGTTTGCGACCATGTGTAAGGATGAACACCATTTGGAATGGTGATGTAGCCAAGAGAATCTACACACGCCTGAAGCTCTAGACAGTAATTCACACGAATAACGACTGAATCAACACCACAAACCAGTGGAATTGTAGGTGTAAAATGAATGACATGCGTTCCTGAATCGGCAACGGCAGGGTCGAATATTCCAAGAATTGGGTCAATGATTCCCGGGCCAGACCAAGTACCGCCAGTTGGATCGGCCACCAAGGTATCTTGATCGCCATCATGGCAATACGGACCAGCTGGCATGAGCTCAAGACAATTCAGACAAACTGCTTTTGGAGGAACACACGAACCAAGATTGACCGAAGCAACAAAACCTTGTCCGCAGGCAACTAATTCTCCCTGCGGATTTACTGCCACGTCATAAACTCTTCCGGGAGTAGATTGAAATCCCAATTGATTAAGGTTCTCATCAAACTTGTAAACGCCTGTCCCAGAACCAGCATACACGTTTCCGCAGCTATCGAGCGCCAATCCACCGTTCTCTACAGTGTTTCCAGCAAGAGGGTCAGCCGTTGTGATTCCACCGGGAATGCTAACGGATAAAAGCACTGCTCCACCTACAATGTTTCGTTTTTCAAGCACAGAACCATTCTGCGTATACAGATAATCTGTAGTTGCCGCCATGGCATTGATGCTCTGATTGGTAACACCATAACCAGCAACTTGATACGAGAAAGCGTAACCGCTGTTGTCTTGGTAACCTAAGGTGAGGTTTTCGTCAAACACTCCGATTGTATCTAACGTCAGATAATAGTATTTGCCGTTTGGTGCAGAACACATGGCACGAACCTCATTCGGATTGCTGATCAGAGCAATTGGCCCAGGGCTTACACTTGCCACTTCTTGGCTATTAAGCTGAGCGCCATTGTTCATGTCAATTTCAAACACATAACCGTAACCGTTAATGACCGATCCGCCAAGCGATAATTGAGTTCCACCAAGCATCAATCTGGTGTAATCGCAATTGAAAGAGAGTTTCCAATATTCATCAAAAGCACCACCGTTGGCCGTCCACATGTGCGAACCAGCCGTGGAAATTCTAGAAATACGTGGATCCGTTCCGGCAGTAATAAAACAATCACCCGTTGTTGGTTCGGTAACCATGGTTCCAATCCAATAATTGGCAGAATCCCACGGAGTTAAATAGGTCCATTGCAAGATACCAGCGGAGCTATACTTCTGCAGTTTCATAGGCGTATCACCTCCATAGACGTACACGTTTCCTAAATCATCCACGTCAATATCCCAGATTCCTCCTGAGTTCGGAAATGCTGGAGAAGTAACCCATGGATCGATAGTCACGCTCTGCGAATTGTCGTAGTCATTCAATTCAAAACCAACCGTATTTCCTTCAAGCTTAAATCGTGACGAAATAGCCTTGTTTGAATTGGTATAGAACGTTGATGGCGCGTGATCGGTAATTTGTCCGAAGATGGAAGGAACAATGATGTTTCCTTTCGCATCCGTTTGAAGTTCTCCTCCGCCCGAATACTGCATTTTAATGAGAGATGGATCTGCTCCTGGATGTAAAATCACGTTGTATTTGATTCCTTCCACTTCGTGAATGGTGTATTCGATATCAATGTTCGGATAAACATTCTTGTAAATCAGCTTTCTATAACCATTCACTCCTCCTAAATCAATCGTAGATCTATCTTGCTGAAGCATGGCATACGTGAGCTTATCGCTTGCCATATCAACAGCAATCAGCTTTGAATCCGGATTGGCTCCAAGCCATTTCATTTGGATAAATTCCCGCTGTTCATCATAACGGTGTTTGGTCCTATCTCCCCTTTTTCTGTATTCGTTTTTCACCTTTTGAACGGTCCGAAAAGTCAGGCCTTGTTCGGTAAAAAGAATCATGGCGTTGCCTCCATCAAGTGCAAAAAGCACTTCCGATTTTTCGCCTAGGGCATCAAATTGGCCTTTGTTTTCTACAAACGTTCTATTAGCTGTAAGCGAACCGCTCCAATTGATAGTGGAGTTTTGAGCAATGGCGACTGTTGCAAAACAGAAAATGCCAATTGTAACTAGAAGATTTCTCATTGAGATATGGGGTTGAATAGATTGCGAAATACGCAATTTTTGGTCAATGATGAGGTAAGCCCTGTCAATGCTGCGTTTGACAGGGCTTACCAAGATGAAATATGCACGTTCAAATTACTGAACCATCAGCTTGCTTACGGTTCGTTTTGCGTTCAATTCTATGCCGATTGCATAAATACCTGATGGTTGATTTGAAAGATCAATTTGAGATTGATTGCTAACCACGTTTTGCATCAAAACCAACTGACCTGCTGAATTATAAACCGACAATCTCGCTCCAATCAGATTTTCAAGAGTGGCAAAACCAGTTGTAGGATTTGGATATATGGAGAACTCGATTTCCGAATCAGAATCCAGAACGCTAACCACACCGTTACAGTTGTCCAAAATTGGATTTGATTCAAGTTGAACTCCCGTTGACAAATCCTTTCCTACAAAGCCAGCAAAATCCGCTGGGTATTTTTCGGCTCTGAATACCATATTAGAATGATACGCACCTCCATTTGCCAGTGTGATAGCATCCATAGAACCAAGAATTGCCCATTGCTCTTCAGGATTTATATAATCCCATACAACTTCTCCATTATGAGTCACTTCAAAGAAATGACCTCGCTCACCTTCGCAAATCATGGTATTTCCATTAGGCAGTCTCCTTGCTCCAGAAATGAAATACGAATAGAAGCTAACCGAGTCAGGCGCGTGATAATTCCACGCTTTTTCTGTTGGTCCATAGGCTTCGCCCAATCCAAGCTCGTACACACCCGGTGAAGCTTGAGGAGGTACGATTACATCAATTTCAGAGAATCCAGGAGTTCGGTTAAATCCATTATTAAAAATCATGATACCGCCAGCATCCGGATAACCACTCGGAATCCAATTGGCATCGTGCTGTCTCCAAAGACGCTGGTCGTCAATCGTTCCTCTTCTATAAGCTTCCGGATTTCCATATCTATAGAGAAAATCTCCTCCTTTTCCGTAGGTTCCTCCAGTGTGTCCAGCAGCTTCAAGCGTGGTTGTACTGTGGTCTATAATCCAAACTTCGTTTAAGGTCTGTGAACTCAAAATAAACTGATCCAAATCTGCATTGTAGTCTATAGAATTGAGGTGAATCCAATCGTTTTGTCCAGGATTTGGTAGTGCTGGATTAAAAAAATTGAGATCTAACAGTTCTGGATGATCTTCTACAACTCCATAGTTGGCTTTTGTAGCATCAAAATCCTGAATAACGTGATCCAAAAGATCCCATTGCCAAACGATGTTTCCTGTTGTTGGCCCGGTTGGCTCAATCTCTATAACTCTTTCTGACCACAGCGCACCTTGAGTCAAAAGCAATGGATCTCTTCCTGCAGCTATACAATCCAAAGAATCGATAAGAACCCAAGCAATGGCGAGAACATTTCCATTCGGGAGAGGCGCAATATCGTGGTGCAATCGCTTCTCGTCATCATAATAAATGAAATCCCAAAGGACGTTTCCATCCCAATCTTTATGAATGATGCGCTCACCTGCTCCACCACCATTAATAGGATTATTGGAAGCTGTATCGGCAGCAGCTGGATAAATCATGCTGCCATCTTCTAGCAAATACATGGAGTTTGCAGGGGACGTAAGTGGTGAATTCCATGTGTGGACCACCTCACCGCAATTATTCAGTAAATACTGATTGTGTCCGGCCAACAACGGAGCAAATAGCGTATAGCCATCCTCGGTTTGCCAGTCAAACTGAAAAAGACCTGTGGTCTGTTGAGAAAAAGCCGTAAGCGGCAACACTAAAACTAAAAGGAGATTTTTGATTTTTCGCATTGAGGGATTTTTGCGCAAAATAACTCGAAACCACTTCATGATTAACCACAAGTACTTTCAGTTTTTCACAGTATTATTCACAAAGCATCAAATAAAGAACAATTTGGTAAATGAGCAGACCGACACCCGTAAAATCCAGAACGATATCACGCTGATTGTGCTTAACTTATCCGCTACCTTCGTTTTTTCAGAATAGGTCGATTTGTTGTCAACCTATTTTAGAACGGGACCGACAATCAATATAAAAGCATTCCAAATTTGCGATGCTTTTTTTGTCTGAAATCAGTCTGTAGTTAAGTTGAAAATGCTATCCTTGAGCATCTGTGTTTGAGACCCTCGATATATGGAAACTACTTGCCGGACTTGGAATCTTCATGTTCGGTATGTTCTTGATGGAAGAGTCGGTCAAGAATTTGGCTGGCCGTTCGTTCAAGAAGTTTATTCGTGAATATACACGCGGCAAGATTCGATCCATTGCCGCAGGTGCTTTCGTAACCGCCATTCTTCAGAGTTCTTCTGCTGTTTCGTTAATGGTACTGGCGTTCGTTGGTGCCGGCATCATGGCCATGGAAAACGCCATTGGGGTCATTTTGGGTTCAAACATTGGTACCACAGCCACTGCTTGGATTGTTGCCTTCTTTGGCTTCAAAGTGAACATCGAGGATTATTCGCTTCCGTTAATCGGTATCGGTGGACTTGGATTGATATTCCTCGGTCGTTCGGTTCGCTATTCTAATATCAGTAAGCTTTTGGTCGGTTTTGGCTTCCTTTTCATGGGATTGGATTACATGAAAGCAAGCGTTACACAACTGACAGAGACTTTCGACATCACTACACTGCCTGACTATGGAATTCTTCCCTACTTCTTGATTGGACTTGTACTTACGGCCATTATGCAGAGCAGTTCGGCCACTATTGCCATTGTTCTTACTGCATTGAATGCCGAGGTCGTCCAATTCAATGATGCAGCTGCTATGGTAATCGGAGCCAATATCGGCACCACGGTAACCGTCATTCTTGGCACCATCGGTTCTACTCAAATCAAGAAACGCGTGGCGCTCAGTCACCTCACATTCAATGGTGTAACAGCCATTGTGGGTTTGCTTCTCTTACCTGCTATAGTATGGTTTATCGAACTGTTTTTGAGAACAGGAAACAACGATGCCGTGATGGGAATTGCGCTGTTTCACACCCTTTTCAATGTCATTGGAGTTCTCTTATTCCTACCCTTCATGGGGATTTTGGCCAAGTGGCTAGTTCGTGTTTATCCAGATCGAACTAAACGACTTACCAAGCACATCCATCAAGTTAGTCCAGATGTGAGCGATGCAGCCATTGCTGCTTTACACAACGAGGTTCTGCACCTCATTGCATGTGTTTTACAGTTCAATCGTTCGGCATTGAATATTGCGGCTGATAAGGATTTCGAGCAGAAATTCGAGCTCAAATCAATCAAAAAAGATGCGCCAATGGCAGAGCAGTATGAGCAGTTGAAACTATTGCAGGCCGAGATATTCACCTTTTCATCCAAGGTTCTTTCTCTTGAGTTGGATGAAGTGGAATCGGTAAAGACCAACTCTCTCTTACATGCTTCCAGAATGGCCATGTATGCATCCAAAACAATCAAAGATGTGGCGCACAATTTCGATGAATTTGAAGACTCCGAGAATCAAATTCTAAGCGCTACTACGGCAGATTTCAAGAAGCATTTGAAGAAATTGTATGGAAAACTTGGCAACTTGATTCTGATGGAAAATCACACCGAAATTGGAGGAGAGCTAAGCAAGATTCTGAAGAAAATACAGAAGGAGGACACGAAATTCATCACCTCGCTCACGCGTTCGAGTTCACAACAATTAATTGCTGAGCTAGAAATTTCGAATATGTTGGTGATGAACAGGGCCTTGATTCAATCCGCTCGGCAATTGATACTAGCCATTAAAGAGGTGATGCTTTCTGAAGAAGAACAGGCCTTATTTGAAAGGCTGATTGATGTGGAGTTGGAGGTAGATGATTCAGATGCGTATTGAGCTGATAGAAATCAATCTTCTAACTGTCCCTTACTACACCGAAAGTTGGGCTAAACACGATACATTTGACATTCACAAACGCAAAACCTTCTTGTTTTGAAAATAGGAGTTCCAAAAGAAACACAAGACCGCGAAACGCGGGTGGCAGTTACGCCAACAATAGCTAAACTACTGAAAGCTAAAGGATTTGATGTGATAGTCGAAAGTGACGCTGGAGATAAATCTTTCTTCTCTGATGGCGATTACACACAAGCTGGTGCCGTTATTGGCGCTAAGGCAAATGCCTATGGTTGTGATGTCATTGCTAAGATAAATCCACCTACTGTTGATGAGGCGAAGATGCTCAAATCGGGTTCAACGCTCATTTCGTTATTGTTTGCAGCCACCAATCCTGATGTTGTAAGAGCATTGGCTGAGGCTGGTGTGAATGCCTACTCGATGGATGCCATTCCGAGAACATCATTAGCACAGAGTATGGACGTTTTGAGTTCTCAAGCGAACTTGGCGGGCTACAAAGCCGTGCTTTTAGGCGGTGCCGAAATGGGCAAGATATTCCCCATGTTGATGACATCTGCAGGAACCATCAAACCTTCAACCGTTGTCATTTTTGGTGCTGGTGTTGCTGGATTACAAGCCATTGCCACTGCCAAAAGGCTTGGAGCAAATGTGTGGGTTTCGGATATCCGTCCAGAGACGAAAGAACAGGTTCAATCGCTTGGTGGTAAGTTTATTGAAGTGGAAGGAGATGCTAGTGTGGACATGGCTGGTGGCTATGTAACCAATGTTTCACCTGAGTTCTTGAAGAAACAACAGGAAGCTGTAACTGCTAAAGTTGCCGAGGCTGATTTGGTTATCACCACCGCTCTTATCCCGGGTAGAAAAGCGCCTTTGCTCATTACCGATGAGATGCTTGCCAAGATGAAACCGGGTGCGGTTATCGTGGACATGGCGGTTTCGCAAGGCGGAAACGTCTCTGCCAGTAAACTCAACGAAACCGTTCGGGTTGGTGGTGTCACCATTCTCGGAGAAGGAAACCTCCCTGCTACCCTGCCGATGAATGCCAGCGAACTCTTTGCCAAGAACGTAGCCAACTTCCTGCTTCATCTTACTTCAGACAACCAATTCAATTGGGACATGAAAGACGAAATCACTGCTGGTTCTTTGATTATCAGAGAAGGAAAGCTGGTGCATCTTTCTGTTCTTCCAAAAGAAAGTGCATCCGCTTAATGAACATTCAACTCAATATGTTAACACTAAGGGACGAAGGACGTGGGAAAAGGGACGTTTACTACGTAGCCCTACTCTCGCCACTCGCCCCCTTCACTCGTCCCTCAAATTAAAATGGAACAACTACTCGCATTTACCTACGAGCACATGGAAATGATTTACATCGTCATTCTATCCATCATCCTCGGAATTCAAGTCATAGAAAGCGTACCAACCGTACTGCATACGCCTCTGATGAGCGGTGCCAACGCCATTCACGGAGTGGTGGTGGTGGGCGCCATCATTGTGATGGGATCGGCTGCGCCAGACAATTACGTTGCCCTTATCCTCGGCTTTTTGGCGGTTGTTTTGGGAACTGTAAACGTGGTTGGCGGATTTGTGGTCACCGACCGCATGTTGGATATGTTTAAGAAGAAACCTGCTAAGAAAGACTGATGATTGGAGATTACATTTTAGAGATTGCGTACCTGATCGCATCGGTACTCTACATCTTCGGATTGAAGATGATGAGCGACCCGAAGACCGCCAAAAACGGAAACCTGTGGGCTGCTGTAGGTATGACGGTGGCCATTGTTGCCACCATTTTCCTTTACATGGATAGCGAAGGAAAGCACCTGCACAACCTCCCTTGGATTGGTGGCGGAATTGCTATTGGCTCTGTACTCGGTTACCTCATGGCCAAGCGCGTGCAAATGACCGACATGCCGCAGATGGTTTCGTTGTTTAACGGAATGGGCGGTGCCTGTGCTGCCATTATCGGACTGATTGAGTTTCCGCATTATGCGCACAATCCAGAATCATCATTCCTTATTCTGTTGACGATTTATGCTGGAGTTGTAATCGGTAGCACCTCGTTTGCGGGTAGTATGATTGCCTTCTTGAAGCTAAACGGCAACCTAAACAAAGACATCCGCCTGCCTTTTTACAACGTGATGAACACAGGGCTTATCATTGCAGCTGTGGGTCTGACCATCTGCCTAGCAGGTGGACACATTCACGCTAACGTGGATATGTGGGTGTATATTCTTCTCGGTCTGAGCTTGGCCTATGGCGTGCTCTTCGTGCTACCGATTGGTGGTGCTGATATGCCTGTGGTTATCTCGCTTTTGAACTCATTTACGGGTATGGCAGCCGCTTTCGGAGGTTTCTTGTATGGCAACATGGCCATGCTCACGGGTGGTATTCTGGTGGGTTCGGCAGGAACGATTCTAACCGTTGTGATGTGCAACGCCATGAACCGTTCGCTTAGTGCTGTCATCTTTGGTGCATTTGGTACGGGCGGTGCTGCCGCTGCCGCTGTTGGAGACGGCAAACAGAAATCGTACAAGCAAACGAGCCCAAGCGATTTGGCTGTTCTGCTCAACTACTCTTCTAAGGTGATTATTGTGCCTGGTTATGGTTTGGCCGTGGCGCAAGCGCAGCACGTGGTGCACGAACTCGAAAGCATTCTTAGCAGCCGTGGTGTAGAAGTGAAATACGCCATTCACCCTGTGGCGGGCCGTATGCCCGGGCACATGAACGTGCTGCTGGCAGAAAGCAACGTGGATTACGACAGACTGGTAGAAATGGAAGACATTAACCCTGAGTTTTCTACCTGCGATGTGGTGCTGGTGCTTGGCGCCAACGATGTGGTGAACCCTGCCGCCAAAGAAGACCCCTCCTCGCCTATCTATGGTATGCCTATTCTCAATGTGGAAGACGCCAAGCACACCGTCATCAACAAGCGCTCGATGAGTGTGGGTTACGCAGGCATTGACAATGACCTCTTTTACCGCGACAAGAGCAGCATGCTCTTTGGCGATGCCAAGAAGGTGCTGACGGAGTTGGTTAGTGAGTTGAAGGCACTGTAGAGACGCGATTTATCGCGTCTCCGTGAGATCACCGCGATTTATCGCGTCTCCGTGAGATCACCGCGATTCATCGCGTCTCCGTGAGATCACCGCGATTCATCGCGTCTCCGTGAGATCACCGCGATTTACCGCGTCTCCGTGAGATTACCGAGATTCATCGCGTCTCCATGAAATCCAGCCGCAATGCTTGCGTCTCCGTGAACCTTAGATTCAATTGCTAGTAACCTCAGTTCGATTTTTACTTTGCACTAAATCAGCAAGTTGCGTCATTGCGAGAAATTTCTTTTCTGAAATTTTGTGGCAATCCCTCTGATTCACTACGCAAACTGCCAACAAAACGCTGTATTCCCACAGCAACGAGCGCAGCATTAATCGAACTCAGGTTAGTACAAATCACTTTTTGTCGGATTTTGGTAACTTCACACGCATGAAAACACGAGAAGAATTTCATAAGCTGATTGATACAATTGATGATGACGAAGTACTAACAGCATACTATCAGCTCATCAACGGACTCAATGAAAGTAAGCATGGGCAATTGTGGAATTCCCTATCTAAAGATGAGCAAGAAGAGGTTTTGGTTTCTTACGAAGAAAGTTTCGATGAGAAAAACCTCATAGACCATAACGTTGTCATGGAAAAGCACCTCAAGTGGCGAAAAAAATAGTTTGGTCGGTCAGGGCTTCAAAAAAGTTTGATGCAATTATTGATTATCTCGAAACTGATTGGAATGATAATGTGGTTCGTGCATTTGTTCAAAAGACCGAATCAGTCCTTGATCTGCTTGCAAAAAATCCAAAACTTGGTACCGTGGAGAATGCCACTAAAGCCATCTATGGTATTAGTTTGACGAAACACAATCGGATGTTTTATCGCATTGAAAAGGACAAAGTGCTTGTCTTAAACATGTTTGACAATCGACAGCACCCAAAAGGGAAGAAGTATTGATCTGTGACGTGTGGACTAGCAACAAGAAGATGGACAGGAAGTTTTGGTCGGATGCGGTTGATTCCAACCCTGTTTTCAGCTTTTTATTGGATGATGAGGAAGACATTTATTCAGTTACTGATGGAGAACCTTTCAATGGTTAATTATTCTATCGTTATTGTGGTA
>JAIOYP010000068.1 GCA_021741155.1 Flavobacteriales bacterium | reverse complement strand
CCATGCTGCCTGGCTTGGATAAGCGTATTTCGTTGAAGACAAAACTTCCTGTTCTCATTGCCGATGATCCATAGAGAGCAGTGGCGCGTGGAACTGGTATTGCACTCAAAAACATAGATCGATTCCCGTTCCTTATGCGGTAATCAGGTCTGAATGACTGATGAATTATGAAGAACATCCTGCTTTTTATTTACAGGAATCATGTGTTCTTCGTTTTTGTAATTCTTGAAATCGCCTGTTTTTCGCTGATTGCAAACAACAATACATTTCATCGTGCTAGCGTACTAAGCTCAAGCAATCAGTTTATTGGGCGAATGTATGACCTCAATAATGAGGTAAAAGAGTATTTCAAGCTACGGATGATTAATAATCAACTTGCGGTTGAGAATGCAGCCTTGCGATCAATGCTTTATGAATCGAAGTATTTTTCATCGAAAAGTATAACCAGTATTACAGACTCGGTAAGCAACCAGCATTACACGTACGTTCCAGCAAAAGTTATCAATAACACAACCGATAGAAGAAGCAATTATCTCACCATCGACCGAGGAATTCTGCAAGGAGTACAACCAGAAATGGCCGTTATTTCTTCTGAAGGAATTGTTGGAATTGTGAAGGACGTTTCTAAGAATTTTGCCACTGTAATCTCCGTTTTACACAAGAGTTCGAGTATCAGTTCCAAAGTTGCCGATACGGAATACATCGGTTCGTTGGTGTGGGAAGGAGGAGATCCAACTGTGGCCCAATTGAAAGACATTCCGAATCATGTTCAATTAGCGGAAGGAATGCTGATAAAAACCTCTGGGTTTTCGGCCATGTTTCCGAGTGGCCTCAACATTGGTACGATTCGTTCGTTCGAAATCAAACCTGGAGATAATTTTTATTCCATTGAGGTTAAGCTCTTGACAGATATGAACTCCGTAAGCATGGTTTATGTGGTAAACAACCTCATGCGTATTGAACAAATTGAATTGGAAAGTCAAACAGAAATAAGTGACAAGTGATATCCTGAAATACACGTGGCAATTCATTTTGCTTTGCCTGTTTCAGGTTCTCATTTTCAATAATTTGAATTTGGGTGGATTTCTCAATCCGTTTCCATACATCTATCTCATTCTCATTTTACCCATTTCTATCGGAAGAATTCCAATTCTGTTTATTGGCTTTTCGCTTGGATTGGTTGTTGATGTTTTCTCAAATACAGGCGGAATTCATGCCGCTGCAACCACCCTTGTTGCGTTTTATCGCCCGTTATATCTGAAAGCGCAGGCTCCGCGAGAAGGTTATGAATCTATGGCACTACCACATTTAAAAACTTTCGGATTTGCGTGGTTTATCCCCTACGCAGTCCTCATTGTGGTTCTCCATCATTCCGTACTTTTTTATCTCGAGATTTTTCGTTTCGTTGAATTTTTTCACACACTTTTGAAAGTGATTTTGAGTTCAGCATTGACACTTTTCTTCATCTTTCTTGCCGAATTTTTATTCGTTAGCAACAAACGCAGATAATGGCCTATCAACCCAAACATACCGAACGTATGTATGTGATGATGGGAATTGTGATTCTTGTTGCCATCACCTTTCTTGGTAGATTATTTTACATTCAGGTAGTTGATGAATCCTATCGCCTTTCGGCAGATAATAACGTGCTGCGTTATCAAGTAGAATTTCCCGCTCGTGGCTTGATTTATGATCGAAATGGCGAACTTCTTGTTTTCAACGAGGCTGCTTATGATTTGATGGTTACACCGCGTCAGGCCATCAATATCGATACGGCTGAAATGTGTCAGATTTTGGGAATGAGTCGAGAAGTATTTATTCAGAAATTGGATGAAGCAAGGGCTTATTCTTCACGAAAACCTACCGTTTTTCAGAAGCAGATTTCTGGTGTTACCTACGCCAATTTGCAGGAAAAACTGTATCGGATGAGTGGATTCTTCGTTCAGAAACGAACCTTGAGAAAGTACCCACAACCAATTGCTGGTCACTTGCTTGGGTACGTTGGTGAAGCGAGTCAGACCATACTTGAACAGAATCCTTATTATAAGAAAGGTGATTATGTTGGCATAAGTGGATTGGAAAAATCTTATGAAAATGAATTACGGGGAAGGAAGGGAGTGAGGGTTATTATGGTGGATGTTTTCAATCGCGAAAAAGGACGCTACAAGGAAGGGAAATACGATACAGTTGCCATTGCAGGAAAAACCCTCACATCAAGTATTGATGCTGAACTGCAGGCTTACGGAGAGCGTCTTATGAAAAATAAGACGGGTGCAATTGTGGCCATTGAACCTTCGACAGGCGAAATTTTGGCATTGATTAGCGGCCCGACTTATGACCCCAATTTGTTGGTCGGTCGCGTTCGGTCTCAGAACTACAGTATTCTCCTTAAGGACACATTAAAACCACTGTTCAATCGAGCATTAATGAGCGAACAGAACCCACCAGGTTCAACCTTTAAAGTGCTGAACGCACTCATCGGACAACAGGTTGGAGTTTTGAATGAGAACACCACTTATCGGTGTCCGCGTGGCTATGTTTCTGGTAAGTTTAGAATGGGCTGTCATGACCACCGTTCTCCTTTGAACTTGCGAGAATCAATTCAGCATTCGTGCAACGCCTACTATGGAAATGTTTTTCGCAACATCATCGACCACACTGGAAAACCATGGGAAGGCTATGCAATCTGGCGTGATCATGTAATGAGTTTTGGGCTCGGAATTAAGTTCAATACCGACCTACCTGTGGAATATGCGGGAAGTGTTCCAAGCCCAAAATTTTACGATAAATATTACGGAGAACACCGCTGGAAATCGCTCACAATCATCTCCATGGCCATTGGGCAGGGAGAACTAGGAGCAACTCCCTTGCAGTTAGCAAACATGACTGCTGCCATTGCCAATCGCGGCTACTATTATCCGCCTCATTTGGTAAAAGCGATTGATGGCAAACCCATCTCCAATCGGTTTACCGAAAAGCAAGTGACAACCATCAATCGAGAATATTTTGACCCTGTGGTTGATGGTATGGCCATGGTTTTTCAGCAAGGCGGAACTGGTTATCGCTCAAGACTAGATAGTTTGGAAATGTGTGGAAAAACTGGAACAGCCCAGAATCCGCATGGCGAAGATCACTCTATTTTTATCTGTTTTGCTCCCAAAGACAATCCAAAAATTGCCTTGGCTGTTTTTGTGGAGAACGGAGGAGGTGGAAGCAAGTATGGTGCACCCATAGCCAGTTTGATGGTTGAGAAATACTTGCGCGACACCATTTCAAGAACAGCCTTTGAGAAAGTTATTCTTGATACGGACCTCATTACAAATCCACCCAAAAAGAAAGAAAAGCATTGAGGCGGCAGGAAAGCATATTCGCTGGGATTGATTGGGTCACCGTCATTCTTTACCTCGTTCTTGTTCTCATAGGATGGGTCAATATCTATGCTGCGGTGTATAATGAGGAGCATCAGAGCATTCTCGATACCTCTCAGCGGTACGGAAAGCAGCTTATTTGGATTGGGCTTTCCCTCTTTGTAGCGTTCATTATTATGCTTATTGATGGCAAGTTTTATTCAACTTTTGCCATACCAATTTATGTAGTACTGCTTGGGGTGCTTGTGATCGTTCTGGTCACAGCACGGGATGTTTCAGGGGCACGTTCTTGGATTGATATTGGCGCTTTCAAATTGCAGCCTTCAGAGTTTGCGAAGAGCACCACTGCATTGGCACTAGCCTACTATCTCAGCACGCTGAATATTCGGATGGAAGACCTGTCAACAAAACTGATTGCCGCGGTTATTCTCATCATCCCTGCCGCGTTAATTCTACTTCAGAATGATACGGGTTCTGCACTAGTTTTTGGGTCGTTTGCCTTGGTACTTTATCGCGAAGGGTTGTCTGGTAACTTCCTTCTTTTTGGCCTAGCGATGGTGGTAATTTTCATCTTTTCGCTGTTGTTCACTCCGTTGATTATGCTCTATATATTGGGAACAATCGGGGTTCTTGTTTTCTTTTTCCAGCGAAAGAAGACTTGGCGGCTCGCTCTCTCTATTGGAGCAGCTTTGATTGTGCTTATGGGCATGGTTTACAGCGTTGATTATGTCTTTAATGAAGTGCTGGAGCCACATCAACAGGTTAGAATTGATGTCCTTCTTGGAAAGAAGGACGACCTGAAAGGAGCAGGATATAACGTCAATCAAAGCAAGATTGCCATTGGTTCTGGCGGATTTGCTGGCAAAGGATTTTTGAAGGGTACACAGACCAAATATGACTTTGTTCCGGAGCAAACGACAGACTTTATTTTCTGCACTGTTGGCGAAGAGTGGGGCTTTCTTGGGGCCTTCCTCGTAATAGCGCTATTCTCTGCTTTAATCCTTCGTATAGTCTTTGTCTCCGAGCGGCAAAAATCATCCTTTACGCGCATCTACGGTTATTGCGTAGCCAGTATATTGCTCTTCCATTTCATTATCAATGTAGGAATGACAATTGGCCTAATGCCGGTAATTGGAATTCCATTGCCTTTCTTCAGTTATGGCGGTTCATCATTACTTGGTTTCACTATTCTCCTCTTCATTTTTGTGAAGTTGGATGGATACAGATTGCAACAATTACGGTAAACAAAAAGCCCCATCCGCGTAAGGCGGACAGGGCTTTCAAAACACTTTCATTTTTTTCTTAGAAGAACTTAGCGCGATTATCTACAATCTCTGCTTTTTCTTTCAAAGCTTCGAACACTTCGTAGTCAACTCGTGACGAAAGTGAGCTATTAAGCATAGATGCATTGCTTGTATAGTTTGATTGTGCTGGTACTTCAGAACGGCTTTCTAAATACACAACATAAACACCTAGATCGCCTTTAATGGCTTTTGAGATATCGCCTGTTTCCATGCCGCTTACTGTTCCCAAAAGTGCAGGTTCGCGACCAAGACCCGAAATTGCGTTTGCAGAAAACAGAATTCCGTCTTTTATCTCAACAGGAAGATTCATCTTGTCTGCAATTGTTTGAATATCACCCGCTTTTGCAGCATCAAATTCTTTCATAAAAGTTGCCGCTTTTTTCTCTTTTATAGCACCTGTTTCCAATTCATCTTTAATGTCTTCGATGGCAGCAAATCCGTCTTCGCGAACAGCTGTAAGAGCTGCTACAACAAAAGTGTTACCTAATTCAAATACATCGCTGATGTCGCCTTTTTCCGATTTGTATGCCCAGCGAATCAGTTCGCGTGGGTTTTCCAATCCAGCAATGGTTTTGTCATTCTCCTTCAAAGTGCTGGCAATTCGCTTGTTTAGGCCGCGACTAGTAATTTCCTGATCGAATGACGCAATAGATGTAATGCTTCTTGCGAACTCATCAGCAGAACCATAAATAGCTTGGAATGTCTTTGTGCTAGGTTCAACTGTGCGGTCAATAAACGCAACTGCACGCTTCTCTGTGCTTCCTTTTTGGTCAACTACCTCAATGATATGATAACCGAATTGCGACTCAACTACAACTAAGTCACCTTTTTTTCCATTAAAACAAGCATCGTTGAAACTTGGAACCATTTGTCCTTCTTTGAACCAACCAAGGTCACCACCTTTAGCACCTGAACCTGGATCTTCAGATACTTGCTGTGCAAGTGCTGCAAAATCGCCTCCGTTGGAAATAACTGCCTTTAAGCTATCAGCCGTTGTTTTGGCTTTCTCTACACTTCCGTATGTTTCTGGTTTAAGAAGAATGTGACGAGCAGTAACTGAATCAGGAGACATTTTTACACCAATCAATTTTGCCATTCTGAAAGTTTGACCTTCCAAATAAGGTCCTTCAACATACCCTTTTTGTGCAGCAAACATCAACGAATCAATGTTTCCGCCCAACTCACCTTTTGCAAGCCATCTTGCATTGAAACGTGCATCAGATTCTCTGTTTACCAAAAGGGTGTCGTTCTCAGCAGTTTCAAACTCTGATTTTGTTCTGTCAGCCCAACTTTTTACTTTTTCAAAATCCTCGTTTGAAGGATCAACTTTGAAAGCAACGAATTCCAAATCGCGAGAAGCCTCTTGCTCATACTTTGATTTGTTGTCGTTGTAATATTTTTCGATGTCAGAAGCAGAAACTTGCACGGTAGAATCGGCCACGCTTGAATACCGTTTCAATGCAAATCGGATGGTTGCACTTTGATTTTGTGCATAATAATCACTTTCCGCTTCGGCTTTGGTCACGTATAATCCTTTCTTGATAAGGTTGTTGTACTTCTCATTTCTGCGAAGTTTTGAAATATCTTTTTCAAAGGCAATCCATCGTTTTTTAAGGTCTTCATCAGTCTCCATTTTCTTTAAGAATGAAATCACTTGAGCTTGGTCAAATTGACCAGTTTCGGGGTTAGTGAATGCCTGCACAACTTGCGGATGAGGATTGTTTCCTTGAACCAAATCATAAAGCTCTTCTGCGCTTACGCGAACACCAGCTTCATCCAATTCTTGTCCAAGAACGAATTCACGAACCATTTGCTGCCAAGTTTGCTCGCGCAATTGGTCAGTAGTTGCATTGTCAACAGTAGATTGACCTGACTGAGCTTTGTAGTTATCTATCGACTCCTGAACTCTTTCTTCAAAAGCCCGTCCATCAACCGTATTTCCTGCAATTTCTCCTACTTCAGTTGGAGAACCATTGAGAAGAAAACCACCTGAATTAAGGAGGTCACCAAGAATGAAAGCTAGCATCGCTCCACCGATTAGAATCATCAGTAACGTTGACTGCTCACGAATTTTACCAATTACCATCTGTAATTACCATTAAAATTTAGGGCTGCGAATATACGGTTCTTCCGATTGAACATCAACAGTAAAGTTGGTCGAATTGAGCAGGAAGAAATCGTCTTTAAAATCCGTAGGAGGAAAAGTGTTTTTTAGAAAGAAATTAAACGGTTTTCTTCCCGTACATCTTTGCTATGAGCGATAGCTGACCGCAATGCGTGCCTTCATGCCTCACCGCATGCATGGCCATAAAACGCTTGCTTTTGTTTTCGCCAAATGAAATTCCAAGCGGATTTTCTTCATCCAATTCTGCTTCCGTTAGATTGGAAATCATTTCCAACGCAACAGCATGAATTTGTTTGAATACGGCCAAAACTTCCTCGAGTGATGGCTGGTTCGCTGGTTTGATTCCCTTTGGA
Source organism: Flavobacteriales bacterium (assembly GCA_021741155.1). Taxonomy (GTDB): domain Bacteria; phylum Bacteroidota; class Bacteroidia; order UBA10329; family UBA10329; genus UBA10329. The sequence goes on along the minus strand of JAIOYP010000068.1, from coordinate 5,662 downwards.
GATTGAATCTTGAAGTCCTTCAACCACGCAATGTCCACACCTTTTGCTCCCATACATTCAATGGCAAGCATATTTTCTGCCCAACATATATGAGCGAGAATCCAATACGGACTATTGGTTGTATAACCGTTTACCTCAAACTCACGGTGCATGTCTTCGCCTTTCAATTTGGATAGATAAAAACGCGTGAGATTGCGCTGTTCATCTAGCATTGTGGCTAGGACTTTACCTGAGGTGAATTTCATTTACACGGATTTAGCTACGAAGAACGTCATTTTCGGTATCTTAGCAGCGATGAAACCAGTAGAACATAATCTTCCTGTTACAATTAACCAGATTCTGAGTTGGGTGAAGCAATGCACCGCTCAGGAACGCGACATTATCCTTAAGGAGTTGATTACTGACAAACAGGCGTTGCAATTCGCAAGCGAAAAGTCCCTTGCAAAAGATTGGATCAGCGAGGAAGAGGATGAGGCGTGGAAAAACCTATGAAGGGTCAAGTAGTCATTATCCCTTTTCCATTTTCAGATCTTTCTGGTTCGAAAAGACGACCAGCCTTGGTTATTGCTGATTGGGGTGGCGAAGATGTGATTCTCTGTCAGATTACTTCAAAGTCAAAGTTTGATGGAATTGAAATTCCATTAGAGGAAGATGACTTTGATTCGGGAAACCTTCCTGTGTCGAGTAATATCCGTCCAAACAAAATATTTACGGCTGATAAGAGAACCATTGTTGGTCAAGCAGGTCATATTTCCTCAGCGAAATACGATTCTGTTGTCAAGGTCATATCCAAACTGATTGGCCTCTGACACAATTTTGCGCCAACAAAAGGTCAAATTACTTTTTCCCGTGACACACCTTGTACTTCTTGCCGCTTCCGCAAGGGCAAGGTTCGTTGCGACCAATCTGTTCTCCCACGTGTACAGGTTCAGGTTTGGCTTGAGGTTGCGTTGGTAAAGGCTGTTGTTGCCCACCGTTTTGCTGTGGAGCTTGACGCTGTGTCATTTCAGGTCGAGAAGCAGTTACGCGCTCTTTTCTCTCACTTGCTTCGCTCACACGTGTGTTCTCAGCATTCGGAAGGTCGCCTTTGAAAAGGAAGGAGATTACTTCGCGGTTCATTCTTCCAAGCATCTGCTTGAAGAGTTCGTAAGACTCAAACTTGTAGATAAGCAATGGGTCTTTTTGCTCGTAAGATGCGTTCTGAACAGACGTTTTTAACTCGTCCATTTCGCGCAAATGCTCTTTCCATTGCTCGTCAATAATGGCAAGAATGATGTTTTTCTCAAACGCCAATGCAAGGTTTGAACCTTTCAATTCGTAGGTCTTCGATAGGTTGACAACCACATTCAAACTCTTGATTCCATCAGTAAATGGAATAACGATGTTCTTGAATTTCTCGCCTTGCGTTTCAAACACATTCGCAATGACTGGGAATGCGCGAACAGCAATTTCGCTCTTTTTACGAGTGTAACTTTGAGTTAGAGAGTGAACCAATTTGTCAAGTACATCATCCGCTTTTCCAGAATTGAATTCCTGTTCTGAAATTGGAGATTCAACTGAGAAGGTTCTGATGACATCCAATTTGAAGCCTTCGTAATCGCGTGCATCATGGAATTCATCCACAAGCAAAGCTGCCGTGTCGTGAATCATGTTCAACACATCAACCGAAAGTCGTTCGCCTTGTAACGCATGTCTTCTACGCTTGTAGATTACTTCACGCTGAGCGTTCATTACGTCATCATATTCCAGCAATCGCTTTCTGATTCCGTAGTTGTTTTCCTCAACTTTTTTCTGCGCCCGTTCAATGGATTTAGAAACCATTCCATGCTGAATAACCTCGCCCTCCTCGTAACCCATTTTGTCCATCAACTTGGCAATTCGGTCAGAACCGAAAAGTCGCATCAAGTTGTCTTCTAAAGAAATGTAGAATTGAGAAGAACCTGGATCTCCCTGACGACCAGCACGACCACGCAACTGGCGGTCAACACGTCTGCTTTCGTGGCGTTCGGTACCAATAATGGCCAAACCACCCGATTTTTTCACTTCTTCGGTCAGCTTAATATCCGTTCCACGACCAGCCATGTTGGTGGCGATGGTTACAGCACCTGGCTTACCAGCCATGGCAACAACATCGGCTTCTTTGGCGTGCAATTTTGCGTTCAAAACCGTGTGCTCAATCTTTTTCATTTTGAGCATTCGACTCAAAAGTTCAGAGATTTCAACCGAAGTTGTTCCAACCAAAACTGGTCGACCTTCTGCGGTCAATTTAACCACATCATCAATCACCGCGTTGTACTTCTCACGCGTGGTTTTGTAAACCAAATCTTCTTTGTCCTCCCGCGTAATCGGACGATTGGTTGGTGCAACCATTACATCCAATTTGTAGATATCCCAAAGCTCTTTTGCTTCCGTTTCGGCTGTTCCTGTCATGCCCGAAAGCTTGTGGTACATACGGAAGTAGTTCTGAAGCGTAACTGTTGCCCAAGTCTGAGTGGCGGCTTCAACTTTCAAGTTTTCCTTAGATTCAATAGCCTGATGTAAACCGTCAGAATAGCGTCTGCCATCCATTATACGACCCGTTTGTTCATCAACAATCTTCACCTTATTGTCCATCACCACATACTCCACGTCTTTCTCAAAAAGTGTGTAAGCTTTGAATAACTGATTCATGGAATGAACTCGAGCACTTTTGATAGCGAAATCGCGCATCAATTCGTCCTTTTTCTTTGCTTTTTCCTGATCCGTGCCGCCCATTTTTTCAATTTCGGCAATACCAGAACCAACATCCGTTAGCACGAAGAATTTGTCATCATCCATGTTCTTGGTGATGAGCTCCAATCCCTTTTCGGTCAACTCGATAGAGTTGTGTTTTTCGTCAATGACAAAGAAAAGCTCGGCATCAACCTTGTACATTTCCTTGTTCTGATCCTGCATGTAGTAATTCTCCGTTTTTTGGAGAATTTGCTTCACGCCAGATTCACTCAAATACTTGATAAGCGCCTTATTCTTTGGCAACGCACGATGTGCACGAAGCAAAGCCATTCCGCCTTCATCTTCTTTGTAACCGTCTTTTCCTGAGGCAATGAGCCGTTTGGCATCCGTCAAAGCCGTATTGAAAAATGTACGCTGAACCTGTAAAAGCTTCTCAACTTTTGGCTTCAATTCGTCAAATTCGTGCTTATCGCCTTGTGGAACAGGGCCTGAAATAATAAGCGGGGTTCGGGCATCATCGATGAAAACCGAATCGACCTCATCCACAATGGCGTAGTTGTGCTTGCGTTGAACAAGATCGCCCGCTTCGCGAGCCATGTTGTCGCGCAAGTAATCGAACCCGAATTCGTTGTTCGTTCCGAAGGTGATATCGGCATTGTAAGCCGCACGTCTTTCAGGCGAATTTGATTGGTGCTTGTCGATACAATCCACTTTCAAACCGTGGAATTCGTACAACGGTCCCATCCATTCCGAGTCACGTTTTGCGAGGTAATCGTTCACGGTTACCAAGTGAACTCCGCGACCAGCCAAGGCATTCAAATAAACAGGAAGCGTTGCCACGAGGGTTTTTCCTTCACCCGTTGCCATCTCCGCAATTCGTCCTTTATGAAGTGCCACTCCTCCAATCAACTGCACATCGTAATGCACCATGTCCCAGCTAACTTCCGTTCCGCCAGCAATCCATGATTTTGGAAAAGTGGCATAGCTACCTTCGACTTTTACATAGCCTTTATTGGCAGCTAAATCGCGGTCCATTTCGGTTGCTGTTACAATCAACGAACCTTTTTCTTTCAGTCTACGAGCCGTTTCTTTTATAACAGCAAACGCTTCAGGAAGAATTTGAAGAAGCACTTCTTCAATCTTTTCAGTTACAGTAGCCTCAATCTTATCAATTTGATCGTAGAGATGTTCTTTTTCCTCAACATTGGTTGCAGCGTCTTCCGCTTTGGCCGTGAGTTCGTCAATCTGCTTTCTCTCAGCTGAAAGAAAATCGGCTATTCGCTTTTTGAACTCAGTGGTTTTACCGCGAAGTGCGTCATCAGAAACGCTTTGAAGTTGGTTTGTGAAGACGTTGATTTGCTCAACGTAAGGTTGAATTTCTTCAATGTCCTTGTCGGCCTTGCTTCCGAAGAATTTCTTGGCCAGATTATTTATAAAATCAATCATTCTGTGTGAATTCCTTTTGAGTGGCACTCGAGATGTCAACAACCGTTCCGATGGCGGTGTTCCGACAGCCTGTCATGCGAGGGCGCGAAATTAAACCTTTTTTAAGCCGAATTTGGTTAAAACTGACCTTGATTTTGGTAAGTTCAATTCGCTTGTAGATTCAAAATGGAATCACTCCGTTTCCAGCAATCGAATCTAGTTGGATGCAACCTCCTATCAACTGCGGTTCCTCAAATGGATTGTTGCTGATGAGGAATGGACCATCAAGATCAACGAAGTTGGCGCGTGATGCCAATTGTGCAGCCGCCATTATGGCGCAACTCGATTCTGTCATGCATCCAATCATGGTTTGCAATCCTGTTTTATGGCAATAATCAAACATGGCATTTGCTTCTGCCAAGCCCGTGCTTTTCATCAGTTTGATGTTGATTCCATGAAAAAGCTCCGAAACATTTTCCAAGTCGGCTAATCGTTTCACGCTTTCATCGGCAAAAATCGGAAGAGCACTTTTTTCTTTGAGTAATCTCCAAGTTTCGGTAGTCGTATTTACAGGCATTGGTTGCTCCACCATCAACACATTCAATGAACTCAAATGATCAATCATCCTCAACGCGACTTCCACATCCGTCCAACCTTGATTGGCATCCACCAAAAATGGTTTGTCGGTGATAGAACGCAGGAAGTCAATTTTGTCTTTATCGTCTGGCCCACCCAACTTGATTTTAAGGAGCTGAAAATTTTCGGCTTCCGCTACTTTTTGTCTCAATTCCGCCTCGGTTCCCATGCCAATTGTCATAGCGGTTGGAGGTGTTTGGGTTGCTGTAATTCCAAATAGTTCACGTGTAGGAACGCCAAGTATTTTGCCTTTTAAATCGTGAAGCGCAATGTCGATAGCAGCTTTGGCCGCGTTGTCTTTTTCTGAGAGCGAATCGATTTCCTGAAGAATCGCGGACAGGTTTTCAATCTGCCAATTCTCAGATTTCAGTTTCAAAAGAAATGAAGTGACTGACTCTATCGATTCTCCAAGATAAGGCGGCATGGAAGCCTCACCGTAGCCAATTATTCCGTTTTCTTCAATCTGAACTTGAACCGTGGAAGTGGAAGTCCGCGTGCCAGTAGCCAACCTAAACGGATGTTTGAGTTGTAACTGATATGGTTCAAAACGAAGAATCATGGCTACCAATTAACGCAAAAAAGAACGGCCCTGCCGAATGACAGAGCCGTTGTATAGTTGGAGTTTTGAAAACTCAATATTCGTCTTCGTTGAAGAAGAAATCGTCTTTGGTTGGATAATCAGGCCAGATGTCTTCGATGCTTTCGAACACTTCGCCATCATCTTCAATTTCTTGTAGGTTCTCAACCACCTCCATTGGAGCGCCTGAACGCATGGCGAAGTCAATCAACTCGTCCTTTGTTGCTGGCCAAGGTGCGTCTTCAAGACGTGATGCTAATTCGAGAGTCCAATACATGTTTATTCGAGTTTACCTGTTCAATTTCGCGCAAA
>JAIOYP010000014.1 GCA_021741155.1 Flavobacteriales bacterium | reverse complement strand
CCTTAACGAGCACATGGTCGGAATTGGTTTTGATGCACAACTCGGAAACAACTTTTACATGTTCAACGACTTCAGTGCAGGTGTACTCATAAAATGGTATACCTACGAAGAAATAGAAACGGAATCTGAAATCCGGTCAACCGGAATGGTTCGTCTTGGAATTGGCTTTAACGTGGGCCACAAGCGGGCAAAATAAGAGCAACAAAAAACCCGAAGTCATTTCTGACTCCGGGTCTGTGTTGCGGGAGCTGGACTCGAACCAACGACCTTCGGGTTATGAGCCCGACGAGCTACCAACTGCTCCATCCCGCGATGTATCTTGAACCGCTGAATCATTCTTAGCGCGGCTATTTTTCTAAGGGGCGGCAAATATATAATTTGTTTCTTTGCACACCAAATTTTTTCACACCCGATTTTCCATGTCACACAAAGCCGGTTTCGTAAGTATTATCGGCAAGCCGAACGTAGGGAAATCTACGCTGATGAATGCGTTGATTGGTGAGCGACTTTCTATCACCAATCCGAAAGCGCAGACCACACGGCATCGTATCATGGGTATTTGGAACGATGAAAACCATCAGATTGTGTTTTCTGACACACCTGGAATCCTTGATCCTGCATACAAATTGCAGGAGAATATGATGACTGCGGTTAATTCGTCCATTAAGGATTCTGACGTTATTCTTTATTTAGTTGAACCGGATGAGCCTTTTAATGAGACGTTGATTGGGCAACTTCAACAAGTGAAGGTTCCTGTTGTTGTTGTTCTGAACAAGGTTGACCTGAGCGATCAGGAGAAGGTTGAAAAGCGCGTTGGAGAGTGGACAGCACTTCTGCCGAAGGCTGAAATTCTACCTACCTCTGCCCTACACCATTTCAATACGGAATCGCTATTGAAATTGATGACACCGCATTTACCCGTTCATCCTCCTTATTATGATAAGGACGAACTGACTGACAGACCTTTGCGTTTTTTCATCTCAGAGATGATTCGTGAGAAGATTTTGAAGCATTATAAGAAGGAGATTCCTTATTCTGTTGAGGTGGTGGTTGAGGATTATACCGAAGAGGAACGATTAGACCGTATTCAAGCAACCATTTATGTGGAGCGTGAATCGCAAAAGATGATTGTGATTGGGCAAGGTGGCAAAGCCATCAAACGAATGGGAACGGATGCTCGAAGAGACATCGAAAACTTCATTCGTAAGCAGATTTTTCTCGACCTAACGGTGAAAGTGAGAAAGGATTGGAGGAGTAATGATCGTGACCTGAAGGAATTCGGTTATTGATTGAGGGACAAGGGACGAGGGACAAGAGACGAGGGACGAGGGACGAGGGACGAGGGACAAGGGACGAGGGACGAGGGACGAGGGACAAGGGACGAGGGACGAGGGACGAGGGACGAGGGACAAGAGACGAGGGACGAGGGACGATAGAGATAGTGTACAAAATGCCAATCGTTAGTTGCCAATCTCTCAATTCAAAACACCGAAATACCCATGGGTGTGCTAGTTGTACACTTCAGGTGCATAAGGTGAATTACTAATAAAATAACATGAGCAATATTGTAGCTATAGTTGGAAGGCCAAACGTTGGCAAATCGACCCTGTTTAACAGGTTGATTGGTGAACGACAGGCCATTGTAGATGAGCAGAGCGGAGTAACTCGCGACCGTACCTACGGAAAATCAGTCTGGAACGGAATTGAATTCAACCTGATTGACTCTGGCGGATACGTGGTAGGATCGGAAGATGTGTTTGAGGGAGAAATCCGAAAGCAGGTTGATATTGCTATTGCAGAAGCAACAGTTTTGCTTTTTGTGGTGGATGTTTCTTCAGGAATTATGGGACCAGATGAAGTGGTTGCTGAGGTTTTGAGAAAATCGCAAAAACCAATCATCGTTGTGGTAAACAAGGTTGACAATGCCGATCGTATTGGCGAAGCAACCGAATTCTACGGCCTTGGATTGGGTGATTATTTCTGCATTTCTAGCATCAACGGAAGCGGAACAGGCGAACTTCTTGATGAACTCGTAACGCATCTCAGCCCAGAAAAGGAAGAAGAGAAATCAACTTTACCTCGCTTTGCAATTGTAGGTAGGCCAAATGTTGGCAAGTCGAGCCTTACAAATGCGCTTCTCGGACAGGAGCGAAATATTGTGACTGACGTTGCTGGAACCACGCGCGATACCGTTGACACACATTATAACGCATTTGGTTTTGAGTTCACACTTGTTGACACTGCCGGAATTAGAAGGAAAAAATCGGTACACGAAGATGTTGAGTTTTACTCGGTTCTACGCTCTATTCGTGCTATAGAAGGTTGCGATGTATGCATTCTGATGATTGATGCCACGGTTGGTTTTGAGCAGCAAGACATGAGCATTCTTGGATTGGCGCAGAAGAACCATAAGGGAATCGTGATTCTGGTAAACAAATGGGATTTAATGGAGAAAGACTCCATGAGCACCAAGGAATACACGGAACTCATCCACAAAAAGATGGCTCCGTTTAATGATGTGCCTATTCTGTTTGTGAGTGCTGTGACCAAACAACGGATTCACAAGGCGTTGGAGACTGCCATTCAGGTACACCAGAACCGATTGACTCGAATTCAAACCAAGAAGTTGAATGATTTGATGTTGGGAATTATTGAGCGCAATCCGCCACCAACAGAAAAGCACCATTACGTTAAGATTAAATACGTGACACAGTTGCCTACGTATTTTCCTTCGTTTGCATTCTTCTGCAATCACCCAAAATATGTAAGAGAAGATTACAAACGATTCTTGGAGAACAAATTGCGAGAGAACTTCAATTTCACTGGGGTGCCGATTGAGATTTATATGAGGCAGAAGTAATTCTTGAATACAAAAAAGGGTCAGATAAATCTGACCCTTTTTTATTTCTACCAATTAATCTTCTTAGTAATCAGTTCTTAGAAGCACTGGCGCTTCTGTCAAGTTGAATTCCTTCATAATCTCAGCAACCTTATCGAGTTTCTCCCAACCAAAAGTATCTACCATCTTGTATAGCTTACCATCTCGTTCCGTTACACCTTCTCCTTTGTAGTAAACTTCTACTTCTTTGGTTTCGCTGGCGCGTCCAAAATGACCGTAAGCGGCTGTTTCTGAAAACACAGGATTTTTAAGACCAAAACGAGCTACAATAGCAGCTGGGCGCATATCGAACAACTTCGAAACTTTAGCGGAAATTTCGCCATCGCTCATCTTCTTACCATCAACCCAAATGTCTGACGTTTTGTACGTATTGACATAAAGACTAACTGGTTGTGCCACTCCAATTGCGTAAGCGACTTGAACCAACACTTGATCACAAACACCAGCAGCAACAAGGTTGTTTGCCACGTGGCGTGCAGCATAAGCTGCACTTCTATCCACTTTGGAAGAATCTTTTCCTGAGAAAGCACCACCACCGTGAGCACCTCTACCTCCATACGTATCTACAATGATTTTTCTTCCAGTAAGACCAACGTCACCGTGTGGCCCACCGATTACGAATTTCCCTGTAGGATTAACGTGTAGAATCACACGGTCTTGCCATCCACGACCGAACAATTTTCTAGAATAAACTGGAAGTTTCTTCAACACTCGTTTCAGAACGATTTCCTCTACATCCTTCTTAATCTGAGCAAGCATTTTTTTCTCCTCATCAAAATCGTCATGCTGCGTAGAAACTACGATGGTGTGAACAGAAACTGGACGACCACGATCGTTATATTCTACCGTAACTTGAGATTTACTGTCTGGCCCAAGGTATTGCATCACCTTTCCTTCCTTACGGATGGCGGCCATTTCCTTTAGTATGAGATGAGAAAGCTCCAATGTGATTGGAATTTGACTTTCTGTTTCGTTTGTAGCAAAACCGAACATCATTCCTTGATCACCAGCACCTTGCTCAGTGTGAAGACCTTTGCCTTCTTCTACTCCTTGGCGGATGTCGCTAGACTGTTCGTGCATGGCCGATAGAACCGCGCAACTTTCAGAATCGAACTTATATGACGCCTTTGTGTATCCGATTTTCTTCACTGTGTCTCGCACAATGGTATCAACCTTTACTTTTCCTTCTCCCTGAGATGAAATCTCTCCTCCAACAACTACAAGACCTGTGGTGCAAAACGTTTCGCAAGCGACCTTAGAATTCGGGTCGTGCTTTAGAAATTCGTCAAGCATTGCATCCGAAATTTGGTCTGCAACCTTATCTGGGTGACCTTCGGAAACTGATTCTGATGTAAATAAATATGCCATTATATAGTAAGTGTTATCTTAACAAGGTAATAAACTTGTTTTTCGAGGCGCAAGGTAAAAACTTTAGCAGTTCGCAATCAGCCCTACCAACTGAACTTTAACGTTTAGACGTAAGTTCTTGAAAAACGTCCTCTAGTTTCTGGTCAACAACTGTCATTCCAAGCACAAGAACGTCTAATTCCTGTGCTTTTCGGGAGACCTCTTTTCGTAGATCTGCATCCTGCTTTCCAACAAATTGATACTTCCCATCATTGAGTTTAGCAATTGAATCAACAGAAGGGATGATCTTAAACTTCGTAACATCAATTTCACTATCAAACTCCACCAATACAACTTGTTTTTTTAGAGCAGAGCTGGCACCAACCTTTTGGTCTGCTACAAGCTTTCCTTTATTGATGATGATGATGCGGTCTGACACCGCCTCTACTTCTTGCATGATGTGCGAAGAGAACAGCACCGTCTTTTCCTTTCCGAGTTCTTTGATGAGGCTTCGGATTCCGATTAATTGATTCGGATCTAGCCCAGAAGTTGGTTCGTCTAAAATGAGCACCTGAGGATCATGAATGAGCGCCTGCGCTATTCCAACGCGTTGCTTGTATCCTTTAGAAAGCTGACCAATTTGTTTGTGTTGTTCCAGTTCCAAACCAGTAACGGCAATCATCTTCTCTACCTGCTGCTTTGGGTTTGGCAGTGCATAAATGCCGCAAACAAACTCCAAGTACTCCTTAATGTACATGTCGTAATAAAGCGGATTGCTTTCTGGCAGATACCCCACAAGGCTTCGAACCTTCATGGAATCGGTCTCCACGTCATGGCCGCACACTTTTACGCTACCAGAAGATTGCGGCAGAAAGCAGGAAATAATCTTCATCATAGTCGATTTTCCAGCACCGTTTGGCCCTAGAAAGCCAACTATCTCACCCTTTTTTACATTGAAGGACACGCCATCCAACGCTTTTTGGGTGCCATACAACTTCGAAACATTCGTTACCTCAATAGACATTCAAAACAATTTGCGGTGAAGGTAACAAATGACCATTTTGTGCGAAGTATATTTGAGCGGAATGTCGGAACGAATTAAAGGCACAATCATTAGAAGTACGGGAAGTTGGAGTTCTGTTCTGCTCGAAACTGGTGAAATCGTTGCGTGCAGACTGAGAGGTAACTACCGTATAAAAGGGTTGCGCACCACTAGTCCGACCTCGGTTGGCGACAAAGTTGAGGTGACTATGGAACCTGGAGCCCAAAACACGGGCATCATTGAACACATTGCGGAGCGCAAGAATTACATCATTCGTAAGTCTGTCAATCTAAGTAAGGAAGCACACATTATTGCCTGCAATGTGGATCAGATGCTGGTATTGGCAACCGTTCATCAACCAAGAACTTCTTTCGGGTTTATTGATAGGCTACTTTGTACTGCCGAAGCATACGGCATTTCAGCAGCGGTGCTCATCAATAAGTCTGATTTAAACACGGAAGAAGACGCAGCCGAACTGCAAGCTGAATACAAATCCTGCTACGAATCAATCGGATATCGGGTGTTTGTGGCTTCTGCCTTAGACGGAACAGGAATGGACGAACTGGAGGCATGGATGAGCGACAAGGTAACGCTGGTTTCTGGCCATTCGGGCGTTGGCAAAAGCACGCTTATTAATGAATTGGTTCCTGAATTGGATTTGGCCATTGGAGAGATATCAGAAGCCCACGCCAAGGGAACACACACCACAACATTTGCCGAAATGTTTCCGTTATCGGACACACCAGGGTTCATTATCGACACTCCGGGCATCAAGGAATTTGGAATGCTAGACATGAAGGTGGCCGAAATCTCTCATTACTTCCCAGAAATATTCAGAACATCAGAGAAATGCAAGTTTGGGAATTGTGTGCACAGAAATGAACCCGGTTGTGCGGTGCGCAATGCGGTAGAAGCTGGCATCATTCCCGAAAGCCGTTATTCAAGTTATATTAGCATTCTCGAAAGCATTGGATGACAAACTTCTTCGCCAACATACACGATACCGGATGGGAAGTCATCATTGCCTTTATTGCCGCCAATCTGATTGCGCAAGGAATTAAGATACTGACGGTTGCCATAAAGAAGCGCACGTTCAAATGGACCATTCTATTCGCCACAGGCGGAATGCCATCGAGCCACAGTTCAACAGTGGTGGCAACAGCAACTTCTATCGGTCTTATTGATGGGTTTGATTCTACAACTTATGCCTTGGCCGTGTGTTTTGCAACAGTGGTGATGTTTGATGCGGCCGGATTGAGACGCAACGCCAGCAAACAAGCCATGGTATTGAATAGAATGATAAAGGAATTGCTATCGCCAGATATCAATGGTACAACCGTAAAACTGAAAGAATTTCTCGGTCACACACCCACCGAAGTCTTGGTAGGTGCCCTTTTGGGTGCGGCAGTAAGCCTTGGTCTGCACTACGGCAACGAGCTTTTAGCCCTGATCTGAATCCTTTAAATGAAACGCCACCAGACCATCAATTGGTCGTTGGATGATGTTTCCTACTGGTATCTGCAATTTCTCAGCTTCCACTTTCAGAAAGTCTTGGAAATGATAAGCAACCGAACCTACAAAACTGGACTTTACTTCCTTGTAATTATCGAAACAACACACGTGGCGCTGTAGAAATTCGCGCATTCCGTCCGACATCAATGCCTGAACGTAGTCGGTTTGACGATGATTGGCAATAATGGTCATGAAGGATGCCAAGTAAACATTGGCGTGCGGCTTCATGTAGATGTTCTCTAGAATGGACCCTTTTGTATGGCCTTTGCTTTCTAACTCTTGTTTTAAAGCTGTTGGAATAGATTCTTTATAAAGATAATCTGTAATGAGTTTCTTACCAAACCACGCCCCGCTTCCTTCATCGCCCAAAATGTAGCCTAAGGATGGAATGACTTCCGAAACATCCTTGCCATCATAATAGCATGAATTGGAACCTGTGCCAAGAATGCAGGCTATTCCCTTCTCTCCCTGGCAAGCAGCTAAAGCAGCACCCAATACATCATGCCCCACGTTGATGGCGGCATTTGGGAACACCACTTTCAGCGCCTTCTCTACCGTACTATTCCTTTCTGGTGATGAGCAGCCAGAGCCATAAAAATGAACTTCGGTAACGGCTGCTGCATTAGCGGCAAACACCTCCACCTTGCTTAGCACATTGGCAATAGACTGCTCATCATAGTAAAACGGGTTGAAACCGATGGTATCTACCTCCGCCACGCGCTCACGTTTGTTGAGCAAAACCCAATCGCACTTGGTGCTTCCGCTATCTGCTATTAGAATCATGGCGGAAAGTTAGTGATTGGTTGCGGGTTGCGGGGTGCTGCGGGTTACGGGTTGCGGGGTGCGGGGTGCGGGGTGCGGGTTACGGGTTACGGGGTGCGGGGTGCGGGGTGCTGCGGGTTACGGGTTGCGGGGTGCGGGGTGCGGGGTGCGGGGTGATTAGTGGGTTAATTAATGAGTTGACTAGTTGATTGGCTAACATGCTAATTGGCTAATTAGCTAATATGCTAATTGGCTAACATGCTACTTAGCTAACATGCTAATTGGCTAATTAGCTAATATGCTAATTAGCTAATCAGCTAATTGCCTGAAAAACCGAGCTGCCCTACACTTTTTTTCAGCCTCAGGATTCCTATCGTTTTTGACTGTAAGTAACTGATATTCCATTACTTGAAACCCATACAACATCCCTCAGGATTCCTATAATCGACAAAAACTAGGTTTTCATGCTTGCACGCCAGCTTGTTGGTTTGTAGTGTGAATAAGAACGGATAGTCCGAGAAAATCACAGAAAATGTGAGCCAATGAGAGTATCGACCCCCAAAAATCACCGAAACGGCTATTGCACGCTTCAAAACGTTGTTGGTCTTTTGAAACAACCAACCCTAATCGGCAGCATGAACCTAATTCAGATATGGAATACGCTTGCTCCAAGCGCTGTGGCCATCCTTTCTACCAACAACCCCGAAGACACACGGACTGAAGAACTTGATGGTATGGCGCAGAGCCTCGGCTGTCATCTGGTTCTTCATGGAATCAACGATATGGTGCCCTGTTTTGTCAGCACATCTCTTGGCCGTTTCTTTACGATGTGCAACGGCAAGCTTTGCACGGCCGAAATGCTACAGTTTATTGGGCGGCAGCGCCATCCCATTGCCCCTTTTTGGAACAGCATCATTGCAGACATAGAGCATGGGGTTAGAGATCCAAAACTGATCGCTTTCTGCCTTACCGACATCAACGGGGAGAACGTTTGGTTTTCTGGGGTCTATGGGCTGCTTCCCACTACATTCGATAGCACGCCCGTGGTAATGAGCATTTGTTATCAGATAGAGCATTTGGGCCCTGTGGCATTTTCACAGCGCAACGCACAACAACTAGATTCCAACATGCAACTGCGCTTCTCCCTCCTATCTGTGCGCGAACGAGAGGTGTTGGCTCACATGCTTGCAGAGAAAGGCGTGGGCCAAATAGCCACGGAGATGATTGTGAGCATTCATACCGTAAACAGCCACCGCAAGAACCTGATGGCCAAGTTAGATGTGCACAGTAACATGGGGCTCGTGGCCTACCGCCCCTATCTGTTCAAATAAAAAATTACAACAACCATTACTCACATTTTCGGTGATGAGAAACGGTTACAAGGAGTGCAAAATCACGTTTTCTGCGATTGTGGCGCTGATGTCTGTCGCTGAATTTTGAGCCATCGCTTGGAAATTGAAAGAAATGGACAACAACAGTAGCCATGTATTAAGGAGTGATGGCAACGTATCGGTAGCCAAAATCAGAACTTGGATAGTCCCACCACCCTCTCCTATGAATGTGCTTCCAAAAGGCCATGAAATGTTGTCTTTGGCTGCGGTTGTCAGGAACTTTTCAAGCGAAAAAATTGATTTGGTGTTATCTGTAGCAACGACTTGCACCAAAGCAGATTACTTGACAGAGGTCGGAGCTACAACCGACACCAAAGCAGATTACTTGACAGAGGTCGGAGCTACAACCGACACCAAAGCAGATTACTGGACAGAGGTCGGAGCTACAACCGATACCAAAGCAGATTACTTGACAGAGGTCGGAGCTACAACCGATACCAAAGCAGATTACTTGACAGAGGTCGGAGCTACAACCGATACCAAAGCAGATTACTGGACAGAGGTCGGAGCTACAACCGACACCAAAGCAGATTACTGGACAGGGGTCGGAGCTACAACCGACACCAAAGCAGATTACTGGACAGAGGTCGGAGCTACAACCGACACCAAAGCAGATTACTGGACAGAGGTCGGAGCTACAACCGATACCAAAGCAGATTACTGGACAGAGGTCGGAGCTACAACCGATACCAAAGCAGATTACTGGACAGAGGTCGGAGCTACAACCGACACCAAAGCAGATTACTGGACAGAGGTCGGAGCTACAACCTGCAAAAAGCCATCCCTTCAACACCATCAGGTAGAATATATGGGAGAGATGATTCCTACCAACTCCCAAACCGCAAATCATCAGCTCTCAGAAATAAGTTAAACCACAAAAAACAGAACGTTATGAAAAAGCCTTGGCACTATGTAGATAATCAGTTCCTTAATGTAACCTCTAGGAACTTCAAAAAAGCCCTTAAGCTTAGCAACTATCACGATGCGGCCTTGAACCGCGTACAGACCGATGACCCGATGGATCCCGACTGGGCGCTACTCTACAACAGATATCATCCGTTCCATCTGGCATACGTGGCATCCTACACCGCTTGGAAGAACGCTGGCGGACAGCAGGAAGGTCAGACCCTGAACATAGACCAGTTTCTAGAACTGCTCGTTAACCGTGTGAACAAATGGGATGCCCTAGTGCAGGCAGAAACTGGTTTTGAAAAAGGAACGCCAAACTACAAGACCATTTTCCCAAACGGCAGGGCACCCTTTAACAGAGGGGCAAAAACAGCACGGGTGGAGGCCGTTAATGTGCTAGGGCAAAGCCTTGCTCTGCACCCGCCCATGGCAGCTATCAAATTACTGGTAGATGGTTTTTATGCTCAGCTAGACGGTGCCCGCGATACGCAGGAAGGCGCCAAAGGAACCACCAAGAACAAGGGCCAAGAGTTGGAATTGCAACGGGTGAAAACCATGACCGAGCAATACCGCGACCTCGGTTTCATGATCAATAAAGTGGCAGACCAACCACAGTTGATAGAAGCACTTTTCGACCTCAACGTGCTGCGCGAAGGCCGACAGACAAGCTTTACCGGCACCCTCGCCCCTATGGAAACCGAGGCCGTGCTCATTCACACCTTCTTGGCAGATGATGAACTTATACTGAAAATATCGGCCTTGCCCGATACCCATGTACTGTTCTACCTGGCCACAACGCCCGGAGGCACCGACAGCACCGCTGTGCAAGTAGAATCTAACGTGGCAGCTACCACCATAGAAGCAGCGGCATTCGGTATTACCGACTATGGTACGCATCACTACCTCACAGTTGTAAACCCCAATGCCTCCGAAGCCCACTATGTGGTGGAGTTGGATTGAGGGATGAATGAATAATATGTCGATGAGACCTCCGAGGTTTTGAAAAAGCCTCGGAGGGCTTACCAACCAAATAACCGATAACCCCTATCAAAATGAAAAAGCTTTCTCTCCTCATCGCTCTTTACTTTGTATTGAATGCCGCCAATGCCGGTACAGTTACAATAACCGTCAACTCTGGTGGACCTACTCAAACCGGATGCTTAGTTTGTGGAGGAGGCCGTTACACTTTACACCAAAATGCGCCCATTACTCTGAGCTTTAATGACCCTATACCGGCCAATAATATCATAACTAATATTTCTGTAAAAGTATATGGACTGAGGAACTGTGGTGGGGGCACTGGAACACGTAGTATTTATGTAGGAAATAACCTTAGCGCCACAACGCTGGTAAATACCTACACCAACAGCACCAATACATGTACCTGCAACACCTGCTCAGATTATACTGTATCAAGAAGTATTCCGACAGGACTAGCCTACAACTATCCAGGATATGATTATGGATATACCAATTATTTATATTTCAAGGTTACCGGGGGCAGTTCTACCAAATCCGACCAAGTCAATAGAGCCGTTATTACATTTACGTATGCTCCTGTTTTAACGTGTACCAGCCCAACGTCTATTTGCAGAGGTTCCTCTGTAAGTATACCTTACACCAGAGTGGCCAATTGGGGTTTTTATAGTGGAAATACCTTCACGGCACAATTGAGCAACGCCAGTGGTAGTTTTGCTTCTCCTACAACTATTGGCTCAGTATATTCAACCGCAAGCGGAACTATAAATGCCGTAATTCCATCAGGTACCCCAACAGGTACGGGCTATCGCATTCGAGTGGTCAGCGATTATAACTCTGTCGTAGGAAATACGAATGGATCCAATATTACCATCACAGCAGCCCCTGTCTGGTATTTAGATGCAGATAATGATAGCCACTACACTTCTACGCAAAATGCGTGTAGCAGCCCCGGCACAGGATGGACAACAACGCTACCTGTAGGAGGTAGTGGCGACTGCGCCCCAACTGACAATACCCGTTGGCAGAACATCAATGGCTATGTGGATGCCGATAACGATGGTTATACGCTTGGTTCGCTCACGGCCGTTTGCAGTGGCGCCACGTTGCCAACGGGCTACCGCACAAACAGTCTGGGCGCAGATTGCAATGATGCAAATGCGCTGATAACCATCGCCACAATGACCTGGTATCTCGATGCAGACAACGACAACTATTATACGGGGGTAGGAACAACGCTGTGTTCCAGTCCGGGAGTAGGATGGACGAGTACACTGCCCAGCGGAGGAAGCGGTGATTGCAACGATGCCAATACCGCCATCAACCCCGGAGCAGCAGAGGTTACCTGTAATGGTATAGATGATAATTGCAATGGCATGGCAGACGACCTTTCGTCTCCATGGTACTTGGATGAAGACAATGATGGCTACTATCTGAGTTCAGTGTTAGCGTGTTCTAGCCCAGGAGCGCAATACAATCAGACCGCCACCGTTTTGGGCGATTGCAACGACAACAACCCCAACCTCTTTCTAAGCTGTGGTGGACTCTTGTTGCCCGGCTCCATATTGGCAGACGCTACAGATGAAACAACGCTTAGTGGCTGGCTGCCAGGAAATGGTTGCGGAACATTGCTTTATCGCAAATCGCAACATGGCGGCAACAGCCAAACTTTTAGAAACTTATGTGCCAACCAAGGTCCAACTGTAGTTCTAATAAAAACAACTACCGGAAGAGTATTCGGTGCATACAGATCCACATCATATCTGTTAAACGTTAGTAATTATAGCCAGGCCACTGGTTCGTTTCTGATCAGTTTTACCGATGATACCCGCTCCACCTCTATGGCCTACCCTCAATACGCGGTTTATGATGATTACAATTACGGTCCGACTTTCGGGGGCGGTCATGATTTATATGTAAATAATACCCTCAGCTCAGGCTATTGTTACGGTCACAGCTATACATGCATTGTAGGAAGCCAAGGCTCTGCCACCTGTAACAATTACTTGGCAGGCACTCAAAACTTTACAATTGCCGATATGGAGGTTTATGGAATAAGTGATGGTGCTACGGCACTTTGCCAAAATGCGACTGTTCAATTAGATCCTACCGGTAACATTTCTATTGCGCCTTCGCTAATAGATGCAGGCAGCAGCGATGCTTGTGGCCCGGTTAGTCTGTCGTTAGATATTTCTTCATTCGACTGTAGCAATGTTGGTGACGTTACACCAAGCATCGCTATTCCTCCTACCTATATAGGCACAGCAACGCAAGAAACACAAAGCCACGGAGGCGGATTCAATCCTATTACAAATGAATTCTGGTATCCGCAGTGGTCTGGTCCCACCGTGTATAAATATAATGCATTGACCCATGCTTCTACTGGGAGTTTCAATTCAGGACAGACACAAATAATGCAGTTGTGGATGGATGGTTCTAGCACCGATTACTATACAGCTAACTGGGGTCTCAATACCATTACCCGAAGAAGCGGTAGCAACACGGTGTGGACATATAACTTGGGAACCACAGCAAGCGCAGTTACTACCAGTGGTAGTTATGTTTATGCGGTTGGGAACAACTCAAACTTAATACGCGTTCTCAATAAAGCTACTGGCGCTTTGGTACAGACCCTTACCATGCCCTCTTCAATAAGTTCCTACGGTGCTTTGGTCTATGCCAACGGCAATTTATATGTAGGCCAAAATAGTACGATCCAAGTATATAATGCTACCACAGGGGCCTTCATCAGTTCAACCCCAACCGCAGTCAATATATATAATATGGCTTTCGATGGAGAAACCATGTGGGTTTCAGCTAACTCAAATACCATATACGGTTATCAAATATCGAATGGCAATGCTTATGATGGAATGTCATTGGGAACTCCTGTTACCCTCACCGTTACAAGTGTAAATTCTAACACCTCAACATGTCAAGCCCGTGTAATAGTTACACCACAAATTGCACCTGGCATCAGTTGTCCGGCAGACATTACCGTAAACAATATCTTTGGCACGTGCGGGGCAGTGGTAACTTACACGGCACCAGTTGGCACGTCAGATTGTGTACCTGCACCCACAGCCCTCATAGCAGGATTGGCTAGCGGAAGCACTTTCCCAGTAGGCGCCACTACCGTAACGTACCAAGCTACAGCGGCCAATGCGCAAACAGCAAGTTGTTCGTTCACGGTAACAGTAGTAGATTACCAACCACCCACTTGGTACCTCGATGCCGATAATGATGGCTACTACGTAAGCAGTACTACTGGTTGTGCCAGCCCTGGTGCAGGTTACAACCAAACCGCCACCACCTTAGGAGATTGCAATGATGCAGATGCAGCCCAATATCCCGGTGCCGCCTGCAACGATGGCAGTGCCTGCACCAGTGGAGATGCACTCAATGCTTCCTGCAATTGTGTGGGTACACCCGTGGTCTGCGATGATGGCGACCCCAATACCATAGACAGTTGCGATCCCTTGTTGGGCTGCATCAACACATCTAACACCGCCAACGGTACATGGACGGGCAATACTGATAGCCAATGGAACAACACCGGCAATTGGAGCAACGCCACCGTACCAAGCAGTGGCGATGATGTAATTATCCCAACAGGAAGACCCAACTACCCCGTGTTGGAGGTAGACCCTGAGGTGGGCGACCTCGATATGGCCAACGGTGCCACGTTTACCATTCCTGCCAATCAGACCCTCACCGTCAACGGAGTTTTGACCAACAACGGCACAATGACCGTGGAGAATGATGGTTCGCTCGTGCAGACCAACACAAGCACACTTGGAGCAGGCACAGGAACATTCCATGTGCTGCGCAATGGTCGCACAGGTTCGCAGTACAACTTCTGGAGTTCGCCCATTAGCAACCAAGGCAGCGTGCCGGGCAATCCTTCTTATGCCTACAACTCTGCCGCCAGCACACAATGGACGGGAGATGATGCCTCTGACCCCGGTTGGGGCGCAGGTTACAACGGTGCCATGACACCCGGTACAGGCTATGCTGGTCGTGGTGGCGGTGTCACCACCTTCAGCGGAACGGTCAACAACGGTACTGTCAATTTTACATTACTGTACCCAACCCCTTATGTCGATCCGGCCATTGCGCTAGAAGCCGACCCCGTGGGCACTCCCTTCAACCTTGCAGGCAACCCCTACCCTTCGGCCATCAGGGCTGCGCAACTGGTGACAGATAACATAAATGATATTGAAGGAACCATCTATTTCTGGAATGACGATAACTCCGCAGGTAGCGATTACGACCGTTTCGATTTCGCCTACTGGAACCACACGGGCGGACTGAATGGATCTGGCAACCCAAGCACTGGTGGAGGAGCAAACACCAACCCCACTGGCTACATTGGAACCGCACAAGGGTTCTACGTGAAGGCTAAACCGGGGCACGATGGTCTGCTCACCTTCAACAACGGGCAGCGAGAAGCAATCAACAACGATCAATTCTTCCGAACAAACGGTGAAGACAGCCGTCTGTGGCTGCGCTTGCAGAACGACAGTCTGTTCAATCAGATTCTCATAGGCGTGTTGGAAGATGCCACTACGGATGAAGACCCGCTCTATGATGCGGTGAAGATGCGCAACAACAGTTCCATCTCGCTTTCGGCCTTGGCAAACGACCTCAATCATGCCATCATAGCCTTTCCACCTCCTGCCATCAGCAGTACCATTCCACTTAGGGTAAATGTGGCAGAAGCTGGCTCATACAGCTTTGTACCTCATGCAATGGAAGGCTTCGGAAGTGTTGCTGTCTATCTCAATGATGTGGCGCTCAACACCAACGTACTGCTGCAAGAAGGCGTTTCTGTTCCTGTTCAACTGATGGCAGGCCAATACGAGAACAGGTTCTACCTCAATTTCGTGGCCAATACCGTCACAGGTATCGGTAGCGATAACGAAAACGACCTATCAGCCTATGCCGCCAACGGTTTTCTCCATGTAGGCTGCACAAGCTGCGAGACCAACGCCACCATCGAACTGCTCGATATGAGCGGAAGGCTCATTCTTGCAGCATCCGATGCACGGTTCACAAACGGCACAACTCTTATTTCCCTCAATGGAATAAGCACAGGCGTGTATGTGGTGCGCATCACCACCGAAAATCAAGTCTTATCTCAAAAAATCATCAACCAATGAGACCCTCACAACTGATAGATAAGATACTGGCCCTGATAGTGGTACTGATGCTGGTAGTGTTTACTGTATATGGGCAAACTCCACCTCCTACTGGGAATGAAGAAGGTGCTCCGTTGGATGGTTTCACTACCATTCTCCTCGCGTTTGGCGTGGGTTATGGTGTAGCTAAAATGTATCGGAAACGAATAAATTGATTCTCAAAAGTGACTAAAGCCGTCATCCGCCTCTGGCAGATGGCGGCTTTTTTCATTGTCGTCTGAAATTGCTAATCTGCTCATTGACTCATTCACCAATTCCCATATTCCCATATTCCCTTAGCATTCGTTAACATTCGCACATCCCAATTTATTTAGCTTTGCGTTAATGGCTACATCATTTACCAAAGAGGAACTAGAAGGCTTTTCGACACGGAAGGATGTCATTAAGCTAGCCAAAGAGAAGGGTATTAAGATTCAGAATCATGTTGCCAATCGGGAATATGAGATTGAGTTGGCCAAGTTGCAAGCGCAATTGGTAAGCCTTCAGCATTGGATTTACAAACGCAAGCTGCGTGTAGCCATTCTGCTCGAAGGACGCGATGCTTCCGGAAAAGGCGGCACAATCAAACGTTTTACCGAACATTTGAATCCAAGAACCTCGCGCGTGGTGGCGCTCAACAAACCTACCGATGTAGAGAAAGGCCAGTGGTTTTTTAGACGTTACATCAGTCAGTTGCCTGAACCGGGAGAGATTGTATTCTTTGACCGTAGTTGGTACAACCGTGCGGTGGTTGAACCTGTGATGGGTTTTTGCGACCGTAAGCAGTACGACCGCTTTATGGTGCAGGTTCCCGAGTTTGAGCATATGCTCTATGAAGATGGAGTCATCATCATCAAATTTTGGTTTTCTATTACCAAAGACGAACAGAAAAAACGTTTCGATTCGAGACTGAAAAACCCATTGAAGCAATGGAAATTCAGCCCTGTCGATTTAAAAGGTCAGGAGTTTTGGGACGAATACACCTACTATAAAGAGCAGATGTTTGCCAAAACGCACACAAGTTTTAGTCCGTGGATAATTGTAAAAACGAACAGCAAGCGCACCGCCCGATTGGAAAGCATGCGTTACATTCTTTCCCGATTTGATTATGACGGCAAGGAAGATTCGGAAACCGTACTCCTACCCGACCCTAACGTAATTCTCAGGTATTACCGACACATACAGCAACTCGATGTCTAACCCGGTGGAAGCAAAAAAGTTTGAACTAACCGAGCAGGATGTTCCATTGCTCAACTCAAAAACGGGTCTGCGGCAGCTTATCCGTTCATCTAAAGTGAATTTGGAAAAGGCGTTGGAATACACCGAATACGACCTACGCCTTAAAGATTTGCAAGCCGAGATGATTAAGCTTCAAGCTTGGGTAATGGACAACCGAAAGAAGGTAGTTGTCATCTATGAAGGAAGAGATGCGGCCGGAAAAGGTGGTGCCATCCGTAGAACCACGGCCCACATCAATCCGCGTGCGTACCGAGTAATTGCACTTCCTAAACCAACAGCCGAAGAAGCAGGCCAGTGGTATTTTCAACGCTACGTAAGACGATTACCGTTTCCGGGAGAGATTGTATTCTTTGATAGAAGCTGGTACAACCGTGCCGTTGTAGAGCCCGTGAACGGATTCTGTACACCAGAACAGTACGAAATCTTTATGGGCAACGTAAATGAGTTTGAGAAAATGCTCGTGCAAGGAGACACGTTCCTCATCAAAATGTATTTCTCCATTACTAAGAAAGAGCAGGTTCGAAGGTTTGCCGACATCCAACAAGACCCGCTCAAACGATGGAAAATGAGCCCCGTTGACGAACGCGCGCAAGAACTATGGAACGAATACACCAAGTACAAGAAAGTAATGTTTGAGCGCACCCATACAGAACTTTGCCCGTGGACCATCATTAATGCCAATGCCAAAACCCACGCACGAATAAAGTCGCTGGAGCACATATTGGAGAGCGTACCTTATAAGTGAAAAGAATAACGGGAACAGGAAAAATGATTTTCGGTTTGCCAGCATCCTGTTTATCATAGAAACAAACTGAGACCCTTCGTTCTTTACTGGTCTTAAATATTTGACATGAAATAGCCACAGATACACACATTCTCACGGATTTTTTCACAGATAATCAGTGTTCTTTCTGTGAACATCTGTGTATCTGTAGCAAAAAGTATGTTTTTCAATATATGTCGTAATAAGACCCGATTTCCCTGACACATCTAGTCATGTGTGATTGATTTCCCTAAATTCGTTTGCAACAAAACCCCCATGTTATGCGAACATTTTTCCTTTTTCTCCTTTTCTCGCTTTTCCTCAAAACACAAGCACAACAGATTGACTGGAATGCGCCCGTTCCATCCAATGCTTTAGAAGACACCTTCGACCTACCTTGGCCATCGTGGGTATTTGCCCACTGGGTGTGGGAAGATGAGAGCACACAAGAAAGCGCACTTCAAATTGTAGATGATTATCTATCTCGTGACATTCCCGTAAGCGCCATCATCATCGATTCCCCTTGGGAAACGGGTTACAACACCTTTGAGTGGGATACAACGCTTTTTCATAATGCACAAACAATGATAGACAGCCTTCATTCGCGCGATGTAAAGGTGCTGCTTTGGATTACGGGCATTATCAATATTGATGAAGGCGCCATTTACGACTACGCTAAGAATCAAGGTTATTTCATGAAGCAATTGCCGTTTGACAACAATCCTGCAGTTATCAATTGGTGGAAAGGCGATGGCAGTTTGATAGATTGGTTTAACCCAGATGCAGTAGCATGGTGGAAAGGATTGATGGACAACATGCTAGACATGGGCATTGATGGCTGGAAATGTGATGGAACAGACTTCTCTGCCATTCAAACCCCTTGGTCTGATGGCGCCAATGGCTTTGTTTCACGTTTGGATTACTCGCATGCTTATTATCAGATACACTTCGATTACACACGTGAAGTACTTGGCGATGACCGCGTGATTCACGCCCGACCAATTGACAACTACGGCCTTGGAGATGTGGGCGGAACACAGGTTTCGTTCTCTCCCGTTTCAACAGGATTTGCCGCTTGGGTGGGCGACCAAGATGCCACGTTTGAAGGACTTACGTGGGCGTTGAATAGCATGTTCCACTCGCATGATATGGGCTATCTTTCATTCGGTTCTGACATTGGAGGTTATCGTGAGAATGACCTGTTTACACCTGAAGGACGTAGCAAGGAACTCTTTATCCGTTGGGCGCAGTTGGGCACTTTCTGCGGATTGATGGAAAATGGCGGTGGCGGTGAGCACCGTCCGTGGATGTTTGATCAGGAAACTGAAGACATCTACAAAGACCTCGTTCAAAAGCGATACAACATGCTTTCTTACCTGATGGAAAACAGCGAAAGCTACTATGCCAATCAGCAATCGCTAATGCAGTTCTTCAACAAGACAGACTACAGCTTCATGCTTGGACCCGACATCTTTGTGGCACCTTTCTTAGCCGAAGGCACCTCCATCACCGTTAATTTTCCGGAAGGATATGAGTGGATTTACCTCTACGATAACAATCAGGTCTATGTAGGTGGAACCACCGAAACCCTCGCAATTCCTTATACTGAATTCCCTGTTTTCACCAAAGGCAATGCGCTTGGGGTTGATGAGCTAAGCGAAGTGCAAGTCTCTATTTACCCCAACCCAGCCAACGATGTCTTGCACATTCGATTGATTAAACTTGACTTTAACAACGGAACGGCCGAACTCTTTGACCTTGCAGGTAAACGGATTCTGATTCAAAATATCACGTCATCAAACCATCAAATTGACCTGCAATCACTGAGCACTGGCGTATATTCTTGCCGCGTTACGTTAGATGGAAAGTCGGCATTCAGAAAAGTAATCAAACACTAGCCCATGCATCAGTTTAGATCGAGGGTAAGTGTGCTTATGCTACTCATTGTGGCTTGTAGCCTGCTACCAATTATGTTCCTACAAGAACCAAGTGCCCAACCTAACGACCTGTATTTGGCTTATGGTGTGATGGCACTTGTGACGTTTTTTATGGTGTTGCTTCTTTTTGGGATGAGGTATGAGATTAGCGAGCAGTTCCTCATTATCAAAATTGGTCCTATTTCTTATGGAAAAATAAAACTAGAGGACATCACTTCTGTTGAACGGTCGTACAATCCGCTCTCTTCTCCTGCTTCATCCATTAAACGGCTCTACATAAAGGCTAAAGGAAAGGATGTTCTTATTTCTCCCTCTAATGAGAAGGAATTTGTGCGCTTATTGCAAACTCGCAATCCGAACATTGCCGTGAGTATTTCTGATAAAAACGATTGGTGGCGGTTCTGGGATTGGGATGTTTAGGCAACTTGCCTCTCTATCTCTTATCTCTCTATCTCTCTCTTGTTTCTTCATCACTACCTTTGGTGAACCATGGATTTCAAACACCGAGGTAAACTACCGTGGCTCAGCCATTTCATCTACTCGCTCAAACATCGCGGGCTCATCAACACGTGTGCTTTGGGTTTGAAGGAATGGCAGAAGGAACGCGAACTGGGTATTGACACTTTTGGCGATAAGGCTTCCAACGAACTTTCTATTGACTGCGGCTCGAAGGAAGGCGGCCACCTCTACCAACCTTCTAGCTCTGTCATATTTGAACGAGCCATGAATGCGCTGCCCTTCAATTTTACAGATAAAGTGTTTCTTGATATTGGTTCTGGAAAAGGACGCGCATTGATACTGGCTGCCGAAGCTGGTTTCAAAAAAGTAATTGGTATTGAATACGCCAACGAGCTCAACGACATGGCCTATACCAACATCGAAAAGGTAAAGAATCGTTTTCCTAATACGGAATTCGTGCTGAGAGAAGGCGATGCGCTTGCATTTGATATTCCAGAAGAAGTTGATGTAATCTACCTCTTCAACCCGTTTGATGAGGATGCCGTGCGCGGTCTAATGAAAAAGGTGAAGCCTGTATTTGCCAGACAGAAGTCTATCTATCTTATCTATGTGCACCCGGTGCATTCTGATGTGCTTGAAGAAGCGCTGGGAAGTCCCGTCTCCATAATCAACAACCAGAAAGGAGGTGTTGATGTGGCGGTATTTTCTGCAATTAGCTGAAATGATTAGTGACGAATGCTGCGTAATAGAACGCTGATTTGACTGATTGAACGATAAAAGCTGATTGATTGCTAATTCGCTAATCTGCTAATCTGCTAATTTCCTTTTCACTCCTCATCCCTTAAATACTTCGCCTCCAAGTAAAACGTACCAAAGGGCACAAGCGAAGCTAAGAACACCATCACGCTAAAACCGAATTTCCATTTGTAATGGATGGCGCATGACAAGCCTGCAAAGCAATAGGTCATAAAAAGGACGCCATGCGCCATGCCCACGTAGTAGTTGGGCTCCAGTATGTCGTACGCGTATTTCATTGGCATAGTAATACCAAACAACAGGTAGCTAATGCCTTCTAGGATGGCGATAAAGCGGAACGCTTTGATAAGAGTCATAAGTGGGATGGTTTTGAGGTCGCAAATGTAACCGATACCGACTGATGGAATTGGTGAAGGTTGACAGTACATTGATTAACGAATAATAATTTAAGATTTTGACCCCTACCCGTCCGTTTAGGCGAGAATCTACTGGACGTAACACGGATTTAACTGATTAGACGGATAAATACTGAACTGATGTAAACAAGCAGGCTGATTATGTATTAGCGAATAACAATCCGCTTGAGACGGACGAACTGCCATTGGCGCAATCAACGGCATAGGAATCCGTAAAAGGGTTAACCTTCTAAAATTTGCTACTGGTTTAAATCGTTCATCGCAGTTCGTTAATCGTTTTTCGCCAATCAAATCAGTAAGTGATTGCCCTATTGCTGACTGACTCTTCCCCGCTTGAGTTTCACATGCTTGGAGATGTCCATCTCAAAATATCCCTCATCGAACTCAACCCACCCTTGCAACTGGTAGAGGTCATCGCGATTTCCCATGGCATCGCGAATTTGGTGCATCAGTCGCCACACTGTTTCGTTTCTGGCATTGCCCTTGCCCTTGCCTCTTTTAGCAAGATTGGTTTTTATAAGTTACCCGAAAAGGTAAATCTGCGTGTTCTGAATTTGCTGAGCAGAAGTGCGAGTAACCTGAAAGCAGAACCACTTCAATTAGAAAAGAACTTGCTGCTAACGCTTGGCGGTTGGGATGTATTTTGAGAAGTGAGGTCCTTCGATACGCCCGAAAATGGGTCACTTAGGATGACAAATAAGTGGTGAGAATCTTACCTGCCGGTCACTCTGAACTTGTTTCAGGGTCTGCATAAAGATGCTGAAACAAGTTCAACATGACCAACCTAGTTCACCTTGATGCAATCCGCCACCTGCTTCGCCACTTTCCGAACGGTATTGGTAGAACCGTCTAAACCTTCGTACGCCAAACCAACAGCCATTCTTCTATAAGGTCTGGTATTCGGTTTTCCGAACACACGGAAGTCTGTTTGTGGAAGCTGAGATGCTGCTTCTAAACCCGTGATAACTGGTTGATTGGCGTTTGAATCAGTAGCAAGAACAACCGCACTAGCCGCCACTCTTGCTAAGGTAATTTCTGGAATTACCAAACCTAGAACCGCCCGTGCATGCAACTCAAACTCAGAGAAGTTTTGCGAACCTGCAAGCGTTACCATTCCCGTATCGTGCGGACGAGGAGAAAGCTCCGAGAACCAAACCATATCGCCAGAAATGAAAAACTCCACTCCCCAAATACCTTGTCCAGTTAATGCTTCGGTGACTTTATCGCTCATGTACTTTGCAGTTTTCAAAGCTGCTTCGCTCAATGCAGCTGGTTGCCAACTTTCCATGTAATCGCCACGCTCTTGTCGGTGACCTATTGGCGGACAAAACAGCGTTGGGCCATTCTTTTGCGTTACGGTAAGCAAGGTAATTTCCGATTCAAACGGAATGAACTCTTCTACAATAACTTCAATCAAATCGCCCCGCGAACCAGACACGGCATAGTCCCACGCTTTCAAAATTTCATCTTCGCTCCTAATGGATGACTGCCCTTTTCCAGATGATGACATCAAGGGTTTCACCACGCATGGAATGCCTACTTCGGCCACCGCAGCTTTCAACTCTTCGGCAGATGTAGCATAGCGGTAGTTTGCCGTTTTTAAACCTAAATCTTTGGCCGCTAGGTCGCGGATGGCTTTGCGATTCATGGTGAAGTTGGCTGCTTTGGCACTTGGCACCACCTGAATTCCTTGCTTCTCGTAGTCATAGAAACGCTCGGTTCTAATTGCCTCAATTTCAGGAATCACTAAGTCTGGTTTGTGTTTAGCAACCAAGCGGTCTAGCTCCGCACCTTTAAGCATATCAACCACCTCAAACTCATGCGCCACTTGCATGGCGGGAGCGCCTTCGTAGCTATCTACCGCAATTACATATTGACCATATTGCTGCAACGAAATGACTAGTTCCTTTCCTAATTCACCACTTCCGAATAGGAGTATCGTTTTGCGCATGATTTGAATTTGATGCGAATATATGTAGAGATGCGATTAATCATGTCTCTACAAATCTCCGTTTTCAATTTTCACAACAATCTCCTCAATCAATTTATCATCGCCTTCTGGGTCATATTCGGCCTTTAAATCATAATCGAACATTTTGGCAATGCCTTGGAAGAACCAAGCGGTAAATCCGCCACGGAATTCCTTCACAATATCATAGGAAATGCTTCCTGTTTCCCTATCAAGAAGTTTGATGAGAATTCTTCCTTGCGTGAACGATAGTTTAGTTAGTTCGCCTTCATAATCGCGCTTGATTTCCTTCTCCAGTTCCTTCATCCGCTTCTTGCGCTCGCGGCTGCTCATGTGGGCCACTTCGGCCTCCACCTCCTTCATGCGCTTGCCAGCAAGTTTGGCATAGGGAAGCACTTTCTTTACATGACGGATTAGTTTGTAGTACTTTTTCTCGTCTCGTTTGCTTTTAAAAACGCGCTTACTCACTGCTCTTACGGTCGGAAGCAGTATAATCGGCACGGTATCGCCATTAATGATAATGGCATTGTAAAGTTTACCGTTGATGAGGGCAGAAACGGTTCCTTCATCGGTCTCGGGTGGAGAAAAATCGGTTTTGCTTTTTAGAACCGATTTCTTTTTGTCGGCAAGAATATCCTGAGCAGAAACCGTAGTTGGCCCGAACAAAAACAATCCAAGAAAGAGTGTTAACAATCGCATGGAGATGGTTTAGGCAACTTTCGCGCCAATGGAATTATTGCATTGGTACGTCAATCAAACGCGGTTGGTTTTCCAACGTGAAACCGAAGCGCCATTTGCGGCTGATGGTATGGATAACGCAATCTTGTCATCTACGAAAGCAGTCATCAGAGCAGCAATTTCCTTCTCAGATTCATCTACCTCATCCAACATTTCTGGACTGTAATGGTCTTTTACAAATCCCGTATCAAATTGGCCCGAAGCAAACGCTTCATGCTCCATCACGAATTTGCAGAATGCCAAAGTTGTTTTTACGCCCGTAATCTGATACTCGTCAATGGCTCGAACCATTTTGGCCCGTGCCTCATCACGATTGTCTGCATGCACAGCCAGTTTAGCAATCATTGGGTCGTAATAGATTGGAATATCCATGCCTTCCTCAAAACCATCGTCCACCCTCACTCCTGCTCCTTGCGGACGAACGTAACGCTCCAATTTACCGATGTCGGGTAGGAAATTGTTCTGCGGGTCTTCGGCATACACACGCGATTCAATGGCATGTCCGTGAATTTTCAGGTCTTCCTGTTTGAAAGAGAGTTTCTCACCGCGTGCAACTTTGATTTGCTCTTTTACGATGTCGATACCCGTTATCAATTCCGTTACCGGATGCTCCACTTGCAAGCGCGTGTTCATTTCTAGAAAATAGAAATTGAGCTTATCATCCACAAGAAACTCAACCGTTCCGGCACCAACATAGCCACAAGCGCGGGCAACATCCTTGGCACATTCTCCCATGCGATGGCGCATTTCTTCAGAGACAACAGACGATGGCGCTTCTTCCACCACTTTCTGATGTCTGCGCTGAATAGAACATTCGCGTTCAAACAAATGCACCACGTTTCCGTGTGTATCTGCCAAAACTTGAATTTCAATGTGGCGTGGAGAATTGACGAAACGCTCGATGAAAACAGCTCCATTCCCAAAAGAAGATGTGGCTTCGCTTATGGCAAGGTTCATTTCCTCTTCCAATGTTTCTTCGTTGTAAACGATGCGCATTCCCTTTCCTCCGCCTCCAGCAGATGCCTTTATCATCACTGGAAAACCGATTTCCTTGGCAGTTGAAATGGCCTCTTGCAGGTCTTCTACTGCTCCTTCCGTTCCGGGAACAAGCGGAATATTATAACTCTTTACCGCTGCTTTTGCGGAAAGTTTATCGCCCATAATGTTCATAGAATGAGCAGATGGACCGATAAGAACGATACCCGCTTTTTCCAATTTGGTTGCGAAAGCTGCATTCTCTGATAGGAAACCATAGCCAGGATGCACACCATCTACGTTCAAATCTTTGCAAATCTGAATAATCTTATCTCCCAACAAATAGCTTTGATTGGATGGCGGTGGGCCTACACAAACAGCTTCATTTGCATAACGAACATGCAATGCATTTCTATCTGCTTCTGAATAAATAGCTACGGTTTTGATGCCCATTTCACGGGCTGAACGCATAATGCGTAAGGCAATCTCGCCTCTATTTGCTACTAAAATCTTCTCCATCCTCTCCCTTTTTGAAGGACGGCTAAAGTAAGCATTGCGAAAAACGAATTCTGAGAAACTGATGTGTTATCTAAGGCAATCACGTCTTGAAGTATACCATATTGAAAAAACATGATTTTAGCCACAGATGCACAGATTTCCACAGAAAGAACACTGATTATCTATGAGAAATCAGTGAGAATCTGTGTATCAGTGGCAAATTCATGTCAATTATTCAAGATCCGATTGTCTTGATATTAACCAAGATCGTGCATGGCAAGCAGCGGAACCATGGAGTGCAGCGCCAATTTTCTTGTCACGCTTTTATGGAAGATGGCATCAAAGAAATTGTTTCTGCGGGGCACAACTGCCAACAAATCAATATCGTGTGTATTCAGGTAAGTCTCAATGGCCTGAGCCTTGTCCTTTCCGTATTCAAAATGAAAGGTGTGGTCAATTCCTTCCAACAAATTATCCAATCTCAAACCTGCAACAGCTTCATCTACCGTGGTCAGTTTTCCTTCATCTAGCACGTTCATTAAATGAACATGAGCTTTGTAAAGCTTAGCCAAACGAATCATTGGAGCAACGACATCATTGCTGCTTAGACCTTTATTATCTGAAGCAAATAGAATCGTTTTTGGAACTGTTATTTCTGCTCCGTGCGGAACGGCAAGCACTGCGCATGATGCAGCCTGAATGACATCAGCGGTGTTGCTGCCAATAATTACTCCTTCCCAGCCTGAGGCGCCTTTGGTCCCCATTACCACAAGGTCTATGGATAACTCTTCAAGAAGTGCGTTTACATTGAAGGATAATGAACCAATCTCAACACGAGTTGAAAATGAAAAACTGCTAGTTGCGTGTGTTTTTCTTAGACTGTCGGCATCCTTTTCTAAGATACGCTGTAACTCCTCATGTCCTAACGTGTCTATGGGCATCGGCATATCTGCGGTATAGACCGGAACATCGTACGATTGAAAAAGAATAAACTCAACCTCTTGTCCGCCAAGTAAATTCAGCGCATAGTCGAGTGCGTGGTTAGCATTCTTACTTCTATCTGTTGGAACAAGGACTTTATACATGGTCTGAATTTTAAGAAATCAATGAAATGCGATTATTGGAACGTTTACATGCTGCATCATTTTCTTAGTGGAGCTAGAGCCAAACAGTTTGCTAAAAAAATCATTCTTGCGAGTTACCATTGCCAATAAATCAACCTTATTAGGTTCGGCAAATTCTGTAATAGCCTTATTCACATTATCACCTTCTACAAATTGAAATGAATGTTTCACTCCATCAAACACACTGGTTGGTTGGCGGTCGTTTCCTTTGGCGTTGCCTACTGATTGCAGCTCACCTTTAGGAACCACATTCAAAATCAACAATTCAGCATCAAATTTCCGTGTGAGTTCGGCTAGTTCTGAAGGAAACAATCCCTCGTTCAAAGTGGTATCATCCACCGCAAAAAGAATTTTCTGTGGTACAGAAAGCGTAGCCGATTCTGGAACAGCCAAGACTGGAATCGTCACATTTTGCATCAAGTTTGAAGCAACGCTTCCAATTAACACTTCCTTTATTCCGGTGGCACCTTTGGTTCCCATTACTACCAAATCGTAATTGGCAATATTGCTCAACCGCTCAACCACCTGCTCTGGACTACCCGTTTCAGTCATCACACTAATCTTTCCAACCAAATCAGGAAACTCCTCTTCCAACATCTCAAGTTCCTTATTCAAACTCTTGAGAGACTCCTTTGCCAAAATATCTGAAATAGATATAAGCATTGGAGCACCAGCATGCGGAACCTCGTAGGTATTCAGTAAAGTGTATTTCGCTTTTTCACCAAATACGAATAAAGCATATCGAACGGCTCTTTTGGCGTTTGAGGAAAAGTCGGTCGGTAATAAGATATTTTTCATGGGAACACGGATTGAATAAAATTCCTTGCAAAACAAACGACCAAAAGGTCTTCGTTCGTTGAGGCTAGTCACCACAAAAAATGATATTAGTCAACAGAGAAGTAACGGAAGCGAGATTGTTTTTGATGATTAATGACAGGGCTGTCAATTCCACTTCTTTGTCTACTGGCAGCCAATCAACTGTTCTACTCAGGAAGTATATTCGCGCAACTTTAAGCAGCCTTGCGTGTTGCTTTTAGTGTACAAACCCAATGAAGCACTCTTAATGAAGAACATATATTTAGCTTTTGCCGTCCTTTTTTCAATTCCTTTTTTCTCTACTGCACAGCAGTTTCCTTGCACTACGCATGAACATACCAATGCCATTCTAGAGCAATCGCCAGAGAAGAGAGCGTTACTAGAACAACTTAATCGCGAGGCAATTGAATACACAGCATTGCATTACGGAGAACGTGCTGGTGGGTTGAAAGTGATTCCAACGGTGGTTCATGTAATTCACAATAATGGTTCAGAAAACCTTTCCAAGAATGAAATCCTGAATGCAATTGATATTGTAAACGAGGAATTGCGCGGACAGAACAATACCAATTCGGTGGTTTCTGCTTTTTCTGGACTTATTGCAGATACGCAGTTTGAACTTCGAATGGCAAAAATTGACCAAAACGGTAATTGTACGGATGGAATTACCCGAACGGTTTCTTCGCAAACTCTTAACGCTGACGAAGATGTTAAAGACCTTGTGAATTGGAATGATGGTAGCAGAAAATATCTTCAGGTTTGGTTGGTAAATAACCTATCAAGCGGTGCTGGTGGTTACACTTATTTGCCCGGAAGTACTGGTGCACACAATAATGGCATCATTATCCGCGCAGCGCAATTTCAAGGAAGTTTGGCCCACGAGTTCGGTCACTGGTTAAACCTTAGCCATACATGGGGACCAACAAACGACCCAGAAACTGCCAGCAATTGCAATTTTGATGATAACGTAAGTGATACCCCAAATACGATTGGAACATCAGGCACTTGCAATCTAGCGCAAGAGAGCTGTGGCAGCTTGGATAACGTTCAGAACCACATGGACTATAGCTCGTGTGCACGAATGTTTACCACTGGGCAAGCTGCTCGTATGGAATCTGCCTCCAACTCAAGCACTGGAGAACGAAGCTCGTACTACACCGGTTCTAACCGCCAAGCAACTGGAACAAATGACGGTTTTAGCAACAGTTGTGTGCCTACTGTAGCATTTTACGTTGGCACCGCGTTAGGTTGTGAAGGATTTAGTATTGATTTTGAAGACACTTCGTTTGGAGCTGACGAAGACGCAAGCTGGGTTTGGAGTTGGAGTTTCCCTGGTGGCACACCATCATCAAGCAACGAGCAAAATCCAACAGTTACCTACAATACGGCTGGTACCTACAACGTTTCACTCACGATAACAAACAATGCTGGAACGGCTTCAGAAACAACTCAGAATGCCGTAACGGTAACCGAATTAGGTGGTGGATTAACTGGCCCCGTTGTGGAAGGTATTGAGGAATCTAATTTCCCGAATAACAGCGGAAACAATTCGGATTGGAGTATAGAATCTCCAGGCGGCCTAACTTGGCAACGAAGTGCAACTGCCTTTACTTCTGGTGCTGCCAGTGTGCGAATTAACCTAAGAAGTATAACTACTGGCAACATAAATAGTCTTATCAGCCCTCCAATAGATATGTCGAATGTATCTTCTGAAGACGCGCAACTTACCTTCATGTTGGCGCACTCAAATCGAACCAGTACTACCCACACTGAGCGTCTGCGCGTTTATGCATCAAGAAATTGTGGTGAAACATGGACGCTACGCTACAACAACTCGGGTGATAACATCAATACTGCCGGTAATTCTATAAGCGGCACTTTTGTTCCAACCACTAATCAGTGGAGACAGGAATCGGTATCGCTTGCCACCATGGCGGGTGAAGAACACGTACTTGTTAAGTTCGAGGTAACGAGCGACAATCAGAGCTATTTGTATATCGATGATATCAACATCAATCCAAACGCGAGCGGAACAGGCGTTGCAGAAGCAGGTGTTATCTCAACACTTCGCGTTTACCCTAACCCTATCAATGGCAACAGCCAATTGGAGGTGTCGGTGAAAGAAGCAGTAAAAGCTGATATCATTCTTACAAACGTGATGGGTCAGACGTTGTCCATCTCTCAAGAAGCGCTGACCACAGGCGTAAACCGTGTGTCTTTGGCTGATGAAAGTGCTTCGTTAAGCGCTGGCATTTACCTCATTCAGGTGCGTTCTGAA
Source organism: Flavobacteriales bacterium (assembly GCA_021741155.1). Classification (GTDB taxonomy): domain Bacteria; phylum Bacteroidota; class Bacteroidia; order UBA10329; family UBA10329; genus UBA10329. Next base: position 47,253 of record JAIOYP010000014.1, on the reverse strand, counting down.
CTTGGAACGAAGACGATTCGTTTCATCAAGGACTAAGCAGAACCTTTTCTTTTAAAGCACAAAGCCCTGTGGATTACCACAGGGCTTTGTCTTTTTATGTGGAAGCAATACTGCGCCAGACTCTTTCGTATTTAATAAGTTGAATCCACTGGTCCAATCTTTGGATCCACGGGCTCTATCCATGGATCCACTGGTTCTCAAGTTCAATGCAGCGTCCTTTCCCAAAAACTCACTAAGACCAACTCCTACATCCTAAAACGTGTACTGATACGCCAATCGGATACTCACGCCTGGTTTAAAGCTGGTGAAGATTTGGTCCTTAGCTTCATACGAACGATAGACCAAGGTTCTGTCATCATTCATGAGGTTTTGAACACGAAGCGTGATGCGCGAGCTTCGCTTCTCCCCTACGTTGACGTACGCATTGAAGTTGAGGCTATGAAACGCAAGCGTGTACACATCTGGCACACGGCCCGAACCGATAATAGAAAGCTGATCGCCTTGCACGTTATAGGCCAACGAAATGTTGCCACGGTCTTCTCCAAACTCATACGAAACGCTGGCATTAACCGCATAAGGCGATTGCCCCGACATTCTTCTGAACTTGCTAATGGCTTGTCCATCGCGCTTATTGTCTTCTCTTAGCTGATATTCGGTCCCGCCTTGGTTATCAACCAATACGCTGGTCATATCCACCATCGACTGTACAACCGAAGCGTTGACGGCAAAGAAGAATCCCTGTAGGAATTTAGAAGATGTGTGCTGTTTCAAGCCTTTTCTAATCTCGGCTTCTGCACCAAAAACGTGAGCAATGCCCGAGTTACGCGGTTTCCAGTTGTCTGGAGCCAGCTCAAATGAAACAAGCTCAATGTGGCCGTCAAATCGCTTATAGAAGCCAGAAAGCGAAAGCATGTCCTTGCCTCCCATAAAGAACTCGTAGCGCAAATCGGCATTATCGATATTGGTTATTTCTAGGTCGAGGTTACCAGAAAACGTTCGCTTGGTAATAGGATCGTAGATCTCAGCTTCTGATTTCTCCTTGAAGGAAGGACGCGCCAATGTGCGGCTGTATCCTGCTCTCAGGTTCATTTTTGGAGTAACCTTATACACCAAGTTTAATGCAGGAAGGAAGTTAATAGCATCTAACGTCTTTTGATTGAGGTAGCGAACTGTATTGTTTTGATTTACACCATCATAAAACATGGCGGTATGTTCAATTCGTAAACCGTAAATGAGGTTCAATTTCTTTTTAATTTGCTGCTCGGCCATTACATAACCTGCGGTAATCATCTGCGTGGCCTCGTATTGGTTTGATGCTTGATAATTGCCGATGGTATAGGTTCCATCACGGTAATTATCGTCTGCAATGTTTGCCGACCAAATGTTGGCATCATCCAAATACCAATCGGGATCTATGCTCACATCGTTGAGGTTATTTGGGCGGTGCTTGTACGAGAAAACCGAGAAGTTTCTTGACTTGTAGGTCATGGTAACTCCCGTTTTCAGACTGATGTTCTCATGTAATTTGACCTTCGCATCAAACTTTACGGCTTCGTTTATCTCGTTCAGATTTCTCCAAAAACGGTCAATTCCCGAACCGTTTCCTGTTGAAAGAGTCGTGTCGCCACCAGTTGTTGAAATTCGTGTTTCGCGGAAATCAGGATCGTAAACACGTGAGATAGAAAGGGAATTTCCCCATTCCAACTCTGCAATACCAACGCGGTGCGAACCGCTCAATTGAAAATTACCCATGCTGCGTTGCGTGTAGGTAAGAATGTCTTCCTGCAAGGTGGCTTGGTTTTGCTCATAATCCTGATTAATGCGTTGGGCGGCACTCGACTCGTTGCCCTGATTATAAAGCAGCGTAGCGGTGTAGCTGCTTTTCTTGCGCTTCATACTTCCAGTGAGGAGTGCGTTCCATTGCGTGCTTTCTCTACCTACATCGCCTACTCTGCTCCGTTGAAGTTCTAGCTCAACGTCAGAATCGCTTTGTCCACGCAAGTAATCGTTTGATTGAAAGTCTTGATAAAAAACACGCTCATTGGAGTAGTTGAAAACGAAATTGTAGCCGAATGTTGGTCCATCTTCTTTGGTAATCTGATTTCCGTGGTTGAAGGTCAACGATGAATTCATGAAGGCAAACTTCTTCTTAGCGCCCAATTGGGAGTTAAAGCTGCGCGTGATGTCTTCCAAATCAGAATCAACCCGAACTTCATCGGGCACGTTCGCCTCACCATCAACGGGTAGTTTTCTTCCTCCATCATCAAAACCAAGAAAATCGGTCTTTCCTGTGTTGTAAAGGAGGTAGTCTTTATTGAAATGCTGACCCGGAACGTAGGTAAAACTCAAGCCAATTTGCGTGGTCTTTTCCTCAGGGAATTTCTTGGTAACCACATTCACAAGTCCACCGCTAAAATCGCCATCCAAATCGGGAGAAAAGGATTTAGAAACACTCACATTCTCCAAAACTGCGGTTGGGAAGATGTCGATTTGTACAGCATTTACGTCTGGATCTAATCCTGGTAGGGTCATTCCGTTCAATACAGACTTGGTGTATCTATCGCCCAACCCACGCACGTAAACGTATTTACCATCCTGTACGGTAACACCGGTTACCCTGCTAACGGCACTTCCCAAATCGGAATCTCCAATCTTACGAAACGATTGTGCCGAAAGTCCGTCAGATACCACAGTGGCGTTCTTCATTTCCATGAGCACACCTGCCTCTGAGTTCTTACGAACCGTGGCAACCACCTCAACCATGGCAACTTCTTGGGTAGCCATTTCCAGTATGCCATCAATCTTGGTTACCTCTCCAGCTTTCACAACCACATCTTTAATGATTTGATCGGAAAACGAGATGTAAGAAAGCTTCACTTCGTAGGTGCCCGGTTCGATGGAAATGGAATAGTTGCCATCAAAATCTGTGGTTGCTCCAACTCCCGCCAACGCTGGAATGGTAACGTTGGCACCAATGAGCGGACCACCAAACTGGCCATCACCGATATTTCCTCGGATAAATCCTTTTTGAGCGTGCACCTGGAAACCAAACAAAAGGGTCACAGCTAGGATGAGGATGTTTTTCATATGAATCTATTTGAGCTTGAATTGTTTAAACGACCAAAACCCCGCTGCTTTCGCAGCGAGGTTCTAACCAAAATGTATTTGTTTTCTGTCTGATTACAGTTCTCCTCTTGTTCCGGCAGCACCCCAATTGAAGATGGAAGCGTATCCGTAAGATGAACCAGAACCTGATGTTGCAGCACCAGCAGCAGTTGACTGTGAAGCTGTCAATTCGGTTGGGCAAGTAGTTGGTACTGGAGGCGTTGCTGAAAGATTTTCTAGCGCATCGTAAACCGCTACTCCACTGAAGCTACAGTTGGTAAGAACCAACGATTGAGCACCACTTGGAGCAGTAAGGTATTTGTAAGCATCGTTTTTATGAGCGCATGTGCCATCAAATCCAGTTCTGAATTTCACTGATTTCCCGCCAAGTGCTGAATAATCGAATGTTACGTTCTCAATCGTTCCTTGAGCCTTTGATTTGAAATCAGCAGCTGATCCAGATCCAGTAGCATCAATGTAAAGACAGATTCCATTTTTAATCGTGAATTGACCGTTCAAGTTTGTGGTTCCTTCTGGACCATCAATCTCCAAACCTTCGTCTGTTCCGATTCCGTCTCCGTGAATAACCGCGAAACCATCTACAGTACCTGAGTAGTTCTGATCAACATCCAAACCATCGTCTCCTTGGAAGAAAACAAGCGCATTAGATACGTTAACTGTTCCACCGAAGAACTCGATTCCATCATCCAGCGTAGCATAGATTTCGATGTTTGAGATGGTCGTTCCCGTTCCAACACCACCAAGCGTAAGTCCGTTAAGCTCGTTTCCTTCACCGATAGTGATTCCACCATGACGGATAGAAACGTAGTTCAGGATACCTGAATCATCAGCAGCATCAGAACCACCGTAAACTCCGTAGCCAAGGTTGGCAGGAATACCTTCGATGTTTGCAGAAACGTCCCCGTTCTCAGCACTGATAGGAGCATTTCCAAGGATGATGATGCCACCCCATTTCTCGTTATCCGTTTTCGTAAGGTTTGTACCTGCTTTTTCGCCTATCTCAATATTATCAAGTTCTGAAGTGAAGATGATTGGGTTAGAAGCCGTTCCTTGGGCAACGATTCTACCGCCTTTAGCAACAACAAGCGCAGAAGCGTTGGTTTCTGTTCCTAGGTTTCCTTTAATAATGGCTCCAGCAGCAATAGTCAACGTAACTCCGCTTGGAACCACTACTCTACCTTGCAGGTAATAGATACGACTTGCATCCCATGTTTCGTCTGCTGTTAACTCGCCAGTCTTGATGGCATCGTCATACACACAATTTCCATTATCCTTGTCGGCATCAGCATCGTAGTTGCTTGCAGTAGGATCCGTACAACCTTCCTTCTTAGCACAAGATGGAAGAAGCGCAATACTGGCTGAAAGGCCAAGAACTGCAACGAAATTCAGGTAACTTCTTTTCATTTTTTGAATGATTGTTTGTTTGGTTTTGTTTCCGCTACAAATCAATCATTGCTATGTTACCTGGTATACTTTCGATCTTTACAAATGATCTATGGTTGTGTTAAGGGAAGGTTAAGGCGGAATAGCGAGCTTCCGCTCTGGGATACACTGCGAATTTTTGAAAGCCGTAGTAGCCATTCATCCAAATTGTATTGGAAAACAAATGATTGTCGCAAGCGTTTAGCACTTTTGCGCTCAATATGACCTTACCAGATATTCTTCTCCAACCGTGGCCGTGGTATTTCAGCGGTGCTCTTCTTGGCATTCTGGTACCTCTCATGCTTTGGCTGGGTTCAAGCTTTGGTGTTTCTGGCAATTTAGATTCTATCTGTGGCATACTTGGCGCAGGGCGATTTCTAGATTATTTCAAGTTTGATATTAAAGAGCGACTGCCGAATTTGATATTCGTTTTTGGTTCTGTTTTCGGTGGTTTTCTTGCTGCACATTTCTTAACAGTAGAAAACTATTCTGTTGCTATTTCTACTGCTACAGTAGAAGCATTGGCTTCGTTAAGAATCTCACACTCTGAAGGTTTACAGCCTGATTATGTATTCAATTGGTCGTTCCTCAGCAAACCTCAAGGATTAATTCTTCTTGTAGGAGGAGGTTTTCTGATAGGATTTGGTTCACGTTGGGCGGGTGGTTGTACATCGGGTCATTCCATTTCTGGAATGAGCAGTTTGCAACTTCCATCGCTTGTAGCCACCATCGGTTTCTTCATTGGCGGATTGATTGCCACACATCTACTCATGCCTCTCATTTTCGGATCATGAAGAATCTGAGAATCTTATTGGCTGGTATCATCTTCGGAATCATTATGGTGAAATCTGAAGCCGTTTCGTGGTTCCGTATTCAGGAAATGTTCCGTTTTCAGAGTTTCCATATGTACGGCATCATTTGCACAGCTATCGTTGTGGGTGCCATTCTGCTTCAACTAGTGAATCGTGCGAAATTGAAGAATCTAGACGGTAATCCGATCATCATTCCACTACGTGACAAACTCTACAAAGCAGCCATTTTGGGAGGAGTCATCTTCGGAATCGGCTGGGCGTTTACAGGAGCTTGCCCAGGGCCTTTGTTTGTGAATTTTGGCGCGGGTTATTCGGTGATGATTGTTCCAATAACAGCAGCAGTTCTGGGTGCTTTTGTGCATGGATTGGTAAAGAAGCACCTGCCTCATTAATTACACCGCCTCTACCCTGCTTTTAAATTCAAATTGCAAGTCTTCGTGCAAATCGGAATACACATCCTTGATTTTCACCAGTTGACGCTCGTATAGGTTTACCAAAACCTTACTCCGCTTGTAGTTGATGTCGAGTGCATTCATTTCTTCACAGAAATGCAGTCTTACGTCCAGTTCCGTTTCGGGCCTTTCTGAATACTTGACGTACTTGTCGGCAATGCGCAGCGCACGTCTAATGCTTTTTTTAGCGAGGTAGAATCCCGATGTATTCGTTGCTGCAAACGCTTCAGAAACGTCTTCTTTAATGGCGACAGCATACGAATCCTCATCCACCGATTCGAAAAGCAGGTAATTCAGAAGTTCTTTATTCTCGCGCTTGTATCGGATAAGCGCCTCGCACAATCCCACAATTTCCTCTCTCGAAAGATTTTTAAGCTCTTTCCGTATCTCTGCTAACGAAGCTGACTTCATGAGGCCGAAAGTAAGTTGAAAAAGGGACGTAGGACGTGGGACAAGGGTCAAGAGAAGAAGGACAATGGATGGTCGCGCCCCTTGTCCTTCTTCTCCTGTCCCCAGTCCCTCTCCGACTACTTTCCTAAATTGCGTGGATGAAAGACGGAAAGGCAAGTTATAGCGCAGAAATTATTGCCGCCATGCGTGCCTTAGAATCGCGCAAGCCAGAACATCTACGCATTTGCTACGATCCGTATGCACGACACCTTATTCGTTCGCGATTTCGAAAAGTGGCTCAAACCAAACTCATCACCAAACTCATTTATTGGTTTGTGGAGAGAAAAGGTCCTGGACTTCCTGCCGGGATTGCTGCTAGAACACGCTACATCGATGATATTGTGAAGCAAGAAGTTGCCAACGGCACCAAGCAGGTGGTGATTATGGGAGCAGGATTGGATATGCGTGCATTCCGATTGAAGGAACTGAAAGACATTCCTGTTTTTGAGGTCGATTTTCCTGCTACACAGCAATTGAAACAGCGAAAACTGGAGTCAATAGAATTACCCGAAAGAAACCAACTCCATTATGTTCCGATTGATTTCATGAAGGATGAATTGAGTGAGGTTCTGGCAAAATCTGGTTATGACCATTCCATCAAAACCCTCTTCATTTGGGAAGGTGTGACCATGTATTTGAATGCCGAATCGGTTGATAGTACACTGGCTTTCGTGGCCTCCAATACTGGAACTGGAACCACCGTGTACTTCGACTACTTAATGCAGTCCGTTTTGGATGGAAGATGTAATTATCCTGAAGCTGTGGCGGTTAGAAACACCGCGTCATTCAACAGCGATGGCGTGGAGAAATACAGCTATGGAATTGAAGATAGTTCGGTGGAACAATTCCTATCGCAACGCAAATTCAAACTATTAGAACACATGACGGGAGAATCGTTAAAAGAGCGCTATTTCCATGGCGAAAACGCCAAGCGATATGTGTTCAGAATCTGTGGATTTGTGCATGCACAAATTCAATCCCAAGTTTAATCCTGTTCGGGCAAGTACTGGTCTTCCGAAAGCTCTCCGATAATCTCGAATTCGGTTCTACGGTTCAACGCCCTTCCATCGGGATTGTCTGACCCATCTGGGTTTTCGTTGGCCGCAATAGGTTTAGTTTCTCCATAACCCACGTCTTTCAACCCTCGAGAATCGATTCCTTTCGAAATCATGTAATCAACCACGCTTTTAGCCCGTTGCTGCGATAATTTAAGGTTGTAAGCATCCGAACCTTTGGCATCGGTATGAGAAGATAACTCGATAATAATCTGTGGGTTGGCAGTCATAATCGGGTACAGTCCTGTATCAAGACTTTCTTTGGCCGATGCAGTGAGATTTGAGCTATCAAAATCATACAGAATGCCTTCCAACACGATTGGTTTCTTCGGAATCTTGGTCAGTTTCAGTGTCTTGTTCAGCGTATCCGCTGGAGTCAGATTCCTCGTGCTTACGTGCACCACATCATTGAAATACCCAAGCTTTTTTGCTTCTATCGTGTACTCACGGTCGGGCTCCAACGCAAAGCTGAATTTGCAAGGATTCCCCTTTAACTTTTCTGCTAAATACTTTTCGCCCGTGGATGGATCTTTCATGTAGAGGAAAATATCTACATCATCCAAACAGCTAGAGTCAATCGCCAGCCCATTCAATTGAATGTTGGTGTATTCCACAAACTCAAACGCGTAAATATCATCGCAACAAGTGGCATTCATCAACGAAACGCCACCTTCTCTGTTCGACACCAAAAAGCCTGTTTGTCTGTCCTTGTTCAGCACAAAATCAAAGTCATCAGCTGGAGAATTGATGACCTTTCCCATGTGAACAATGGAATCTTTCTGCCACTTGGTTTTCTCTCCTTCCACCTTATACACATCCAATCCGCCCAAACCAGCACGACCATCTGTACTGTAGTACAAACTGTGTGTTGAAACATCGTAATAAGGAGTGAACTCCGTGCCGGGAGTGTTGATGGCAGCTCCTGCATTCTGCGGCTCGCGGAAACGCTTGGTGCGCGCATGGAATTCCGTAAACCAAATATCAAGACCACCTTTTCCATCTGGCCGATCAGACACAAAGTAGATTACCTCTTGATTTCGTTTCGATTCGCGGCCAATAGTGGGTTGCGTGGTGGTGTAATTAGGCAGATTAATAGTTTCGTCCATTTCAATCGGTTCGCCCCAAACACCATTTTCCTTTTCCGAATAGTATAAATGGCAAATAACCTTTGCTTGGAAATTCTCTCGGCATTTGGTGAAATAGAAACGATTTCCATCTGGCGAAAGCGCACCGTTTCCGATGTGCGCATCAGATTCTCCAATTGGGTCCGTAAATTCTCCCTTCGAACTCCATTTGCCGTTCTCCTTTTTGGCCAAATAGAATTTGCGCAACGGTAGTTGTGTACTATCTACGGCATCAAGGTCATAAAACTCCACGCCCTCACTAATTAGCGAGCCATAAATAAGCGTGGTTGAATCGACTGGAATAGGCGAAAACTCAATGTGTGCCTTATTGATAGACTCTCCCAAATGCTCCACCTCAGAAGTATTGACCGAATCCTGAAGCAAAATGGCGTATTCGCAGCCTTCAATCTTAATCAGCACTAGCTTTTTCCACCACGGATCTTTCATATCAGAAGCAATCCGTTTAAACTTTATGAAATTGCTTTTGGCTTCGTTGTACTTGCCATTCTGCATGTCCATATCGCCTGCGTGGTACAGCGCCATCGGATATTTATCTGAACCACCATTCGACTTCAGTACCTTCCAATACGAATCGGAAGCATGTGCGTAATCGCGGCTATTGCGATACAACTCCGCCAACTGAAAACTGACCTCCACATTATCAGGTTTGCGCTTAGACCACTCTTTGTAGTAGATAAGAGCAGAATACGTATCGCCCATGCGAAGTGAGTTTGTGGCCAAACCACGGATTTTCCGCATGCTGAGTTTTTCCGTTTCTGGAAGACCAGATTGACCGAAGCTTGTATTGAAAACTGCAAATAGCAGCACAAATACCAACGTTATGCGAGCGAAGAAATGAATCAATATCTGTCGCACGGAATGGCAATGCTTTTAGGTAGAAAAATAGGCGCTGTGTAAATAATGGAAAGCTCGAACGTGGTCTTCTGATTGCTTTGTGCGCTAAGTTTAGAAACGTTGAGGTCATAGCTCAATCCAATGTCAAAGTTCTTAATGTGAAATCCAGCAACGGGGGCAACCGCATCGCTGTTTCGACCAAAACCTCCACGGTAGAGAATACCGAGGTAAACGTTCTTAATCATGGCGTTTTTGATGTGATATTTCACATTTCCACCCAGCATCATATCAGACACTTTCGTAGTCCACATGTACATGAATTTAGGTTCTACCGAGAAGGATGCGTTGATAGGCACATCAACCAAAACTTGCACCGACTGTCGTGTTCGCAAGCGTTCTACATGCGTACTAAAGTAGGTATCCTTTGGCCGCGTTACGTGAAAGATGGAGAACCCAACGGTAGGTGTGAATTTCTTGAACTTGTGACTCCAAGCGGCACCCAAATTCATGTCAAAAAAAGCCTGATTGGCTTTGAGATTATCTTCTCCATTGTATACAGTTGGATCAAATATGCCATTCTGATAAACCCATTGATCGGGGAAAGTCTGCGAACTGAGGTCCGTGCTTTTTAAAACCACTCCAAACTGAATTCCTGCTCTTACCTCATGTCCTTTAATCACCTTTTTGTAGGCTCCTGTCAAGAATATCTTGGCTGTATTGAGATTAAAACCCGAGAAATTGTCGTTGACTACCAGTATGCCTGCATCAATCTCATCCTTAAAAAAGAAGAACTTCTTATCAAAACCCACCATTCCGGTGGTGATGGCCTTATTAATCTCTGGCCACTGATGGCGGTAATTACCTACCGCGCGGTACGCACCATCATACATACCCACCATGGCAGGATTCAGGTTCTGTTGGTTGGTGTAAAACTGCGTGAGGTGAATGTCTTGGCTTTTGGCCACGTTTGACGAAATCAGCAAACCAAATAGTGTAAAAGCCAAAAAGTTGAAACGAAAAACGTGAAAGCTGAAACGTGAGTAATCTCCGCTGCCTTGAGCACCCTCGCGTTTCGTATTTCTGATTTCAAATTTCATATTTCAGGCTACCACATATGCTGCCCATTAGGCGTAAGATTATTGGTGTACGTATTGGCCATGTGCCAATATTGTTCGTAGCTAAAATGGCAATCGCAACCGTAATACGACATCACATTTCCCACATCTGGATCGTAAAAATCTCCATTGGCATCTTGCAGCATACTCACAAAAATGCAGTCTTCATTGATGTAGTCGCTCGGAGGAGCAAACGGCACATAAGGATCACCCGGAGTATCGCAAAAACCATCGCCTTCTACCGTACAGTTACTGCCATCGGCTAGCTCCGTTCCGTTTCCCTCAAACGTGTGCGGCAATCCCCAGTAATGACCCATTTCGTGAAGCAAAGCACCGCCAGGCTTGGTGACACAAATACCGCCACCTCCGGTACTGTTGATTCCGCCCAGATTAGCGAAACCCGAAACACCCGGTGGCTCAATGATGTGTTGCACGTAAAATACATTGATTCGAAAATCTTCGTGATGTGCTGTCAGCATCTGGCTCCATCTGAAGCCGCCAACGGCATCTAATGTATCCCACTGAAAGTTATCGATGTACCGGAATTCGCAGACTTCAAACGACACGCAGATGTCATCGAAATAAGCATTCACCCCAGCTACTTCACCTAAAATTTCTGCTTCCGTCACATTCGGCAATCCCAACGTATCCTTCACGATATGCACCATGATGGAAAAGCGTTTGTTCAAACAAGGAAGCTCTGAGCGTGGATTTTCGGGCGGAGTTACGAAGCTGGTAAGCATAAAAACTACCGCCATCAAAACAATTGATGTAGTCCAATAGTGTAACTTTTTACTGAGTATTCTCATCTATTATTGACCAGCGGTGTAGCGCGTGTATAAGACAAATGTATTCAGCAAATGGTTACAATGCGATTGTTGAGTGTGGAACAGGCATCCTTTTTCTACTTTCACGTTTCTAAATTTACACTTACCGTTTTAAAACGTATGCGCACTTTTCGGTTGCTTCTTGTTTTGCTAATGGCAGCCCAATTTGCGTTTTCACAAACTGCTAGTACAACACAAGGTTGCGTACCCTTAACCGTCAGTTTTACATCACCTGCGGGAAGTGGACCAACTCACTTTTGGAATTTTGCTGATGGAGCCACGGCTAATCAGGCCAATCCGACCAACACATTTACCGCTCCGGGCACCTACACAGTTGAGTACCGCGCCACGGCAGCAGGGCCTGTCATCGGAACTGTTACCATAAACGTGTATCCGAGACCTATTCCAACGTTTACCGCCACACCCACCACAGGTTGTGCTCCTCTCCTTGTGAGTTTTGATGATGCCACAACCGTTGGTTCGGGTATTACCATTAATGGATATACATGGGTTTTTGGCGATGGAAGCATTGCCAGCGGTGCATCGCCAAGTCATTGGTTTACAACACCCGGTTCGTTTTATGTTTCGCTTGAAATACAGACGAATTTGCCTTCGTGTAATGCCACCGAGGTTTACAACGACACGATTGTTGTATCCCAAGGTGTCACGGCCAACTTCACCACTACGCCCAATCCAGCTACGTCTTGCAATCCGCCATTGAACGTGACTTTCGCCAATACGAGCAGTTCGGCAAGTCCGCCCGTTACGTATGCTTGGGATTTTGGAAACGGAAACACATCCACCGACCAAACACCTCCAGCGCAGACGTATACCCAGAACGGAACATTCACCGTAACGCTCACCGCAACAGATGCAAACGATTGCGAATCCACACGAACACAACAAGTTACCATAGGCTCACCAATCACAGATTTTGTGGTTCCTGACACCATTTGCTTTAGAGATTCTATACAAATGGACAACCTCTCATCTCCTGGGTTTTACCAATGGACGTTTGCTACTGGAAACATTCCCGCCAGCACATCACTGGCTGAACCTTGGGTTCATTTCAACACTCCCGGCATACAGAACATCACGCTTACCACAAGCTCTGGTGCATGCTCGAGTACACTGACAACTCAGATATTTGTAGAAGATCCTTCCGCTGAGTTTACATCCACACCCGATTATGCGTGTGTGCAACCAATGGACATACAATTCACGCCTGTAAATGGCGGCTACGCCAGCTACGAATGGCTGTTTGGCGATTCTGCGGTTAGCTCGCTTATCAACCCAGCACACACCTATGTTTATGGCGATACCAACGTTTATTCTTGGTACGGGATGGATACGCTGCAAACCCGTTTGATTGTGATTTCATCCGCTGGTTGTCGCGATACCGTTTTCCATAGTGATACGCTTTGGCTGCCAACAGCGGTTTTCTTCCCAAATGTGGTGGATGGTTGCGCCCCGCTCACCGTCACTTTTGCCGATTCGAGCACCTCACGTGAAGACATCGTCTCGTGGGAATGGCACTTGGGCGATGGCACCGTTGTGAACTCAAATGACGGTTCGAGTCAGACCGTTACTTACACACAGGCAGGGCATTACAGTTCCTATCTCATTATTGTGAATTCGGCAGGATGTACAGACACTTCCTATAACGTCATCACCATTGTGGGTGAAGCGCTCACGCCCGATTTTACGGTGGATGTAACGACAGTCTGTCCGGGAGACCCCGTTCAATTCACGAACCAAACAGCCCTTTCTGATAGTGTTGATTATTGGCATTATTACTCCGAGACCAACCGGCAATTCCATTGCTTTGACGACCCCAATCCAACTTGGAGCTACACCAATGAAACGGGCCCGATGGACGTTTCGCTCATCGTTGGATTCAATGGGTGCTACTCTACTACCACCATCAACGATATGATTCAGGTGGATGGACCTGTGGCGGAAATTTTCTTCAATTGTGAGTGCGAAACTCCGTTTGAAGTTGCGTTTGAAGACCGAAGCCATGACGCCACCGAAATTGAATGGGATTTTGGAGATGGCAACACTTCTACGCTGCCAACTCCAACGCACACCTATGCCGCAACGGGCGATTACACCGTAGTGCTCACTGCCATCAATAGCATTACTGGCTGCCCTACTTCGTATGATACCGCTACTGTTCATATCCGCGATATAAACGCTCAGTTCGTATCAGACAGTGTTCTTTGCCGAGGTGTGGGAAGTCCGTTTGATGCCTCGCTTTCGCAAGATGTTTATTCGCAGTGCTGGAACGGCTACACGTGGCGATTTGACGACCCAAGCATGCGTCCAATTACGACTACCAGTGCTTCCTATCCAATTCAATTTCCCACAACAGGCGAATTTGGAATCACGCTTATTGTAACCGACATCAATGGCTGTACAGATACCGCACATTCAAATGTGGTGGTCTCGGGAATTGACGCGGCATTCAGTATTTCTGACAATACTATTTGTACACCTACCGATGTAATCTTCACCGATTTATCGACCTCTGATACCACCATTACTTCTTGGGGATGGACGCTAGATAGTTTGATTTTCACCACGGTTCAAAATCCAACCAATTCCTTTACCACGTATCAAGATTCCATCTACACGTTTCTGATTGCAGAAAATGCAGTTGGTTGTATTGACACAGCTGCGGAGCAATTGATTACGATGTATCAGTTGCAAAGCAACGTAAGCTCCACTCCTTTCTTCCCGAACATCTGTGTAGGAAACAGCGTGAATTTCACCGCGTCTCAACCTGGTGGCATCAACCTTTCGTTTGACTGGAATTTTATGGACGGAGGCACGAGTCAGGTGCAGAATCCATCACACCAATTTAACACGCCAGGTTCTTACAACGTCTTGGTTACTTACACAGAAACATCCAGCGGTTGCACCGGCACTTCCACTAAAGTGGTGAATGTGCAAGCTTATCCGGTGGCTGGTTTTACAAGCGATGGCGATTCGTTGGCCATCTTCTGTAATCCGCAAAATGTGGTTTTCTTAGATACAACGGCCACACCTCCTTCGCATACCACACAATGGAATTTCGGGAATGGTGGCACTGGTAATGGTCTTCAAGCAGGAACGCTTTACAACGTGAGCGGCCAATACACCGTTACCATGATTGTGAACACCTCTTACGGATGTGCAGATACTACCCAACGGGTTTACAACGTAATAGGACCTTCGGGCTCCTTTACCATTGATGTCGATACGATTTGCCGTGGAGAAGAAATCACCTTTACCCTATTAGACACAAATGAGGTTTATGATTTTGTGTGGGATTTTGGCGATGGAACTTCTGCCACTAACGTCAACCCAATTTCGCACGAATACACCTTTGTTCCACCATCAGGAGGAACAGTCGGAAAACTGGTTGTTTATGGTTTGCAAAGCGGCTGTCCTGATCAATCCACCATCCCGATTTACATACACGAAGTGGTGGCGGATTTTGCATTGAACAACCTCACCATGGATACACTTGCGCTCTGCTTTCAGGAGATTGTAACCGAGAACAATTCGCTGAATGCCGACAACTTCTTCTGGCGATTCGGATTTGGTCCCGCAAGTACCTTGGAAGAACCGGGAGCATTGGCGTTTCCAGAACCCGGAACGTACGTGGTTTCGTTGGGCGTATCCAATAATATTCTGGGCTGCAACGATACGATGATAAAAACCGTGACGCTGCATCCTATTCCCGAAGTGCTTACGCAAGGAGACACCATTTGCGAAGGAAACACAGGTCAGATAAGTGTGAGCAATGCGGAGCCAACCTCAACTTACGTGTGGCATTCCGTTGAGACCATTGCCGACACGAATGCCATCAGCACTACGTCTGCTCCACTCTTTACCGCAGCTTACGAAGTGATGGTGGTAGACTCCAACGGCTGTTCGGATGTAGATACTGCTACCATTTTCGTTATCAATCCGCTGGTTCTTGCTGATTGGGACACCACCATTGTGATTGGAGATTCCATCTGTTTGCCGATTGATGCAGAAGCTGGACTCTACATATTCGAATGGAATCCGACTGAAGGACTGGATTGCGACACCTGCGGTAGTCTGTGTTTACAGCCTTTGGAAAAGATTACCTATTCAGTAACGGTAACCGATATTTTGGGCTGCTTTACTTCCCATGCCGATTACACGATTGACATCTATCCCGAAACATTCTTGGCTATGCCAACCACCTTTACTCCCAATGGCGATGGTGCCAATGATGTGATTTCGGTACGAGGCTGGGGAATAAAGAAGCTAGAGGAATTCCGCATTTTCAATCGCTGGGGAGAGGAGATGTTCTTCACCACCGATGAGGAACAAGGGTGGGATGGCTACTACAAAGGCGTGTTACAGAACAACGATATCTATGTCTATAAGATACGTGCTTATACGTGGCGCGATGAATTGAAAACCCTCGAAGGACATATTAATCTTTTGAGGTAAGTTTATCGCGGAATCAACCCCTAGTTAATGAAGTCATTTATCGGATTACTGTTCATTCTGTCCTTGCCGCTTTTTGGGCTGGCTCAACACACAAAAACGGTTCGAAACAACCAACAATGGGTACAGAATTATGTGAGCCTCCGGGTAAGTGAGCGGATACATGTGTTGACCGATGCAAGCTTCCGTACCCGCGATTGGTTTCAGCATCCTGCTTCTTACTTGGTGCGTGCTGGTGTTACCTATAACGTTCATCCAAGATGGAAACTGGGTGTGGGATTTGCACATACTGGCACCTTCGTTGATTCTGATATTTACAAATTGGAGTACCGTCCGTATCAAGATGTAATATCGCAACACGTGTTCTCCAACGTGGAGATTACAAACAGGCTACGCATCGAAGAACGAATTCAGCGGGTATTGTTCAATGATTCGTTGGTGCCGTTTTCGGCACGCATACGACTGAGGTTTCAGGTTGCCGCACCTGTTTTCAGCCTATCAAAGACACATCCAGAGCGGAAACTGTTTATCATATTGGCCGATGAGTTTCTGCTGAATGCTGGCAACACCATTAAGTACAACATTTTGGACCAGAACCGCATGATGATTGGTCCTTCTTTCCGGGTTTCCGACCATCTAGATATTGCACTACTCTACAGTTATCAGTTCGGCACCACCACCAAACCCAACGTATTTAAACAGGACCATGTGCTTTGGTTAACGCTCAGTCACAAATTTGACCTTAGGAAGAAGGACAAGGAAGATCCCTCATCCATAAGGACGTTGGGAGAGTAGGAAAACGTTGAACAGGTTTCGCTCAGTTGGTCGATGCAGTCCGTTGAACAGTGCCAAAAGTTCATTTGGTGCTAAACGTCATACCGTTTCACAGCAAAGAAAATCACTGGATGCAAAGCGGCCTGACGTTTTGCACCAAAGAAGGAGTCTGTTCAACGAACTGTGTCAACTGAACGAAAGGAGCTTGCCTCCGAAGACCATCAACGCCTTTCGGCATACCGCTTGAAGCTTTCAGCACTCTTATCCAACTGACGGATCATAGTTTTTTTCATCAGTCCCTCTACCAATCTGAGTGCCCCTTTCAATTCTACATCTTGCTGAAGGATAAAGAGGGTTGATGTTTTGGATAGTTTCTCAAAACTGTAATTGGAATAGCTCACATATCCCTGACCATCGTACCGCATGATATATTCTTCGGGAAGGTCGTTGCTAATCACTGTTTCGGTAATGAGCAAACGCCCAGCAGGTGAATCAAAAACCACCTTGCTAATGGCACCTACTTGCCGAGAATCGCCAGAAACGTGCTTAACCGACCTTAATCCTTCCAGCCACTGCAAGGTTACTTCTGGGTCTTGGATTAGCACAATTAATTCCTCTATCGGCCTCTCTATTTCTACTTCGGAACGGAATTTCATCTTACTTCTTTAGCTAGTTCAATAAACAAAAAAGGTGTTCCTCATCGGAACACCTTTTAGTTGAGTTATCAATAGGTTTTCAATGAATACCCATCTCGGTTAAATAACGCTCTGCATCTAAGGCTGCCATGCAACCCGTTCCGGCTGCTGTTACTGCCTGACGATAGACTTTATCTGCGGCATCGCCAGAGGCAAACACACCAGCAATCTTGGTTTTTGACGTTCCCGAAGTTACTTTCAAATAACCTGTTTCGTCCATATCTAACCAACCTTTAAAGATGTCGGTGTTTGGTTTGTGCCCAATAGCAACGAAGAAACCCGTACATGGAACCACATATTCCTCGCCCGTTTTGTTGTTGAGCACCTTCGCTCCTTCCACGCCTTTTTCGCCAACGATATCGATGGTTTCGTGGTTGTAAAGCATTACAATGTTCTTGGTATTTGCTACGCGATGCTGCATGGCTTTTGAAGCGCGCATCTCATCTTTACGAATAAGCATGGTCACTTTTGAGCACAGTTTGGCGAGATATGAAGCCTCTTCGGCAGCAGTATCTCCCGCTCCTACAATCACCACTTCTTGACCTTTGTAAAAGAAACCATCGCAAACCGCACAAGCAGAAACTCCGAAGCCGTTTAGGCGTTGCTCAGATTCCAATCCCAACCATTTGGCAGATGCGCCTGTGGCAATGATGACCGAATCGGCCAAAACAACCTTATCGTTAATCATAACCTTGTGAACTGGCCCTGTAAAGTCAACTTCGGTTACCAATTCGTACCGGACTTCCGTTCCAAAACGTTCCGCTTGCTTGCGCAAGTCTTCCATCATTTGGGGTCCTTCTACTCCATCTGGGTAGCCTGGGTAGTTGTCAACTTCGGTTGTAATTGTCAATTGGCCTCCTGGTTGCAAACCTGTGTACATCAATGGTTCCATATCTGCGCGTGCAGCATAAATGGCAGCTGTGTATCCTGCTGGTCCGGAACCAATAATTACACACTTTCTTCTTTCTAATTCTTCTGACATGCTATTCTATTTTATTTCGTCTTTCATTCATACAAACGAAGACTGTTATTGTTCTTATTACGGATTCAAAACGCAGACAAATGTATCAACCGTGGTGGCATAACCAGCCCAAACACCTCTTCCTCCGTTATCAAAATTAGACCAGACAGGAGTTGGTGCGCTAAACGGGTTCAGGTTTGAAGCGGCATCCACCGACTCCCAAAAATCATACACGGCACGGTCAATGATGCCCAGTTTCACAATTACGGTATCACCTTCTCTAAACCACCAAGGTTCTGCATCTGGATTGCCATTATCGTTTGCCAAGTTTGACCCTTGATAAAAGTTGAATTCGATGGTTTCTCCCTGAAACAAACGATCTCCAAAACTCGGGCTGCCATCAATGGCGTACATAGACCTGCCTTCTGTCAGGTTTTCGGTCCACATATAATAATAGTCATCGGTTCCCACACGATCAGACAGGCGGCACCAGATAGAACCAAAGCTATCTATCGGTAATTCGTCTTTATACCAAAGACTATCCAGTTCAACAGGTTGGCCAATAGTAGTCACCGCGTTGTATTCCTTTCCTTCCACATAGGCGGTCATTCTGTATGTTTTCCCATACTCACCTTGCATGCTGAATTTGAGATACAGACACAAATCCAATCCGTCAGGAAATGACTCAAATCCTAAGAACTCTAGTGCCAGTTCCTTTTCTTCTGGACTAAGCTCAGAAAGACAGGTCTTATCCATGGCAGTTCTCACGCCATCAACCGTTATAAACACACTATCAGGTGTTACAAGAGCATTGATAATGGCTTCGGCTGCGGTGTTTATGGGCGAAAAATAATTCTCACTTCTACTCACCAAAACGTACGGGAATGTGCCGTTTTCAATGTAGCCTTCAAACACAATTCCGTTAACGGCATCTGGCAAATCGATGTCCAGCACCTTTTCGCAAGAAGAGAATCCGACTAGAACAGCTAAAAGAATGGAAATGGATGCAAAAAATCTGTTCATCTCTTAGAATTTGAAGTTCCAGGTTACACTTGGCAAAATCGGAAACACAGAAACCTGTCTGGCTTCAATGCTGATAGTCTGATCTTCTTCGGAAGTCTTTGTAGCGAAGTAAATGAAGTACGGATTTTGTCGGCTATACACATTATAAATACCGAAGTTCCATGTTGATTTAAAGCGTCTTGGCCTCTTCTGCTTAGGATTGAAGGTAGCTCCAAGATCCAGACGGTGATAGTCTGGCATGCGGAAGGAGTTTCTATCGCCATACTCCGTTACAATGTTTCCATTTACGAAATAACGAGCTGCTGGAACCGTCATCGCGCTTCCTGTTCCGTAAACGAAGACAGCCGAAACCGACCAATGATCGTTGATTTTGTAGGAGCCAACAATCGAAAGGTCGTGGCGTCTATCGTAGGTTGCAGGGAACCAATTTCCACCATTCAAATCGTCAAACTGACGGTTGGTCCAAGCCAAGGTGTAGCCAATCCATCCATTAAATCGATTGCCATTTTTACGAATGAAGAACTCTGCTCCGTACGAATTTCCTTTTCCGAATACGAAGTTGTTGTCTACGTTATTGTTGATGTTCTGATCTGGACTAAAACCATCCTTGTACTCAATCAGATTCTTCATCGTTTTGTAATAACCCTCCACACTAATCTCCAACTTATCGTCCAAGAAATTGTGGAAGTAACCCAACGCCCATTGATGGCCTTCTTGCGGCTTCACCTTATCGGTGCTCGGCATCCACAAGTCGGTCGGAAAGCTGATAGAAGCCAAACTCGCCAAGTGAATGTACTGGTAGTTCATGGTGTAGCTGGCCTTGATAGAGTTGTTCTTACCCAACATGACCCGACCAGAAACACGTGGTTCGGCATAGGCGTACGTTTTTACATTTTCGCCCACGTTGTACTTGGTGGTATCAACCACCTGACCTACTTCGTTGGTGCCATAGCGGTCAAACGGACCCGTATGCGCAAACAAAGAACCTCTGATGCCCGCATTTACCCTAAATCGATCAGAAATATCCCAATCATCTTGAATATAAATAGCAGCTTCGTGTGCGTGATATTTAATGACCCCTCCAAGATCTAATTGCGTATCGCCCGTACGGGCAGAAACACTGCTAGGCGTAAATGTGTGGTAGATGTAGTTTCCTCCAAACTGCACATTATGCCTTACATCTGGCAACCAGTTCAAATCCAACTTCAGGTTGTAATCTCTAATTCCGGATCGAAGCGTGAGTTCAAATTCTGCCTGTCCTGCACCAAATTCGAAGATGTAATCACTAAAAATAAGTGATGTATTCATGAACAACTTGGGCGTGAAAATGTGGTTCCAACGAATGGCTCCAGTACCGTTTCCCCATGCAATATTGGCAGAAAAACCATCGCTGCTTTTAAAGCCAAAAACGTCTCTCCCGAAATAACCACTCGCAAAAATTCTATCCTTCGGACCGAGTGTGTAATTCACCTTTGCGTTTACATCGAAGAAATAATAGGAAGCTCCAGCAAAGAAGCCTCCGGTTCCGCCATCGTTGTCTTTTGTGGCCATATCAGCAATAGCACCTCCAAGCAAACCTGCATAAGCAAACCGCCCCGAAACGATGTACGAACCTTTATCCTTTACAAGTGGCCCCTGCAAGGTTAGTCTGGAGTTGATGACACCCAAACCGCCCTCCATCTCAAATTTCTTCTTGTTGCCTTCCTTCATGCTAATGTCTAGCACTGCGGCCAAACGTCCACCATATTTGGCAGGCATACCGCCTTTGGTCAATTCCATTCCTTTGATGGCATCGGCATTAAAAACCGAAAGGAACCCAAACAAGTGAGATGCATTATACACCACGGCTTCATCCAACATCACCAAGTTCTGATCAGGTCCACCTCCACGCACGTAAAGTCCAGCGTTTCCTTCAGAACCCGACTGCACGCCCGGCATTAACTGAATAACCTTGATAATATCTACCTCGCCCATCAAAGCTGGCAGTTCCTTCACTTGCGCAATCGGAATCTCCACCGTACTCATTTTGGAGCTTTTGGTGTTCTCGTCTTTCTTCTCGCCCTTTACTACTACTTCATCTTTGGTGTAAGCCGATTCCTTCAATTCAAGATTGAAATCAAAATCTTTAGTCAGGCTAATCTGTTGCGTATAGGTTTCGTATCCTAAGAAGGAAACTTTTAGTGTGTAGTCTCCTGCGGGAACGGTGAGAGAATAGAAACCATACACGTTTGTGGTGGCGCCTTTCATGATGGGCTCCATAAACACGTTGGTGCCAATCATGGTTTCGCCATTGGCGGCATCGGTAATCGTTCCGCTAATGGTGTGTTTCTCTTGCGCAGAAAGCGAAAGGGAGAATAAAAGCACAACTAAAAACGAGAATAACTGCTTGATTTTCAAGCTTGTTGACATAGTGAAAGGAGGTTGTGCGGTCTGCTTCAATTTTGGAGGTGCAAATGTAACCTACAGCAAGGAGAAATGTTCTCGTTCGAAAATCAAAAATCAAGCAACTAATCCATCAGTTCCAATCACAATTGCACACAGCAATGAAAAACTTTGCGAAAAGTTTGAAATTCAGAAATGTTCTGTACCTTTAATTCACAGTTCCAATTCCTGGTTTCGACCCCCATTGTATGACGCTTCGGCTGACTCAGTGGGGGTCTTTACTTTTATTTAAGAAGACACAAAAAAAGGCGACCGAAGCCGCCTTTAGTCGGGGTGACTGGATTCGAACCAGCGACCACACGCCCCCCAGACGTGTACTCTACCCTGGCTGAGCTACACCCCGAATTATAGCAGCAAATGTATTATTTTTCATAGCTGACGAAAAAGTTCAAGTCCGCCTTGCAACGTTAATCTCAAAAATTCATTAATCTTGTAGTCCACATTGTATGAAATTGAATCTTTGCTAACATGTACCAAATGCTGAAAAAAATTACGCTTTCAATTCTTATCGGATTCGGATTTGCTTCTCTTGCAAATGCCCAATGCACAACAGGCAACTGTTATGAAGGAACTGGATCATACCTATTTGAAAATGGAGACCTCTTTAATGGATCATGGAAAAAAGGACTTCCATTTGGTTATGGAGTGTACGAATTCACTAACGGTGATGTATATAAAGGAGCATGGCTTAATGGCCTGATGGATGGACGCGGCACCTATACCTACAACAATGGCAATAAGTACATTGGCGAATGGAAGACTGGAAAGATGAACGGACGCGGACATTTCCATTGGGAACTTGCGGGCGATCTTATGAACAATGCAAAATATGAAGGTTTTTTTAAAGACGGACAGCCAATCAATATTGACTTTGCACCTGTTGGCACACCAGCCGATCCACCAAAACACAAATAGTATCTAAAAGTAAGAGAGCTTCGGCTCTCTTTTTTTTGCACTCATTTTTCCATTCATACAAACGTTTGAACATGACCCCAAAGCGTGGCGTTGTATATTTAAGCGAAATCGAAAAACTATATGCCTATACCATTTCCTTTTAAGACCGTAGCTACCGCTATCGCTTTTTCGCCTTATGCTGAAGCAAACCTTCACGAAAGTGCGCGCATTGCCAAAATGCTTGATGCAAATCTGGTTCTGATTCATGTTGGGTCAGAAACACCTCAGAAAGTAGAGCAATTAGTATTGCTTGTATCTCAGGCGGACATCGATAAAAATAAGGTCAAGATTGAGTTTCGTGATGGTGATGCGGTCAGTAGCATACTCGATTCCTGTAAAGAGAATAACGTAGACCTTCTAATTGCTGGCGCGATGAAAAAGGAAAACCTGCTCAAATTCTACACTGGTTCTATTGCCCGCAACTTGTGCAGAAAGGCCGAATGTTCTATTCTGCTGCTTACAGATAGGTCTGTCATTCGAAACAAATGCAAGCAGATAATTGCATCTGGTAGTGATCATGATAAAACCGAGGGAACGGTAAGAACAGCCAACTATTTCGGAAAGGTATTAGGAGCCGAATACATCACCATCATAGACGAGATTGACCCTAAAGCCACGGGAGATCAAGCAGATGATGACGCACAATTAGCAGAAACCGCTCTAAAACGGAAGGAACTACAACGGAAAGAGGATGAACGGCTCGCTACGTTGAAAACACAATTGGAATTAGACGGAACACTCCGTGTAAGCCACAAATGCATTTATGGCAAGGCAGGTTACACCATCGGACATTACGCTTCGGCAAACCGAGCAGATCTTTTGGTAATGAACTCTCCAGACTCCAAACTTGGCATCATGGATCGCGTTTTTACCCATGATTTAGAACATGTGCTTTCAGATCTTCCGTGTTGTTTAATGATAGTCAATCAAAACATCAAGCCTGTTGCATGAAACTGTTCTCCAACGGTCTCAAAGGTTGGAAACAGTCGTGGAAAGGTGATCTGCGTGCATCCATCAGCGTAGCCTTTATTGCTATTCCGCTTGGCCTAGGAATTGGACTGGCCTCTGGCGTGCCCCCGTTGGCAGCAGTCATTCCCAGTGTTGTTGGAGGATTGCTAATTGCATGGTTTAGCGGTGGTAACATTACCGTTCACAGCACACCTAAAATGCTCATTGGAGTAACGGCAGCTGCCATTCTCAGCTTGGGTGGAAATGATCTATTTCATGGATACCGACTTTTCTTGTCAGCCGTGGTTATTGCTGGAGGCATTCAGTTCTTGTTAGGACTGTTCCGATTGGGCGTAATCGGAGACCTCATTCCTGCATCAGTTATCAAAAGCTTGCTGTCTGCTGTTGGAGTAATTATTATTGTTAAGCAGATTCCCAATTTATTTGGTTCGCCACTTCATCCATCCAATATTATTGCTCTCATAAAATCCTTACCTGCACTTATTCAAAGCATCAATCCACCTATTGTGCTCATTGGTTCAATTTCATTGGCCATCATGTTTCTGCATCCTAGGTTTGAATCACCTATTATTAAGGCTATTCCAAGTGCAGTTTGGGTTGTTCTCCTTTCTGTTGCATATTCCTATGCACTCGGATTTTCTGATGGCAACCATCTCTTTTTTCTACAAAACGAATTCGTAGTTGGGCCTGCTTATTTGATTGATTTACCATCAAAGATTATCGATGCCATCGCAACCCCCGATTTCAGCCAATGGCAGACTGGAGTTTTTTGGAACATAGTAATTGCTGTGGCCGTTATCAGCAGTATAGAAGGTGTTCTCAGTGCCAAGGCAATTGACAGACTGGATCCACTAAAGAGAAAATCCAACCTCAACAAAGAACTCCGTGTCGTTGGACTCGGAACCATGGTCTCTGGATTTATTGGAGGTCTACCAATAATTCCTGGTATTGTGCCTAGTTCTGTTGGTGTTAGCCATAATGGAAAAGGCCAGTTGATGGATGTCTTTCAGGCGCTTCTGATTCTTGGTTTGGTTGTTCTTTTAAGCAGTCAACTACAACACATTCCATTGGCAGCCCTAGCAGGAATTCTGATTCACACAGGATACAAACTCCTCAACCCAAAAGAAATTGCGAACATCTACCGCATCGGATGGGATCAGATTATCATATTTAGCAGCACACTATTGGTAACGCTAACATCTGATCTCATTATTGGCATTTCTGCTGGTATTCTGATAACACTAATCATTCACATCATCCGATTACGCTCAGTCGTAAAGCTTTTCACAATCCTATTCCGACCAAATGTGGTGATGTACCAAGAGGATGAAGAGGATGTCAAATTCCACGTTAGCGTTAAAGGCTATTGCAACTTCCTTAATTATCCCAGATTGAAGAAGGCCATGGATGTAATTCCTTCAGATGCTTTCATCAATCTAGATCTTTCGTTGGCAGAATTTATTGACCATACCGTAATGGAGCACCTTTCCGAATATGAGGAGAACCATATTCGAAGAGGTGGGAATTTTGAGATAATAGGGATGGACACACACTTCTCGGTAGCAAATCATCCGTTGGCCATGAGGTTCAAACAGGAAGGCAAGCAAGCCCAGCCAGAAGAACACATTCTTACTTCACGGCAACAAAAAATGCAAACGCTAGCTCAAGAACTTGAGTGGGGATTTGATTTGAGCCTGAGACGATATGTTACAACCTTCGAAAAGTTTCACTTATTCCAATTTCAAACGGTTGACTCTGTATACAACAAATTGACTGGTTCAGTTGGCATGAACTCAATCACAATCCAAGATGTTGACTTTCATGAAGGTGAATTAGAATATAAATCTGAACACCAAACCACGGTTGCCATTATTGGTCTAAACAAGCCAATACCTCTTTTCACTATTGAGAAAGAACATTTTCTTGACCGAGTAGCTGCCTTTGCAGGTTATGACGACATCGATTTTCAAAATTTCAAGAAGTTTTCTAAAACATTCAGGTTAAAAGGAGAGAATGAACCTGCCATCCGTCAATTCTTCAAGCCAGACCTCCTCCAATTTCTAGAAGAAGAACTGCCCTACAGACTTGAAAGCTCTGGAAATTCAATCCTTATCATCGGAAAAGAACGTCAAATGAGTGAGTATGAAGTTCAAAACCTTATTCATTTCAGCACTAAAATGCTGTTTGTCATGTTCAAATAAGAACTAAAACTTAATTTTTTGATTTTTTTTAAGAAACGGATTTCTCTTCCACTCATTCGATTTTCGTTCTTTGTACGCTAAACTGAATAACCAAACATGAAAAAATTACTACTAACCCTATTCGTTCTAGGAATCGCAGGTTCAACTTCATTTGCTCAAAAAATTGCTTTTGCTGACGTAAACGCCATTCTTTCGGTAATGCCTGAGAACAAAGCAATCAATGAAGATTTACAGATTTACGCTACTGGTCTTCAGAAGAGATTGGATGATATGAAGGCGCAATTAGATGGACTTGTACAGCAGTTCAATACCGCTCTAGCCGCCAAAGACACGGCCAAAGCACTAGAATTTCAAAAACAAGCCATTGAAGGCGATAAGGCTGTTCAGCAAGCCGCTACTCAAGCTGAACAGCAATTGGCTCAAAAGAGAAGTGATTTGCTTCAACCAGCTTTAAAGAGAATCAGAACAGGAATGGAAGCCGTTGCCAAACGAAACGGATTTGAATACGTTCTCAATTCTGTTGACGGCTCAGGAACATCATCACTTCTTTGGGGACCTGAAGGAACCGATATCACCAGAAAAGTTGTTGCCGAATTAGGAATCAAATTAGAGGGCGATGAGGAAGCAACACCAGCGTCAGCTCCTTCTCCAGAAGAAAAAAAGAAAAAGTAACCCTTCCTTGATAGGTTAAGAATAGAAACCGTCTTCGATCATTTCGGAGGCGGGTTTCTTTTGCAGTAATTTTGCAGAATCAAACTCAAATAAACCATGCTTGGACTCAAACTTCCTACCGACCCACGTTGGGCAAACATTGCCGAAAAGAACATTGAAGAGATTCTGACCGATCATGCGTGGTGTGAACAGAAAGCTGCTTCAAATGCTATTTCAATTACAATCCGCTACCCTGATAAATCAGAGCTAGTCACAGAACTTTTGGAATTGGCTCAAGAGGAGCTCACGCATTTTCAGATGGTTCACGAACGGATTCTCGCTAGAGGATTAGAACTTGGAAAGCCTCGAAAAGACGAATACGTGCGCCAACTTATGGCTTACTTCCCACAAGGCGGAAAACGTGAAGACCGATTGGTTAACGACCTGTTGATTTCTGCCATGATAGAAGCGAGAAGTTGCGAGCGTTTCAAGGTTCTGTCAGATAATATTGAAGACCAAGAGCTTGCCGTTTTTTACCGAGACCTTATGGTAAGCGAAGCAAACCACTACACGCTTTTTCTCAATTATGCCCGTAAGTATGGCGACAGGAAAGTGGTTGACCAAAAATGGAATGCCTTGCTGGAATTTGAAGCCGAAATCATGAGTCAACTTGGTACTCAAGAAAGAATTCACGGATAAATCCATTTCTAAAATTAAGTGTGTTTTTATTGAATAAAAACAACGTTGACAAAATCCGTAGCCAATTAAGCAATCAGTCGTTCAGAGAATGAAATGATTTTCATCTTTGGCACCCGAAAATGGAGAACAACTATTACAACCTGATTGAACAGACTTTTGAATTCCCGCAGGAAGGATTTGAGGTCGTTGACAATAAATTACAGTTTCATGGCATCGACCTGATGTCTGTTATTGAGCAATACGGAACACCGCTCAAACTTAGCTACCTGCCCAAAATATCGGAGCAGATACAACGGGCTAAAAAATATTTTAAAAAGGCGATGTCGAAGCATTCGTATGCAGGAAACTACACGTACTGCTATTGCACCAAAAGTTCGCATTTTTCGTACGTTCTAAATGAGGCATTGAAGAATGACATTCATTTAGAAACCTCTTCAGGATTTGACATTTACATCGTTCAGAAACTATTTGAGCAGGGTCGCATTAGCAAAGACACCTTTATCGTGCACAACGGTTACAAAAGAGGACTTTATGTAGAACTCATCTCGCAACTCATCAACGATGGTTTTAATAGCCTTCCTGTGTTCGATAACCTTCTGGAACTGGATCAGTTCAGACCTTTGGTTAAACGTGAATGTAACATTGGACTTCGTATTGCCACAGGCGAAGAACCTCAGTCGAACTATTACACAGCAAGACTGGGAATTCGGCATCGTGAGATTCAGGATTATTATATGAATGTGCTCCGGAAAGAGAAGCTGTTTAAGCTTAAAATGCTTCATTTCTTTATTGATAACGGAATTGAAGACAGTCTTTATTACTGGAACGAGTTACAGAAATGCCTGAAAGTATATTGCGACCTTAAAAAGGAATGTCCAACGCTTGATTCGTTGAATATCGGAGGTGGATTCCCCGTCAAACACTCGCTTGCTGATGTGTTTGACTATCAGTATTTGGCAGACGAGATTGTGCGGCAGATTAAGGAGTTTTGTGAAGAGCAAGGCGTTCCTGTTCCAAATATATTCTCGGAGTTTGGCAGCTACACCGTGGCAGAAAGTGGTGCTTCCATCTATGCAATTATCGATCAGAAGAAACAGAATGATGTAGAGTGGTGGAACATGATTGACAGTTCGTTCATCACCACGCTGCCTGATAGTTGGGCCATCAACCAAAAATTCATCATGCTTGCCATAAACCGTTGGGACAGTGCGTTCGAGCGTGTAAACCTTGGCGGACTAACCTGCGATAGTCAGGATTACTATAACGTGGAAGCTCACGTGAACAACATTTATCTACCAGAATACAGAAAAGAAGAGCCTCTTTATATTGGATTCTTCAACACAGGGGCATACCAAAATGCCTTGGGAGGATACGGTGGAATTCAACATTGCTTGATTCCATCTCCAAAACAAATCGTTGTTTACAAGGATGAGAATGGGAAAATTGTTTCCGAACTATTCTCAGAGGAACAAGGCCATGAGGGAATGCTTGAAACTTTAGGTTACAGATAAGAGTATATCTCTTTGAAACCTTATTAACAATTCAGCGTTACGCGTATCTCGTAGAAAATAATAGGCGATTCTATTACAAATCAATCTGCTTAGTATATTGTGCGAAGGAAACCAGGAACTTGGACGGAACCTCTAAAAGGACAATTCGTTTGAGAAAAAAATTACTACAAAGCCTACTGCTCACTAGCTGGACAGTTACTTTATTATTGTTCGCAGGATGTGGATCTGGACCGAAAACCGAGTCTGGTGTTGACGTTATCCGCGAAGGGAAGATTGTGTACAAACTCACGTACCCACAATTTGAGGAGGACAACATTTTCATGTCCATGTTTCCTCGTGAAATGGCATTTAAGTTCAAAGACGACAATACCGTCAATGAATTGAAGACCTCGATGGCAGTTTTCAGCACGTCTCTATTGGCAAACAACAAGGAAAAGAAGGTCACGCATTTGGTGCGAATAGCCAACAAATATTCTGGACTTGAAATGGACAGCGTGGAGATAATGGAGGAATATGGCAAGAAGCCAGATGGCATGAAGATTACTCCTACCGATAGCACCAAACAAATTGCGGGCTATAAATGTCACCATGCCTTTGTGACTTTTGAAGGAGACTCATCCAAAAACTTC
The DNA here is from genome assembly GCA_021741155.1 of Flavobacteriales bacterium. GTDB lineage: Bacteria > Bacteroidota > Bacteroidia > UBA10329 > UBA10329 > UBA10329. The sequence goes on along the minus strand of JAIOYP010000014.1, from coordinate 18,036 downwards.
AGTATTTTCTATACGAACGATATTGGCATAAAAGACCCAAATTGGTGTACGCCTTTCTATGAAATCAGTGGTGTTTTGATGGAAGCGCGAGTGAATAAATTCAATATTGATATGCACATGATTGCCACAGCCGTGGTAGCAGAAGAATATCCTGCTGAAGATTTTATTATCACTACAGAATATCAGCCCATCACCGTTAAAGAAATGGCTGATATTTTCCAAAGCTTCTGATACGAAATAAGTTCGGAGTTTCCCCGTTCAAATCTATAACCAAACAGCTAGCTTGTTCGGGTTTTTCTTACATTTGAACTCGTGGGCGGAATGGCTGAAAAACAGGAAAAATCATCTTCAAATAAGGACACTGACAGTTCTGCAAAGGGAAAGAAAAATAGCCCTTTGGAGTTTTTGGGTGATTCGCGAACTAGAACCGTTTCGGGCCTTTTCATCGTCATTGTAGCCGTTTTTCTCACCCTATCATTCGTTTCGTACCTGATTGATGGTTTTTCTGATCAAAGTCAGATTCAGGAATTTTCCGAAACGCTTTCCAACCCAGACCAAGAAGTAAATAACCTTATGGGCAAATTTGGCGCTGCCATTGCCGAGACGTTCATTTACAGTTGGTTCGGTATTGCTGCTTTCTTGTTTCCCTTCCTCCTCCTTATTATAGGGATGAAGATTCTCTTTAGAAAAAGCGTTGTTCCAATCTGGAAATCGATTAAACACTCCATCTTCTTTCTGTATGTGATGCCGTTGGCAATGGGTTTTCTGTTTACCGAAAATTTTGTTCTTTCAGGAGCGCTCGGTTATCAGTTGAACAGATGGACTGGTAGTTTGATTGGTTCTACTGGAACTGCCCTCCTACTCCTATTCTTGGCTGTGGTGTATGCCGCAATTGTATTCAACCTCACGGTAGATGGTATCAAAGCATTACTCGCCAAAAAATCGGAAGAACCAGATGCTGAAGAAGAGGTGTTTGCACCCGTGGCTGATGTAACGATTAAAACCAATGATCTGGATTTGAAGGATGCGGTTGTTAACGCCAAACCAATTGTTGAGAAAAAGCCTGAGCCTGAATTGGTGCTGGAGACAACTCCTTTTGAACGCCCAAAAATTGAAGATGCGCCCACTTTAGATGCAAGTCCGTTGTTGGAAGATGTTCAGTTTGATATTGAAACCGTTTCGGTTGAAGAAGAAATTGTTGCCGAAGCAGATGGAGAAGGAATGGGAGAATATGACCCAACCCTTGACCTCAGTCATTACAAAAAACCAACACTTGATTTGTTGGAGGCCTACGGAAAAGGTGAGATTTCTGTGGATCAGGAGGAGTTAGAGTCGAACAAAAACCGAATCGTTTCGACCCTCAAGAACTACAATATTGAGATTGAACGAATTAAGGCGACCATTGGACCAACGGTTACGCTCTATGAGATTGTGCCTGCTCCGGGTGTTCGTATTTCCAAGATTAAGAATTTGGAAGATGATATCGCTCTAAGTCTTTCCGCCTTAGGAATTCGAATTATTGCTCCTATTCCAGGAAAGGGAACCATCGGTATTGAGGTACCGAACCTGAATCCAGATACAGTTTCGATGAAGGCGGTTTTGAGTTCAGAAAAGTTTCAGCATTCGAAGATGGAACTACCCATTGCATTGGGGAAAACCATTTCGAACGAGACGTACGTTACCGATCTTACAAAAATGCCTCACCTTTTGATGGCAGGCGCTACGGGGCAAGGAAAGTCTGTTGGTTTGAATGCAGTAATTGCTTCTATTCTTTACAAAAAACACCCAGCGCAGGTGAAGTTTGTGCTGGTTGACCCTAAGAAAGTTGAGCTCACACTTTTCAATAAGATTGAAAGACACTTTTTAGCAAAACTGCCTGATACCGAAGAGGCTATCATTACGGATACGCAAAAGGTTGTGACTACGCTGAACTCGCTTTGCTTGGAAATGGACAATCGGTACGACCTTTTGAAGGATGCTCAATGCCGAAATCTGAAAGAATACAACGCTAAGTTCATTGCGCGTAGGCTCAATCCGAAAGAAGGACACAAGTTCTTGCCATACATCGTTCTGGTGGTGGATGAGTTTGCGGATTTGATTATGACGGCTGGCAAAGAGGTGGAGACACCGATTGCCCGTTTGGCTCAGCTTGCGCGTGCTATCGGAATTCACTTGATTATTGCCACGCAGCGACCTTCTGTGAACATCATTACGGGAACGATTAAAGCCAACTTCCCTGCACGGATTGCTTTCCGGGTTACTTCAAAAATTGACTCTCGCACCATTTTGGATGCAGGTGGAGCCGATCAATTGATTGGGCGTGGTGACATGCTTATGTCAACCGGAAACGAAATGATTCGACTTCAATGTGCCTTCATTGACACGCCTGAAGTAGAAAGAGTGGTTGATTTTATTGGCAGTCAGCAAGCGTATCCGTTTGCATTTGAGCTTCCTGAATATATTGACGACAGTAGTGGAACTGGAGAATATGGTGCCGTGGACGACAGTGACCGTGATGCACTCTTTGAAGAGGCAGCTCACATTGTCGTTCAGCATCAGCAGGGTTCTGCTTCGTTGCTTCAGCGAAGATTGAAGTTAGGCTACAACCGTGCTGGCCGTATTGTGGATCAGTTGGAGGCCGCTGGCATCATTGGGCCATTTGAAGGAAGCAAGGCGCGACAAGTGCTTATTCAAGACATATTGAGTTTGGAACAAAAGTTGCAAGGCAACGGTTGATATACATTAAACATGCTTAGAAAATTATTAGCGATTACCCTCATTCCTATTTCGGTATTCGCCCAATCAGACGATAAATCCGCAGCCATTCTGAAAGCGGTTAGCACTACAAATAGTGCGTACAAAGACATCAACGTTACATTCAGCTACACGCTTGAAAATAAAGAAGCCAAAGTGAACGACACACGCGATGGCAGCTTAACCCTTGCTGGAAACAAGTTTCACCTTCAATTGATGGGACAGGACATTTACAGCGATGGAAAAATTGTGTGGTACGTGATGAAAGACGACCAAGAGGTTCACATCAAATCAATTGAAGAATTTAAAGGCGAAACGGAGTTGGATCCTGCCAACTTTTTCAGTCAATACGACAAGGGCTACAAATCGCAGTTTCATGCAGACGAAACAAAAGATGGCAAGGCTTTGAGTGTGGTTGATCTTTTTCCAGAAGATCCAGGAAAGAAGCCTTATTCACGGATTAGAATGGGAATTGATAAAAAGACGAACCACATCGTTTATTCTAAAACCTTCGGAAAAGACGGCACCGATTACCTTCTGCAAGTGAAAAGCATGAAAACAAATGCTGGTGTTACTGCATCGCAATTTGTTTTCTCTCAAGCAGGTTACGAGGGCAAAGGTTTTGACGTGGTTGACTTTAGGTAATTATCTCAATAAATTCTTCTTGTTTAAATAGTCTGGTTAGGGCTTTGTACAGGTTTGCGCCAATTCCATAAAGCTTCACTCCTATTTCAAATAAGAGTAAAGCCTTCGACTACAAGGGTAGACCTTTCCACTACAAAGGTATCGTCTTCCGCTATAAGGGTAGACATTTCTACTACAAGGGTATCCTCTCTGTGTAACTCTCTTACTCCATTCGTCTCTGTGCAATAACCCGAAGAATCCGTTCTAATCAACTAATCACCGAATCACATTCACGGTGCCACTGATGATTCTACTCGAATTTTTCACATCGATGATGCTGATGAAATAAACGTAGGTGTCTTGCTGAACAACCTTGCCTTTGTAGGTTCCGTCCCAAGGCTCATCCATGGTGGCAGTGTAGTACAACTCTTCTCCCCACTTGTTGTAAATAAACATCTCAAACTTCTCAATTCCAATGCCTTTGGCAATGAACCCGTCATTGATTCTATTGTCATCTGGAGTAAAGGAATTAGGGATATAGATGAACGTTTCTGGATTGATGTGAACCTTTCGAACCGTGGTATCGGAGCAAATTCCGTTGATGGCCGTTAGCGTTACCCAATAATCGCCTTCGGCTGGATAGGCGTTCATCGGGTCTTGATCAAACGAAACCGAACCATCTCCAAAATTCCATTCGTAATCAATACCATTGATGGTGGTATTGTTGAACCTGATGCGCGGATCAAGCATCGTTGCATCGGTCGGACTGAAATTGAAGCTGGCAATTGGCGTTACGTAGATTGCCATGGCATCTGAAAGCGTGAGCGTATCGGCACAACCTCCACCTTGTGTGGTTACGATGAGGCTGACATCATAAATTCCAGTGCTGTTGTACACATGATTGGCGGATGAAGAAGTGCTTGTTGCACCATCACCAAAGTTCCATTCGTAAGAACCAATGGTGTAGTTGGGATCGATGGTACTTTGATTAGTAAAATTGATGGAAACAGGCGCGCATCCTTCGACATCGGACGTACTGAAAGCAGCGGTTGGAAACGGATAAACCTCCACATCGGTAGTGGACGAACCAACGCAACCACTATCTGAAACGGCTGTAAGCTCGGTTGTATAGTTTCCGAAAGCTGTATACTGATAGTTTGGCTCGAATGCCGTGCCCGTTTGTCCATCACCAAACATCCAGTTCCACTGAACGATTGTGTTGTTGCTAGGAACGGTGGTGTTGATGAAATTGACCTGTTCTCCCAAACAAACATCTGCAGCATTGATGGTTACAACGGGTGTTGGGTTTACGAAGACCGATTGCTCCAATGTATCGGAGCAACCAATGGCGCTTTCAGAAACCAATCTTACGTTAAACTCACCGAAGGCGGTGTAGGTATGAGAAGGCGTTTGGCCGTTTCCGAGGTTAGTTCCATCACCAAAGTCCCATTCCCAAGAGGAAACCGTTCCTTCAGGAATGGTTGTCAAATCGGTAAAGTCGGTGGTTTCTCCAAAGCAGGCTGGCGAAGAACTGAACGCTGGAACTGGAATTGGATGAACCGTAATATCTTCCATAATTGAATTGAAGCATTGGTCGGCTGTTCCCACGGTCAATGTCACGGTATAACTTCCATAGGCTGAATAAGCGAAATTCGGAATCATAGAAGTGGATGTGGAGCCATCTCCAAAATCCCAGAGGTAAGTTACGATAGGGCCAAAGCTGGAGTTGGTTACTTGAAGCGATTCCTGCTCGCAAAATTCGGGACCATTTGTAAGTGTGAATACGGGAATGGGTCCATCAATAACCTCGGCAGTTCCTGTGGTGACATCGAAGCAACCGTTTGCGCTAGTGGTTGTGAGCGTTACGGTGTAGGTTCCTAAATCAGGGTAAACGTGTGTTGGATTTGTTCCCGTTCCTGTTGTTCCATCGCCAAAATCCCAATCGTAGGTAACGATTGTTCCAGTTGAGTTATCATTGAATTGAACGGCATTTCCGTTACAAACTGGAGTTGGGTCAGGGAAATCTGCTACCGGAATCGGATCAACATCAACAATCACACTATCTACTGACGAACAGTTGTTGGCATCGGTAAGTGTTACTCGATACGTGGTTGTAACTACAGGACTTGCAATTGGGTTGAATATGCTTGTGCTGCTAAGTCCGGTAGCCGGAGTCCATACGAAATTTCCTGTTCCAACGGCATTGAGTTGAACCACATCGCCTTCGCACACATTTTCGTTCTGCCCAGCATCCAAGGTTGGTGCAGGAACAACAGTGATAATCAAATCATCGGTATCGGTACAATTGTTCGCATCCGTTGCCGTAACCGTGTAAGTGGTTGTGCTGATGGGTGATGCTGTAGGATTTGCAACAGCAGCATTGCTCAACGAGCCTGCCGGAGTCCAAGCGTAAGAAGTTCCACCAGTTGCCTGCAAGGCAGCCTGATCTCCTTCGCACATGGTCTGATCTAGTCCTGCATTTGCGGTCGGCAGCGGATTTACGTGAACTTGAATGACATCCGAATCTGAACAGCCATTGGCTGCAATAAATGTGAGCGTGTAATTGGTATTTACCGTTGCAGATGAAACAGGGCTTGCTATAGATGTACTGCTCAACGCAGTTCCTGGCGACCAAACATAGGTTCCCGCTCCAAGCGTATTTGGGCTATTGAGTTGAACCGTTGATCCGATACAGAGGTTTTTATCTATTCCTAAATCTACAACTGGTACAGGTTTAATAATAATTGGAATGACCGTATCCTCCGTGCACCCTTCGGTGGTAATGGTCATGGTAACGTTATACGTTCCGGCAGCTGTATACGTGTGAGTAACGGGAGCTCCGCTGCCAGTGCCTCCATCGCCAAAATTCCATGTGAAATTTGTGATGTTTCCCGATGAAGTATGAGAAGAATTCTGAAACGTAATTGGATCACCAGCGCAGGTCGAACTACTCGAAACCGTGTAGGAAGGAAGAATGGCGTTGCAAAACCGCTGATCAGCACTTTCTGAACCTGTGCCGCCCGTCCAGCCCCAATAAACCTGAGATGCACCTCCGAAAATGGCATTAATAATATCGGCAGTATAACTTGTTCTGAAAACGCCATCGAAAAACACAGCGAGGGTATTCACGCTAGGTTGCCAAGTAACTCGGATAGTATGCCACGCACAATCTTCAATATTGTTCAGCGTAGAACTTGCCACAACTGGGCCTGCAAGGTTATTTACACCTCCATGGTTTGAATCTCCATTACGCATAATGGCGATGTGATCCTCCTGCGGATCCATCATGGTCACATCGTTTGGCCATGTATCCACTTCAACGACAAGCGAAGGCGTTATCCCTCCATAACCTAACGAGCTTGAACCTCCACCTTGATTGATATTGACTGGTTGCAGCACAAATGCAATTCCATCGGCACCCCAATTGCTACAGTCTAACCACACTTCAAAATTGTAATCGAAAGGTTGAGTAAGGTTAATCTGATTGACGTTCCAAACCGAACCACCCATGTAGGGTAAATCGGGAGTGAGTTGGTAGCAATTGCATGATATTTGGCTGGCATCACCGTTAATTTGGTATTGAGCAACTGCTTGAGTTCCGAACAGAATCGAAAACAGCAGCAAACTAAACACCCAGAAAATTGGTTTAAAATCTCTCAAATGGTAGGTAGCCCTTAACTTCTTTGCTTCAATAATGTTTCGTATTCACGATAAACATTCAATTCAGCTTTTACACTTCAACCGTCAAGCGCTTTTAGAACGATTCAGCTTGGCTGCGGTTGCTTCTACTTTTGAAGCAGAACCGTACTTGCAAAACTTGGCCAAAAATAGACTAAAGCGTGAGCGGAATTGTCAGATTGAAATCCAATCAGTTCCCTTAACCAAATGTGCTAACGTTTGCGCTTCTGCACCAGTTGGTTCAGGCACGAAATTGTAAAACCAAGATGCGTTTTCTGGAAGACTCATGAGAATGGATTCTACGCGTCCATCGGTCTCCAGCCCAAACTTGGTTCCTTTATCGTAAACCAAATTGAACTCGACATACCGACCTCTTCTCAGATTACGCCATTGAAGATTCGCTTCAGAATACTCTTGATTTTTATTTCGAGAAACGATTTGGCGATAAGTAGGAGCGAATGTCTCCCCAACGGCTTGAACGAAATTCCAAATCTCAACTTTTGATTTCGAACCCTCTTCCTTCAAACGATCGAAGAAAATTCCGCCAACCCCACGGGTTTCTTTTCTGTGAGGAATGTAGAAGTAGTCATCTGCCCAATTCTTGAATTTTGGAAAGTAAGCTGCGTCAAACTTATCGCAGGTGTTTTTCAACTGTGAATGAAAGAATTTTGCGTCCACTTCTTGAACATAATGTGGCGTAAGGTCAATGCCACCACCAAACCAATACGTTCCGTCCGAAAGTTCAAAGTACCGCACATTCATATGAATGATGGGAACAAACGGATTGATGGGATGGATGACGATGGAAACGCCCGTGGCAAAGAATTCCTTTGAACTGATTCCCAGCGCCTTGACCATATTTTCAGAAAGCTCTCCATGAACGGCTGAGAAATTCACTCCACCTTTTTCGAACACATTTCCGTGCTGAATAACACGTGTGTGACCTCCGCCTCCACCTGGCCGCTCCCAGTTGTCTTCTACGAATTTTGCTTTGCCGTCTTCGGCTTCTAGTTCAGCACAAATGTGCAATTGAAGGTTCCTAAACCAAGCGCTTATCTCCTCTTTTGTTGGGCTCAATCTTTTGCCAATTTGAGTTTTAATCCTGAGTAATCGACCATTCTGGCCCGCATGTTTTCAAAACCACCATCAGGTAATTTCTTCCATCCAAATGCCGACTGGAGTCCTGTTTCTTCTACAGATTCCATATAAACTGCGCCTTCGGACTTTATGCCGTTCAGGTTTCGAATGAAATGCATTGCCACGTCATATCCTCTAAAGGCAAACGAACTTGGTTCTGCATTGAACTTGTTTCGGAATTTGAGTACAAATTCCTGCGTTTCCACTCTTTCATAATCAACAAAGAATGGCACAGCCATATGAATTCTCAAATCATCGAAATGGTCAATCTCTAGATTTTTAAATCCTGTCCAACTATTTGGAGCGTAAACCACAATCTTGGTGTCTTCTGCCCAATTTGAAATTTTGCGAATCAACCCTGCCAACTTCACCTGATTGTTGCTAAGAATGACCAAGTTGTTTCTCTTTGTCCGAGAGAGTTTCAGTCGAAGCGAGTCCGTTCCTGATTTAGCCATGTCGTAAGATGGAAACTTGGCTGGAGTCTTTCCAGCAGTTTCGAGGCCTTGTCGGAAGCGCCACAAAAGGCTCTGCTCCTCGCCTGCCCCATAGTGCAAGACAAGATTATTCGTTGAATCTGAGCGTGATAAATACCTTCCCATTTCCATCATCATGGCGTCTTCCGTGGGAATAATTCTAAAAGCCAGTGGATTATTGGTAAGAATCTCGTTGCCCTTAATCGTTGGCGAAACGATTGGAATGCTATTCTCAAGCGCATATTTAGCAACCTCGGTAAACACTTTGGAATAGAATGGTCCGACTATCAGATTTGCATTTTGCAATGCACCTTTCTCTACCAATCCGCTGACCTTCCAAGACTTGTTTTCGGTATCGATTACTTTCAGATTTACGTTATACCCAAGTTTTTTTAACGTGTCTAACGCAAGCAGAAACCCTTCGTAAAACTGAAGTGCGATTTCTGACTTCTCATAAACTTGTTCTGGCTGACCTGATGCCGATTTTAAAGCAAGCGAGTCATTTATACTGAGGTGAAGTGGGAGTAATAACGAAACATTGTAGGTTCCTGATTTAGAAACTCCAGCCTCATTCTGAGTTGTTTTTCTAATGATATCTGGTAGGCCAACCATTTCCATCTTGGTCTCCTTTTCCCCTTCTACTAGTTGCTTATCTCCAAAGATTTTTGGCGTTGGAATGCGAATGGTGGAACCCACTTTTAGTCCATCAGCCAATTCCGGATTTGCATCCATAATTTCACCGATGGTCGTATTGTACTCCTTCGAAATGGCATAGAGTGTCTTCTGCTTCGGAACGGTGTAGAGCACGTAGTCACCATCCAACTGAATCGCCTCATCTGTGGTTTCTTGCTCTTTAGTTTCTCCCAAAGCACTTTTAAGAATCCGTAGCGGTTGCCCGAGCTTTACGCCATCCAAAACACCCGGATTGTCGAACGCAATGCGACTCAGCTTTACCTCGTAGGCTTTGGCAATGGAGAAAAGTGTTTGGCGAGGTTGGGCAATATGAATTACATAGAATTCACCTTCAATTTTAGCCGTACTGTCACTTTTTTCGACAGTAAAATCCTGTGCTACACCATTTTGAAGGTGAAGCGTAAACGCAAGAAATATGAAAAAGATTAATCGCATCTAGAACACTAAGCAAGTATTATTCCCATTCTATGGTTGCAGGCGGTTTTGAAGATATATCATAAACAACTCGGTTGATGCCTCTCACCTTATTAATTATCTCATTACTCACCTTCGCGAGAAACTCATACGGCAAATGGCACCAATCAGCCGTCATGCCATCGCGCGAAGATACTGCTCGCAGACAGACCGCATTTTCATACGTGCGTTCATCGCCCATCACTCCTACCGAATTAACTGGAAGGAAAATCGCGCCAGCTTGCCACACATCATCATAAAGGTCAGCTTCCAATAATGATGAGATGAAAATATGATCGACTTCTTGCAAAATTCTAATCTTCTCAGGAGTAATATCTCCCAATATACGAATAGCAAGTCCTGGGCCTGGGAATGGATGCCGTCCCAACAAGCGTTCTGGCAAGCCTAGATGTTTACCCACTTCTCTTACTTCGTCTTTGAAAAGCGTATTCAGCGGCTCGACCACTTTTAGCTTCATGAAATCGGGCAAACCACCTACGTTATGATGCGATTTGATGGTGGCGGATGGTCCATTTACAGAAATTGACTCGATTACATCTGGGTAAATTGTTCCCTGCGCCAACCACTTCACGTTTTCGATGAGCTTTGCTTCTTGATCGAATACTTCGATGAAGACGCGACCGATAATTTTTCGCTTGGTTTCTGGGTCGGAAACTCCAGCCAATTCTCCAAGGAATTCAGCCTTAGCATCTACTCCTTTTACATTCAGTCCAAGCCCTTGATAGGTTTGAAGTACCGTCTCAAACTCATTCTTGCGCAGCAATCCGTTATCTACAAAAATGCAATAGAGATTTTTGCCGATGGCTTTGTCTAGTAGCATTCCAGCCACGCTGCTGTCCACTCCGCCCGAAAGTCCGAGTACCACTTTATCATCACCCAATTGGGCTTTTAACTGTGATACGGTGCTATCGATGAATGAATCGGGTGTATGCGATTGATCGCAACCGCAGATGCCTACCACGAAATTGCGTAGCAAGGTCAGTCCATCAATGGAATGGGTTACTTCTGGATGGAACTGAATGCCGTAGGTCTTCTCGCCCTCAAAAGCGAAAGCGGCTACTTCCACATCCTTTGTGCTACCAATAAGTTTGGCTCCATTTGGGAGTTTCTTGATGGTATCTCCGTGCGACATCCAAACCTGTGAGGTTTCTGGAACGCCTTTCATCAGTTCGTTCTTACCGTCTGAAAAAGAAAGGTTAGAACGTCCGTATTCTCTCGAATCGGATGCTTCTACGCTTCCGCCATTTGATTGTGCCAAGTATTGTGCTCCGTAGCACACGCCTAGCAACGGCAGTTTTCCTCTAATTGCCGAAAGGTCTGGTGCAGGAGAACCTTCTTGACGAACAGAAAAAGGACTTCCCGAAAGGATGACTCCTTTTATTTCGTTTCCATACGCTGGAATCTTATTGTACGGATGTATCTCGCAGTAAACATTCAGTTCGCGCACCCTGCGGGCAATAAGTTGTGTGTATTGCGAACCGAAATCGAGGATTAGAATAGTCTCTTGCATCAACTAAATTTTGAACTGCGAATTTACCTTTTGTGTTCGGGGGGCACAATTGGAATACATGAATTATTAAGGCAGTTGTTAACGAAAAACCTCAACGGCAATCTGAAGCAATCCCATCCACATACTTCAGCACCTCGGTAAACGGAAGCGCATCCGAACCAGCAAATCCGCTGATGTCCTTTGCACTCATATTCCGTTTGAAATACTGCGTGAATTGTGAAGCGATTGGTGTGTAGCTCCAATGCCATTTTTCTTCCTCGTAGCCGTATTTGCGGTCTGCTCCCTTCTCAGAATACACTTGGCAGAAGCCAAATACGGAGGCGTTATCGCGCAGCCATTCGTATTCTTTCTTGCCTTTTCCTGAATCAAAATACGTTGGACTAAGCGAGTTGATGTCGATGTCTGTTCCCCAATGATGGCGCGAAGTGCCGGGCATAGAACTGTATTTCAGAATTTCTTTAGCGCGTTCTGCCGCATTGGGAATGGCCTGACTCAAATCCTTCCCTCCTACTTTACGGCTTCCGTTCCACTTGGCTTCCCAAATGCTTTTTTGGTGATTGAAATTGCGGCAAGCGGAGATAATCGTGAGGCTCACGCCATCCGCCTTGGCCTTCTTTTGCATCAGAATAAAGGCATCCAATGCCTCTTTTCGGAGATACATGCCGCTCTTGTTGGCGTACACTTCGGATATTTTCACAAACTCTGAATGCTGCGCATATTCAATCTTGCCCAATACAAATTTGGCCGTATCCGCGCTTTGCGCAGAAAGGAAAAAAGGAAAAAGGAGAAAAAGTAAGGCGGGAAAATATCTCATTTATAAACGACTGTCACATATCCTGCATGATCCATGCCACGCACAATAGATATGTAATAGTAGGTGCCTTCGGGCACGAGAAGACCACCTTTTGTGCGACCATCCCAACAATGGTTCTGTCCTGCAACAGATTCAAACAATAGTGCGCCCCAACGATTAAACACTTTCAACTCATAGCAATCGCTAAATCGTCCGTCAAATTCTGGTTTGAAACAGTCGTTGATGCCATCGTAGTTTGGCGTGAAAATATTGGCGTATTCAATCTCAATACTATCATTCCCAAACCACTGATTTGAATAGTCGATGGTGAGCGAATCCACACAAAGGCTATCATTATTGTAAGCCACAAGGGTGATGACGTTTCCGGGACCAACCTCATACGTATGGGTCGGTTCATTTTCGGTTGAAGTTGTGCCGTCTCCAAAACTCCAAGAATAGGTTTGCGCATTCGTTGAAAGGTTATTAAAACTGGCAAAGATGCCATCGCAACTGGCATCAAACGTAGCCGCAAACCCAGCAATTGGCAAGGTGAGAACCTGCACGTTCACTTCCGTTTCTGCCAAACATCCAAACACGCTCGTTACCGAAATCAGGTAATTCGTAGTTGTTTCTGGGCTCAGATATGGCGTGGCCGAATTCGGATTACTCACGCCATCCGTTGGTGACCAACTGTAAGTTGCTCCTCCAACCACCAATGCTTGAACGCTATCGTTCAGACAAAGGATGTAATCGCCAGAATTTGCCGCCACTCCGAAGATGGAGATGTTCACGGAATCTGAATTCGTGCAGCCGTTCGCATCCGTACCTGTTACGATGTATGTCGTTTCCTGAAGTGGCGATGCCGCTGGATTGGCGCTCTGTGGATCGCTCAATCCCACCAACGGACTCCATAAATACGTATTTGCTCCCGTTGCGTGAAGAATAAGGCTTGCGTTAGGGCAAATCATACTATCCAAACCTGCATCAACAATCGGAAGCGGATTTACCGTAACGGTAACCTGATCTGTGTTTGAGCACTGATGGTAGTCCGTTACTGTAACGGTGTATGTCGTGGTCGTTTCCGCAGTAGCGATGGGTAGTTGCGCGTTGGCATTATCAAGGTAGGTTGATGGGCTCCAAACGTAGCTCATTCCACCAGAACCTTCTAGCACCACACTTACTCCGGCACAAACTAAGTGGTCTGGACCCGCGTTGGCCTGTGGCAACGGGTTCACGGTCAGCGTCATTTGATCCGTTGCCTCGCAACCGATATTATCCTGAACGATGAGCGTGTATGTTCTGGTGATGATTGGATTTGCATCGGTAGTTGGATTGGTCGGATCTGCAAGCGCAATCGGTGGAACCCATTGATAAGTTGTTCCGCCAGAACCCGCCATCTGCGTGGTTTCTCCAATGCAGATGGATTGGTCTGGACCTGCATTTGCTTGTGGAATTGGATTCACCGTTACCGTTACATCTGCCGTATTGGTGCAGAACGTGCTGAAGGTGATATCATCCAACGCGAAGTCGTTGCCGCCAGTGGTGGTATTCTGATTAACCACACAAATAGTGGCTGATGTGGCCGAACCTGAGTTCCACGTTTGATAAAACTGAACCCAGTTGTTGATATTGAACGGAGCTGAGAACGGTGAACCGAGAACCTGTCCATTAATCGAGAACTGAAGGATGGCTGGATTGCCTGCAACAACGGTGCTTACCCACGCTCCAAAAAAGTAATCCGTATTCGGACTGACCGAAATGGTCTGGCACCACACATTCAAGTTTGGCACTCCTGCTCCATTCACAACCATGAAACTGTCCGTTGGAGCATTGCCCGTGTGACCAGTTCCTTGGAAGGCATTATGAACCGCGTTTGCATTAGTCACAACGCTGTAAAGTCCCGCTGGATTGAGTTGCGTAGCGTAGTTGTAATCGCTATTGAAACCAACATTTCCTTGAGAGAAGTTGCCATTGTAAACCAAGTTTCCTGTTGGTTGACCAACTGTTACCGTGTATGCAGTAGTATTGAGTGGCGTTGCTGTTGGATTCGGAATGTTTGGATTGTTCAATCCTGCAGTTGGCAACCAGGAATAGGTTTGTCCTCCCGATGAAGTAAGTTGAACTGTTTCTCCAGCGCAAATAGTCGTATCGGGGCCTGCCTGTACATCGGGCAATGGTTCTTGCCAAACGGTTACGGTATCCGAATCCTGACAACCAATGTTGTCCGTAACGGTGACAACATACGTTACCGTATCTGTTGAGAACGTAATAACAGGATTGAATACGTTAGGATTACTCAATCCAGAGGTCGGTAACCACGAATAATTCACTCCGCCAGTCGCGTTGAGTTGAGCAGTTCCCCCACCACAAACGCCTTGATCGTAACCTGCAAATGCAGTTGGAAGTGCCTGAACCGTAATGGTAACGGAATCCGAGACATCGCAACCATTACTGTCGGTTCCTTCTACATAATATGTCCGTGTTGATGACGGAAAAACCTGTGGGTTAGAAATGTTCGGATTGCTCATATCAACATTCGGACTCCACAGATAAGTGGTTGCTCCCGAAGCGGAAATTTGAGCAGTGTTTCCAATACAAATCGTTTCGTCAGCAGAAACCTGAAAGTTCGTACTCAAAACCGTGACTGTCACTGCATCTGTGCTGGCGCAGCCATCCAAGGTTGTAACGTTTAGAACGTATTGCGTTGTCACCGCAGGACTTGCCATTGGGTTTGAAATAGATGGATTTGATAGACCAATAATTGGCAACCAACTATAAGCATCTCCTCCGCTTGCTTGCAACTGAACCGAATCGCCTAGACATATTTGAACGTCCAAACCAGCATTGGCCGTATCAGCAGGCAGAATTGTAACCAGCGTAACGGACGAAGTATCGTACAAATCGCAGAACGGATTTCGACCAACAAGCGTAATCTCGTACGTACCAGGGTTGGTATACGTATGGATTGGATTGGCATCGGTTGATGTGGTTCCATCTCCAAAAAACCACTCAAATTCATCTGCAATAAGAACGTTTGCTTGAAAAGAAATGGTTGCAGGAACCTGTAAGCATTGAGTCGGCAGCGCAGAACCATCAATCTCAACATCAACCGTAGATACACCTAAATCAAGCTTAATGACGCCCAGATTACAGCTGTTTCCGTTGATGTTTGATACAACTCCGGGCGTGGTAGGAAAGGCATTACTACCGCCACATCCAGCACAAACTGCCTGATGAATGATACCATCTTTATTGAAACGACTGGTACCACCATCAACGTGTTCTTGCACGCCATTTCCTCCAAAATAGGAACCATAAAGCAGCGAAGCGGCATTGGCCTCAAGCACCATAAAATAGAAGTCACTTCCGTCTGTAGTCAACTGCTGACCGTTTGATGTGGTTGCCATTCCGTTCGTGTTGCCTGTGGTAGCATTCCAAAAGTTGTTTGTTCCACCACCCCAACCAGAAATAAAAATCCGCTGACAATTATCCACCAAAAAAGCGGTTGGCGAAATGTTTATGGCAGCACTTCCACTACCAAAAACGGTTGAGAAGATGGATGTGGAAAGATTGGGCGACAATTTTTGAATGAACTGCTTCCCATTTGTATTGGAATAAACACCGCCCGTAACTGGATAATTCCCTTCAGACTGACCGTAGAGATACACATCATCGTGCGTATCAACCTCCACAAAATAGACCTGATCGTAGGATGAAGTTCCGATGTACGAACTACTCAAGAGCGTACTACCATCATTTGAAATATGCGCCACGTAGCCGTCAACCGTTCCACCTTGATAGGTGGTGTGAAGCGTGTTTCCAACGATTGGAAAACTCTGCCCAACAGTTCCTCCCACAAAATAAATATCTCCGCTAGAATTTAATTTGAGAGAATAGCCAGCATCCGCTCCGCTTCCTCCCAAATACGTACTCCAAAGCAAGTTGGAAACGTTACTGTTGAACTGGGCACAAATGGCATCCTGCGTGCCTCCCAAAGTCTGATCGATGGTTCCAGAAGTTGTCGGAAAATTGGAGGAAGTCGTGCTTGATGTGATGTAGATATTATCGGCTGCATCCACCACCACTTCTCCTCTAAAAATATCGCCATAATTATGGCTTAACGTGGTGTTGTCATTCAATCCGTCATTGAGAGAACCACCAAGGAAAGTAGACCCAACAAGTGTGGCCCCGTTTGCGCTCAAAATGGACACAACGATGTCTGAACCGTTCTGAAAATT
This sequence comes from Flavobacteriales bacterium, assembly GCA_021741155.1. Taxonomy (GTDB): domain Bacteria; phylum Bacteroidota; class Bacteroidia; order UBA10329; family UBA10329; genus UBA10329. The sequence continues at coordinate 1,662 of JAIOYP010000014.1, read as the reverse complement.
GACACCGTTGCTGGTGTAATTCACAGCTGTACCCCCATTGAATGTGTTATCGTAAGCACCAACGCTAGTTGGGAAATTGGTAGAACTTGTACTTCCTAAAATCACCAATTGTCCTTGACTATTAACAATCATACTATGTGGCGCATCCGCATTATTTCCACCCAAATAAGTGGAATAGATGAGGCTGATTCCGTTGGCTGAGAACTTGGAAATGGCAATATCAATCGACCCTCCGTTAAAAGTTGTTGAATACGAACCTGTAACCGTAGGATACCCCAATCCGAAGACGATTCCACCACCATACAGCGCACCGCTTTGGTCGTAGGTGGCGGTAAAACCGAAGTTATTGGCCGTTGAACCGGTGTAACTCGAAAACACTAAGGTTGGGTCAATTACCAATTCCTTACTGGAATCGTACCCGTTCGGGAACTCAAACGAAACGGTTGTTCCATTCAAAACATAGCGGCACGCAACGTTTTTCTGAGTTCCGTTGATGGTCTGATACGCCAACGGAATGCTTTCCTCCACCGAGTTGAAAGCGTTAACCACAATCAACTTTCCGTTCTTGAGATAGACAGCATCCGCGCCATCGTATTGCATTTTGAGAACATTTGCATCGGCCCCAGCAGAAACAATCACGTCATATTTCAAGTTGCCTTCCTTGCCGAAATACGCAATATCAATTCCGGGATAGATGCCCACGTAGCGCAATCGGTCATAGGACCGAACGTGGCTAGCCGAATAATCAGGTGTGATGTAATTGGTGTAATCAGGATATTGATTTCCTGCAGATTCAACCGAGACCTGATTGCTTGCCCCTACAAATCGCATGTAATAGGCATGACCCAATAACTCCGATTCGTGCTCATTTCCGTGGTCGTGTTGATCCAGTAAATGAGGTGCGTAAATGTTGAAGGTTAATTTATCCTTCTCAAAGTAGATGTCCGAATTTGCAACGCGCAACTTGTGCGACACATGAGCAGGCAATTGCCCCTTGTTCTCAATGAATTTCGGCTCATTCTCAGCCTTTAGCGACAAACTTGTAACACACGAAAAGAGAATAACGAACAGTAAATTCCTGAGACTCCTTCTATGCATGTCTTTAGTTTTAGTAAATCAGGGTTACGTACCCGTGTTTTTCATATCCGTTCAAAGATACCATGTAATAATAAGTTCCTTCATCGCAACGCTTGCCGCCTTTGGTATGGCCATCCCAACAGTGGCCTTGTCCGCCAGTTGATTCAAAAATGAGCGCGCCCCAACGATTAAACACCTGTAGGTCGTAACACTCGCTGAAACGTCCGTCAAATCCGGGTTTGAAGCAGTCGTTGATTCCATCAAAATTGGGAGTGAATGCGGTTGCATATTTTATATCGATCGTGTCGTTTCCGAACCATTGACCTGAATAATCGACCACCATCGTATCAACACACAAGCTGTCATTATTATAGGTAATGAGCGTGATAACACTTCCTTGCCCTGGAGCAAACGTGTGTGTCGGTTCGAACTCACCTGACATCCCTCCATCACCAAACGACCAATAGTAGACTTCGCTGTTTTCAGAATTATTGCCGAATGCAGCATAAATTCCATCACACGATGGTTCGAAAGCGGCAGTAAATCCAGCAACTGGCAGCGTGAGGATGCCAATATTAACATCAG